>JAHHTT010000017.1 GCA_020024465.1 Odoribacter sp.
TAACGACGATCCGGTAATGACCAAATTCGACCCTGACCGCCTTTACCGGTTGGAGCAAAATTTGAGGGGATTGCTATGGAATCCGTTTTTCTTAGTAATGTATGCTTTGCATGATGTTGGTGGCATACATATATGACTTTTATACGAGATTATTAATCAACATAAATTTTAGGCTATTTTGACATTAAAACACCTAAATATAGGTATTGTGCATTCTTTGAAAACGGAATAAATTTGTATAAAAAAAGATGATATAATGAATATAGGTTGTATATTTTCTAATAGAAGAAGATTTGACAGTACGTTTTTACTTGTTCTTCTTTTTTCTTCTTTTTTCAATCTCTCCGCCGTAGCTCAGCAAATTTTAGTGGGCTGTGTCAAAAATTCAGAGGATAAGTCTCCGCTGATTGGGGTAGCAGTACAGATTGAACATACATCAATAGGAACGATTACAGATAATCAAGGTCATTATGAGTTGAAAAATCTACCGATTGGTAAATCAACTGTAGTTTTTTCATGTATTGGGTTGAAAAAAGTAACCAAAGCTGTTGTTTTTTCTGAATCAGAGACCAAAATTTTAGATGTCTATATGGAAGATGCAAATATGCAACTGGACGGTGTTGAAGTTGTAGGTATCGGTGAAAGACCTGAGATACGAGAAGTTAAACAACAGGGTGTTCCTGTTACGGTAATAGACGGTAAAATGTTGGCAGGGCGAGGAACCTCAATAAGTGAGGTCCTTAACCATCAAACTGGCGTAAAGATCAGACAGACAGGAGGAGTTGGAAGTCAGACTAAAATAAATGTCCGTGGGTTGGAGGGCAATAGAGTTCAAATATATATGGATGGTTACCCACTAAATACGCCTGACGGAAACTTTTCCATCAATGATATTCCGCTTCAGTTCATTGACCGTATAGAAATATACAAAGGGATTGTTCCACCGGAGTTTGGAGGAGACGGATTGGGCAGTGCTGTCAATGTGGTGACAATTGATGCCGATAAGGATTTTTACGATTTGGCATATAAAATACAAAGTTACGGAACGCATGAGGGTAGTGCGACTGTTCGCCATTTTTTTAATAAGATAAATACAGCCATGACTCTATATGCAGGTGGAACTTTGGCGGCAAATGATTACACTATAGAATCTCCCTATGTAGAAGGCTTAAAAATAAAAAGAGACCATGACCATTTGAAAATGATCGACTATGCCGTCAGTTTCAATTTTATGAATGGCTATTTTGATGAGGCAGAATTGGAAATCTTGGGATATGCTAACCGAAAAGAGATGCAAGGTATCGAAACGAACATCCGACATACTTTCAACAAAGCATTTACTACAGGGGGTACTTTGCATTTTGAAAGAAAATCCTTTCTTGCCAAGAATTTGGATATGAAATTCAATGGAGGCTATCTGTACACCAATTCATGTCTGAATGATACATCTTCATATGTATATGATTTTTATGGCAACAAACGTCCTAATAGCTACAAAGGAGAAAAAGGTAGTGTCCCAAATCTTTCAGACGACCATACTCATGACATCCGTTTCAATCTAAATTTAAAATATCATTTGGTTCCTGATAAAATGTCCGTCAATTTGAACAATGATTTTCGATATGTTACTCAGGAGGCTAATGATCCGGAAGCTGAAAAGTTCTTAAAGAAAAAACTTTGTGGGCTCCAATCGGATGTAACAGGACTTATCTCATCTTTGTCATTCGAAAACAGATGGTTTAATGACAAACTGACATCCGTTATTACCGGACGATATTATCATTTTGGCGTGAACGGTGAGACTGTTGACCTGACATATGGATCGGTCAGTGAGCCGGTCAAAACTGACCGAACAGGAGACAATTTAGGCTACAGCATTGCCCTGAAATATAATTTACCCCGTCATTGGTATTTGAAAGTAGCGCTGGAGCATAATTACCGTTTGCCGCGATATGAGGAAATCCTTGGAGACCGTATCACGACTCAGGTCAATACGGCATTGAATCCTGAAATGGCGGATAATTATAATTTAGGGATGATGTACGACTACTACTACAATAATGAGTCTCGGCTGCAACTTGAAGCAAATGTATATACAACAAAAGTAAGGAACATGATGTATATGCTTGCACAAGCGGGATATTATAAATATCAGAATTTAGGCAAAGCTTTGCTCTATGGTGCTGATGCCGAAGTAAAATGGGATATCAACCGAAACTGGTTTGTATCGCTGAATGGCTCTTGGCAAAAATCGCTTGATTATTCCAAATATCTGTTTGGAACAAATACCCCAAGCCAAACCTATAAAATGCAGTTACCGCATATACCTATTCTATATTTCAATTGGATGGCAGACTATCGAAAAGACAATCTCTTTGGTGGTCGAAACCAATATACCCGTATTTATTATGAAGGAGGATATACGAACAAATATTATTATGGTTACGAATTAAGTAAAAATCAAAACTATAAAATACCAGGAACTTGTATTCATACTCTCGGTCTTGAATACGGTATCTGGAAACGGAAAATAATCTTCGGAGCAGAATGCCACAATATTCTTAATGCAGATGAAATGACCAATTTCAATTATCCGTTAGCAGGTCGTCTTTTCTCGCTTAAGATTCGTTTTACTTCACTTGATTGGTAAACAATTAAAACAATAAGAGCAATGAGAAAGTTAATTTTGTTAGTAGCATGTCTGACAGGAGGTCTTGCTATGGTCTCCTGCAGTGATAGTAGTGACGATCAGGAAACGACTGAAACAAAGGGAAAGACCAAGATGATTCTCGCCATCGACATGGCTCCGCAGGCATCTATGGGCTATATAGTTCCCGTATCGGATATCGCGGGTGGAAGTGTTAGTTTTACTAATGCACATGAGGTAAAAAGCACTCCTTATCTTGCCACATTCAAGGATTGGGTTTTCAGTATCGGAGGTGCGGCAGATGCCTATGTTTACAAATACATTCGGAATGATGACGGAACCTTGACAAAAACAGGAGAAATCCAGATAGACCGTATGGCACCGATGGCCGGCAATATGTTGGTGGTCAATGAGACAAAGGCCTATGCTTCGGCCCCCATAGAAAACAAGATTGTCATCTTCAATCCCACGACGATGGAAAGGACAGGCGAAATAGACTTGGCCGATACCAAATGGGGTGTTGACGGTAGTAATACGCCAAATCCTATCGGCCTATTCCTGCGCAATGATATCCTTTATATCGGGCTGGGACAATTCGATAACATGCCTATTTGTAAAAAAGGGGCACATGTATTGTTAGTGGATGCCAAAACGGATAAACCGATTAAAAAAATCGTTGATTATCGGTTGTCTGCAGCAACGATAATAGGTGTAGGTGCTATGTTTGTCGATGAAAAGAACGATTTGTACATTCCTTGCTGGGGTTCCTATGGCTATGTACCTGAGCAATACTGCGGGTTATTACGCATAAAAAATGGTGAGACTGAATTTGACAAGAACTATTGCTTTAATCTAACAGATAGGACATGGCCTGGCGTAGAGGGTGGAAAGTTACAATATGTACTTTCTTATCACTATGCCGGAAATGGAGAACTATATTTCTTCGGTTATTGCCCGGCATTCATCGGAGCTTCTGGTCCTGACTACATCAACGACAAGACAAACTATTCCTTTAAAGCTGATCTCTATAATTGTACAGGGGAAGTCCTTGATTTCCCGAGAACCAATGGTTATAGTTGCGCTATAAATCATAAAAACAATCAAGTCTATTTCGGTCTGGTGACAACGTCCAACGGAGCGGGATTGTTCGTGTATGACAGGAATACAAAAACATGTAGCCAATCACCCGTGATAAATTCTCAGGGAACCATTATGGATATGGCGATTTATTGATAATATATAGAAATACTTTTCAGATAAAAGATAAAATCCTTTGCTGCAATTATATGTGTAGCAGAGGATTTTCTTTGTTCGCTTTTACCTTAACATAAAAGCGTCCGGGCATACCGATTCTCAGTTCGGCATAGCTGTCTGTCTGGCTCTTTGATAATCCTGGAAGAGTTACAGGATTCTATCTTAGTCCTTCGGGAGCTTCGTTACAAGGTATGTCTTGCATCCGAACACAATGTGAAAAGTCCAAAGGTGATTCCTGGACATTCGGAGTGTGCAATATTTACGGGTTCATACCAGAATTCCTGTTATTATTACCATGATTTCAGTACGGATGTTTATCTGTCTTTTCGTGCCGTGTATAATCTGTAGCTATACGTTTTTAAATAAAGAGAAGGTTATCATGCCAATATGCAGGCAGGATATATTTTATATCGCTTAATAATCAGGATTGGAAAATTTTGTTTTGGTATATATCAAAATCTGTCTATTTTTGTTTTTTGTTTATCATAAAAATATGTCAGTGCTGTGCGGAGATTTTAGCAAATGACTTTTGTTGATATGATTTTCTGAAAATGTAGTTGATATATGCATAAAAGTCGGAATATATGGATTTTGAAAGTGGACTTATTTATAATGTATTTATAATCATTGCTTGTGGGTTGGCTTATTGGACCGAGCGATCGGGATATCGTCCGTTGGGACTGTTGCTTACATTTGCTTTTGTAGTATTTTTTTGGGCGATTCGTTATGATATTGGGAATGACTACAAGGGATATATGACTATATTTTATTTGGTGAAATACGGATATCCTTATGATGTGGAGCTAGGATACAGGTGGTTGAACAAGTGTTTTGCATGGTCTCAGACAGGGTATGTCGGAGTGTTGGGGGTAATGACCATATTAAGTTATTTCTTTCTTTTTAAAATGTTTATCCGGGAGAGGATACTAACCTTGGGCTTGTTCTTTTCAATGGCATTTCTATTGCAGTTTATGTTGACAAATCAGGTGAGGCAGGCTTTTGTATTGGTTTATTTTCTATCGGTTGTGCACTATCTGGAGGAGAGGAAGTATTGGAAATATATTCTGTCTCTTTTGCCGATGTTGTTGTTCCATCTTTCGGTGATATTGTTGTTTCCATTGGTGTTCGTAGCCAGATTGCGATTGTCGAAAATAACATGGGCAGTTGTTTTGGTCGGAACGTATATCATGTATCTGTTAGGATCTTTCAAAGAGATTGGAACAAAATTGATGATGGCTTTCCCGTTGTACGACCAATATAAGTTGACAGAAAGGATGATGGCCGAAGATGTAGGATTTTCAACTGTGATGTTGTTTGGTTTGTGTGTCGCATTGTTTATTCTGTTTTTCTCGGATGTAATCAACCGTCCGGTATTATTGACTGTTTATTTGTTGGGAATTTTATTCTACAATATATTTATTGAATTTCATTTGATTGGACGTGTTGTTTTCTATTTGACTTATTTGAATGTGATTCTGGCACCCCTTTTGGTGAAAAAAGACTGGCATAACGGTGCTGTTCTGTTGGGAATAACCTGGCTGATGTTTTTGATATTGTCCGGTAAAGAACCTGCCTATCACGGGAATCTTCCCTATCAAACGATTTTTGATGTACCATTGAATAAATATTAGCGGGATGAAGATAATGTATTGTGTCAACAGTACCTTCAATTCTGGAGGAATGGAGAGAATTCTGATGTATAAAGCCAATTATTTGGCAGATGTATTGGGATATGATGTGTATATTGTAACAACAGATCAGCAAAATAGAAGTAATTTTTTCGAGTTTTCGGATAAAATTAAATTTATAGATTTCGGGATTGATTATGATGCCGAAAAAAATAAGAATCTGTTTGTCAGGTTATTGTTACAGGAATTTAAAAAAAGGCGTCATAAAAAATGTCTGGATTCTTTATTGAATCGGGTGCATCCGGATATCTGTATCTCGATGTTTTGCCGGGAAATGGATTTTTTAACGAAAATCAGAGATGGCAGTCGTAAAATATTGGAGTTTCATTTTTCAAAGAATATAAAACTGATTGAAGCACAGAATAAAATTATTTACTTTGCACAAAAATTGCGTTTGATAAGTTGGAAAAGAGCGATTCGGAAATATGATGCCTTTGTTGTTTTGACCCAAGAGGATAAAGAGGCATGGGGAAATATGGATAATATCCGTGTGATTCCTAATTTTCTGACGGTGTATCCGACAGAACAGGCAGCCTTGACGGCAAAGCGTGTCATTAGTGTGGGACGATTGAGTTATCAAAAAGGATTTGATTACCTGATTCGGATTTGGAATCTGGTACATCAGAAATATCCGGATTGGCAATTGTGTGTATTTGGAAACGGAGCGGAGCAGGAACAGAAAAAGCTGGATGAAATGATTCGTGACTATGGTTTGGAAAAAACGATTTCTCTGAATCCGGCAACCTCGCATATTGGAGATGAATATTTGAAAAGTTCTGTCTATGCCATGACATCGCGATTTGAAGGTCTGCCTATGGTGCTGTTGGAAGTGATGTCATATGGATTGCCGATAGTATCTTTTGCTTGTCCTTGCGGACCGAAGGATGTGGTAGCTGATGCTTTTGGCAGTCTGGTGCCTGTTGGCGATATGGAGGGATTTGCACAAAAGTTGATGGAATGGATGGAGGATGAAGACAGACGTTTTCAGGCAGGAGTTGCAGCTCGTGAAACGGTAAAAAAATATATGCAGTCGGAAGTTATGAAACAGTGGGACGGATTGTTCCGACAACTTGTCAGGCATTGATTGATTTAATAATGGATTATGAAGGTTTCGGTAATAGTACCTATATATAATGTAGAGGCTTATTTGGAGGCTTGTCTTGAAAGTATTGTCAAACAAACTTTGGATGACATTGAAATTATTCTAGTGAATGACGGCTCAACAGATGGTTCGTCGGCAATTGCCGGACGGTTTGCTGCAAATGATTCGCGTATCAGACTTATATCTCAAAAAAATTCAGGACAAGCTGTCGCCAGAAACGTGGGGATTCGTGAAGCTCAGGGGGATTATATTGTATTTGTTGATAGTGATGATTGGATTGAAGCAGAAATGTTGGAAGTGTTGTATCGTAATATCCGGCAGGAAAAATCTGATTTCGTCCAGTGTCGTTTTGAGTTTGACAATCCTCAAAGAGGTACAAAAACAATTTATGGCAGGAAGTTTGACAAACTGGTGATGCAGGGTAGGGAAATATTGGAGGATGCCATGATGGTAAGGAATATATTGGTTGCTCCCGTCATTAAAATGTATAATAGAAAATTTATAATTGACAATTGTTTGTTTTTTGAATCGGGTATTGTCAATGAAGACACGTTATATGCCATTGTCGTGTCTTGTTGCGCTCGTAAAGTGACGTTTGTAGACAAGGTGTTCTATCATGCGATAGAGAGGGATGGCAGTACGTCTCGCGCTTCTTATCAGCGTTTGTGTAGCCATATGGTAATTGCTTTGGATAAGGTAAGGGAATATTTGGAGGCAAAAGGAGTGTTTGTATCGGTGGAAGGATTGTTTAAAGCCCGTTATTTGAAATCTGTGTTATATAATCTGATGCAGATGTCGCAGCGTTTGCCTTATGATGAATATCGCAAAATATGGCAGTGGAATATGGAGCATTCAATGTACAGAAATTATAACAGGATGTCTGTAAGGAAAAATCTGCCATGGCCTCATCGGGTGATGGTAAGACTGTCCGTATATCCCGGTTTGTTTTATAAATCGGTGAAATTGCTTAATTTATTGTCCTTTAGGATGCATTGAATGATAATGTGAATATTAATCTGCTTGTGGCAGGAATTTATAATATATTGATTCTATGGAAAATGATTTGGTGTCTATTGTAACTCCCATGTATAATGGCGAGAGATTTGTTGTACAGACGATTGATTCTGTGTTGGAACAAACTTATCCTCATTGGGAAATGTTGGTTGTGGATGACGGATCGAAGGATAATAGTCCTGCTTTGGTGGAAAAATATGCGCAGCGGGATCCTAGAATAAAATTGATAAGGCAGCCCAATGGCGGTTCGGCTTCTGCTCGAAATAATGCTTTGCGTCATGCACAGGGGCGTTATATCTGTTTTTTGGATGCCGATGATTTGTGGGAACCGTTTTTTTTGGAAAAACAGTTGCAGTTTTTGCAGGAAAAGGATGCAGGAATCGTATATGCTTCTTATCGCAGAATCAATGAGAGGGGGGAGGAAATTTTGCGTCCTTTTATAGTGCCGGTTAAAGTGAATTATAAAGGATTGTTGAAAACATGTTCTATCTCCTGTCTGACGGCATTGTTTGATAAAACCAGAACGGGGGATGTTTTTTTTAACGAGGCGTTGAAAAGTATGAGAGATGATTTTGCATTTTGGCTGAGTCTGTTGAAAAAAGTGGACTATGCTTACGGTAATCCGGAAGTATTGGCATCATATCGGGTATTTGCTGCAAGTACTACCGGAAATAAGAAAAAGGTGATGAAACCTCAGTTTTTAGTATATCGCAATGTTGAAAAATTGGGTTTGATCAGAAGTGTTTATTATTTTATTCATTGGGCTATAAACGGCTTTTTTAAATACAGATCATAATGGATTTAATTATAGGAGCAGGGATTTCGGGAATCAGCTATGCTAATTTTACAAAAAACGCCTTTCAAATTATTGAAAAAGAAAACGAACCGGGCGGATATTGCCGGACAATCAAAAGAAATGGTTTTGTATGGGATTATTCCGGTCATTTTTTTCATTTTCAGAATCCTGATATGGAGAAATATGTGTGCAAGAATATTTCTCCGGAGACCTTGGTACATGTAGACAAACATACACAAATCCTGTATAAAGGGAAGTATATTGATTTTCCTTTTCAGAAGAATATTCACCAACTTGAAAAGGAAGAGTTTGTTGATTGTTTGTATGATTTGTTTGCTGCAAAAGCGGAGCATTATGCTACATTTAAGGAGATGGTATATGCGAATTTGGGAAAGTCTATAGCCGAGAAGTTTTTGGTGCCTTATAATGAGAAATTGTATGCATGCGACTTGGACCGTTTGGATGTGGATGCCATGGGACGTTTTTTCCCGAAAGCGTGTAAGGAAGATATTGTGTTGAATTTTAGAAATTCCGATAATTCCTCTTATAATGCTCGTTTTACCTATCCACGAGGAGGGGCTATGGAGTATGTGTCATCGTTATTGGCTAATATAAAGGGAGAAAATGTTTCATTGGGAGAAGAGGTGCTGCATATTGATATGGATAAAAAGATGGTCATAACAACCAGGAGAGAGATTGCCTATGACCGTTTGATATCCAGTTTGCCTTTCCCGAAGTTATTGGATAAATGTGGGATTTCTTATCCGGTAGATACATTTTCGTGCAATAAGGTGCTGGTTTTTAATTTAGGCTTTGACAGCAAGGGTGAGGATAAGACGAACAATTGGATTTATGTTCCCGATAAGGATATCATCTTTTATAGGGTGGGATATTATGATAATATTTTAGGGACTGATAGAATGTCGCTGTATGTTGAAATAGGATTCCCGGAAAATCAAAGTCTGGATAAAGAAGGATTGTATCTGGAGCGGGTCTTGGGTGATTTGCGCCGTTTGGGAATTGTCACGACTCAGAATCTGGTAGATTATGAAGCTGTATTGATGGATCCTGCTTATGTGCATATCAATAAAAAAGGTAATGATGCATTAGCTTCATTTAAAGCGCAATTGGCAGAGAAGAGTGTTTATTCCATCGGACGCTATGGGAGTTGGACTTATTGTTCGATAGAGGATAATATGTTGGAAGCTCGGAGATTGGCACAAGAATTGGAAGAAAAGTAGAAGATTGTATTGTATCTGATAGAAATATTCGTATCTTTGCGCCCGATTTATAAAAATAATGTCTAACTTATTAGATAGGAAACAATTAAATTAATTATGTCAGAAGAACAGAAAGAGATGCAGACTGCTGCTGCAGAAAAAACTGCTAAGAATGTTGCTCCGGTGACAAGTGCAGAACCGGATGAAAATTTCGATTGGGATGCTTATGCAAATGATTCAATTGTACCTGCATCCGAAAAAGAAGCGTTGGCACAGAAATACGCTGAAACTCTCTCTAAAGTAGGAGAAAAAGAAGTAGTTGAAGGAACAGTTATCTCTATGAACAAAAGAGAGGTTGTTGTTAATATCGGCTACAAATCCGACGGTATTATCTCTTTGAACGAATTCCGTTACAATCCTGAATTGAAAGTAGGTGACAAAGTTGAAGTTTACGTTGAAACTCAGGAGGATAAAAAAGGTCAGTTGACCCTTTCTCACAAACAGGCTCGTGCATTGCGCAGCTGGGACCGTGTGAACGAAGCATTGGAAAATGATGAAATCATTAAAGGTTATGTCAAATGCCGTACTAAAGGCGGTATGATCGTTGACGTATTCGGTATTGAAGCTTTCTTGCCGGGTTCTCAGATTGACGTTAAGCCGATCCGTGACTACGATGTGTATGTTGGTAAAACAATGGAATTCAAAGTGGTTAAAATCAACCAGGAATTCAAAAACGTTGTTGTATCTCACAAGGCTCTTATCGAAGCTGAACTGGAACAGCAGAAGAAAGACATTATCTCTAAACTTGAAAAAGGACAGGTACTGGAAGGTACTGTTAAGAATATCACTTCATACGGCGTGTTCATCGACTTGGGCGGTGTAGATGGTCTGATCCATATTACCGACTTGTCTTGGGGCCGTGTAAATCATCCGAACGAAATTGTTCAGTTGGATCAGAAACTGAATGTGGTTATCTTGGATTTCGATGATGAGAAGAAACGTATCGCATTAGGTTTGAAACAGCTGACTCCGCATCCATGGGATGCTTTAAGCGCAGACTTGAAAGTTGGCGATGTTGTCAAAGGTAAAGTGGTGGTGATGGCTGATTACGGCGCATTCGTTGAAATCGCTCCGGGTGTTGAAGGATTGATCCACGTTTCTGAGATGTCATGGTCTCAGCACTTGCGCTCTGCTCAGGACTTTATGAAAGTTGGAGACGAAGTGGAGGCTGTTGTTTTGACTCTTGATCGTGAAGAACGTAAAATGTCTTTGGGTATCAAACAATTGAAAGCTGATCCATGGCAGAATATCGAAGAAAAATATAGCGTCGGAACTAAGCACACTGCCATTGTCCGCAATTTCACTAATTTCGGTGTATTTGTAGAAATCGAAGAAGGTGTTGATGGATTGATTCATATTTCAGACTTGTCTTGGACGAAGAAAGTGAAACATCCGGCAGAATTCACTCAGATTGGTGCTCCGATTGAGGTGGTAGTTCTGGAAATCGATAAAGAAAACCGTCGCTTGAGTTTAGGACACAAACAATTGGAAGAGAATCCATGGGATGTTTTCGAAACAATCTTCACCGTTGATTCTATCCACGAAGGCACTATCACTGAAATCTTCGAGAAAGGTGCTGTTGTAGCCCTGCCGTATGGTGTGGAAGGATTTGCAACTCCGAAACATTTGGTAAAAGAAGACGGTGTTCAGGCTAAAGTTGAAGAGAAACTGCCGTTTAAGGTAATCGAATTCAACAAGGCTGCCAAACGTATCATCGTTTCTCATTCCCGCGTATTCGAAGATGCCCAGAAATCAGAAGAGAAAGCTAAGAGAAGTGCAGAAGAGAAATCAACCAAGAAAGCTGTTAAACAGGTGAAAGAAAAACTGGAAAAAACAACTTTGGGTGATATTACCGAATTGGCCGCTTTGAAAGAACAGATGGAAAATGCTGCTAAAGAAGGCAAGTAATTGATGAAGTTTGAACTTACAATTCTCGGGAGCGGCTCTGCCGTTCCCACTTCCAATAGAAATTCTGCCGCTCAAGTGCTTAATGTGCTTGAGCGGTATTTTCTTATAGATTGTGCTGAAGGTACCCAACATCAGTTGAGACGTTTCCATATCCCTTATAATAAGATTAACCATATTTTTATTTCACATCTTCATGGTGACCATTATTTCGGTTTGATAGGCTTGTTGTCCACTTTGTCGTTGCAGGGACGAAAGGGCGCAATGTATGTTTATGCTGATGTCCGGTTGCAGGAAATTTTTGATTTCCAGATGAAAAAGATGAATAGCCGTTTGGGATATCCGTTGATTTTCCACCCCTTGTCAAGAAATGAGGAGGTGGTGTATGATGATAAAGTGGTGAAAGTTACTTCATTCCCGCTAAAACATCGTTATGAGGCACCTGTCTGTGGCTTTTGTTTTAGAGAAAAAGAACGTGAACGAACCATTCGCAGGGATATGGCGGAGGCATGGAAAGTGCCGGTGGCTTTTATGCAGCATTTGAAACGGGGGGCAGATTTTATTACGCCAGAAGGAGAAGTGATAGAGAATGCCCGCCTGACGATGGATCCACCTCCTGCACGGTCTTATGCTTATATGACAGATACCTTGTTTCGAAAACAGTTTGCCGAATATGTTGAAGGCGTGGATTTGTTGTATCACGAAGCTACTTATGGCAAGGATGAAGAGTGTTTGGCAAAGGAAACTTTTCATAGTACAGCAGAGCAGGCTGCTTGTATGGCACGGCTTGCCGGAGCCGGCAGATTGTTGTTGGGACACTTTTCTGCTCGTTATCCGGATCCGCTCTGTTTGTTGCCAGAAGCTCAGGCTGTATTTCCCAAGAGTTTTATCTGTAGTGACGGGGATGTTTATGAGGTGCCGGCCGTAAAGAGGAATATGCAGGAAGGAATTATTTAGAATGCTGATATTTTTGTTGTAGTTTGTATTATTGAGCGTGTGCGGTTGAAACTGGGTAAAGAAGATTTGGTGCATGGCAGTATAATGGGTTCGATGATCCGTTTTGCCTTGCCGCTGATGATGGGCAATTTGTTGCAGCAGTGTTATAACGTTGCTGATACGCTGATTGTCGGTCGGGTGTTGGGAGCCAATGCTCTGGCGGCAGTGGGGTCGTCTTATACTCTAATGGTATTTGTCACTTCGGTATTTGTCGGTTTGTGTATGGGATGTAGTGCGGTGTTTTCTATGGAGTATGGGGCATGTAATTTTCATGAATTGAGGAGGAGTATATTTTCGGCTATGTGGCTGATAGGAGGAGTGACATTGGTGTTGAATTTTTGTGCCGTAGTTTTTTTGATGCCTGTCGTCCGTTTGTTGCAGACTCCTGTGGAGCTGGAAAAGATGGTATATGATTATTTATTGATTATTTTTTGGGGAATGTTTCCTGTATGTGTCTATAATTTTTATGCCTTTTTATTGCGTTCCATAGGAAATTCGGTGGTGCCATTACTGTTTTTGGCTGTTGCAGTGGTGCTGAATATCGTATTGGATGTGGTATTGATGATGAAGCTGGGAATGGGGGTGGAGGGAGCGGCTTGGGCAACGGTAGTTTCCCAATGTATTGGGGCGGCCGGATTGCTATGGTATGTGCACCGTTATTTTCCGGAGCTGACATTACGGAGAGAGGATTGTATTTTCAGCAGGCATTCGGCTGTTCGGATTATGTCGTATTCTATATTGACTGCCATGCAGCAGTCAATTATGAATTTTGGTATATTGATGGTGCAGGGATTGGTGAATAGCTTTGGGACCGTTGTGATGGCTGCTTTTGCCGTTGCTGTAAAAATAGATTCTTTTGCCTATATGCCGGTGCAGGATTTCGGTAATGCATTTTCAACGTTTGTGGCTCAGAATTTTGGAGCCGGACGTACGGATCGGATCCGTCGGGGAGTCCGCCGTGCGGTGTGGATGACTACAATATTTGCCGTATCGATATCTGTGTTTGTTTTTTTGTTTGCTCCTTATTTGATGACATTGTTCGTTTCTTCGTCGGAATCAGAAATTATCAGTGTCGGGGTGGAGTATTTGCGTGTTGAAGGTAGTTTTTATGTTGGCATCGGCTATCTTTTTCTGCTGTATGGTTTTTATAGAGCCATAGCCATGCCTTCAATGTCTGTCGTCCTGACAGCCGTATCTTTAGGGGTTCGGGTTGTATTGGCTTATATTTTAGCGTCCGTCCCTGCCATCGGATATTCCGGTATCTGGTGGTCGGTTCCTGTCGGTTGGTTTTTTGCAGATGCCATCGGACTGTGGTATTATTATAAATGTAAAAAGTTTGTTTGATTGTACATGTTGTCAGTTGTGTAGTCACAAATACAAGTTGTTATGATTATTGTTCAAAATTCTTTGTGATTTGAGATTTGTCAGTATCTTTGCTGATAAAATATAGAAATTATGATAGTTTTTCCGAATGCCAAGATTAATATCGGTCTGTTCGTGACGGAGAAGCGTCCGGATGGTTTCCATAATTTAGAAACGGTGTTTTATCCCATCGGATTGTCGGATATTCTGGAGATTGTAAAGGCAGAAGGACCATCGGGCAGATGTGATTTTTACAGTACAGGTATAGATGTCGGATGCGAGGCAGAGAAAAATTTGATTGTAAAAGCATACCGTATTTTGGATACTGATTATCATCTTCCTGCGGTGAAGGTGTATCTGCACAAAGTGATTCCTTTTGGAGCGGGTTTGGGTGGCGGATCATCTGATGCGGCTTTTATGCTGGGGGCTTTGAATAAGTTTTTTGATTTGTCGCTTGGAATGGAGCAATTGGAAGAGTATGCCGTTCGTCTTGGTAGCGACTGTGCCTTTTTCATTCGAAATAAACCGGCTTTTGCGTCCGGAAAGGGCGAGCAGTTGGAAGGTATGGAGCTGTCTTTAAAGGATTACAGGCTGGTTTTGATAAAACCTTCGTTTGGCATTTCTACTCAGGAAGCTTATGCCGGTATTGTGCCTCACCCTGCCAAATTTGATTTGCATCAATTGAATGTATTGAAGCCGGAGCAATGGAAGGATAAAGTATGCAATGATTTTGAGAAAAGTGTATTTGCCGGATATCCTCAGTTGGCCGTTCTGAAACAACAGTTGTATGATGCCGGAGCGGTTTATGCTTCAATGACAGGCAGTGGTTCTGCTTTGTATGGTCTCTTCCTTCGGGATAAAGAAATAAATATTGTGTGTCCGGATTGCTTTGTCTGGCAAGAGGATTGAATTAGAGTAATAGAATGATTGGATGAAAACAAATTTGATTATTATTTTGATAGGTTTGGTATCTGCTTTTATCGGAATTATACCTTTGTTGAATAAAAAAGCTGATAAATACTCTTTGTTTGCAGCATTCCTGCTGTTTTTTATGATGCCGTATATAATTATGCATTTCAGCTTGCCTTGGACTCAATGGTGGTGGAAAGGAATGGTGATTTCAGGAGCCTTGACCTTGCCTTTAGTGATAACTTCGTGGCGCGGCAGTTCGCGTTGTGCCTTCCCTCTGTTGCTTGCGTCTGTAGTAGTGGGTGCTTTTATTTCGTTTCTGGTTCATTATCTTTTGTGAAATCCGGATGAAAAGCAGGGATATCCGGCAATTAAAACCGGCATTCAATGCGGGGAGGGGATAAGCTGAAAATTATGCGGATTATTGTCTGTAAAACTGTATATTTGCATATTGAATGAACGTATAATGAAACAAGTAATATTAAAAACAGCATGAGTATAGAAAGTCTGTTGACCTCTAAGGTTATCGAAGCGGTAAAAGAATGCTATGGTGTAGAAGCGGAAGCTGATAAGGTTCAATTACAGGCAACCCGCAGGGAGTTTTCCGGGGACTTGACCGTAGTGGTTTTCCCTTTTACCCGTTTTTCAAAGAAATCTCCGGAAGACACCGGTAAAGAATTGGGCGAGTATTTAAAGCAGCACATTGATGAAATCAAAGACTACAATGTGGTGAAAGGTTTTTTGAATATCGAGATTTCTTCTGCTTATTGGTTAAGCGTGCTGAATGAAGTGGCTAAGGACCCCAAATACGGATATGTGCACGAAAAGAGCGGTCATACCTATATGATTGAATATTCATCACCTAATACCAATAAACCTCTTCACTTGGGACATATCCGCAATAATTTGTTGGGATGGTCCGTGTCTGAAATACAAAAGGCAAACGGGCATGATGTGAAAATGGTGAATCTGGTGAACGACCGCGGCATTCATATCTGTAAGAGTATGGTGGCCTGGAAAAAATTTGCCAATGGTGCTACTCCTGAATCTTCCGGAATGAAAGGAGACCATTTTGTCGGTGACTATTATGTGCGCTTTGATAAAGAATATAAGGCTGAAATCAAGCAATTGATGGAGCAGGGCATGGAAGAGGAGGAAGCTAAAAAACAGGCTCCGGTATTGTTGGAAGCTCAGGAAATGTTGCGTAAGTGGGAAGCTGGTGATGAGAAAACGGTTGCTTTGTGGCGGATGATGAATGATTGGGTGTTAAAAGGATTTGATGAAACTTACAGACTGATGGGTGTAAGTTTTGATAAAGTTTATTTTGAATCACAGACTTATAAAAAAGGACGTGACATTGTGTTGAAAGGATTGGTTGACGGGGTGCTTTATCGCAAGGATACCGGTAGTGTGTGGGCAGATTTGACCGGAGATGGTTTGGATCATAAGCTGTTGTTGCGGGATGATGGAACATCTGTCTATATGACCCAGGATATAGGTACGGCTTATGAGCGTTTCAATGAGTTTGCAATGGATGAGATGATATATGTTGTAGGTAATGAACAGAACTATCATTTTCAGGTGCTGTCATTGATATGTGGAAAATTGGGTTTTGATTGGGCCAATAAAATCAAGCATTTGTCATACGGTATGGTAGAACTGCCGGAAGGTAAGATGAAATCCCGAGAAGGAACGGTTGTAGATGCCGATGATTTGATGGAGGCGATGATTGATACAGCTCGTGAAACGTCACGCGAATTGGGTAAATTGGATGGTTATTCGGATGAAGAGGCTGAGGAAGTCTATAGAAAGGTAGCTTTAGGTGCTTTGAAGTATTTCATTCTGAAAGTTGACCCAAAGAAGACGATGATGTTTAATCCGAAAGAGTCAATTGATTTTAACGGTAATACCGGTCCGTTTATCCAATATACTTATGCTCGTATCCAGTCTGTGTTGCGCAAAGCAGCAGAAATGAGTATAGTGCTTCAATATGCTGATTTGCATATTGAATTATCGGATAAGGAGCAAAATTTGATAAAATTGCTTTCTAAACTGCCGGAAATTGTGAAAGAGGCAGGTGTCACTTACAGTCCTGCTTTGTTGGCAAATTATTCTTATGATTTGGCGAAAGAATTCAATCAGTTCTATCATGATTTTTCAATTTTGAAAGAAGAAAATGCTGCATTGAAGAATTTCCGTTTGTTGCTGGCTCAAGAGTGTGCAGAAGCGATTAAGAATGCAATGGGAATGCTGGGTATTGAGATGCCGGAAAGAATGTAAGAATATGAATTTGACGAATTATCATAGTCATAGTGATTTTTGTGACGGTAAAGCGCCATTGGAAGTTTTTGTGAAATCGGCTATAGCAGCCGGTTTCACTGCTTATGGAGTGTCTTCTCATGCTCCTCTTCCTTTCCCGACCCGATGGACAATGAAGAGGGAACGGGTAGTGGAATATTTGAAAGAAATCGATCGGTTAAAAAACAAGTATGCCGGACAGATCGAATTATATGCCGGTATGGAAATCGATTATTTGAATGAAGAAAGTAATCCTGCCAGTGATTATTTCCAGCATTTGCCCTTGGATTATCGGATTGGTTCGGTGCATTTGATTTATACGGATGAAGGTGAAGTAATCGATACGGATACCAGTTTTGACAATTTTCGAAGCTTGTTGCATCAGTATTTTGCCGGTGATTTACAGCGAATGGTAAGCCGTTATTTTGAAGCTTCCATGCGTATGTTAGAAATGGGAGGATTTGATTTTATCGGACATGCAGATAAGATAGCTTATAATGCAGAGTTATGTCAATCAGGTTCTACGGAAAGTACCTGGTATTTGAAAATGCGCAATGATTTGTTTGATTTGGTTGCCGAGAAAGGAGTCATCATGGAAATCAATACAAAAGCGTGGGAGAAAAAGAATTGTTTTTTTCCGATGGAGAGTTATTGGATGGATATATTAAAACGTCAGATTCCTGTGGTTGTCAATTCTGATGTACATTTGCCGGAATTGGTGAATGCCGGACGTCCAGAAGCGTTGAAACGATTAAAAGAGATTGGTTTTACAACAATTCGTGAATTTCATCAGGGGGAATGGCAGGATGTTATTATTCAATAAATATATGAGTATGCAATTGGATTTGAAGGAGACATTGAAATTGGCGGAAATATGGGCAAAAGAAGTAGGAGAAATTCATCTCTCATATTTTCGTGGCAATAATTTGGATATACATACAAAGTCGAATGTGTATGATGTTGTTACCAGAGCAGATAAAGAAAGTGAGGCTTTTTTATTGTCCCAAATCGGAGAATGTTTTCCGGATCATGCAATATTAGGAGAAGAGACTGGAGAACATGCCGGTGTGGCCGGTTACCGTTGGGTGATTGATCCGTTGGATGGTACCAATAATTTTAGTCAGGGATTGCCTATTTTTACTGTTTCTATTGGTTTGCAATACGAGGGAATGACAGTATTGGGGGTAGTGTATGCTCCCTGTCAGAAAGAAATGTATTCAGCGGTTAGGGGTGAAGGGGCATATATGAACGGCAAAAAGATTCATGTTTCTGTTAAGGAAGATTTGTCTCATTCTGTATTGGCAACCGGTTTTCCTTATGATAAAGGTGTCAATCCGGATAATAATATTGCCAATATAGTGGCAATTCTTCCGTATTTGCGAGGAATACGCCGTATGGGAACAGCTGCATACGATTTGTGTTGCACGGCAGCAGGTTGGTTAGATGGGTATTGGGAGCTAAATTTGAATTTGTGGGATATGTGTGCCGGAGCATTGATAGTTGAAGAAGCGGGAGGGAAAGTGATCCATTTTCGCACAGATAGAGGAATATCTATTATTGCCGGTAATTCGACTCTTGTTGAACGTATCCGAGAAAAGATTCGTTAAAATAATATAAAGTTGGTATTGCTTTTGAAATAGGAATTTGTTTATTTTTCAAGTTTATCCAGCAATTGATAAGTCAGGTCGTACCCTGTTTTGAAGATATCCCAACTTTCTTTTAAATTAAAAATATTATATTGTGTCATGTCTTTGGGGGCAATTATTATGTCTGCCATGACACGATCGATGTCGGTATTTCTTGCAAGACCGATATGAAATGTCCGGATCGCCATGCTGACCATATTGTTGATTTTTTCTGAAGTGTTGAATGAATTGATTTCAACTGCAATGACTTGTTCGCATTGAGGACGGATGGGGCGTACCGGCAGATTCATGAATGCACCTCCATCTATGTATTCCGTTCCATCAATTTCTTTTGGAACAAATACAATGGGTATGGAGCAAGAGGCTATTACGGCAGGTAATAATTTTCCACGGCTAAAATGTACTGGACGAGCATTGTTCATGTCGCTTGCTGTTATAACCAATGGAATTTTCAATTCTTCAAAAGTCTCAATCCCAATAAATTTACTTAAGTCTTCTTCCAAGCTATTCATTGTAAAAAAGCCTTTCTTGGACATGGCAGGACGGATAAAATCGCGAATTTTTTTCCGTTTGAAGAAGTCCAGGCATTGCAAGGGAGAATGTCCTGATGCAATCATAGCACCAACAAGGGCTCCGGCACTGGTGCCGGAGATGATATCAGGACGCATTCCTAATTCTTGAAGCGCTTGAAGTACACCTAAGTGAACAAATCCGCGAGCTCCTCCTCCCCCTAAAGCTAAGCCTAAATGGTATAGTTTGTTTATATTCATATATAATGGAATGGTTATTTTAATGCTTAAATATACGTAAACGGATCGTTTTTGTACGGGAGTCAATGATAAAAAAACTCAAGACAGAATAATTTTCATTTTCTGACTTGAGCTTTTGAAAATAGGTTTTACATGTGTAAATTATCTTATTTCAGCATTTAACAGATGTTTGTAGGACCCTATTAATTTGTTCATGATTTTATCAATTTGTTTATCGGTAAGAGTTTTTTCTTCGTCTTGCAATAAAAAGCTAATTGCATAGGATTTCTTGTTTATACCTAATTTCTCTCCCTCATATACATCGAAAAGAGTTACAGATTTTAGTAAGTTCTTCTCTGTACGCAGTGCTATATCACGAACTTCCTTAAAAGAGATTTTTTTATCCAATAATAAGGCTAAGTCACGTTTTACTGCTGGAAATTTCGGCATGGGAGCAAAAGTGATGATATGGTTTTTCAGGTTTTTTAAAATATTTTCCCATGAGAATTCAGCATAGTATACATCTTGATCAATATCAAGCAGTTTTAATACCTTGTAACTTAACATTCCCATTGTGGCAATATGTTTGCCATTGTGGCAATATGCAATACCTTCACGATAAATATCTTCACATACTTCTTCCGTTGTGAGTGTATCCGGTTTAAAACCTAAGCGTGTCAATACCATTTCCACATAGCATTTCATATTGAAAAAGTCGCTTTTCTGTACTTTACTGTTCCAGGAGGCTTGGATTTTGTCTCCTGTAATAAATAAAGACAATTTATCTTCTTCTTTGTACTGCTTCAAGTGATTATCACTCTCTTTGGGTGTGAAGCTGTATGCTTTGCCAAATTCGAATAGGCGCAAATTGCAGCTTTTACGGTTTACGTTGTGTGAAATGGTTTCCAGACCGCCGAACAGAAGTGTCTGCCGCATTGCATTCAAATCCGAACTAAGCGGATTGAAAAGTATGACCGTGTTTTCTGCTTTATAAGTTTCAAGATTTTCAAAATAAGCAGCTTTTGTTAGTGAGTTGTTCATGATTTCATAAAAACCATTGGCAACCAGCAATTCGGATATTTTGTTTTTCAATTGGAAATCATCAGGTTTTTCCGAATAGCTTAAAGTTGAATTCACTTTAGTCGGAACTTCAATATTATTGAAGCCATAGATACGTAAAATGTCTTCAATGACGTCAGCTTCTCGGCGGACATCTACACGATAAGGCGGAATATGTAATAACAATCTTTCATCGTTTTCTTCTACGATTTTAATTTCCAAAGCACGTAGAATCTTTTTAACAGTATCGTGTCCGATAGCTTTTCCTATTAAACGGTCCACGTGAGAATAGAGTAGCTCCACTTTAAAATCGGCGACTGGATTGGGATAGATGTCAATGATATCGGAAGTAATTTTACCTCCTCCGGTTTCCTGAATTAGTAGAGCTGCGCGTTTCAATGCATAAATTACGATATTAGGGTCTGTACCTCTTTCAAAACGGAAGGAGGCATCAGTACTTAACCCGTGACGACGTGCTGTTTTGCGGACAAATACCGGGTCAAAGCAGGCACTTTCGAGAAAAATATTGGTTGTTTGTTCTGTTATACCGCTATTCAAACCTCCAAATACACCGGCAATACACATCGGTTCTTTTATATTGCACACCATCAGGTCATTTTCGTTCAATTCACGTTCTACACCATCAAGGGTGGTAAATTTAGTTCCGGTTGGAAAACTGCGAATCACGACTTTATTGCCTTTGATTTTGTCTTTATCAAAAGCATGTAGTGGCTGTCCTAATTCAAACAGAACATAATTCGTAATATCTACAATATTATTGATGGGATTGTGACCGATTGTTTTCAGCCGCGTCTGTAACCATTCCGGAGATTCCTGTACTTTTACGCCTTCTATGCAGACTCCTGCGTAGCGAAGGCAAGCTTCAGGACGTGCAACTTCAACGGAGAGACCGGCTGTGTCGTTATCTACTTTGAACGCATCAACAGAGGGAAGAGTATAATGTATGTCCCGAGTCTGCTGCAAATATGCTGCCAAGTCTCGTGCCACTCCCAGATGTGAAGATCCGTCTACCCGGTTAGGTGTGATATCTATTTCAATGCAATAGTCATTGGTGATATTATAATATTCTGCAGCAGGTGTTCCCACTTTTACTTCTGCAGGTAGTATAATGATACCGTCATGTGAATTGCCGACACCGATTTCATCTTCTGCACATATCATCCCTTCCGATTCACAACCGCGTAATTTCGATTTCTTAATGGTAAATTCTTTATCGCCGTCATAAAGTACAGTGCCGATAGTTGCTACAACGACTTTCTGTCCGGCAGCTATATTGGGTGCACCACATACAATCGGAGTAAGCCGTCCGTCACCAAGGTCGACTGTTGTGATGTGTAGGTGGTCTGAATCCGGATGATTTTCACAAGTTTTCACTTCGCCTATGACCAAACCTTTCAGTCCGCCACGGACAGATTCTATTTTTTCATAGCCTCCAACTTCCAGCCCTATTGCTGTCAGTATTTTGCAGATTTCCTCAACGTTTAAGTCTGTTTTCAGATAATCATTCAGCCAATTCAGAGATATATTCATAGTTCTTATTCTTTTGTCAGTGTTTAGCAAATTGTCAGCATTCGTTCAATGGGTTTCAAGGCTCGCTTACGAATTTCTTCAGAAACTCTTACGACATACTGCTCTTTTTCCAATGCTTCAAGTATTCCTTGTAAGGTTACTTTTTTCATCTGGCCGCAGATAGTCTGCGGGTGGATGGGTATGAATTCCTTTTTCGGATTATCTTTTTTTAATTTATGTAATGTCTCAATCTCCGTTGCAATGATAAATTGTTTTTTTGAAGACTGGTTTGCATGTTTAATCATACCGGCTGTTGAATACATATATGCCTGAGGTAAATTCAAAATGCGCTCATCATGAGAACAGTCGGATTCGGGATGAATAAGAATATCTGCTTCTGGATATTCATGGCTTTTTTCCAATATCATTTCAGCGGAAATACGGGCATGAACACAGCAATCGCCTTCCCATAATTCTAAATGGCGTCCTGTTTTTTTCATGATCCAGCTACCTAAGTTCTTGTCTGGTACAAATAAAATCTTCCGGTCATGAGGTAAACTTTGTACCACCTTCAGCGCATTGGCCGAAGTACAACAGATATCTGTCCAGGCTTTCACTTCGGCTGTCGTGTTCACATAGCTAACTACGATACCGTCAGGGTTGGCCTCTTTCCATTTTTTCAGATCATATCCTGTAATGCTTTCTGCCAAAGAACAGCCGGCATATTGTGCCGGGATTAGAACTTTTTTGTCCGGAGAGATAATAGCAGCTGTTTCTGCCATAAAATGTACTCCGCAGAATACAATAATGTCGGCATCTGTTTTACCTGCTTCTTGAGACAACCCAAGGGAATCGCCTAAGTAGTCTGCGATATCCTGCACTTCCGGACGCGTATAATAATGTGCCAGAATGACGGCATTTTTCTCTTTCTTCAGTTGCTGTATTCTGTCAGTAATTTCCGTATTCGTCATAACATTTTTATTTATGGGGCTCAAAGATAATAAGAATTCTTAATCATTCCTATTTTATATTCATACTGATATCAAGGGCTGTTACAGAATGGGTGAGTGCTCCTACACTGATGAAGTCAACGCCTGTTGCAGCTACTTCTTTCAATCTTGGGATGCTCATATTCCCGGATGCTTCTGTTTGGGCGGTTCCATTGATGATCTTTACGGCTTCGGCCATGTCTGAATTGTTCATATTGTCAAGCATGATGATATCTGCTTTTGCTGCCACAGCTTCGCGCACTTCATCAAGATTGGTGGTTTCCACTTCTATCTTGATATCTGCAGGGATATAGGCACGCACAGCTTTTACTGCATTGGTAATTCCGCCTGCTACTTTTATATGGTTGTCTTTAATCATGGACATATCATATAGCCCCATGCGGTGATTGGTACCTCCTCCGTCTTTTACAGCCATTTTGTCCAAAATACGCAATCCCGGAGCTGTTTTACGGGTGTCCAACAACCGTGTGTGTGTTCCGGTTAATTCTTTTACATATTTGGCAGTTTCTGTTGCGATACCGGACATGCGTTGCAGAATATTCAGCGACAAGCGTTCGCCCAATAACAGACAACGATAGCTTGCTTCAATACGTAAGATAATATCACCCTTCTTTACTGTATCACCGTCTTTTATTTTAGGATCCCACACGATATCTTTTTCAAAACGCTCGTATACTTTTTTTGCTATTCTCATACCGGAAATCACACCGTCAGCCTTCATTTTCATTTCGGCTACAGCACGGGAATGTGCTGGAATAATGGAATCGGTTGTTACGTCTCCTGTTGCGATATCCTCTTCGATGGCAAGGTCTATCAGCTGGTCAATCAATTTGTCGTACTGCATATTATATGATTTTTACATATTTACATTGATGGGAATTGTCTTGATTTCTTTGTCTTTCTGCTGTACAATGTGGTACAGATACTTTTCATCGCTTTGAGGAAAATCTTCACGGAAATGACCTCCACGACTTTCTTGTCGGGTAAGTGCGGAACTGATAATCAATCGTGCAACTGTAATCAAATTGTGGCTGATGAGAGAGTAATATTCGTCTTCTTCAGCAGGAATGTCCTTTTCCAGGATTTTTAGTTGTTCGAGGCCTTCCTGTAATAAGGTGGCATTGCGGATAATGCCTGCATGTACAGTCATTAATCTGGAAATTTGCTGTTTTAATAGGATGTACATGGGAGCATACTGTTCATTATAGTGATAGCGGGCGACAAAGTGAGGCATTTTTTCTGTCGGCCGGTATTGGCGTGAAGCCTCGACAGCTCTTTTCCCAAAAACCAAACATTCAATCAATGAGTTGGATGCTAGCCTGTTTGCTCCCATGATACCTGATGATGCCAGTTCACCACAGATATATAAATTGTGTATATTGGTTTGCCCGTTGAGGTCGGTTCTGACTCCCCCGACCATATAATGGGCTGCCGGTGCCACCGGAATACGGTCACACATATCAATACCCAATTCTTTACATTTTTCGTAAATGGTTGGGAACCGACGTTTTATGGCTTCCGAATCCAAATGTTTTAATGACAGCCATACAAAATCCTGATGGTATTGGCGCATTTGTCCGTAGATTGATTGTGCTACAATATCACGTGGAGCCAGTTCTGCCAATTCATGGATAGCAGGCATAAAGCGTTCGCCGTTTTGATTGATAAGCCATGCTCCTTCGCCTCTGACAGCTTCGCTGATTAAAAAAGCCTCTTCTGAATTTGTGCAGATAGCGGACGGATGAAATTGTATGAATTCCATGTCGGCAATTTCGCACCCGGCATTATAGGCAAGTGCAAGGCCGTCTCCAATGGTGGTGTGGGGATTCGTGGTACGTTTATAGATAGCGGAAGTACCTCCCAGCGTGAGAAATGTGTGTGGAGCGGTATAAAGTTCCTCTGATTGGGTTACCAGATTCCAAGTGCGCACACCATAGCAAATGTTGTTTTTTTTCAGAATCCCAATGATAGAGTGATTTTCGAAAATGTCAATGCGAGGATGATTGATTACTTTGCTAATCATAAAGCTGGTCACCATGCGTCCTGTAGCGTCACCTCCGGCGTGGAGGATACGCTTTCGATGGTGTCCGCCTTCAAGACCTAGCGCCAGGCTGCCGTCTTCCATGTCAAAGTGCATACCTTCGGCAATCAGTTCGCGGATACGTTGCGGTCCCTCGTTTACCAGAATGTTGACGGCAGGATAGTCGCATAATCCGCGTCCCGCTATAATAGTGTCTTCAAAATGGAGGGCCGGCGCATCATCTTCATCCGTGACAGCTGCTATCCCTCCCTGTGCAAAATAGGAGTTACTCTCAGTAATTCCTGATTTGGTCAAAAGCGCAACCTTTCCGTATGCTGCTGCATGATATGCTGTATACAAACCTGCAAGTCCGCTTCCTGCAATAATATAGTCGTAATGTCGCATTTGCAAAAATGTAAATTGATGCGAAAGTACCAATTTTTTCCATATTGTATGGAGGTTTACTGATTTTTTTATGTTTGTCTTGGGAGTTTTCTAATGGTTATAATATTTATTTCTGGCGTAGCGTCGTGCAAAAATGTTTGGAATGGCTACACCTAAAGAAATGCAAAGTATGATTAATGCAGAATTGATACCATTGAAAAAGGCATTTGTGACTTCTCCTATAACACCTTGCAGATTGATGAATGCGAATAGGGAACGGTACATCAGGACACCGGGAATCATAGGAATTACAGATGGAATTGCAAGTACGTGAATGGGTACATCAAAATAGTGTGCGGCTTTGATAGCGATTAAACTGACAACGATGCTTCCAATAAAAGATCCGATTATGGGACCATATCCTAAGTTTAAATTTACAAAATTTCGGGTGCATATTGCAATAATACCTCCTATTGCAACAACCCATAACAGATTCCGTTGGATATTGAAAATCATTGAGAAACCCATAGCTGCAATGGCTGCAGCTATGGCATATATATAGTATGGATCGTGTGTGACTATACTAAGTACGCTAAATTTATGATCAATTTCCATATCATTCATGACTAATATCCGGATGGCAAAAGCAATTCCGAATGTCATGGCTCCCATGATTACGATTGTATTGGCGGCTCGTGTGATGCCGACTAGCAGATGATTGTCTATCATATCATCGACAAAGTTGATTAATGGAACTCCGGGGACAATGAATAAAGCACATGCCAGAAGTGGTTGAAAGGGTGTTATGGATAGTCCGGAGAAAGAAGATGCATATGCCAGACAGGTAGATATAAATGCCGAGATAGCAATGCTCATATATACATTGATGCCTTTTTCTATACAGTAGGTGCGGATATAGAAACCGATGGATGCACAGAGTGAAGTAAATAAGAAGGCTATCCAGTCGCAACCAAATAATTTACAGAATCCGCCACAAGCAAAGCCTGCTCCAATTGCAACAATGTTAGGAAGATAGTTGCGTGGTTGGTGGGCTATCTGCCGAAGTTCTTCTTCATATTGTGCGAGTGTGTAGTTTTCTTTGAGAGCTTTCCTGGATAGTCGGCTGATATCGGTAATGGTGGTCATATTGATTCCATGTTTCTGGCATTTTTGAAATTTGGAAAAGGAATTACTTTCATCACTGACATTTATCATAATCATGGTCCACCGAATATCCAGATGAAGTTTTTCTTCTGGAATTTCCATAAAAACGGCAACTCGTTTCATGGTACGTTCAATGCGGTTAGTGTCGGCAGCACTTTCCATTAATAGTTTGCCGGTGCGAAGTAATAAATCCAATTTTTTCCGTAGTAACGGAATGTTGGAGTTTATGGGAGTATCGTTGTTCATTGTTATGACTATTGTGAATTTGGTGTTTTATAGAGGTATATTTCCGTGTTTTTTAGGTGGGTTGCTTTGACTTTTGTTTTTTGCCATTTCAAGTGCTTGTATTAATTTGTAACGGGTTTGGCTGGGCATGATGATTTCATCGATGAATCCCAATTCAGCAGCCCGGTATGGATTTGAAAATTCTTCATTATATATTTCCATTGCCTGGGATTTTTCAGCTTCGCTGCTGTTTCTATATAAAATGTTAACGGCTCCTTCTGCTCCCATGACGGCAATTTCAGCCATCGGGTAAGCTAGATTGATATCTGCTCCGGTTGGTTTGCTTGCCATGACGATATAGGCTCCGCCGTAGGCTTTGCGTGTGATTAATGTGATTTTGGGAACAGTAGCTTCAGCGTACGCATATACGATTTTTGCTCCGTGACGTATGATGCCGTTATGTTCTTGTTGGCATCCGGGCAAGAATCCGGGCACATCTTCAAAGGTGATTAAAGGAATATTGAAACAATCACAGAATCGGATAAATCGGGCTGCTTTATCTGAAGCGTCAATATCCAGAACTCCAGCCAGATATGCCGGCTGATTTGCTACGATTCCCACAGATTGACCTCCTAAATGTGCAAATCCGACAACAACATTCTTGGCAAAATGAGGCATAACTTCAAAGAAATAGTGATTGTCCATGACGGGTTCAATGATGTCTTTGATGTCATAAGGAATGTTAGGACTGTCGGGAATGAGGTTTTGTAATGTTTCAATCTCCCTGTGTATGTCGTCGGTACAAGCCTGGGTAGGGGCATCCTCCATATTGTTGGAAGGGAGAAAACTGAGCAGTTCGCGGATACTCATAAGGGTCTCTTCTTCACTGTTGCACATAAAATGGGTGACACCGCTTTTACTGCTGTGTATGTAGGCTCCGCCCAGTTCTTCTTTGTCAATTGTTTCGTGTGTCACTGCTTTGACGACATCAGGACCTGTAATGAACATGTGGCTTTTTTCTTTTACCATGAAGATGAAGTCCGTAAGTGCTGGAGAGTAACAGGCTCCTCCTGCGCAAGGTCCCAAAATAGCCGATATTTGAGGTATGACTCCGGAGGCCATGGTATTTTGATAAAAAATGGATGCATATCCTGCCAGACTGCCGATTCCTTCTTGAATACGTGCTCCTCCTGAATCATTTAGGGCAATGATGGGAGCACCGTTTTTTAGAGCCAGACTTTGCACTTTGACAATTTTGGCGGCATTGGTTTGACTGAGTGTGCCTCCATATGCCGTAAAATCGTAGGCATAAACGAAAACGGGGCGACCTTCAATTTTGCCATATCCGGAAACAAGACCGTCTCCCGGTATCTTTTTCTTTTCCATACTGAAATTGGTACAACGATGAATAACAAATTTGTCTAATTCTACAAATGTACCCTTGTCTAACAGCATTTCAATACGTTCGCGGGCTGTCAGGCGGCCGGATTCATGTTGTTTTGCAATTTGATTGATACCTCCGCCTAAAGAGGCTGCTTTATCCAGTTCTTCAAATTTTTTATATAATTTCTCTTTTTCCATTTTCTTCATTGTTTATAAGTTCCAATTTTATTAATACTTGATTGGCATTGACCGTTTCCCCTTCACTGACAAGGATTTCAGCTATCCGACAATCCGAACTTACTTTATAGTTGCTTTGCATTTTCATCGCTTCAAGTACCATGACAATGTCGCCGGCATGGACTATGTCACCTTCATGGATGGGAATTTTTACAATTTTGCCGGGCATTGGAGAAATGAGCCTGTCATTCTGTTTTTCCTCATTGTTTTTTTTCATGCGCAGGTATTTGGCTTGCGAATCGATGATATCTATTGAATGTGAGGCGAAGAGTGTGTTGACTTGATAACTTTTCCCATTTTTGGAACGGATAAGTTCTGCGTTATAGGAATGTCCGTCATGCAGTATGGAACAAGCTCCATTTTCAGCCATTACGATGTCTACGTTGTAGGCTTTGCCGTCAATGCTGAGTTGTACATTATTGCCTTCTTTATTGAGCAGTGATATATTTGCTATTCGTTTTCCGATATGTATTTCCATTTTAACAGGTAATATTTTTATATTCTAAGAACTCCTTTTTGTAATCCGAATTCACGCCAGCGGCTAATAGGGCGGTTGTCTGTTGTCAGGTTGGATGTGTTTTCTTCCAGATTCATCAGATAATCCATATAGGCGGCAATCATGGCAATGTTTTCTGATTCGTCTTGCTCTTCGGGATGTACCGGATATTGCAACTCTTCATTATGTTTGTCAATGAAGGAGGTATCGTATTTGCCGTTTTCAAAATCTGGGATGTCCATGATGT
This sequence comes from Odoribacter sp., assembly GCA_020024465.1. GTDB lineage: Bacteria > Bacteroidota > Bacteroidia > Bacteroidales > Marinifilaceae > Odoribacter. The sequence goes on from JAHHTT010000017.1 coordinate 29,402, forward strand.
GTCTGAGATAGCTGATATTTGTTTTCAATCCGGTGATTTTATATTCATGCAAGACGCGACGCATTCTTTCCAGGGCATATGTCCGGTTGGTGGCCCATACAATCAGTTTGCCGATCATAGGATCATAATATACAGGTATTTCATATCCTTCGTACACATAGCTGTCGATTCGTACGCCGATACCGTTAGGTTCTGTTAGTTGGCGGATAATACCGGGCGAAGGCATGAAATTATGCTTGGTGTCTTCGGCACAGATACGGCATTCAATGGCATGTCCGCGTTGGATGATATCTTCTTGCCGTAAATGTAGCGGTTTATTGTCTGCGATGCGGATTTGTTCTTTCACCAAGTCGATTCCTAACACTTCTTCTGTGATTGGATGTTCCACCTGTAAGCGGGTATTCATTTCAAGAAAGTAAAAATTCTGATCCTTATCTACCAGGAATTCAATGGTTCCTGCTCCTGAATACCGGACCGCTTTGGCTGCTGCAACTGCTTTTTCGCCCATTTGCCGGCGTAGTTCTTGAGAGATAAATGGAGAAGGGCTTTCTTCAATGATTTTTTGGTTGCGTCGTTGGATGGAACATTCGCGTTCACAAAGATGAATGATATTTCCTTGATTATCTCCCAGAATTTGAAATTCTATGTGATGTGGATTTTCAATGAATTTTTCTAAATAGACCGTATCGTCACCAAAAGAGGAGAGCGATTCCATCCGGGCAACATTGTATAGTTCTTCTATGTCTTCTTCCCGATGAATGAGCCGCATCCCTTTTCCGCCTCCGCCCATGGATGCTTTCAGCATGACAGGAAAACCGATTTCACGGCAAAGGCGGATGGCTTCTTCTGCGTTTTGTAAAGGCTTTTGTGTGCCTGGAACAACGGGGACGTCTGCTTCTATCATTCGTTTGCGGGCTGCTATTTTATCTCCCATTGCTTCCATTGTTTCTGCTGTCGGACCAATGAAAATAATGCCTTCCTGTTGACAACGGCGTGCGAAGTCCGCATTTTCAGATAAGAATCCATAGCCTGGATGAATTGCGTCTACATTGTGTTGTTTGGCTGCTTGAATGATCTTTTCGACATTCAGGTAGCTGTCTTTGGCTGTTGCTGAACCTATGAAGGCAGCTTCGTCGGCGTAGAGTACGTGCCGTGCTGTCCGATCTGCTTCAGAAAAGACAGCTACTGAACGTATTCCCATTTCCCGACAGGAGCGAATGACTCTGACAGCGATTTCGCCCCGATTGGCAATCAGTATTTTCTGTATCATACTATAAGTTTGTATATCCATAACATATAAATAAAAAACGTGTTTTGCATGAAGCTGTTGCTATGCAAAAAAGAGAACAAGCAATTGGGCCGCCAATACACGAAGGAACATCGTCAGCGGATAGACGGTGGCATATCCGACCGAGGGTGCATCCGTGGTGGTTTGATCGGAGGAAAATGCCAATGCCGGAGGATTGGTAGATGCTCCTGAAAGTACTCCTATGAGGGTATAATAGTTGAGTTTGTATATTTTTTTACCGATGATTCCTGCAACGAGCAATGGAAGAACGGTGATGACGGCTCCGTAAAGAATCCATATATATCCGCCATTGAGAATGGTAGGAACGAAATTTTCACCGGCACCTAAACCGACTCCGGCAAGGAAAAGGGATATGCCGGTTTCGCGGAGCATAAGGTTGGCACTCATCGTGGTATAAGTCACCATTTTATAATAAGGACCATATCTGCCGATCAGTATTGCGACGATTAACGGGCCTCCCGCCAGACCGAGCTTGACGGGTTGTGGAATGCCGGGGAAATGGAAAGAGAGACTGCCGAGCAATACTCCGAGAGCAATACCGGTAAAGATGGCAATCAGGTTGGGATGGTTCAGTCGTTTTAATGAATTACCGAAGCGTCGTTCTGCTTGCATAACTGATAATTCGGGGCCGACAACCGTGACACGGTCACCTAATTGTAAGGGAAGGTTACCGGCAGCAACCAGATCTATGCCTGCTCGGTTGACGCGGGTGATGGTCACTCCACAGGATGAGCGGATTTGCAGTTCGGACAAACGTTTCCCGTTTAATTCTGGCTTCGTGATTAGTATTTTGCGTGAAATCATATCTTTGGAAATGTCATGCCAGTTCATTTCCACTGGGACTCCTATCAGTGCGGTAATGGCTTCTATATCGTTTTGTGTGGTAATTACCAGTATTTTATCGCCGCAATGCAGAATGGTATGTGTATCGACCAATTCCGGTTGACTGTCGGCATGGCAGATGCGTGACACAACAAATTCGCGTGTGGCCAGTCGGTGCAGATCAGCGATGCTTTTACCTTCCAGTGCCTGGTTGATTACCTCCAGAGTCACTCTGACGGTCGTCGGGTTTTGGTGGGAATCCGCACCGGCACTGGCTTTTTCCTCTTCGCTTTGTGTGTTGATGTGTAGCAGGTGGCGCAACAGTAGAATAGTCAGAATGGCTCCGACTACCCCTAATGGATAAGCGACGGCATAACCGGTGGCGATATCAACGGCATCAGCTCCTAAATGGATGTCGCTGTAAGCCTGTTGGGCGGCTCCCAGACCGGGGGTATTGGTCACTGCTCCCGACATGATGCCGACCATGGTTGTAATGGGCAATCCTGTGATATAATATAATGCCAGTGTGACAGCCACTCCCGACAATACGATGATGGCTGCAAGTTTGTTCAGAGTGATGCCCCCTTTGCGGAATGAAGCGAAAAATCCGGGGCCTACCTGCAGACCGATGGAATAGACAAAGAGAATCAGACCGAATTCTTTCATAAAGTGAAGCAGGTGTTCATTGACATTCAAACCGAAATGCCCGAATGCAATGCCAATGAATAGAATTCCGGTGACGCCTAAAGAGATGCCGGCAATTTTCATTTTCCCAAGCATGATACCCAGGGTGATGACCAGAGATAAAATCAGAATAGAGTGGGCTACGCCGCCACCCCAAAGGGATTCGTTACCCCATAACAGATGATCCAGCAATTCCATAATTGATGCTTTTATGTATATCCAAAAAAATGTTTGTAAATGTCACCGATATTGAGAGCCTAACCCACGAGTACTGTCAATGTCGAATTGATTTGGCAGGTCTTCTGACTTACTCATGTTCCGCTACCTTCCCGATGTTCATCAGTGGTATAAGACTTGCGGAACCGGCAATGAGTTCACAGCTACGGGATAGTTCGGGATTTTCACCCGATTCCCTTTTCACTTTCGTTCACGACGGAACTAAAGCACCAAATCCGGTTGCAAAGGTAAGGATTAATTTTAAACTGGCAACACCGGACGTTTTTTTATTGATGTCCCTTTACCCTCTCTCTTCCCTCTCACGTTTTTCCGTTCTATGTCCGTTCTATGTCCGAAGCTCATCCGAACAAGAAGTGTTTGGATACGGAGAAGGTTGCCGTTATCATGGGAGTAAGAAGGGTGGAGAGTAAAAAAAGTGCGATATCAATATAATTCTGTTAAATGATTTTTATAATGAAAGATTAATTGTATTTTTGTGTTGTCTTGGTTTCGGACCGATTACCAACTGTCGGAATCCGGATGAAAGGGGGAATCCGGTGTGAATCCGGAACAGATCCACTGCTGTGAGTTTCTATAACCTTTTCGGCAATCGTTGTCCACTGTCCTGGGATGATAGGATGGGAAGGAAGTCGGGGAGGGAAACAAGTCAGAAGACCTGCCATTGACAATATTGTTTAACGTTCAAGGGGAAGGCGAGCGTTGAATCGGTTGATACTTGTATTTTTTTGTGACGATTCTGTAGTGCTTTTTCTTTGATGAATTTCGGGCGAAATGTCGTTGAAAAGGTTTTTTCGTTTTCTGTCGGTTGTCCTGTTCGGGACATTGTTTTCTGCATGTGATAAACCGGGACTTTATCCGGGTGGTTCGTTGAAAGATGCTCCGATTGAGTGTCTGGTGCTCAACGAGGGATTGTTGAACACTAACGCCGGTGCGCTTTCTGTCGTGTATCAGGATGGTTCGGTTGTGGTGGATGCTTTTCAGGATGTCAACCATCGTCCGATGGGGGATGTGGCCCAGTCTGTAACGCTGATTAACGGGAAGTATTTTGTTGCCATGAACAATTCCAAGAAAGTGGAGATTTTAGATCCGGTGACGTTCCGTTCGCTGGGTACAATATTGTATCGTCAGGCGGGCTATCCGCGGCAGATTGTGCCGGTGTCTCCGACGGAAGCTGTCGTGTCGGATTTGCGCAATCAGCTGGTGAGGATACGTACCGTCGAGCCGTATGGCGAGCCCTTGGAATATATTTCCATTCCGGCATGGATTGAATATCTGATCGGTGCGGAGAACAAGATTTTCGGTATGACGTCGCGAGGTCTGCTGGTGTTCGATGCCAACCGTATCGTGAAAGAGGAGGCCCGATTGTTGCGGGAGGTATATAATGAAGAGTATACCAAGACCTGCCGGATGCTGAAAGACAAGCATGGAAAACTTTGGGCGTTGATGAACCGCAAGCAGGGGGGAAAGGTTGTCGGAATTGTTTTGGCATGTATCGACCCGCTACGCGAACGGGTGGTGAAAAGATGCGAGTTGCCTTTGGGAGAAGAGTTGCCGGAAGGAACAGTGGGCGCCTTGGGGTATATCAATTATAACCGTACGGATATCGACCCGACAGGGACGTGGATTTATTTCAATGCTGCGACCCGTTCGGAGGTACCGAACAGCCAGGGAGTGTATGAACAGCAGAGTGTCTTTCGTCTGAATGTGGATACAGGTGTGTTCGAACGCTACCGCGATCTGCCGGGAGTGGGGATGATGTATGGATTTGCTGTCGGTCCCACCGGCGATGTCTATCTGTGCGACTGTCTGGATTATACGGCCCAGCGCGGTTATGTCCGTTGTTATCGTGAAAACGGACGGGTAGACAGTTATCGGGTTGGGGTCTATCCGAGTCAGGTATATTTTCCGGGATATGAATATTAATCAGATATATTATGAGAGGATTTTGCAGTATGGGATGGTTGTTGCTGGTGCTGCTGTTAGGTGACGGTCTGTCGGTGTCGGGGCAGGGGCGCGATTCTATAGCCATGTACGGGGTGCTGGATACGGTGCAGGTAGTACGCCGGCGTATACAGCATGCCAACGAAGCCAATGCCGGTGCGAGGGTCAGCCATATTGACCCTGAAATCATTCAGGCGAACAAAACCCGCTCGATGGCCGAGTTGCTGACCGATTATACTTCCGTGTACATTAAAAGTTTGGGAATGGGGGCTTTGTCTACCGCCTCTTTCCGGGGGGCCGGAGCTTCGCAGACGAGGGTGAATTGGAACGGCATTAATATTACGCCGCCGATGTCGGGGACTTTTGATTTTTCACAGATACCGGTGTTCTTTACCGACAATATCAGTCTGTACTATGGTAGCAGTCATGTGAAGAACGGCACGGGTGCCATTGGCGGGAGTGTGAATTTTTTCACGGATCCGGTATGGCAGCGGGGAGTGAGCGGCAAGGTATTGGGAGAGTTCGGATCGTACGGCACGCATACGGGAGGCGGACAGGTGAATATCGGTACTGCCCGGGCCAGTTTCAAGACGCGCTATTATTACCAGCATTCGGACAACGACTATACTTATATCAATAAAATATTGACAAATGTGCCTTTCCGTGAAAGACGGCAGGATGCACGCTATACGCAATGGGCGGCAATGCAGGAGGCTTATTTCCGGCTGTCGCCTTATACGCGTCTGACGGCAGTGGGATGGTATCAGGAAAATTCCCGTATGTTGCCTCAGCCGTTGGGGCTGGTCAATACATCGCACGAGAAGCAATGGGAGGTGAATGCCCGGGCGTATGCCGGTTTGGATTTTGCCAAAGGGATTCATGCCTTGCATTTGAAGGCGGCATGGTTGTATTACAGGCAGAATTATGACAAATGGTATGAAGGCGGATTTTTCGATCCGGAGGGGAATCGCAACAAATCGCAGACCTGGCAGGCTGTGGCGGACTATTCCGTTGCGCCCTGCGAAAATCTGGTCGCGGATGTGACGGTCACTTACGGTTACGACCGGGTACGGGTGTGCAGTTATATGGATATAGATTCTTCTAAGTATGTGTTGGGTGATGTGGTCTACGACATACCGGAGGTGGAGCCTCCGGTAGTCGCACGCCGCAATGTGGTGTCGCTGCAGGCTTCCGTACAGTGGTCGCCTTTGGCATGGCTGTCTGTGAACGGGCAGTATATGTTCGAGCATAACGACAGCCGTGGGGTATCGACGGGTGCGTTGGGTATGGTGGCGAATTTGTTGGGACGGGAGTTGCAGGTGAAGGGAAGTGTGGCATACAATTATCGGTTTCCGAGTATGAACGACCTTTATTGGCGGCCGGGAGGAAATCCGGAGGTACGTCCGGAGAAAGGCTATTCGTATGATATGGCGGTTTCTTATCGCAAGGATTTCAACCGGCAATGGGCTTTCGATGCAGAGGCGGCGGGGTATCTGATGTATATCGATGATTGGATTTTATGGTTGCCGAAAGATGGAAACCAGTGGATATGGACGCCGCAGAACCACCGTAATGTGCGGTCGGTGGGGACAGAACTGTACGGTAAACTGACCTATACTCCGGGAGCGTGGCGTTTTACGGGCTCCGGCAATTTCAGCTGGTCGCAGTCGCGTACCCGCAAGAAAAAACATGTGGACGACGGTTCGTATCTGAAGCAGATACCCTATGTGCCGAGGTTCAAATGGAATTTGCGGGCGGCCGCAGAATGGAAAGGGGCTTTTTTTTCCTGGCAGATTACTTATATCGGACGACGGTTTACGACAACTGATGAAGAATATGCCACCGATCCTTATCCTGTACATAATCTGGCTGCCGGCTACGGCTATCGGTTCCGCAACGGAATGCGCATCACACCGCAACTGCGGGTGGACAATCTGTTCGACAAGTATTATGAGTCGACTCAGTATTATCCGATGCCTTTGCGTAACTGTCTGTTTTCGATGATGTGGGAATTTTGATATGTTTAACAGAAAATAAATTATGAAGAAGCATTTGTTTTATGTAGCCGTTCTTTGCCTGATGGCAGGTGTGGCGGCTTGTTCGGAAAGCGGAGAAGATGACCAGGTATTGCCTCCGGGAGGGAATGGAGACGATACGGAGACTCCGGGACCGGTGGTGCCGGATACGGTGGCGGCAGAGGTATCCATCTTGAATCTGACGTGGAAAGAGGCGGTGTTGCCTGATCAGAAAGTGCGTTTGCGTGCGAATATCATGCACAGTTCCCATGCCCGGTTGCAGTGGTATCTGGATGGTGTCAAAGTGTCAACAGACACTGTTTATATATTCTCTTCGCAACAGGAGGGGACCTATCGTTTGAAAGTGACGGCAACCAATGATTTGGGTAGCGGTTCGGATAGTCTGGACATTCGTGTGATGAAAGGTTTTTCAATCGGTGATATCATCAATTGGACCGGCAGTGGAGCTAACGAAGCGGTTTTGGCAATCCAGTGGGTGCGTGCCGGTACAGAAAATTTGTTGCATCCGAAAGATGAGGATGTATTTTTCAGAGCCTGGGGATACCGTTGGGGAAGCGAATCAAATGTAACGGGCGAGAAGATGATTCGTGACATCGCCAAGCATGATGCCCGTTTGTTTGTGATAGTAGCCACCGATGCTTGGGGCACGGCTATTAAAGGATTCGGTTACGACGGGAATAACGATGGCAAGATACATATCCGCAACAAGGGATACAAAGACAGTTCCTTTGAGATGTTGCCGCTTGAATTGACGGAAAAGGATTTCAGTGAAGGCATATATGTACAGAAATCGGGAGAAAGCGTAGAAGAATTTGAAGTGTTGAGTGAAGGCGACTGGTGGATGGGCGGCTGGTATACAGCCTATCCGAGCTATTGGTTGGGGGAGGGAGAGGCTGTGTTGGTGCCGGAGGAATATTCTTATTCTCAGTTTTATGCCAGCAGCCGGGTATTGGAACATCAGTCTTGGGATGCCTGGACTTTTTCGCCCATCAACAATGAAACGAAAGAGAATATCCTCCCGATACCGCGTCTGTTGAAGGCTGCGGATAAATAGGGGTGGAATGATTGTTTACAATCGAATATAAAATCAATTAATTAGTCAAACATGAAAAAATTAAACTATTTCGTTCTGTTGTTCGGTGTATTTGCCGGACTGTTGTCATCCTGTTCGGATGATAATATTTACAATACGTACATAACCGAGCAAATTTCTCCGTCAGCCGGCTTGTCGATTACAACGATGGGGGACGGAAATTTCACCATGGAGTTGACGGATTCGCTTGTATTCCGAGCAGCTCTGAATGCAAATTCTCCTGCTACAGCTTTTAAATGGGCTATAAACGAAACTGAGGTTTCAACAGACTCTATCTACGTATTCAAAACGGATAGAAGCGGCAAGTATCAACTGGCTTTGACGGTGAGCAATGCGGACACAGCTTTTACACAGAAAGCTGATATTATTGTACGCGAAGGAAAGTATAAGCATGGAACCTTTATTTTGAATGAAGGACTGATGGGTACTCATGGATCTTTGATTTATATCAGTCCGGAAGGTGAAATCACTCCGAATGCCTACCGAGCTGTGAATAAAAAGACTTTATTTACTTTGACAGAAGACATGTTTATTCATGACAATAAGATATATATTGTATCACAGAAGAGTGATAATCCTGGAAATACAGGTGGTCTGACCATTTTAAATGCTGAGACGTTGAAAGAAGAGCTCCGTTATTCATTTCCTGATGGTCAGATAAACCAACCGACACATATTTCAGTTTTGAGTAAGGATGATATTTATATGCGCAATGCTAAAGGAATCAGTGTGTTCCGTCTTTCTGATAGTACGATGACTTTCGTGGAAGGTTCTGAAGGAGCTCATTGGAACACAATGGCCGTGGCTCACAATAAGGTGTTTTCAACATATAAACAGGATGCTGCTGTCATGGTGATAAAGAAGGGGGCTACAAAAGTTTCTCACAAGATACGTTTTAAAGGTTTGGTATCCGGAATTATTCTTTCGTCAGACGGGAAATTGTGGGTATCGGACGAAACGGGTACAATCTCCAAGGTAGATCCGGATACATACGAAATTATAGATGCCCATACATTAAGTGGTAGAGCCGCTCAATTATTGAAACGTAATCCGGCGAGCAGCCAAGCTGCAGCTCCCCACATTACGGCAAAGGGGGATACCATCTATATGAGTGCGACTAAGACTGAAATCTGGTGCCACATATTTGGTATAAACCAAACAGCCCAAGCTATGGATGCAAAAAAATTCCATTACATCCCTGATTCGGAAGATTACTATAATAGTCCTAATTTTCAGGCATATAATACCTGTGCAGTAGATCCTGTAACCGGTGAAGTATATTTAAATACCTTGATGGGATGGGGCGGGTATCGCCATCGTAATCATATTTCTGTTTTTAATTTCAAATGGGATTATGATCCGGATTGGGGTAGTTTAGATGTGATGACACGTCTTTCGCGTGATTATTCAGGGTATCTAGATTATCCTTCAAATGTATATTTTACGCATAATTTCTTTAATATAGCTAAGTTCAACAATTAAAAAACTTTAATTATGAGAAAACTATTTTATTCATTTGTAATGTGTCTGCTTGCAGGCATGATGGTTTCTTGTAAT
>JAHHTT010000018.1 GCA_020024465.1 Odoribacter sp.
TTGTATTTTTGTCATCGTTATTGTAAAATGTAGACTATGGCTAACTTTTTTAAGTCCCTTTTCTTTGGCGAGGGAGAAGAAACTGCGGAGGTAAAGGCGCAGAAAAATTTTGATGTACTGAAATATGATGGAATCAAGGCTTTGAAGGTTGGGAAGACGGCTTATGCGATCCGGTGTTTTAACGAGGCATTGAAGATACAGAAGGATGTGGAGGTGATGGAGCATCTGGTGACTGCTTATTCGCAGGAGGACAAGACGGAAGAGGCGGTGCAGATGGCCGGATGTTTACTGGATGAAGAGCCGGATAATGTCGGTGTGATGTTGTTGCGTGCAAATCTTAATTATATGATTGAACGTTATGCTGACGTGGTTGCCGATTGTGAACGGGCGGTGGAGCTTGATGATACCGAGGTGCGTGCATATTATCTGGCAGGACGAGCCAAGAAGAAGGCAGGTGATAATATCGGTGCGATTGTCAGCCTGTCGCAGGCGATTGCCGGGAAGGATGATTATGCGGCTGCGTGGTTGTTGCGTGCGGAGGTGATGTTGGCGACAGGTAGTTATAATGACGGGTTGCAGGATGCGGAAAAGGTAGTGGCATTGGTTCCGGAGGAAGAACAGGCTTATCTGGTGAGGGGACAGCTTCGTGAAGCATTGAAACAATATGGGGAAGCAGAGCAGGATTATCGTTATGTAATAGAGTTGAATCCTTTTAATGAGCAGGCTTATCTGCAATTAGGCAGTCTTTTTATTGCACGTGAGCAGCCGGAAGAGGCAATCGAATTGTTTGATGAGGCGATTGAATTGAAACCTGATTTTGCCAGGGCATATAGCGAACGAGGACGTGCACGTTTGATGAAAGGGGATAAGAGTGGTTCGTTTGAAGATTTGAAAAAAGCGATGGAGTTGAATCCGGAGGGTGAAGACGCGAAGAAAATCAGTGGCACTTATTCTAATTTTGAGGACATGTATAAAAACAGACCATTATGATGGAAGAAAGAATAAAAAGAGCAGTGGAGTTGTTTCGGGCGGGTTATAACTGTTCGCAGTCGGTATGTGCCGCTTTTGCTGATATGTATGGATATACGGAGGAGCAGGCTTTGCGGATGTCGGCTTCATTTGGAGGCGGAATCGGACGGATGCGTATGACGTGTGGGGCTGCTTGCGGTATGTTTGTCTTGGCTGGTCTGGAAACCGGCTGTACGGAAGGTGCTGATAGGGCAGGTAAAGAGGCGAACTATCGTGTGGTTCAGCAATTGGCTGATGAGTTTACAAAGCGGAACGGTTCGCTGATTTGTGCAGAATTGTTGGGATTGGAAAAGAAAAAACACGAAAATCCGCAACCTGAAGCACGGACGGAGGCATATTATAAGAAGCGGCCATGTGTTAAAACCGTTGAAGAAGCAGCCCGTATTTGGGTGGATTTTTTAGAGCAGCAAAAAAATAAGTCTGTGAATAATAATACAACGTCAGAGTTTTTGTGATTTTAATTTAGGAAAATTTGTGCCGTCATATGATTGATTCAGAATGATGTGTTATTCTTATTAAAACACACATAATCAAATATTTATAAAACATACCGAAAAGTGATTCTGAAGTAAAATGGAAAACTTCGATTGTCTTTTCGGTAATTTTATTTTCTAAAAGTTTCTATTTTATCTTTTTTGTTATCTGAAAAGTTTCTATTTTTGTCATGGATTCGTTAGAAAATATGAATTCATCATCTTGGTGTCTGTTCATTGGGAACGGACTTAAAAGGGAATCAGGTGTAAGTCCTGAACAGTCCCGCTGCTGTAAGCTTTGAATAAAGGCCAAACGTCAATAGAAACCACTGTCAGTAATGGATGGGAAGGTAGTTTGGTCAAGGAAGTGAGTCAGAAGACCTGCCGGATGTTGTGTTTCGATGGCTTTCGAGGAAAGAGCCGGGACATGAATAAGATTTGCCGTATCTTTTTATCGCCCCCCCTCTTTTTGTTTGCTGTTGTTGACTGATTGGAAATGATGTAATTTAAAGATATACAGAATATGATACAGACAGTTTTAAAAAGAGACGGTAGAGTCGTTGGGTTTAATGAAGAAAAAATAATTGCAGCGGTGCGTCGGGCGATGTTGCATACAGACAAAGGAGAGGATATGGAACTGGCAAGGGAAATAGCCGACCGTATCGCTTGTCGCGGACAAGAACAGATGAGTGTGGAGGAGATTCAAGATTGTGTGGAGATGGAGTTGATGAAGAGCCGGCGTAAGGATGTGGCACAAGTATATATAGCTTATCGGAATCAGCGGAGTGTCGCCCGTAAAGCTAAAACACGTGATATTTTTCTGGAAATCATAGAGACCAAATCGAATGATGTGACTCGTGAAAATGCCAATATGAATGCGGATACTCCCGCCGGAATGATGATGAAGTTTGCCAGTGAGACGACAAAGCCTTTTGTGGATGATTATTTGTTGACAGACGAAGTGAAAGAAGCCGTAAGGCAGGGATACATACATATTCATGATAAAGATTACTATCCGACTAAAAGTCTTACTTGTGTGCAACATCCTTTGGATAAGATTCTGAAGAACGGATTTTTTGCCGGTCATGGAGAATCAAGGCCGGCAAAACGTATAGAAACGGCCAGTATATTGGGATGTATATCTTTGGAAACAGCACAAAATGAAATGCATGGAGGGCAGGCTATTCCGGCATTTGATTTTTATCTGGCACCTTATGTCAGAAGCAGTTTTGTGGAGGAGGTGAAAGTGTTGGAAGATTTATTGGGAAAAAATTTCCAGCATTTGTATGATTATCCGGTGGCGGATTATGTGAAGCGTGATTTGGAGGGGCTGGATGGTGATGAACGGGTGTTGCAGCATGCGGTGAACAGGACCGTGGGGCGGGTGCATCAGGCGATGGAGGCTTTTATTCATAATATGAATACGATTCATAGTCGGGGAGGTAATCAAGTTGTGTTTAGTTCGGTGAATTATGGTACGGATGTTTCTGCCGAAGGTCGGTGCATTATTCGTGAGATGTTGTTGTCTACATATCGGGGTGTGGGAAGTGGTGTGACGGCGATTTTTCCGATACAGATTTGGAAAAAGAAAAGGGGAGTGAATTATTTGCCGGATGATCCGAATTATGATTTGTATGAATTGGCCTGCAAAGTGTCTGCCCGTCGTTTTTTTCCTAATTTCATTAATTTGGATGCTACTTTTAATCAGCATGAGCTATGGAGGGCTGATGATCCGCAGCGTTATCGTTATGAGACAGCCACAATGGGATGTCGGACACGTGTTTTTGAAAATCGGAATGGAGAAAAAACTTCTATCGGGCGTGGTAATTTGTCATTTTCTACTATAAATATTGTGCGGATGGCCATTGAGTGTATGGGTATTGCAGATAAAGATGCGCGAGTTGAGGCTTTTTTTAAGAAGATGGATGATGTGTTGAATTTAACGGCATTGCAATTGCATCGGCGTTTAGAGTTTCAGCAGACAGCCAAAGTTAAGCAGTTCCCTTTGTTGATGTCGGCTTTGTGGAACGGTTCAGAAAATCTTAAACCGGAGGATACGATAGAAAGAGTGATAGAGCAGGGAACTTTAGCTATCGGATTTATCGGTCTGGCAGAATGTTTGGTTGCTTTGACGGGTAAACACCATGGAGAAGATGCTGCAGCACAGGAATTAGGTTTGAGGATTGTCTCTTATATGAGAGACAAGGCTGCAGGTTATACAGAGCAATATGGACATAATTATAGTGTGCTGGCAACACCGGCAGAGGGGTTGAGTGGTAAGTTTACGGAAAAAGACAGAAAAAGTTTCGGTGTAATTCCCGGCGTAACCGACCGTGAGTATTATACAAATTCCAATCATGTTCCGGTGTATTATAAATGCAGTGCGCGACATAAGGCAAAGATAGAGGCACCTTACCATGATTTGACGCGTGGCGGGCATATTTTCTATGTGGAAATCGATGGGGATGCAACGAAGAATCCGTCAGCAATCATGTCGGTAGTGGATATGATGGATTATTATAATATGGGATACTGTTCTGTGAATCATAATCGTAATCGTTGCATGGATTGCGGGCATGAAGATGCTGTGGATGGCGAAGATGTGTGTCCGGTTTGTGGAAGTCGGAACATTGATTGTTTGCAGCGGATTACCGGTTATTTGGTAGGAACTACCGATCGTTGGAATCATGCAAAGTTAGCAGAATTAAAGGATAGAGTACGTCACAATTAGGGTATAGGCGGTATGGATTTGATTATAATGGATATTGTTGAAGATACAGTGGTAGATGGTCCGGGTTTCCGGACCTCTGTTTATGCTGCCGGATGTCGCCATCATTGTTTGGGATGCCATAATCCTCAGTCATGGAATTTTGATAATGGGTACCGGGTAAAGGTAGAGCAGGTGGCAGAACAGTTGTTGGCGGATCCTTTTTCGAATGTTACTTTCAGTGGTGGTGATCCTTTGGAGCAGGTGGAAGCTTTTACGGAGCTTGCAAAACTGATTAAGATGCAGAGTAAAAAGACTGTCTGGTGTTATACGGGCTACCGGTTTGAGTATATTTGTCAATCGCATCGTTTGTCTCGGATCCTGCCTTATATTGACGTGTTGGTGGATGGAAGGTATATGCAGAAGTTGCAAAACATCGAATTATTGTTTCGTGGAAGTAGTAATCAACGGTTGGTAGATGTAGAGGCTTCTTTGCAATTAGGAAAAACGATATTAATAAATTATGAACCTTTGCCGATAGAGGTGGTTTAGACATATTTTGTATAAATATGCTTTTCGTTGTATGAATATGCAAAGTTATCGAGATGTTTTATTTTGATAGCCAGTATGTTGTGTGTTTTTATTAAAATAATTTATGATTCGGATATGCCGAAAAGTATTTGTACTTTTGTAACCATTAATATAGTATTCATAAATCTAAATCTGTATCTATATGGGATTTGTTACAAAAGAAAAGTTTTTGTCAAAAGATTTTTTCATTACCTATGGTTGGCTTTTGGGCGGATGTTTTGTATTTGCTTTAGGAGCTGTAATGTTTGCAGAACCGTATGGTTTTGCTCCAGGAGGAACTTACGGTTTGTCTATGGTATTCCACCATTTGTGGGGCTGGGAAACTGAAATTGCAGCCTTGTGTATGGACGTTCCTCTGTTGTTGCTGGGAATCTATTTTTTGGGTGGGATGTTCGGTGTAAAGACGATTATCTGTACTTTTGCTATTCCTGCTTTTATGCGTTTGATACACTATGTGTATGGATATGATGCACTGTTGGAGCCGGGGGTTATTGAACGTACTATGCTAAATGAACAGTTGTTGTCAGCAGTTTTCGGAGGTATTGTTTATGGAGTTGGTATTGGTATGATTTTCAAAGCTCGTGCTACTTCAGGAGGTTCAGACATTATCTCTATGATTTTGAATAAATATACTCACATTTCTTTAGGTACTTTGGTGATTATTGTCGACTGCACCATTACTTTGAGTACGGTGGTTGCATTTGGCGACTGGCGTTTGCCGATGTATTCCTGGATTATTGTATTCATCGAAGGTAAGGTGATAGATCTTGTTTTGGATGGTGCTGCTGTCCATAAGACTTTGATGATTGTATCTGATAAGGTTGATCCAATTAAAAATGTTATTATTAACGAAATCAATCGGGGTGCTACTTTGTTTCCAGCAGTAGGTCTGTATAAAGGTCAGAATCGTAATGTTATTTATACAATTCTTACTCGTCGCGAAATGATGATTCTACGTCATAAAATTGCAGAAATTGATCCGGAGGCTTTTGTCAATATAATTGATTCTAAAGAGATTCTCGGTCGCGGATTTAAATCACTAAAAGAGGAGTAAAGTGGTAATATAAATAACGTGCTATGTAGAAGCAATTTTCTATTAATTCTTTTTTCTGTTTTTTTAGTTAGTTGCAATATTTCTAAAAATCAAATATCAATAAAAGGAATACTTACAGAAAAAAACATCAATAATAAGTTTATACCGTTTACAAAAGGTACATATGAAAGTGAAGACTTATGGATCAATCTTATACCTCTATGTCCTGAAGGAAGTGTGGCATGTGATCATATAATATATATAAGCATAAATAAAAAAACGGGTTCTTATATTGTATTAAAGGGAGAGGGATTTTTAGATGAAACTGGTAACTTGAAAGGATATATTTTCTGTGATAAAGAATATAAATATACTATTTATAGAGATAATCATTTGTATATATCAAAAGGAGACAAGATTATAAATAAAGTCAAACTTAATGAAATTAACTAGAACCCAGTTATAAATCATAAAGGTCATATCTGTATATTCTTATCTCTATGTTTTTAGATTTTTCATTCAAATGATTATAACAATGATTTGTAATGTTTAAGAAGAAATAAAAAAGCCTCTGGCGGGGTAACTTGCCGGAGGCTTCGTGCATTTGCATGTTTTATGCCATGTTATATTGTTGCGTAGTATGATATAAAAATAGCCGGAATGAAAAATTCCGGCTATTTTTATATCGCATGTTTTAATACATATCTGTTATATCCCAAACGAAAGCACGGATACCGTTCTCTTTGTTTACTTCATCCAGTTTCTTTACGTATTTCAGGATAAGGGGAACCATCTCTTCGTCTACAATAGTGATAGTCGCCGAGTTCATTTCAGGCCATGTGTGTGAACCCATACGGGGTTCCCCATCGATTGTCCCTGCTCCATTTACCAATGGCCATTGAGTGAAGCCACGCAATTGAAGTTGATCGAGCATGTATGCAACGCGTTCTGTTAAAGCCTGATTATATGTGATAAATACTGCTTTTTTCATGGTTGAGTTGGATTTGTTGAGAGATTTAAAGTCTGGAATTTTCCAGACTTTAAATCAGTTCTGTTTAGTTCTCTTTTTTCTTGGGTAGATCTCTTTCAGCGTTAAAGTCATTCATGAATTTAAATTGCTTGGATAGATTTTTCTTTTTATTTCGGCTTCCACTTTTGTCCATGGCTGCATATACTGCAGGTACGATAACCATGGTTATGATGGTTGAAAAGATCATTCCTCCGATTACTGCGATACCCATCGGACGCCAGGTTTCTGAACCTTCTCCTGAACTGAGGGCCATTGGCACCATTCCAAGTATTGTAGTCAGTGAGGTCATTAGTACCGGACGCAGACGTGAGCGGCAAGCTCCTGCAATGGCATCATATAGACGAATGCCACGTTCGCGCATTAAATTGATGAAGTCAATTAATACAATACCATTCTTGGTTACAATACCAACTAACATAACTCCTCCCAAGGCTGCCACGATGCTCAAGGTTGTGTTTGTCAATAATAAGGCTAAGACAACTCCAGTGAAAGCAAATGGAATTGACAACATGATGATGAAAGGCATCTTGAACGATTCAAACTGTGCTGCCATTACGATGTATACCAACATCAATGACAGAAGCAATAAGGAAATCAAAGAACCGAATGACTCTTGTTGATCTTCATAGTTACCTCCGACATATAAGGTTACGCCTTGTGGAATTTCTTCCAGATTGTCAATGATTTTTTGAGCTTCAATTGCAATGTCGCCCAATGCGTATCCTGCGGCAGGGGTAATAGATACTTTTAGCAGACGTTGTTTGCTCTTACGTTCAATGTTTGGTGGTGAGAAGTATTCTTTTATTTTGCCAAGTTCTTTTAAACGTACTTTCTGACCTCTTCCGTCTGTAATAATGATATTCTCAACTTCCGTTAATGATGAACGGTATTTTTCGTCCAGACGAACAATGATATCATATTCTTCACCGTCTTCTTTGAATTTACTATTACGGAAACCATAAATGCGGTTACGTATGATTTGACCGACTTGAGAGGTTGTTAAACCATGTTGTGCAAGTTTATCTTGATCCAGGTTGATTTGTAGTTCCGACTTGTCATCGTCACGGCTTATTTTGATATCTTCAGCTCCTGGAATCTGACGCATTTTTATGGAAAGATCCTGCGCTAAGCGACTGGTTGTATTGAAATCGTGTCCCATGATTTCAATATCTACACTATTACTGCCCAGAGAGCCTCCTGTACTGGTTGATACCGTGTATTGAAGAATGTCCGGGAAGCGTTTTAAAATTCCACGAATCTGATCTGCTATAACAAATACACTCCTGTTTCGGTCTGCTCTGTCGATGGTACGTAAACGCATATTCAGAATGTTGTTTCCAGTACTATTCATCATGGAAGCGAATGATGCTTCTTCTTCGCTACCGTATGACAAGTTTATCAAACGGATTTCCGGAACCTCTGCGCGGATAATCGAATCTATTTGTAGAGCGATTGTTTTCGTTACTTCTACGCGTTGCCCAGACTGCATCTTTACATAAATGTTCAGGTTGTTTTGGTCATTCTGAGGCATGAAGTCCGTTTTGATGTAACGACTTAAGCTACAGGAACCTAAAAATAAGAAGAACATAGAAACGATAACTACCGTTTTGTGGCAAAGAACCCAACGAATCAATTTTTCATATTCTATATCCAAACGGTCTAGGCACTTCGTGATGAAATGGTAGAAACTGAATTTATTGGAAGGTGCTTTTTCCTGGATTTTCAGTAATTGCGAACAAAGCATAGGTGTTAAAGAGATAGCTGTAGCTGTTGATGTACAGACGGTAATACAGACAATCCAACCTAATTGCTTGAAAAGAATACCGGTCATACCGCTAACTAATGTCAAGGGGAAGAATACGGCTACGGTTACTAATGTTGTGACAATAACAGATAACCAGACTTCGTTTGTTCCATATTTGGCAGCCTCTCGGGGGCGGCTACCACGATCAACGTGTTTGGTGATATTTTCCAATACCACAATTGCGTCGTCTACGACCATACCTACTGCAATTGACAGAGAAGATAGAGAAATCATATTCAAGGATTCTCCTGTCGCAAATAAGTAAATAAAGGCAACAATCAACGAAATGGGGATTGTCAAGGCAATAATAAATGTTGCCCGCCAACGCCCGAGGAATAGGAATACAACCAGTACAACGAAAATCAGTGCATACATTAAAGATTCTTGTAGGTTGTTGATGGAGTTGATGATAAATTCAGAATTATCGGAGATAATTTCAAATTTAATATCGGTAGGCAACTCTTTCATGGCCAATTCCAGTTGTCCTTTGGCTTCTTTAGCTACTGCAACGGCATTTGCATCAGTTTGTTTTGTAATCAACAATACACCACCATCTCCACGGTTGATCAGCTGTTCCAGGGTAATGTCTTTGATGGTGTCACGTATGGTGGCAACATCGCGTAAATAAATGGTTTTATTGTTTTGGATTCCCAATACAATATTTTTGATCTGGTCACTCTCTTTGAATTCTCCTTCTACACGAAGGGTGTAGTCCATCTCACCCATTTTAACATTACCGGAAGATACGTCCTTGTTTTCGGCTAAAATTTTATTTCCGATCTGTTCTAATGTGAGGTTATAAGCATCCAGTTGATTGGGATTTAAGTCAACATACACAACTCGTTCTGGTGCTCCTGCTAAAGTTACGGAAGCAACTCCGTCAACTTGATTCAAACGAGTGATGACTTTATCATCAATGATTTTGTCAATACCCGGATAAGATTCCTTTGCAGTAACAGCATAAATCAAAATAGGCATCATTGAGGTATTGAAACGCATGATGGTCGGACGATCGATATCATCGGGCAATTTTTGCATTGCTTTATCAACAGCGTCACGCACATCGTTGGAGGCTTCATCAAGGTTAGCTTCCCATTCGAATTCCAATGATATAACGGCCAGGTTATCATAAGAAGTTGAGCTTAACTCTTTCAAGTCATCTACAGAGTTTAGTTGATCTTCCAATATCTTGGTGACATTTTCTTCAATATCCGATGCATTGGCTCCCGGATAAGTAGCCATTACGGTCAGATATGGTGGATCCATTTTAGGATATTGATCCACCGGTAGCTGAATGTAGGAGGCAATACCCAATACCAAAATGGCAATGAAAACCATCAGAGTGGAAATGGGCTTGTTTACCGCTGAATTATATATACTCATATTTTAAAAATTAGCAAATTGATTGTTGGTTTTACTTCGTGACTGAAAGTGGAGCTCCGTCAATAAGACGGCCTTGGCCTACTACTACTAATTGATCTCCTTCATGAATTTCGTTGCTGATTAATTCAATCTTTTCGTCGAAACGTTGTCCTAATTCTACAGCAACACGTTTAGCAATGCCGTTTTTGTTCAAGAATACATAGCGATTGTTTGCTCCCTGAAGTTTTAAAACGGCAATCGCTGGAGCAACGACGATTTCGGTATTGCCAACCAAAAAGTTGATAATGCCGTACATTCCGGGGCGTAATGCTTCGTCTTTGTTCGGAATCTGGACTTCTACTGTAAAAGTTCTGGATGACGGATCAATGGTTGGATAAACGATATTGACAGTTCCTTCAAATGTGCGTTCCGGATACAATTCGCTTTTGAGCTGAACTTTCATGCCTTTTTTTACTAGCAGGAAGTATTGTTCGGATAAATTCACATTGGCTTTCAGTGTATTGATTTTTTCTATTGAGATGATAGACGGCTTGTTGGCTCCTCCAAAAGTTCCTCCGGTATATACTTCTCCATTTTCAAAGTATTTGCCGGTAACAACGCCGTCAAAAGGTGCTAACATTTGTGTATTCTCTTTCAGAAATTCCACATTGGCTTTAGCTACTTCGTATTGAGTCACAGCTGCATCGTATGCTTGTTTACTGATACTTTGGGTTTTATTCAACAGTACTGCACGATTGTATTCAGCTTCCAGGTTCTTCAATTGAACTTCTGCCTGTATTAACTGTGTACGGTCCATATCTACTAGTAATTGGCCTTTTTTGATGTGATCTCCAACTTCTACATAGATTTTAGAAATACGACCGGCAGCAGCAGGTGCATAATAAATTTGTTCGTCAGCTTGAAGATTGGCTGTATAGTCCAATGTGCGGGAAATTTCTTGTTTTTCCAGCGTCTGTACTTTAACAGGGATAGCTTCAACAGTTGCAGCCTTCCCATCATCTTTCTTGCCAGAGCATCCGGCAAGGATTGCAATTGTAAGTGCAGATAAAATAACGTTCTTTATCATTGTTCTGATTATTTATATTGTTTTTATTATTTCAAGTTGTTGTACAATTTCTCTAATTGAGTCTGTGCCTGCAGTAATGTCAAACAGGCATTGGTAAAATTACTTTCAGCAGTCAGGTAAGTGTTGTTTGCCTGAGTTAAATCTAAGCTCGATACTGCCCCTGCATTATATTTGTGTTGATAATTTTCCAATACCTTACGGGCAACTTCAATGTTTTCTTTTTGAAGATTATAGTCCTCCAATGCGTTTTTTAAAGCGAATTTGTATTGTTCTTCTTGTAAGTTCAGTTGGTCTTCCAACAAACTTTTGTTGAGCTGGGTCTGTTCTAGTGTGATTTTTTGCTGGTCTAATTGTGCTTTACGCTGTAAACCGGAGAATATAGGAACACTCATAGTGATGGAGGCAGAGTGCGGCATATTCATAAAACCTCCTGATTTAATCTGATGCTGATAGGAATACGAACCGCTGATTGTCGGGGCATATGCCCATTTTTTCAGACCTACCATTTTCTTTTGTAATTCTTCTTGTGTTAACATTAACGCAAATTGGCTGTTTTTATTGATGTCAAATTGTTGATTGGCTAATGACAGGAACTTGCCTGATTCCAGAAATTTTTCAATAGGGTCTGTTAAAGTTAGGGGGGTGCCTGCTGATATACCTAACTGGAGGCGAAGCAGATTGTAGTTTACGTCAACGGTACGTTGCATGGCAAGATAGCTGTTTTTCAATTGTCCTACAGTGATACGAATCTGGTCTACATCCGTAATTTCAGCAGTTCCAGCTTTGTACATGTTTTCTGTATGGATTTGGATTTTGCTCATGTTTTCCAGATTTTCTTTTACGATTTTCATTAAGTGTTCACTCGCAAGAATCGTATAATAGGAGTTGTAAACAGTCTCTTTGATATCTAATTCTGTAATATCAACTTGTTGGGCAGCAATTTTTTTTGCAATCTTACTGGTTTGGATGCCTAAAATCCACTGTCCGCTGAACAATAATTGTGATACAGATACCCCAACGTTTACTTGATCGACTATTTTAAAACCTGATTCGCCAAAATCAACTTTGTGCCCAAAGTTGGTGTTATATCCCAATGAACCATTTACTTGAGGTAATCCTTGGGAAATAGCTTCAGTGACCATTTTGTTTCTCATGTCAATGTTTAATTGCGATGATTGCAATTCTTTATTGTGCTCTACTGCATATTTAATTGCTTGTTCGAGCGAAAGGCTTTGCGGTTTGCCCGATGGATTTTGTGCTTGCAGCAACCATGGAACGAGAATTGCAATGAAAGTGATTAGAATTCCTGTTTTCATTCTTTGTAGATTTATTATGTTTAAATTTATTCTGTACTTCAACCAATCGCGCACGGTACAAATAATGTGCCATGGTTGGTTTGTGTTATTTTCTGTAATTTCTTTTAAGTTAATTCTTTTAATATGTTTTGTCCTTGTGGGGTTACAAAACTTCTTAATGTGTTTTCTACAATTGTCGATACAATCGTTGCTATTGGATATTTGATTTCACTGATTAATTCCGGTTCGCTAAGAATCAGCATTTGTTTGACAAATAAGTAAACTTGTACTTCTTGGTTGATGTCTGTTCTGAAATTTCCTTCTTTGATGCCTTTGTCAATGATTTCGTTAAATAATTCTTGTATGGCATCTTGATCTATTTTATTTGTTTTTTTATAGACTTCCGGATGATATTTTTTTAAATCGAATAAATTCGCAGGCAATCGGCTATTTACGTTTTCAATAATATGATCTCTGATATTCAGCATCATATGTATGGAATTCAATTGCCTTAATTCTTTTAATTTTTGTTGTGTGTGATGGTTGTTGCGGCGGTAAAGCATGACTTGTTCAACGATATCATCTTTGTTGGAAAATAATTGATAAAGCGTCTTTTTTGAAATTTTCAAGTGCGTGCAAATATCTTCCATAGATGTACTGCGCAGTCCATATTTCAGGAAAAGATCAGAAATGTTTTCCAATAACTCTTCTTTTAGATGTTTGTTTTCATTTGCAGTCATATGTGTAATGTTTATTAGTGAAAACGTTTTTTTTACAGAACGTTTCCGCGTGTTTGCATATCAAAAAATGTGCCATTGTTTGTCGCTGTTGTGTTTATTTTCTGCAATTCCATTTTTACTTTCCTTCTTCTTTTATCGCAAATTCATTTTTCCTTTCTACCTTTGTTGTCTATGATTGATCCATCTACCATACAAAAGATTTTTGATACAGCGGATATCTATGAAGTGGTGTCCGATTTTGTCAGTTTGAAAAAACGTGGAGTAAATTATGTAGGTTGCTGTCCTTTTCATAACGAGAAGACCGGTTCCTTTACAGTATCTCCGGCAAAGGGAATATATAAATGTTTCGGATGCGGAAAAGGCGGGAATGCTGTGAATTTTATTATGGAACATGAGCAGCTTTCTTATGTGGAGGCTCTTCGTTGGGTGGCAGCTAAATATAATATCATTATAGAGGAAAAGGAACTGACTGAAAGTGAAAAACAGGAGCAGACAGAACGGGAGAGCATGCTGATAGTGACTAATTATGCAGAAAAATTTTTTACCTATCAGTTGTGGCATACTGACGAAGGTAAGTCTATTGGTATGAGTTATTTCCATCACCGTGGCTTGGATGATAAGAACATTGAGAAATTTGGATTGGGCTATTGTCCTGAGGCTTGGGATAGTTTTACTAAAAACGCTTTGGAAAAGGGATATAAAAAAGAGTTTTTGCTTAAAACAGGTCTCACAGTAGCTTCTGAGAAAGGTTTGTTTGATCGTTTCAGGGCTCGTGTAATATTTCCTATCCGTGATTTGGCTGGAAAAATTATTGCTTTTGGTGGGCGTATTATGACCAGTGATAAGAAAAGTGCCAAATATCTTAATTCACCGGAGTCCGAGATATACCACAAAAGTCGTACTTTATATGGAATCTATTTTGCAAAAAAAAGTATTGTTCAGAACGATCGTTGCTTTTTGGTTGAAGGATATCTTGATGTGATTTCATTTCATCAGCAAGGTATAGAAAATACGGTTGCATCTTCAGGGACATCGTTGACTGTTGAGCAAATTCGCTTGATACGTCGTCTGACTTCCAATGTAACAATTATTTATGATGGAGATGCTGCTGGAATTAAAGCTTCTTTACGGGGTATAGATTTGATTTTGGAAGAGGGATTAAATGTGCGGATTGTATCCTTGCCGGAAGGTGAGGATCCTGATTCTTTTGCACAGGCACATACTGCCGAAGAGGTATTGGAATATATCAGTAAACATGAAACGGATTTTATCAATTTCAAGACTCAATTGCTTTTGGAACAAGCAGGTAATGACCCGATTGAACGGGCTAAATTGATAACGGATATTGTCCGTAGCATCTCTTTGATTCCGGATTTGATTACGCGATCTGTTTATGTGCGGGAGACGGCAGGACAAATGCAGGTGGAGGAGTCGGTACTTTATAATGAGATTCTCCGTCTGAGACGGAAAAAGTCTGGTGACAATGCTCAGATTGCCTATAAACTTCCTGCCAGACAGCAATCCAAGGAAATTCTGACACCGGCTAAACTGGGAGGTGTTGCTTCTTGTGACACGGAGGAGATAGTTCTTATTCGTTATATGTTGCAATTTGGAACAGAGGTGCTGTATGAAGATGTGCATGACGGGATTCGTTGTGCCGTTACTGTTGGAGAATATATTATTAGCGAACTTGCTGAAGATGAATTATTGCTGTTGAATCCTCAATTACGGAAAATTCAGCAGGAGTATCGTACATGTTGCAAGCAGATGCCTGATTTTTCTCCGGCCCGGTATTTTACAGCTCATCCCGATCCTGATATATCTTCTGTCGTTGCCGATATTTTGAGCGAACCTTATGAACTTAGCAAAATGTGGATGTTGTTGGATACTACTTTGCGTTCGGAAGAGAGTATGCTGACAGAATTATTGCCTAAAGTTGTGGATAATTATAAAATGAAGCGTATCGAAATATTGTGTAAAGAGGCTGATAATAAGATTTTGGAATGTCAGAATACAGGGAATATGGACGAATTGATGGAATGGGTAAAGAAGAAAAATGCAATGGTTAAAGTTCGAATACAGTTGAATGAAAAATTAAAAAGGACGATTTAATCGTCCTTTTTAATTTTGATGTTATATGAATTTTTCACGATTTTGCATTTTGTAAAGGCCTGCAAGTAAAAATATGAAACTTGTAGATATTATAAACAGTCTGTTGTAAAATACTGTATTGTAGAATATTTCGGGATTTTTGTCCAAAGGCATATCAAATGGATTGAGAAAAACATTCCATTTGCTGATACCCAATATGCCATGGAGTGTGAATAGTATCATACCGATAACTATAATTAATACTGCCGTACCATTACCATTACGTACAATTGTGCTAAGCATAAAGCAAAGTAATCCAATGAACAGAGCAGGTACAATTGTCTGTAACGTTAAGTTCATAGGGGGTATTTCTACAATTAGCCAATTTGTCACAACAGATAGCAGTAAAATTAATATGAAGCAGATAGAATAGGAGATGATTAATCTGAATAGCCAGACTTTATACCGGTAGTTGGGAATTCCGAATATGATTTCTATGATTTTGGCGTCTTGGTCATTCTGTATACCGAAGCACGTCGGATAAAAAATCACGAGAATGGATGGCATCAATAGCATGTTATATCCGGTAGCCATTGTTATTTCATCGTCCGAAAACAAGCTGAAGCCGACAGTGATGATATAGAATCCGATTGCGCTTAGTATGAAGTATATGAATTTATTCCCGAATATAATTTTGATATTATATAGGGTTAGTTTGATAATGGGAGTTATGATTTTGTATTTCATATTTCGACAATCATTTTTTGTGATATTTTCGTTTATTGTGTAATAATCTGTTCATGGTTTGCCAGTTTTACACTTCTTAGCAGCCATAGGTATGAGTCTTCAAGTAGCGGAGGTGTCTTGACAGCATTGGGAACCGGTGGGGTTTCTGACAGACAGCGGACTTTGATATTTTCGCCATTCCTGATGTGGTGTACGAGTAGTAAGTCTGGAGGTAATTTTGCAAAGTCTCGTGCAGGAATCTCAAAAGTCCAGGTTACATCTTTGGCTATTTCGACCATGTCTGTCGGTGTACCGTGATATTTTAACGACCCCTTGTTGATTACTCCGACTTGATTGCAAGAACTGGCGATGTCTTCGATGATGTGAGTGGAGAATATCACAATTCGGTTGCGGGATAATTCTACCAACAAGTTTCGGAAACGGATTCGTTCACGTGGATCAAGACCCGCAGTTGGTTCATCAACGACCAATATACGTGGCAGATTAAGTAAGGTCTGTGCAATACCGATACGTTGTTTCATGCCGCCAGAGAATCCTCCGATTTTTTTGTCTTTGTTTTCATACATATGTACAGCCTCTAAAACTTCAGTAATGCGTTGTTTACGTACTCTTGGGTTATATATGCCTTTTAAGAGAGCCTGATATTCAAGAAATTCCCAGGATGTGAGATTTTCGTATGTGCCGAATTCTTGTGGAAGATAACCGATTAGACCTTGCAATTCTTCTCGTTTTTTTTGTGTGTCAATGCCATTGATAAATATTTTGCCATAGCTTTGTTCAAAAATACCGCAGATGATACGCATTAGAGTTGTTTTACCGGCCCCATTGGGCCCCAGTAATCCGAACATTCCGGTATGTATGTCCATGGATACGGCATTTAATGCCTTGAATGGTGTTTTTTTATATCCTATGACAGGAATCTTGCAGGCAATTAGGTAAATCATTTTCTTGATTTCCTGGAATCGTCCGTCTGATTGGTCTATTTTGATGTTGTATTTATGAATTTTTTTTGAAAGATACTGGGCGGAAATGGCAACGTACCATATTAATCCTAACAGAATGGCAATTCCGGCATTTGAAAATTTAAGTGTAGCCCAAGCCAATGTCACTAGAGGAGAAAGATAATGTACTGTGATATCAAGAATTTCAAGTATCTTACCCAATAGATACCTGTTGTTCGTTCTAAAGTATTCGCAAGCAATTCGGATGGCCTTTTTTGTTAGTTGCCAAGTGCAAATGGCAAATATAATGGTCCAAAATATTACTGTCTGATACCAATAAGTAAAATAAAACATAAAACCGATCAAAGGAATTATCCAAAGCAGTGGTTGTAAGTCTTTTATAGTGCGGTATTCTTCTTTCAGACCTAACCGTTCGCGGGTGTGTTGTCCGGAAGTCCATTCCCGCTGGAATTCATTGGGACGGCCGTATATCTTTACCAAATTCCGGATTGAAATGTAAATTTCTTGATCGGGAGGGATGATACGGCTGTTGGCTTGTCGTAAACTTGTTTCTACAAACCAGGTTGCTGCCGGTATCAATATGACGGCACCGATAAGATACCCAAGTTTCCATATAAGGGTGGTGTTTAGCAAATAGATGCCTGTGACGGAAACCAATAGTAATGAAATCTGAAGTAGTTTCATCCATGGATTCTGCCTTCTGAGTCTGAGTAGAGCCTCTTCCACTCCGGAATATAAAGTGGGAATTATAACTAACGTCAGGAGGGTGCTCATGGTCAGTCCGCCGATGACTGTTATTGCAAATGGAGCTCCCAATCCTGACACAAATTCTCCTTGTCCCATCGCCAGCGGGAACATTGCAATAATGGTGGTGATGGCTGTAATCAGTATGGGCCGTAGGCGTGAAATACCGGCAATGATCAATGCCCTTGCTTTGCGGTTGCCTTGCCGTCTTAATTGTGAAGTATAGTCAATAAGAATGATACTGTTATTGACTACGATGCCGATTAATATGATAACTCCGATAAAGACATTTGCATTCATTAGCGAATTGCTTGTGAACAATAAAGCTAACAAAGAACCGATAGCAGCCAACGGTATGGCAAACATTAGTACAATGGGTGCTGTAACTGATTCAAAAACAGATGCTAATATCATATAGATAATGGCAAATGCGGCCAATATCAAAAAGGTGAATTCACTGGTTTTATCGTCTTCGTGTACGACTTCAACCGCGACTCCTGTTGGGATATCTGTTTGCTGTACTAAATCATCGACTTCTAGCCGGGCTGCTTCCAAGATACTTTTGGATTCGTTTACATCTGAATTAAAGGTGTAATTGACAGTAATTTCTTTGTCCTGATTGACGCGTATAATGCTTCCCTGGCCGCGGTCAAGATTGATTTGGCTGAAGTTGCGTAAATCCGTGATAGAGTTGTTGTCATTTGAAACTTCCAGATTACGTAAATCGTCTAATGTGCGTATAGGTTCTGTGTTCTCCTTTTCTTCTTTCTCAACTAAGCCTTTGTCTTTGATAATAATGTCGTATTCTTCATTCCCAGCTTTATATTTGATCGAAGTTGTATTTTGAGGGGCAAAGTTGTTTAATTCTGTTGCGACATGAGCTGGCGTGACATCATATAGGCCCATTAGATATTGGTCGAATAGGATGCGTGCTTCCGGTTTTCCCCGTGAGTAGCTCATTGAAGCATTACTGATGTTTTCCAAGTCTTCCAGTTGATATTCCAATAATTCGGCAAGGTTGGACATTTTTTCAAAATCCTGTCCTTTTATGATTATTTTTTCGCTTTGGCTTCCCATGCCCATTTTGCGCAGAAGTTCTTCGCCGCCGCTCATCAGGGCACTGCCTCCTCCTCCCTGAAAGTTTTCGCTACTCTCGATGGCTTCATAGCTTACATCACTGATGGGCAATCCTTGGGTTTTGTTTATGACCAGGTCTTTTAATGTGTTGAGAGTTTTATTGTCAATCTTTTCAAAATTGTCTTTTAATTTGATGGTAAGGCGGGCATCTGTCGCAAATACTTGAGAATTGTATTGTTCTATTTCCGGAATGTCCTGCAGGCGTTCTTCGTACAGGCGGACGGTTTCATCCGTACGGCTTAAGGTGTTGCCGTTGGGAAATGTCATGTAGATGTTAAAAGTATCTGCTTCTATTTCTTTGAGTGTGTTCAGTGTCAATGTCAGCGACAACGCAAGGGTGACGACTAATAGTAGTAAGGCTGAAAATACGACAGTGCTTGGTTTTCGCAAACATATTTTCAATAGGGCAATATAGATTTGTACGGGACGGCTGTGTATGGATAGTGTACTGAAATTTACCCGCTCGCCTTGTCTTTTCATGAATTGGTTGACTGCCATTGGAATTAGCAGTAATGCTACGGACAGTGATAGGAGTAATGTAGTAATGATGGAAACGCCGATGTGTTTGCCTATCAGTTTTAGCAGAAAATCATCCGAAAAGAGAAAAGGAAGAAATACAGTGATGGTTGTCAAGGTGGCTGCGACTACTGCCTTGGCCACTTCTTTCGTTCCTTGAACGGATGCTGCTTCACTTGGCATACCGGTTGACCGTAAACGGAAAATGTTTTCCATGACAACAACAGAATTGTCTAAAAGCATACCTACAGCCAAAGCAATACCGGTTAAGGTCAGTGTATTGATACTTATGCCGGAGAAGTAGAAAAAATAGAATGCTGAAAATACGGAAATGGGAATGGCAAATGCAATAAAAGTTACTATTTTGAAATTCCGTAAAAATAAATACAGAATAAAGATGGCCAGAATGGCTCCTGTAATGGCCAGATTCATGATGATATTGATGTTTTCGCTCATGGTTTCTGCCACATCTGTATCAACTTGTATGGAAATTCCTTTGACGGCCAGTTCTGTATTTAACTGAGCGATTTCTTTTCTGACCCGTTCTGATAAATCGATAATGTTCACGAGGGGTGATTTGGTAATGATGCAGGTTATGACTTCTTGCCCGTTCACTCGTGAATAGCTCTCTTCTTCTTTGATGCCGAAATTGATTGTTGCAATGTCTTTGAGTAATATCGGTCCGTTGCCCACAATAATGTTTCCCAAATCATCGGTGTTCAGATATTCTGCCGTGACATTTACGAAATATCGTTTGGAGTTTTCGTATACCGAACCGGCAAATGTTTTTTCTGACATATTGCCGCTGATGAGAGCGCTGATTTGCGATGCAGTTATATTCAGTGCTTTGCATTTTTCTTTGTCTAATAGGATTTCTATGCTTTTTTGGCGTCCTCCCATGACATTGACTGACGCAATCCCATCGGTGCTTTCCAATACAGGGACAATGTCCGCGTCTGTGATGTTGCGTACGTAGTCGATGTCTTCATTGCTGAGCACTTGCAGTGTCATGAATTGGTCGCTGGCCATGCCGGAACCAGCCTTACTGATTTGTACAGTAAATTCTTCCGGTAGGTTCTTGGTGATGGCTTTGATTTTCTCTTCCAGTTTCAGATAAGCATATTTGATGTTTGTATTTTGGGAGAATGAGACGGTTGTATTGGCTCCTTGTGAATTGATTCGGGTATTGATATCCTCCACGCCTTCCATTCCACTGATGATTCCTTCTATTGGAACTACGGCTTGGCTTTCTATGTATTGGGGATCCGGATTTGTCTTTGTGCCGACATGGATGTGTAATTTGGGATATTCGGCATCCGGAAATAGTTCCATTGGCAGGTGTCTGTATGAAAATAATCCCATCATCGTCAGGCCGATGAAGAGCATGGAAATGAAAACCTTCCGTCTGATTAATTTATCCATACTGTTATTCCTTTTTTTTGTCAAAGATATAGTATACGCAAGGTATTACGACCAGAGTCATAACGGTGGAAGAGAACAATCCTCCAATTACAGCCAATGCCATGGGTGAACGTAAAGAAGCTCCTTCGCCGAATCCGAAACACATCGGTAATAAAGCAAGTATCGTTGTTAGACTTGTCATGGTGATGGGACGGATACGTTGTTGTGCTGCTGTCTGAAGCGATTCTGTTAAAGTAAAACCGCTTTCTTTCAGTTTATTTGTGGCATCCACGAGCAATATGGAATTGTTTACTGCAATACCGGCAAGCATGATGATTCCGATAAGAGCCATCATGTTTAGCGTGTCTCCTGCCAATAAGAAGGCATAGATACTGCCTACTCCAGCCAATGGTATGGTCAGCAGGATGGTAAACGGATGGCGCAAAGATTCAAATTGTGATGCCATGACCATGTAGACGAGGATAATGGATAGGAGTAGGGCAAATGAAAGTCCGTTAAAGGCCTCTGCCCGTTTCTCTTCTTCTCCGGTGATTTTTGCAGAGTATTTTGCTGGAAATTGAATGTTTTTCAGTTGAGCATTGATGGCAGGTGTTACACTGCTTAATGTATGGCCTTTTTCAAGCATGGCTGTTATTTTTCCGATACGGCTTTGATTTTTGCGGTTGATTTCCTTGGGAGCAGAGGTGATATTGACGTCCGCTATTTCTCCTAAACGATATTTTTTATCCCCTTGTATGATTTCGACATTTTGTAATTCCGCAAATGAAATTTCCGGCACCCGTATCTCAATGTTAATGGGTTCACCTTCAGATTCGAAGGTGCTGGCAGTCGTGCCGTTCAGTCTGTTCTTTACTTGCGAAGCGACGGTGGAGATGTCAATTCCATAAATGCCGCTCTTTAATCTGTCAATGGTGATGTCTATTTCCGGAGCACCTTTTTCCATGGAGGTTCGTACATTATAGATACCTGCAATTGATGAAATTTTTTCTTTTGCTTCATTGCAGAGTTCTTCTATCGCTTCCAGATCCTCACCTTTTATTTCGATAACTACCGGAGCTTCATGATTCCCTAAAATGCTTTGTAAGGCGGATTGTTCTTTTTCAAAGGATATTTCTATTCCGTCAGGAATAACATAATTGTGGTTTAGTCGGTTGATGATGGCATCCGCATCCAAATGGGAAGAGGCTTTCAGGCGTGTTTTGATTTCTGCCTGGTTTTCTTCTTCCAGTTTCCCGTCTCCGGCTTGATTTTCTGTATTTGAAGGCCCGATTTGGGTGAAAATCCATTCTAAATCTTCACCGGCAAGTTCTGTAATGATTGTTTCGATGGTCGCTGCTGCATGGTCTGTGCTTTGTAGTCGCGAACCGGGTTCTAAGGTTACGAATGTGGAGAATTCCCTGGATTCTGCCTTGGGCATAAATTCCATTTTCAACTGAGGAACCAGCATATAACTGAAGGCTGCTAAAGCGAAGGCTGAGAGAACAACTGTATATCGGTGGTTCAGTAGTTTGCCTACAAATTTGCCATATCCTTTTATCTGAACCGATCCTTTGTCTGTTGATGGTCTTTTTACGTATTTCGAAGCCAGCATCGGCATGAGCAGTATGGCTGCAAATAAAGAGGATAGTAGGGAGAATGACACTGTCCAGGCCTGTTCTTTAAACAGCTCTCCGGCTGCACCTTGGATGTATACGATGGGGAGGAATACAACAATGGTTGTCAGGGTTGACGAGGTGATGGCTCCTGCGACTTCTGAGGTGCCTTTTATCGCGGCTTCTTTAGGGGACAGACCGTTTTCCAGGTTGCGGTATATGTTTTCCATCACAACGATGGCATTGTCTATCAGCATTCCTGCTCCAAGTGCCAGTCCGCCTAATGTCATGATGTTGATGGTGAGTCCATTGAAGTACATAAGATTGAAAGTTGCAATAATAGATACCGGAATGGATATGCTGACAATCAAAGTGGTGTTGATTCGTCTTAAGAATACGTACAATATGATCATTGCCAACAGAATTCCCATGATGGCCGAGTCTTTTACTTCGCTGATGGAGGCTCCGATAAAATTTCCCTGATTGCCGATTACATGAAATTCGTAACCGGGCATACTTTTTTTCAGCTCCTCCAGTTTTTGTGTGATGTTTTCAACTGCTTGAACCGTGTTGTATTTATTCTCTTTGTAAATGCTGAGGCTGAGGCAGCGTTCACCATTATACCTGGTTAAGTTTTTCGGTTCTTTATTGCGCAGTTCGATTCGGGCGACGTCCTTTAAATAGACAGGGGCTTTGACATTGTCAGGGGTGGAGGTGTTCTCTGCATTCTTTGTATTTGCGGGCGTCTTGAAGGCAACGATGATGTTGCTGATGTCTTCCAGGCTTTCCAGCAGATTAACACCTTTGATGGAGTATTGTATTTCATTGTTTACAATGGTTCCTCCGGAGACATTACGATTCAGTCCCTCTATTTTGGACGCGATTGTTTCTGCCGTCAAGCCGAAAGCATCCAGCATATAGCTGTCGGTCTTTATCTCTACGTAAGCTTCTTCTTGTCCGTTCAGCTGTATGTCTGCAATTCCTTCGAGGCGGACGAATTCACTGCGCATATAGTTTTCTGCTATCTTTCGCAGTTCGTTCATATCCGTTACTTCCCGATGGCTCATGGCAATGGTCATTACGGGAGTGGCGTTCGCATCATATCTGGATACATTCAGTGATGTAATGCCTTCATTTTGCCCGATTTGCGACATGCTACGCTGTAAATCCAGAAAAGCTGCGTCCATGTCCTGCTCCCAGTCATATTCTACCGTAATGGAGGCTCCGCCCACTTTACTGCTGCTGCTTACCTGTTGTACGCCTTCCTGGCGGGCTGCGATTGATTCGATAGGTTCAATGAATTGTTTTTCTATCTCCTCGGGTGGATATTCGCCTGCTTCCAGTTCGATATAAAGAGCGGGATTCTTCAAGTCAGGGAATAAATCGGTTCCCAATCTGTTGTATGAGATAATGCCTAATAAGCACACTCCTAATGTGAGCATCAGGACGCTGACCGGATATTTTACTGCAAATTTTGTTATGCCCATAGCATCTTTATTGTTTTTACTTCATCACTTTTACCTTACTGCGGTTACGCAGCCATTCATAGCCTTTTACTACAATTTTATCACCGGCTTTCAGTCCTTTGGTCACTTCTGCATATTGGTCATCGCTGATGCCGGTCTGTATGATTTTTTCTTCAGCGTTGTTACGTTCTACTATATAGATGAACTTGCCTCCGCGACGGTTTTTGATGATGTTTTTCGGTACGCATAATACAGAATCTTTACTTTCTGTTATCACATCAGCTTTGGCAAACATTCCCGGGCGCAGCTTTAGGCCGGGATTGCTGATTTCGATGTATCCGGCAAAAGTACGGGTGTCTTCGTTGATTGCCGGAGACAATTGTGTCAGGATGCCTGTTAATGTATCCTGCTTGATATTGTAATTGGTGATGTGTACTTTTTGCCCTACTGTCAGTTTTCCCAGTGCATTCTCCGGGAATTGTGTTTCAATGTACATTTTGCTGTAGTCCATAATACCGGCCAATGTGCTTCCTGAAGCGACTTCAACATGGGGAGTAAAGTAGGGAAGACTGACAATCACTCCTTTGAACGGAGTTTTGATATTCATCTTTTCCAGAGAGATGTAAGCGTTTTCCAAATCTAGTTTGGCATTGATAAATGCATTTTCTGCATTGTTCACATCCTTTTCTGTGGCTCCTCCTCTTTCAAACAGACTTTTTTGTCCTTCCCATTCTTTTTCGGCAATTTGTACCTGTAATTTCTTGCTTTCCAATTGTACATTGTTGACATATTCTTTGTTCTCCAGACGGATTATGACAGTTCCCGCCTCAACAATATCCCCTAACCGGTAGGGACGTCCCGTCCGGGGATTTGTCTGCAAATTATAATTTCCGGTATTTTCTGATTTTATTTCAATAGATTTGGTTGCCTTTGCTGTTCCGGTTGTCGTGATGTATTCTTCGATATTTCTAAATTGTACATCTTCAATCCATACGGGAGTAGTGGTTTCCGAAGTTGAAGAGCCTCGGTTGTTGTTACAGGAAAACAGGGTTAGTCCCAGTATAACCATTCCGATAGTCTTTAAATGCGTATTCATAATATCCGGCTTTTCTTATATGATTCGTTGTATTTATAATCTCTTTTATTTCAATAATTCTACAGGCAGATAGGTTTTGTTGTTTTCAAAATCCCATAGAGTCTGTATCTTAAGATTCAGCAATTCCAGTTTGTAGCTGATAATGGCATTGGTATATTCTTGTTTGGCATTAGTCAGTTGTGTTTGGTATTGTTGCAGTTCCATGCCGGTCAGATTGCCGTTGCGGTATTTCTCCAGGTTGATTTCGTATGTATGCTCTGCGTTTTCAATACTTTTCTTTTTGATTTCGATTTGTCGGATGAGGGTAGGCAGATTACGGCAGATTTGTCTTACCTCCAGGATGATGTCCTTTTTTTCTTCCTCAAAATCCACTTTGTCCGATTCCATTGCCAGTTCGCTTGACCTTATTCTTGCTTTCTTTGCGCCCCAGTCAAATATGGGAATGTTCAGCGACACTCCGATTTGTTCGTTGTCGGTGGGATTGTTATACATATCCTTCACTTTGCCGGCCAGTGCATCCAGACCGATTCGGGCGCTGATACTGCCTTTGAATTCATTTTCCGATTTTGCCCGGATGATGTTGAATATGTCTTCTTCAAGCGTGATTTCTTTTTGCCGGAGCTCCATGCGTTGCTCTAAAGCATACCGGACAGCTTCTGCAGAATTGACATTTACGGTATTGATGGTTGTATTGGGCAGCACCATAATGTCTTCATCCAGCGATATGCCTAAAAGCAGCTTGAAATTGTCTTTTGTGTTTTCATAACTGATTTCTGCATTATAGACGGACGATTCGCTCGTGGCAAGATTGACTTCGGCTTGAAATTGCTCCTCTTTTGCAACCAGACCTGCTTCGACTTTGTTTTTGATGATTTCGTAGTTTTGTTTTTGATTATTATATTCGTCTCTGGCGGTATTTAAATCTTTTTGTTTTTGGTAGACTTCATAGAATTGTGTCGTCACCTGTTTTTCGATGTTCAACTCTTGCATGGCATAGCTGATTTTGGCATTTTCCAGTGCATATTCCAATTCTTTTAATTGCATTTGGGTGCGGTTGTATGTAAAGAGAGGTTGTTCCAGTCGAAGTGAAAGGTTGTGATTGAAAGAGGTGCTTTTGCGATTGTCTGTTTTGTTGGATGCGTCTTGCCATGAGAGGTCGTTTATCAGCGAGATGGTCCCATCGGTCCATTTGATGGGCTGTACAATTCCCAAAGAAGCAGACGAACTCATACTTTCATTTGCATACCAGCGGCTGTTGTAATTGTCGTACTGGTTGTTGCGTGTGTAATTGAATGGATTGACATTCAATGAGAACTGTGATTTTAATGATGCATTTTGAGCCTTCAGGTTTAGTTGTTGCTGTTCCAAACTCATTTTGCTCTGTATGAGCGAGGGACTGTGTTGGAATGCTACCTCCAAAGCTTTTTCCAGTGTCATCACCTCTTGTGCTGAAATCTGGCTCCATCTGCAAATGATCAGTAATGTGGTGAGTAGCAGTATGTGTCTTGACATATCTTGTTTTTTATTTTATAATTTGTTTAATTGGCACTTGTAAATTTTACGGCATCTGCAATGACATATCTTCCGGACACTTTGTCTGTCAGTGTTATCGTGGTTATCCCCTGGGGCAGATAAAAATTGCCTAAGGATATCCATCCCGGTTCTTCTTGCTGCAGGTTCAGGGTGATATACTCTTTTTCTTTTCCATAGCTGACGGCATATGTCTGGTTGCGTTCTTCGTTATCATATCGGCGATGAGAGTTCATGCTGTTAATTTTGGGATTCCAGACGGATATCTCATAGTATCCGCCTTTAGAAATTTCGGTGCTCCAAATTACGGAATTGTTGCCGATTCCCTTGCTTTTGTAAAAAGCAGACTGTACAACATCGCCGTAACAGTAATCGGTGGCTATGGCTGTCCATTTGGAAGGAGCCCACCATGGCCAGAAATTCTTGTATTTTTCCTTATTTTCTTTTTGGAAAAGATCCTTTAGTTTATGTTTGTTATTGGAGGCAATGGTTTTGAATCCCGGACTCTCGTCGTCAATAATGATTTCTTTCGGGTCGGAATTGAATGTTTGGGGATTGATGACAAAAGCTCCGGTTGTAGTATCTTGGGTTTTCTGATCAATTTTGGAAAAATAGAATCGGTGCAGTGCCGGCAAATTATGTGAAATATTGGTGTTGATACTGATATGGGCAGGACGTTCGTCGACAATGATTTTTACTTCTTTGGCAATACCTGCAGGCAGGAAATAATTTTCCTCGAAACTGTCGTCTGAGGCTTCTCTGAAATATTCTCTGCCGTTTCGGGGTCTTCTTCGGGAATTGTCGCCTTGTTGTATTTGTGCAGTCACCAAAGCATCCACATCGGAAGGATTGTATATTTTAAAATGTATCTGATATTTGGTGATATCTTCAATCACCGTTTGGTTGGCATCGACATCTTTGATGAGCACGGAGGGGGAATGGTCCTCCTCATACCAGCGGTGGAGAAACGTTGTCAGGTCGATACCGGATTTTTCGTGGAATTCCGATTGGAATTGCTTGAAAGAGATAACTTTGAATAAGTTTTCCTTGTAAAAATTTTCTAAAAAGGCTGTGTATTCTTCCTGGCTGATTTGGGTGGTGATATAGTTTTTTAAAGCTTTGCTTTTCAGCTTTAGCAATTCGTAGAATATTTCTGGTTTCAGTCCGTTGTCCGATACGGCTTCTTTGAAACTGTGTGTTTCCAGATAAAGATTGGCTCTTTGTTTGTCATCAATGAGGCTTCCCCAGGGAAAACGTTCCTGTTCGTCGTTCAGACCCTGCATCATGTTCAATGTAATGTCCAGAATGGGATATTCGTCTGTCTGAATGAAATGGGTGTGATGATAAAGCATCGCATGTGCAACGAATTTATTGACAAGTTGATTCTCCCAGTCCCAATTGTATTGCACATTCTCTTCAAAAAAGGTGTTACGGACGAAATTCTGGAAAATGCTGACTGCCATTTCAACAGGACCGGGAATTCCTTGCTCGCGCCGTCTCCAGTGTTCTCTTCGTACTTTCTCTGCCCGAAAATCCGAATTGAGCGCAATGCCCCGTTCCGGAATGAAAGCGATTTCCGGTTGGATGTATTCCGTATAGCCTTTCCAATTACGGATGTAGGCATGGTGCTGTGCCGGCGTTTCCGCCATGACGAATTTATGGAACGGATACTCTCTTCCCTGTTTCGTTTCAATGCTGTTCTTCAACTCTCGGATAATTCCGGGCAATGTGTCTTGCAGAACTGTAAAATGTGTCGAAAAGTAATCGTGTCCCTTGAAATGGTAGATCTCATATTCCGTAGAGTCCACGGTCAGGCTTTTGCGTTCATAATCTGCAATTGTCAGAGAGATGCAGGGAAGTGCGGAGTCGTTTGTGAATATTATTTTGTTCCCTTCCCGTTTGCTCTCGCCTTGCGACAGGACGGTTTGTGGACCTTTTGAATTGACTGTCAGTCTGTAGCAGGTGAAATCTTTTTTCAGGTTATAGGGTGCAGCAGGATTTGTGGGGGGGACGGCTACCGGATACCAGAGACATTCGGCTGTCAGCAATGTGAACTTTTTTTCCAGCCAGACATATTTTTTCCCGAGAGGAAATGTGTGCTGCTGATCTGTATTGTCCAGATAGTCCTTCTCCGGAATATCTGTATAACAGATGGATTCATCTATTCCTCCTTTATATCGTATGGTCAGTTCTGTCTGTTCATTTTGCTGAAGGGTTTTGTCGATGATAATCACCTGCAGCTCGCGTTGGAAAGGTACCGGAGTCCCTTTGCATTCGATGGCAGTTACTTCCAATAGTGGGTTAAGATAGAGGATGATTTGTTCTGTCGGGAGATTTTGCCGGTTGACAAGCGTGAGCCGGCTTTCGCCTTCCAGTTGTTTGTCTTGGGGTGTCACTGTCAAAGAGTGGTCTGTAATATTGACTCTTGGGGCGTCGGCATATCGGTTGTAGGCGGCTATGTATCTGTTCCGCAATTTCATTTTCTGGCTGAAGTGAAGTGTGTAAAGTCCTCCGGCAGCCACAGCGATGGCAAGACATGCGGTTCCCAATGAATGGACGATGACGGTTTTCCACTGTTTATGAGGCAAGCGCTTCACCAGAGCAATGGTAAAGCAGATAAAACCGATGCCTGCTGCCAGAAACACGAAGCGTTGCAACAGAAACAGTCGGATATTGCTGTGTCCAATGACATCTGAAAAGAGTGCCGGTATATGCGTTCCGAAAAAATCGAACACTCCATAACAGGCATCTTTGATATAGAAGAATTCCAAAGCGATGATACCAAGCATAATAACGAATGTCACTGCCTGATTTTTCACCATACACATGACCACAAATGATAATCCCAGTATGAATAGAAGTGACGGAAGCGATACCGTGAACAAGTAGAACAGATAGGGAAATACGGCAAACGGTGCCTTCGCTGTCAGTATGTGTAAAAAAACGGTGATTAGCAGTGTCAGGATATTCAGCGACAGGAATACCCGTACGATACCCCAGGTCTTGCCGGCGATATAGTCGGCATTACTTATCGGACGTACATAAATCACTTCGGCCGTGTCGAGCTTTTGGTCGCGTTTCAGGAAACTGCCTGCAAGAAAAACGACAATCACCGATTGAGCAATGTTGTATAATGCTGTGCTGTAAAAGGGAATCTGTGATGCAACGGCATGTTCCGGCCACTGGTTGCTGAACGGATTCACGATGGGAGTCATGAACAGCAATATGAAGCAGGTGATGCCCGATAGCGCCAAAAATGCAAATATACGGAACAGCCAGCTCCGTTTCAGGAGTTTAACCTCATATCGGGCAATTGTATTGACGTTATGCAGATTCATGTTTTTGTATTATTGAAATAGTTCTCCTCCGATTTTTTCGCTGTACATTTCCATTTTGTCTTTCAGCAGATAATCCATAAAATAAACGTATGCGTGTTCAATGTTGGGTGTGATCTGCTTGCCGCTGAATCCCTCCGGAGTTTCGGCGACAATCTGTATTTCCCAACCTCCTTCCGAAGGAATGGTGGAAATGATCGGATATTTTTCCTTGATTTGCCGGAGTTCGGGGTCTGTGACGAATATTTCCCATACTTTGCCTGTCGCCAGCCGGATCATGTCATCCGGTGAGCCTTGGAATTTCAGTTCTCCTCTGTTCAGCAGCGCCAGATTCTTACAAGTACTGGATATATCTCCCACAATGTGGGTGGAGAGGATGATGATGACATCCTTGTCGCTTATTTCGGACAGAATGTTTCTGAAACGGATGCGTTCTTCCGGGTCGAGACCTGTTGTCGGTTCATCGACAATGATTACTTTCGGATGGCCGATGATGGCTTGTGCAATGCCAAGCCGGCGTTTCATTCCTCCGGAAAGACGGTTGGCCCATCGGTCACGTACTTCATACAAGCCCACTTTGTGCAGCAGTTCGTCCACAGCTTCCGCTCGCTTGCGAGTGCCTCTGATTCCTGCCAGTCCGGCTCCATAGTCAAGAAATTCCCAGGTTTTCAGTTTTTCGAAAAAACGAAAATCCTGAGGAAGATACCCTAAAACGGAGCGGATTGCCTTGCGGTCGCGGAGAATGTCATAATCATCGAATAGAATGGTGCCTGAACTGGGACTTTGCAGCAGGGTCATAATTCTCATCAACGATGTTTTGCCGGCGCCGTTGGGACCCAACAGGCCGAACATACCCGGTTCTATATCCAGGTGGAGACCATTGAGCGCCTTGTGTCCGTTAGGATATATCTTTGTTAACTCTTTGATTTGAATCTTCATACGCTGGATGTATAAAATAGTGCAATAAAAATAGTAAAATATTATAAACTCTGCTAAAACAAGAACCGTTTTAATAAAAAAATAACTGTTGCCGTTTTTACACTCTCGTGTATTAGACAAAAAAAAGAAGTGCCGGTTTATTTTCTTTTCGGAAATATTTTCAGAGGCAATGGTCTTTCAATTGTTTTTAGGAGTGATTGTATCTGATAAAAAAAAGGGGGCGAATTTACGCCCCCTTCCATTTTGTCAATGATATTACATATCTTGCGATATCTTATTGACCGATGGTTTTCTTGACTACAATAGGAATCATGACCTTGAATGTTCCCCATTTGTAAGTCACTTCTACCGGCAATTCGATGGTAATGTCGCCGGACAATGCAGTGCCGTTGTTATGCCAGGTGATAGAACCGAAGTTGCCTTTTCCGATTTGGTCAACAGTTGCTTTTTCGTAGTTAACAGCTGCGGCAGGATAAACGTCGTTAAGTTTTTTGCTGCCGAACATGATATCCTTAGTATTGATTTCGATAGACTCAACACCATAGTATCCGAAATAGTTCTGATGATCAGGAACAAATTTGTATGTTCTCCAGTCAACGAATTCCATCACTTTGTTCAATTCTAATTTTGACCCGTTGTCTGTGGCATCAACCAATGTACCATTTTTTGTAGGATTAATGGAAATAGGGCGTAAGAACTTCACATCAAATGTATTGTTCTTGACATTCAATTTTTGTCCGCATTGATTTTTTACGTTAATCTGTACTTTTGCAGTCAAAGTCTCGTTATTGCCCAATTGCAAGTGGCTGGCATAATTCAATACTGCTTTTGCAATTTCATTTTCCTGATAAGTTACATAGTTGTTATTTGCATCGTTTGTGCTGACCGTTGACAATACCGCTACCGCAGCAGAAGTTGCAGTTGCATGGCCTTTGTCATCCAACAAGGTTGCATTCAGTGTCAGACCGTCTTCAGATACTGACAATTTGTAGCTGTTGCCATCAGAACCTTTCACGTCAGTTTCGTCTGGAGTGACAAATACAAATTCTTTAATCAAATCAGCTTCTTTGAATGATTCGTATGTTTTTACATCAACTCCGCTGACAGTTACTTTATTGCCGACAAATACGTCAAGGATGTCTTTTTCGAATTTGCAAGCTGCTTCGGAATTCGGAACCTCTACATTGAAGTGGACTTCATGGAATCCGGAAGTGCCTTTGTCTTCTGCAAACCAGGCCTGCTCAAATTTAGTGTCTGCATTATTCATGATTTCTCCTTCCGGATTCACATTCAATGTTTTAGGTGTCCAGGTTAATGTTACATATACATAGTGTTTCGTATTGTTGGCATTTTCTTTTGCAAAACGGACGATAACCGATGCTTCTTTCTTGCCTGCAGCGAATGTATTGTAAGCTTCTGCCTGTAGAACATTCCATACCAATACTTCGGTCATCTCTCCTCCTACGGCTTCCTGATTTCTGGAAACTACACCCAATCTCTTTTCAACTTTCTTTGCATCAACAGTTGTGTTCGTGAATTGTTCCAGATTCTTATCAGCATATAATTCTAATTTGAATTTACCTTCAAATTCTTCTTTAGACATATTCAATGCCGTATAGATGCCTTCTTCGACTTTAGCCCAGTTCAATGGTAAATTGTAAGTTTCGGGGGTACAGCCGACAGTATAATCGTCAAAGAAAGCAAAGTTTGCAACGTATTTGACTTCATCTGCAGGAGCAACTTCTTCTTTGTCTGTGATCCTGAATTTGACATAAGCGACTGCCACTACATTATTTGCGGCAGTATCAATTAAACTTACGCGTACCAGCGGCATACGGCCGATTGTTGAACGGTTTTGTTCTGCTCCGAATGTCTGCTGTTTACCATTTAGCGTTGTCTGGGCACGCAAAATAGATCCTTGCATTGCTGCATGGGCACTCTGGGACGTTTTGTTAGCCCCTGCATGGTATCCAACCAACTCATAGCCGTATTTTAATCCATAAGCTTTGATTTCGTCCGTAGCAGCACTATGGTCAAGCCCGATATGTATAAAGTTTGTTTCGTCTGAGTTGTAACGATCCGCATGAGTTGAAACCAATTCTGCAACGTCGATTCCTTTGGCATTGTTCCAAAGTATGTTGAATTGCGGTTCTTCTCTGATTGCTTCGGCGGCTGTTGTGTAAAAATGTGTTTCAAGTTCTATACCATCCCGGGCATCTGCAATTTTGAAGTTTTTCACTTTCATTGCTTTTACAGCAGCATAATCGGAAGTAATCAGAGTGTCGCCTTTTTCGCCCTTAGTGCCTACCTGTAAAGCCATGACTGTCACTTCTCCGTCTTTTTCAATATCTTTCAGCAGTCCGTTGTTCATACCGGCCTGAACGGTCAGTATACCATTGGTTGCGCTGAAGTCGACAATTTCAATTTTGTTTTCTCCTGCTTTGGTATATGCCTTATCTTCCGTGATAAAGAATATGTTTTCTTTCTTCAGATTGCCGGTTGCGGCATTTGAAGGATTCATGTGATATTTGGCAACCAGATTCGGTGTTAATGAGAAGGCATCCCCTTCGGTAGCTTCATCGGTGGAATAATCATTGTCTGCATTAATTTCAGACAATTTCAATGCATTGTAGTAGAATGTATTGGCACACATGGCTTCGATTCCCTGATAGTAAAGATCAGGCATGAATACCAAACTCTGCAATTTTTCGGAAATCAGCTTCAGGTTAACCGGTTCGTTTTTTCCGTATTTGATGGTATAACCAATAATTGTACCGGCTGCGTCCTTGACTTCTGTAATTGTTAATGCTGGAATTGTTACCTGTGGTAAAGAGACCTGAGTCGGCTCGCCATAATACAGAACAACGCCATCTTTACCTACAGTCAAAGCATTCGGATCAAAAGTATTGATAGTGCCCAATTCTTTGTTTCCGTATTTGATAACCACTTTGCCTTTTTCTCCGGCTGTGATAGTAAATTTGTTTTCATCAAAGCTTTCGACTTCATTCTTAGGAAGCTGTACGGCAGTTTTAACCCCGTTGTAATAGATGTAACCGTCTTCAGCATTGAAAGTCAATTTTGAAGCATCGAACTCTGCCGGCATATCGGGCATTGTGAATGTCGGGGCAGAAATAACTTCACCTTTATCATTTTTCAAAGTAATGGTGACAACACCGTTCTCCTCTTTTGTTTCCAGGGTATACTGAGTATTCCCATCCTGAGTATCGGCATCGGTGATTTTATAGGTAACGGGATTGCCGGATGCCGGTGTAATGGTGAGTGTACGGGTCGATTCGTCCCATTTCACATCTTTGACATAAGCAAGTGCTCCGAAATCTTTCTTCAGATCGTCAATGCTTTTGTTTACAGCGTCAAGTTGTTCCTGTAGGCCGTCAATATCATCATCGTAGTCTTTACAAGACTGGATTGATGCAGAGAAGCCCAACGCAGCACATAATAAAACTGCATAAAATTTTGTTGATTGTCTCATTTGAAAATAAATTTAAATTTAAAATAAATGGTTTTTCTTTCGCATAAACTATTGATATACAATAAATTATTCGTACGAAAAAACGTACGTTTATTCAAATGATAAAATCTTGAAAGGTTGAAAATATAAAGAGATAAAAAATTATATATAAAAGATGCAAAGTATTGATTTAAAAATGTTTATGTGTAAAACAAAAAAAGGACCGCTTTATATGAAGCAGTCCTCGTGTTTATAAAAAATAAACGTACGTTTTATATATATTGCATTTATATATTTATTTGATATTTGTTTTTTATTATGCCGCAAAAATAATTTTATTTTTTGAATATTGCTACTGAATGTCATGTTTTTTTATAAAAAAAACAATCTGAAGTTAGAGATTCCTTTTTTCTCCTTTCCTCCTTCCTTACATTACTTTGAAGGTAGAGCGTTTCTTTTTCGTTGCTCACCGCTTCCCGTTCGGATGAGTTTCGGAGAAACTTCGGAGAAAGAACGGAAAAACGTAAGAGGGGAATGGGACATCAGTAAGGGAGTATTCGGATGCGGTGGATTGAATATAAGTGAAATATAATTAATAATGGTTATGATATACGGATATATTAGAGTAAGCAGTGATCGGCAGACAATCGAGAACCAGCGGTTTGAGATTATTAATTTTTGTAAAAGGCAAAAAATTCAGATTGACGGGTGGATTGAGGAAACCATTAGTGGA
Source organism: Odoribacter sp. (assembly GCA_020024465.1). Classification (GTDB taxonomy): domain Bacteria; phylum Bacteroidota; class Bacteroidia; order Bacteroidales; family Marinifilaceae; genus Odoribacter. The sequence goes on from JAHHTT010000018.1 coordinate 34,931, forward strand.
ACGAGGGCTTATAGAGAGCGAGAATTGGGACGCTTGCTGGATAAAGTGCAAAAAGGGGATTTGATTATTTGTGCGGAATTGTCGCGTCTGGGGCGTAGTCTTTTTATGATTATGGAAATTTTGAATATCTGTATGACGAAAGAGTGTAAGGTATGGACGATAAAGGATAATTACCGGTTGGGAGAGGATATTCAGAGTAAGGTGTTGGCTTTTGCATTTGGTCTGGCTGCAGAAATCGAACGTAATTTGATTAGTATGCGTACGAAGGAGGCTTTGGCAAGAAAAAAGGCGGAGGGGGTTGTTTTGGGACGTCCTAAAGGGAGCAGGAAATTTAAGGCGGCGGTAAAAGTTGAATGATCGTTTGGGAGGGAGGAGTGTCAGGAGAAAATTTCCCGGATGACCTCAAGGGCCTTGCTGTTGAAATTCAGGTTGAGATTATGGCGGTAAAACAGCAGCAGTACATCCAGCAGGATGTTGCGGGCGGTACGGTTTAGGGGGATGGAGCGCAGTGCTTCGAGTGGGCAGGTGCATAGCGTGTGGATGATGCGGGCGGTATTGGGACCGGAGATGCTCGTGGCAGAGGTGTTTGCAGGATGAAAGCTGCCGTCAGCCGGAGAAAACAGATATCCCTCTTGCCAGGAATCGGTATTGATGCGGTAGCCGAGAGGCAGAGCCAGCCGGTACAGGAAATACAGGTTGAAGTTACCGGTGTCGCCTTGGCTGGTGTCCAGATAATCGACGGATTGGGTGATATAATGGAACAGCGGTTCGTTGGTGCCCTCGTTTTTCAGCAGGATGTGCAGTATTTCACCCCAAAGTAGCAGGATGTTCATTTTCACAATATCCATATACAGATTGGGGTGACTGACAAGGGGATTGGCTGATTTTAGACGTTGGAGCCCGCCCCGTTCGTTGGGGAGATATTCTGCCTCGATGCACTGGAATGGGTGGACGGTTCCGGTCTTGCGCTTGAATAGGGCGGATGGGGCTATCATGGAGAGATAGCCTTTTTCTTTCGAATACATGTGGATGATTTTCAGAGTATCCGAGTATCCGTTGGTTTTCAGTATAATACCCGTGCAGACTTCCGGCTCCATCATGATTATCGTTGTTGTGTTTTCAGAAAATCAACCAGTCCGGATACGGCGCGTCCGCGATGGCTGATGCTGTTTTTAGTATCCATGTCCATTTCTGCAAAGCTTTCTTTGAAACCTTCCGGACGGAAGATGGGGTCATATCCGAAGCCGGCAGTTCCGTGCTGTTCAGTGAGGATTTCTCCGTCGACACGTCCTTCAAACAGATATTCTTTGCCGTCGAGGATGAGGGCTATGACCGTTCGGAATCGTGCCTTGCGGTTGGTTTTGTCCTGCATTCCGGCCAGTACTTTGTGCATATTCGCTTTTGAATCTTTTGCCGGTCCGGCATATCGGGCAGAGTGGACGCCCGGTTGTCCGTTTAAGGCTTCTATTTCGAGCCCTGTGTCGTCGGCAAAACAGTTATATCCATAGTGCTCCTTAATATAGCGTGCTTTTTGCAGGGCGTTTTCTTCGAGCGTTTCGTGCTCCTCGGGAATGTCATCATGGCAGCCGATAGCTTCAAGTGGAATGATTTCGTAGATTCCTTTCAGCAGATGGGATATCTCTTCCAGTTTGTGTTTGTTGTTTGTTGCAAAAACTAAAGACATAATTTATTTTTTTTATGGTTTGCTTTTATTTTACAGTCTGCGGATTTCCTCTTCAGGCAAGGCTGTCAGTTCTGAAATCACTTTGGAAGGGTGCCCTTTGGCTTCCATTTGCCGGGCGATTTGGTATGCTTTTTTTTGTTCGCCTATCGCTTCTCCTTTTTCAAGACCTTTTTTCTCGGCACCGCTTATCAGTGTTTTTTCCACGCTGATGGTATCCCGGAATTTTTCGTAACCGGCAAGTTGTGCCTCGATGAAAGTGGCTTCTTTCAGTGATTTTATGTTTTTTTTACTTCCGGATTTTCCAGCAGTTCATAGTTTTCGCCAGTCTTTATCTGGCGGACGTAGGCTTTCGAGGCGTTGGACAGGATGCGGTATTTGAACTCTGACGTCCATGCAGCGTACATCCACAATACTGTTTTTGCGCAACGGATTGTCGGGGACCATATCTGCTGGCAGATATTCTATTTTGCAGATTTCCTCGCCATTCCCTAATGGCAACAGGGCGTTCAGAAAACTTTGCACCAGATCGGAATGTTCGCCGAATACCCGCTTGAATGTCAAATCGGCTTTCGGAACCAAGTATCTCATACAGTTACTACTTTTGTTTCTTTATGACAAAGGTACGGTTAAATTCCGAGATTACAGTGGTATGGAGTGTTATTTCTGTATGTTAT
>JAHHTT010000019.1 GCA_020024465.1 Odoribacter sp.
TTGACGAGTTGAAATGCTAAAGTTACTAAAAAGCAGGCTAAGTTACTTCCCAACATGGAATTAACAGATTCATAGGTGAATATTATTGCCACGGCGTACTACCATGCTGATAACTTTAAAAAGGAGCATGAAAAGAACGAGATCAGTTTATGGAAGTTTTACAACATACTTACTAGTGCTAACAAGAGCAGTTATATAGACAACTTCCCAGATAGAGCGTTACATGGAGATAATACCGATAAATGGTTTATAGAGTAAAACCGTTGTAAATAAATTCTTTTTATTCCACCAATTAGTCTAATTTTGCCATTACAATCAGTCCTTGATGTTTGTTGAATGCGGAAAATTATTTACATTTGTAAAACGTTATGCGGAAAGTCATTTTCTCATAACGGACATATTGAATTAATGGAAGCATTTTTGTTTCATCCTTTGTAGATTTGATTACGTGAATATCTATAAGAAATATCTACATAGGGATGAAGGATGCGGCACTTGTGCCATGTATCCTTCTTGTTCCCAATATGGATTGATTGTCTTTGAGGATTGTTATTTCCCAAAAGCGATGATATATATGGCAAATCCATCCGTTTGGTGAAGGTAACACACGAACTACAGCAGTTTTTACCATTCAATATTTACGTTCGATGGGATTCAATGTTGAAAATGATCTTTTCGCTAAACATTCTTGGTATTTCCGTAATGCTTTAGTAAGAGCCAATTATCAAAACATACAAAAAGGTATCAAAAGAGAATCCGATTATTTGGAGCGGTTCTTCCGTAATTTGCTGATGGGCGAAAACAACGAACTGAAGAATCGATACATGGTAGTTGGTGCGCCATTAGAATGGGTAAAAGTTCAAAAACCGACAAGTACCCGACAAGTACCCGACAAGCTTGCGACAAATTCAACTGAGATACAAACATTGATTGAAGTATTAGCAGAACAGCAATTATCAATCAAGGAAATACTTGCAGCCATGAATTTGAAAGATAGAGAGAATTTTATGGTAAACTATCTAAATCCTGCCATAAAAAAAGGCTTTGTTTCTATGCTCTATCCCGGTAAACCTCACCATCCTCGCCAAAAGTACCTACTTACGGTTAAAGGATTAAGCGTCTATAATTCTAATAATGCTACAAGGTGATAGAAGAAAATAACATAGCCATTGAAATAGCCAAGCATAAATAACTTAATACAGCAGAGCATTTTAACCCATGGTTGAAATGGTCAAATTAGGTTCTGGCTCTTTTCGGAAAGTGGAGAATATACATTTACCACACATGGCTTGTCTGATAATTGCGAAGAACACTAACAGCAAAAAACCGCAAGTACAAATAGCAAGGGAATATTTCAGACAGGAAACATCCACTTCTGAATTGATCAACCATAGTTCCTGACAATCAATCTCAAATCAGCTGTAACAAAACCAAGAGGAATTGAACCTGTAATAAATAACGGCTTTGCTGCATTTGCAGACCATTATGGCTGCGTTGTCTTTCCGGCAAGAATACGCAAGCCGAAAGACAAAGTCCCGGTTGAGAATGCTGTAAGACTAGATAAAAACTATATAGCTTCAGCCATAGGATATGAAGCATGTAAAAATGGAATCAGAACTTTATATTCCAATACATCAAAACTTATGAAATAGCCTAAAACAAGGATATTATAGAATCTGAGATGAAAAAATTGAAAAGTGCTCACTGCTGATTCTTGACGACCTGTTTCTTATAGGACTGGATGCTAAGGAAAGGTCAATCCTCATGGAAATAATAGAAGGCAGACACAGACTAAAATCAATCATAATAACTCCACGATTTCCTGTCAAAAGTTGGTATGATACAATAGGAAATCCTACCGTAGCCGATGCTATCCTAGACAGAATTATACATACTGCACACAAGATTGAACTTATAGGGGATTACGTAAGAAAGAGCAATGCTAAAAAGAAGTAGTACTTTTTAGTAGGTCCATTGGGTGTATTATTGTGAGTTAAGCGACTTTATATTTTCCAATCAAACACATAGTCCGTTGTCATCCGTCAGGAATGAGTATCCGTAGTATCAGTCCTTCCCTCCAGGTTTCACGTAATACAGTCAAACTTATATCCGTATATACGAAGATACGGGCATAGAACAGGAGCGTCCCAGAGATTACAGTTACTGTTCATTCTGCCTATACCTCAGGCGTGAAAGGGAGGTAAAATTACAAACACCCTATTCTTTCATCTTATCTACCGAGCGGACAAATTCGATATCGGCACGGAAAAGCTTACGATAAGTGATATGCGTACGGGCTACAAAAGCGCCTATATATTCCATCAGGTGAATCATCGGCGGATTAAATTCTCCCACCCAGTTCAATTCCAGATATTTATAATTACTGTCCTGTTCAACGATACATTCTGTAAAGCGCTTGATCATGGCTGCCTCCACACCTTTGCCCTGAAATTCGGGAACCACACCGAAAAGTTGTCCCAAAGCTACATCAATCTTCTTGACATGGCGATAATACATAAACTTCAGGATTCCCAACAGATTCATCTTTCCATTCAGATGTTTCACTGCCTGATTGATTTCCGGAAACATCAAAAAGAAACCTATCGGCTCATTTTTGTAAAAAGCAAAATAAATCAAATCCTTGTCGATAATCGGTTGCAGATTCTTATAGATAGATTCCACCTGATCCCGCGTAATACCGTCCACTCCATGAACTTCCAGATTCCATGCCTTGTTATACACTGTCAGCAACGCTTCGATAGCCCGCTCCTTACCGATATCTCCATAGGTGTGCACCGTATAATCCGGATTCTTCAAAATACGGTCCGCCTTCCAAACCACTATCTTTGAAAGACTCTCCAACACCAGGCGCGTACGATAGGTGAATTGTTTGAAAAAGTCAAGAAAACCATACTCCTCAAAAAATTTCACATAATACGGTTGCGTATAGGGCATCGCATAAACAGGCGGCTGATCGAAACCATCCACAAGCAATCCCCACCACTCTATACGCTCTCCAAAATTCACCGGACCTTCCATGGCTTCCATACCCCGACTTTCCAACCACCCGCGACAACGGTCGAACAACATGAAAGCAGCTTCTTTATCATCGATGCATTCAAAAAAGCCCATCTGCCCGACTGTATATTTATCCAAATTACAAGTCTTGCGGTTAATAAAAGCTGCAACACGTCCTACACATACCCCTTTCTCATCACGCAAAATCCAACGTGCACACTCCCCATGCTTGAAGTTAGGGTTCTTCTCCGGATTAAACACATTGCGGATGTCATTATCCAAAGGGCGCACCCAATAGGGATTGCCGCGATACAGACGCACCGGCAATCCAATAAACTCTTTTTCCGCAATTCTATCTTTTACTTCTTCTAAAGAAAACATAAACATCCATTTATCTCAACTCCTCCGTCAGCAATCGAATTTCCAACGAAGGACTGATACGTTCATAAAGAATATTATAGACAGCCGTAGTAATCGGTATGTGTACCTTATACTTAGCATTAATTTCCATGATTCCCTTCACGGCAAAATAACCTTCGGCAATCATTAACATCTCCATCTGGGCCGATTTCACCGAATACCCCTTACCGATCATCGTTCCGAAAGTCCGGTTGCGGCTGAATTGCGAATACGCCGTCACGAGCAAGTCGCCAAGATAGGCAGAACACTTGATATCCCGCTGAATAGGATGCACAACAGCTACAAAACGCTCGATTTCCTGAATGGCATTAGACACCAATACAGCCTGAAAATTATCTCCATAACGCAATCCATGACAAATACCGGCAGCAATGGCAAATATATTTTTCATTATGGCGGCATACTCCGTGCCGTATATATCATCGGAAATAGAGGTCTTGACATAATGACAATTGAACAGCTGGGACACAAAACGGGCCACTTTTACATCAGCACTGGAAAAAGTCAGATAAGACAAACGTTCCAAAGCAATCTCCTCTGCATGGCAAGGCCCGGAAATCACAACAATCTGTTCAAAAGGAACCTCATATTGCTGATGAAAGAACTCTCCGATAATCAGATTATCATCCGGGATAAGCCCCTTGATAGCCGAAACCACAATCTTATCCTTCAACGACCGTGATGCCTTCGCCACCACGTTTTTTATAAAAGCACTCGGTATTGCAAAAATAATAATATCGGAATGTGCTATCAGATAATCCAAATTGTCTGTAAAAGTGATCTTCGAAAGATCAAAATCCACTGAACACAAATATCGGGGATTATGCTTCAACTCTTTAAAAGCATTAACCGACTCTATATTCCGCATAAACCAATTGATATGGTCATTGGTTTCTGTCAAAATTTTAGCAATAGCCGTAGCCCAACTGCCACCACCAACCACGGCAATACGGGGTGATTCTGGAATTTCCATGTACAAATAAGTTAGAAAGTTGCAATATAAAAAATTGCCGGGACTGTTACCCCGGCAACCGGTCTTTATGCCAGCCAAGACTTCACATCATCCGGAGTCAAACCTGACAAACCTAATTTTTCCTTTTTATTGATTCCACACAATTCCTGATGGAATTTATTCAGATTCTCGACAGCTTTCAGCGATTCAACGGTCTGATAACCGGCTTTCTTCACTACGGCAATCCAATCTTTAGGAATACCCAGTGCTTCATATTTCTCATCCGGATCAACAACCGGTTTCTTTTCCGGCTTCATCTGCGGGAAGAACAATACATCCTGAATAGAAGCGCTGTCAGTCAAAAACATACAGAGACGGTCAATACCGATTCCCATTCCCGAGGTCGGAGGCATGCCATATTCCAAAGCACGGACAAAGTCGTAATCAATATACATAGCCTCATCATCACCACGTTCCTGCAATTTCAACTGCTCCTGAAAACGTTCAAGCTGATCTATCGGATCATTCAACTCAGAATAAGCATTGGCCACCTCCTTACCGTTAACGAACAATTCAAAACGTTCGGTAAGATCCGGATTCTTACGGTGTTTCTTCGTCAACGGCGACATTTCCTTCGGATAATCATAAATAAAGGTCGGCTGTATATAATGACTTTCGCACTTTTCACCGAAGATCTCATCAATCAACTTGCCTTTACCCATCGTCTTGTCCACCGGTATATCCATCTTCACACAAGCGTCGTACAATTCTTCTTCAGACATCTTCTCAATGTCATAGCCGGTATATTCCCTGATGGCATCCGCCATACGTACACGACGGAAAGGACGTTTGAAATCAATTTCATTTTCACCGATAACAGCCTTTGTAGTGCCGTTTATGGCAAGAGCCGCTCTTTCAATCATCTCCTCCGTGAAATTCATCATCCACAGATAATCCTTGTAAGCCACATAAATTTCCATACACGTAAACTCCGGATTGTGAGTGCGGTCCATACCTTCATTACGGAAATTACGGGAGAATTCATATACACCTTCAAAACCTCCGACAATCAACCGTTTCAAATAAAGCTCATTGGCAATGCGAAGATACAAGGGAATATCAAGCGCATTGTGATGAGTGATGAACGGACGGGCAGAAGCTCCTCCGGGAATGGCCTGCAATACGGGAGTTTCCACTTCCAAATATCCTTTGGAATTAAAAAACTCACGAATGGCATTTATCATCTTGGTACGTTTTACAAACACATCTTTCACCTGAGGATTTACAATCAGGTCCAGATAGCGCTGACGATAACGCTGTTCCGGATCGGTAAAAGCATCAAACACCTTACCGTCCTTTTCCTTGACAACCGGTAGCGGACGCAATGATTTAGAAAGCATCACCAACTCTTTGGCATGCACGGAAATCTCTCCGGTCTGTGTACGGAATACAAATCCCTTTACACCAACGATATCCCCGATATCCATCAACTTTTTGAATACCACATTATAGGCTGTAGATGCCTCATCTTCGGAAATATCGTCGCGGCTCACATACACCTGAATACGTCCCGTTGCATCCTGTAATTCAAAAAATGAAGCTTTACCCATAATCCGGCGTGTCATCATACGTCCTGCAATCACCACCTGACGGGGCTCTGCCTCTTCGTTGAACTGTTCTTTAATTTCTGCCGCACGGGCATCCACTTTAAACTCTGCTGCCGGATAGGCTTCTATTCCAAGTTTATCCAATTCTTTCAGGGAATTTCTGCGGATAACCTCTTGTTCACTTAACTCAGTAAAGCTCATTTTTAATTCATTTTAAAATTATTTGTTCATCTGCCGTTACCACGGACTCTGCTTTTAAGAATGCAAAGTTACAAGAAATCAGGAAAAAAAATATACAAATAAACATCAAAAACTTCCCCGATATCAAAATTCGTGAAGAAATGCTTGAGACGGAAGACTGATGCCGGCAGAATGCTTCTGCCTGACCTAAAGACAATAATTATTCCGCTTCACGACAATCTTATTTCTAAAGCAAAAACATAACACATCTATGAAATATATTCCAGCAAACTTATTATAAAGTTATATGAATCTTATAAAGATAGGATTCATATAGGATTTATATAGGATTCATATAGGATTTGATGTAGATTAAATACGGATTTACGATAAACCTGACACGGACATGACAAAGACAGAAGAAATCCATATACCTAAGGCAATTAATTAATCACATGTAGCAGAGAGTTTTATTCGAATTGCAAAAAAAATCAAAACAATTATATGAAATTATTCCAAACAACACTTTGAAATAAGCAGGAATTTTCACTACTTTGTAGCAGAATAGAAAAATGTATAATGAAAAAACGATGGGTTATAAACACTCCGCCGGAGGAATCTAAGATACAAGAACTTGCAAAAAAAATAAACTGTCACCCCGTTATCGCAAATCTTTTGCTTCAACGGGGTATTGAAAGTATTGAGCAGGCACAGGCATTTTTTAATCCTTCGCTCAACATGCTCCACGATCCTTTTCTGATGAAGGATATGGACAAGGCCGTGGAACGTCTGGACAGAGCCATTGCCGCAGATGAAAAGATACTGATATACGGAGACTATGATGTGGACGGAACTACAGCTGTCGCTTTATTATACAAATATTTGAAAAGCCGTTGCAATGCTGAAAACCTGGAATATTACATACCGGACCGTTACACCGAAGGATATGGAGTTTCCATCAAAGGTATCGATTATGCCGCCGACAATAACTTTTCCTTAATGCTGATAACCGATTGCGGAATCAAGGCTGTGGAAAAAGTAAGATACGCAAATTCCCAAAAGGTAGACATCATTATTTGCGATCACCATACTCCAGGAGATTCGCTCCCCGAAGCCATCGCCGTGCTTGACCCACAGCGCAAGGATTGTGAATATCCCTACAAATGGTTAAGCGGTTGCGGAGTAAGCTTCAAATTGGTGCAAGCCCATAGTTTGAAACACAATCTGCCGATGTCGGAACTCTATAAATTGCTGGATTTGCTTTGCGTAAGCATTGCCAGCGATATTGTCCCCATCACCGGTGAAAATCGGATTCTGGCCTATTACGGCTTACAACAATTGAATATGCAACCCAGTCTTGGCCTCAAAACCATTATAAAAGTTGCCGGTATTGGCAAAGAGATTACCATCAACGATATCGTATTCCGTATCGGTCCCCGCATCAATGCTGCCGGCCGTGTCGAATCCGGCCGTAAATCAGTTGAATTATTGACAGCAGATTTTGAATCAACGGCGGAAGAAATCGCACTTGACATCAACACATTCAACGACCAGCGCAAAAAACTGGACCACGACATCACAGAAGAAGCCATACGGCATATCAAACATTCGGACCTTGAACCTTTCAAGAAAACGACCGTACTGTTCAATTCCAACTGGCATAAAGGAGTCATTGGGATTGTCGCATCGCGCTTGACGGAATCGTTCTACCGCCCCACAATCATATTGACAGAATCCAATGGGCTTGCGACCGGTTCGGCCCGTTCAGTCGAAGGTTTCGACCTGTATTATGCCATTTCGCAATGCAGTGAATATCTGGAGAACTACGGAGGTCACAAATATGCTGCCGGCCTGACATTGAAACTGGAGAATCTGGAGCCATTCAAAGAAAAATTTGAGCAGATTGTGCGAGAAACCATCAATAATGAAATGCTGACCCCACAAATCAACATCGACGCCCAATTAAAACTAAATGACATCACTCCGGAATTTTACCATATGCTCAAAAAATTCGCTCCATTCGGTCCCAATAACACGATTCCTGTTTTCGTAACAGAGAATGTGGTAAATTTCATCGGCACCCGTCGGGTGGGACGTAACAACGAGCATCTGAAATTAGTGGTGGTCGATGACACCCGCGTCTGTAACGACCGAAGCGGCATCGGTTTCGGGATGGGACATTTGTATGACAAAATCAATTCAGGACATTTTTTCGACATCTGTTATACATTGCAGGAGAATGAATTCATGGGAAAGAATGACATACAAATGATGCTCAAAGACCTTCACTTTCAAGAACATGAAAATTAAGGAATATGAATTCTTCCAAGCTATTAGACAAAGCCGTCGAACAGTTTGCCTCTCTTCCCGGTGTCGGTAGAAAAACCGCACTTAAATTTGTATTGCATTTATTAAAACGCAAACCGGAAGAAGTCGATTGTTTCATACAAAGCATCACTAATCTGAAAACAACCATCCGGGAATGTAAAATATGCCATAATATTACAGACAGCGAATTGTGCGAGATCTGTGCAGATAAAAAAAGGGACTCCTCTACAATCTGTGTCGTTGAAAGCATCAAAGATATCCTTTCTATCGAAGGGACTTCACAATACAACGGCCTCTATCATGTTTTGGGGGGCATTATTTCACCCATGGACGGTATCGGACCTGCCGACCTGCACATTGCCTCGTTAATCGAACGTGTAGAACAAGGAAACATACACGAAATCATTTTTGCCCTTAGTGCCACCATCGAAGGGGATACAACGGGATACTATATCTTCAAGAAATTGAAGAACAAAGAAGAACTGGTTATCAGCACTATCGCCAAAGGCATTTCTATTGGCAACGATCTGGAATATACTGATGAACTGACTTTGGGACGCTCAATTATCAACCGAATCAGATTCAGTTTCAACGAATAGCACACTATCATGAAAGTAAAAAACATACATGTAGCCTATTTCAGTGCGACTTATACCACCCGTCAAATCATAAAAGAGATATCAACCCGTTTTCAGGGGATTATTATTGAGTATGACCTTACACAAAATGATATAGACCAACCGGTAACGTTGGCATCCGATGATTTGCTGATTGTCGGAATGCCGGTATATGCCGGACGGATTCCTATTCCGGGCGCAAAAAGACTGGAACAAATTACAGGCAAGAATACCCCCGCAATTTTAACGGCAGTCTACGGCAACCGCGACTATGACGATGCCTTGCTGGAACTGCAGGATATTGTCATTGGGAATGGATTTTCCCCCATTTCGGCAGGAGCCTTTATTGCACAACATTCCATTTTTCCCAAAGTCGGGAAATCACGTCCGGATAAAGCCGATCATAAAATCATCGATGATTTTGCCGGCCAAAGCGCTCGGATTCTTGAAAGGCTGCCGGATAATTTTCCTTTGAAACCGTTGCCCGTAAAAGGCAGAAGCCCATACAAAACACCGGGGAACATACCCCTTGCTCCCCAAGGTGACAGCAAATGCAATCAGTGCGGCACCTGTATCCGTCTATGTCCCAGCGGAGCCATCCCTGCAGAATCGCCCCGCAAGACCGACAAAAACAGATGTATTGCCTGCGGACGTTGCATTGTAGTCTGTCCTCAACGGGCCCGTCATTTCGGAGGAATTCTCTATTGGATTGCCGAACGTAAATTTGTTAAGGCAAACGGAGCCCGCAAGGAAGCGGAAGTATTTTTCCGACAATAGACCTACATCACTTTTACGACTCTTTACCTATCCGACAGCAACATAAGATTGACTTGGTATATATAAAATCAAAAACTCATGAAAATCATACATACCAGCGACTGGCATCTGGGACAACATTTTTACCGTTTTGACCGAAATGACGAACACCGTTTTTTCATAAACCAGCTTTGCGATATTGTCAAGAATAAACAACCGGACGTTTTATTGGTCAGCGGAGACATATTTGACAATGCCGCACCGACAGTAGCGACCCAGAAATTACTGGTCGAATCCATTCTTTCCCTCCACGAAGCATGCAAAGAAATGGTAATTGTCATTACGGCCGGTAACCACGACAGCGGTCCACGTCTGGAAGTTGCCAGACAATTATGGCAATCATTCGGAGTCCATATATATGGAAGTTGCCGGCGTAATGAAGACGGCACCTTCAATCCGGCACAATATATCCTGAAAATCAAAGAGTGCGGATTTGTCATTGCAGCCCCCTATTTCCATTCATCCAATTATCCGGCCATACAAATCGGGATGGACCGCGACCAACGCAAGCAATCCTTTTACCAGGCATTGCTAGACGAAACACAAAAACAAAACACCCATCATTTACCGGTTGTCATGATGGCACACCTTGCCATCAGTGGAAGCGATCTCCGGGGACACGACGATAACCTGATCGGAGACATGGACCAAGAGCCGCTTTCCTCCTTGGGATACGGATATGATTATCTGGCATTAGGACATATTCACAAACCACAGACAATCAACAAATCCCCAAATGCAGCCCGCTATAGCGGAAGTCCGATACCCCTCAGTTTTACAGAAGACTACGAACATTCGGTCAGCTATATAGAAATAACAAGAGCTAAAAAGATTCCTGTCATTGAAAGTATTCCTATCCATCCTCTGCGCAAGGTAAAAAGCATTCCGGAGAATGGCAGCAATCTGGAGACAGCATTAAAAATCCTGTCTCAATTGGATGATTCGGACAACTCCTATATCCGTCTGCTGATAAATCAGGAGGGCATTTTACCGGCAGATGCAGAACATCGAGCCAATGCTCTCGCACAAGAGAAACAATGCCGGTTCTGTGAAATCCGCAAAATGGTCCGTCAGAAAAACATTCTCCCCCAAGACCTGTACAAAACATTGAATGTCGAAGAAATCAAAGAAATACCGCCCATAGACATAGCTTCCCGACACTACAAGCGCACACAAGGGCATGAACTTAGTGAAGAGTTGGCGGGATTAATGCGACAGGCCATCGAGGAAGTTGCAAAAGAGCAAACACAACACTTATAAAAAGCCGGCATGAAAATACAAAAACTTACCATACACAATATAGCTTCCATTGAAGATGCAACTCTGGAATTTGACAAAGAGCCGTTAGCTTCGGAACCTTTATTTCTGATTACCGGAGAGACCGGTTCCGGAAAAACAACAATACTGAATTCCATCTGTCTAGCCCTTTACAACACCTCTCCCAATCTGAAACAAATCGGGAGCGCAGATGAAGATGCAGAAGGGGTACAGACCAACAATCCCCGCCAACTAATGCGCCGGGGTACAACCGAAGCTTTTATTTCCCTGACTTTCGAAGGGAATGACGAGAAACATTATGAAGCCGTCTGGAGTGTCAGACGCTCCAGAAACAAAGCTGACGGAGTCCTTCAAAACGTAAAGCGCTCCCTACAATGTAAGGAAACGGACATTCATTTCCAAAAGGAAACAGAAATAAGACAAACCATACAAGACGTTGTAGGATTGACATTCGAACAATTCTGCCGGACAACCATACTGGCACAAGGACAGTTTTCCAAGTTTATGAACAGCGAGGAAAAAGAAAAAGCCGAAATCCTAGAAAAACTTACCGGCACGGAAATTTATGCCCGCATCGGTAAAAAAATATTCGACCTGAGCAAAGCCAAGAATATTGCATTCGAGAGAACCAACAGTGAAATACAGGGAGCCCAGCTCCTGCATGAAGAGACAATAATAACTTACCAACAACAAATAGAGCAGCTGCAACAGCAATATATTAAACAGACCGACCAATCAAAAACAATTGAAAAGCAACTCCGCTGGCTGACCGAACATGCAGACAAACAAAAAGCCATTGAACAATGTCATAGAGAACTACAGTGTCTACAAGAAAGAATAACTCATGAAGAGATTATTAAGAAAAGGACCCTCCTCCAACTTTGGGAAAGCACAACAGACATCCGTAATATTCTAAAAAACCGGACTGATATCGAACAGGAAATCGAAAACAGACAGCAACAACAAACAAAGCAGGTTTCCAAATTCATAGAATTACTTGCCGGTCTCAATTATCTGAACAAACAGCTAGTTGAAATCCGACAAACAATTAATGTGTGCAAAAAAGAAATTGATGACGAACAGTCCAATGTTCCAATATATACAGCTGCCGGACAAATTGCAGAATATATCAAAACATTGAATGAAAAAAATGCTTATCTGCAAAAATACCAGGAGTTCCAATCAGCAGAACAAAAAAAGTTACAGATTCTGACAAATAAATCGGCGGAAATCAAACAGGAAGCAGAAAAAGCAGAATATACCTGCAAGCAACAGGAAGAATCGGTTAAAGTTCTCCGTCAAAAGACAGAACATTTAAATTTACAGGAACTGGCAGAAACTGTCAACACAGGCAAAGAAAAAATCAATTCCCTACTGCAAGCCATTACCGCCGTCAACAATTATCTGGAAAAATCAGAGGACTTCACTGCAGAGAGTCATTCGTTCGAAAAAGACAAGAAACAACTGGCCGACGAAGAAGACAACAGAACAAAACTCAACGAGCGACTGAATTCAGCCAGACAGGAAGTGCTGGAACTGGAAAACCAGTACAAAGGTAAACAGAATTTATGTGACCAAATCGCAGAATTACAAACGCTGTTTCAAGAATCTGAAACATGTCCGCTATGCGGCTCAACCGTGCATGGTTTGCATACGGAAATGATTCTGAAAGGAGCCCTTCAGGAAGCAAAACGTCTAAAAGAATCTGCCCGCCAAAGACATGACAGACTGCAACAGATGTATGTACAAACTCAAGCAAATATCGTACAGCTTCAAACCGTTTGTACCAATCACAAAGAAAAACTCCAACAGAAGAAAGAAGCATTGGACAAAGCCATTCTTCTGGCAACAGAAAAGGCTTCGCCTTTTAATACAGACTACCAAGCCCAAGGAGCCGTTATCAGCCTGACAGATTTGCTGGAAGCCGTAACACTGCAAAATAAAAAAGACGAGCAAATACAAAAAGACGCCTATATCCAAAAAGAACAGCTAAGCAAAGCAGAAGCTCTTCTAACACAACTCCGTACCCATGTTGACTCTGCCCGAAAGGCATATCAGACCCAGCAGGAAAACATCCACCTTCTACACACCCGGACAGCCCATCAGAAAGGACTGGCAGAACAGACAGAGAAAGATATTCAAACCATCCGATGTGAACTTCGCCTACTCATCCAAACGGATGATCAATCGGATGATATTGATTTGAATTCCCTAAACATTAAAATACAGGAAAAAGCCCGACTCTATACTGATAATATCAAAAGATTCGCCACTCTTACCCAACAAGAAAGCCTTTTGACCTCTGAAGTCAGAACAGCCCAGGAAATGACAGATTCACTGAAAAAACTATTCCCCGGAACAGAGACATCTGCCATACAGAGAATGCCTCAACTAAATCAGGCATTACTCAATTTCAGCAATGAAATAAATCTGCTGCAAGGAGCCATTCAACAAACCCGGGAACATTTAAAAACTGTAACCGACGAGGCTAATCTATATTTTCAGCAACATCCTGAAATATCAGACGAACTCATCAGACAACTCATACAGATTCCAACCAAAACAATCGCTCTGTATAAACAGGAAATAGAACAGTTAGAAAAAAACATTCAACAAAAACGAGGAGCCTACAGTCAGTTAGCCACACAATTTGAAACTCACAACCGACAAAAACCCGCAATTCCGGAAGATGCCACCATTGAAAGTCTGAGTATCCACAAAAATGACATTGACTCAATTGCCAAGACAGCCAATGAAGAAAAGATTAAACTGCAAACCATTCTAAGTAATAATGCCGAACGCCTTCAACAGCTTGCCCACAAACAGGAACAACTGGAACAGCTACGTCACGAAAAAGACAATTGGAACCAACTGGAAAGTCTTTTCGGAGGAGCCCAAGGAGATAAATTCAAGAAAATAGCCCAAAGTTATGTCCTAAGAGCTCTCCTGGAAAAAGCCAACTACTATTTGCATATGCTCAGCAACCGCTATGAACTTGAATGTACAGACGGCTCGTTAACCATCAATGTCGCCGACCACCATCAAGGAGGTGCAATCCGCAATGTAGGATTACTTTCCGGCGGAGAGGGCTTCATTGTTTCCCTTGCCTTAGCTTTGGGACTTTCTGCCATCAGTAAAGACAAAATCAATGTGGATACACTTTTCATTGATGAAGGATTCGGTACACTCAGCAATGAATACCTGGAGATTGTCATCACCACTCTTGACCGACTTCACCAATTCGGAGGCCGGCGTGTGGGTATCATCAGCCATGTCACAGAACTAGCCACCCGGATTCACACACAAATTCAGGTGAAACGCACCGGACCAAGTAGCAGTAAAATAAAAATCACAACAGATTAACAGTTACAAACCATAAAAAAAACTACCGATTGCCTAATATTTAGTACCTTTGTCATCAAACAACAGAACAGACAATATGGTTACATATTCCTATATAGAAGACGGCAAATTCAAATTAACGGAAAAACCGGCACCAGTTCTTCAGGATGCACGTGATGCCATTATACGAGTCACCCTCAGCAGCATCTGCACCAGCGATTTACACATCAAACACGGCAGTGTCCCAAGAGCGGTCCCCGGAATTACGGTAGGGCACGAAATGGTAGGTATCGTTGAAAAGGTCGGGGCTGCAGTATCCTTAGTGAAACCCGGAGACCGGGTAACTGTCAATGTGGAAACCTTTTGTGGAGAATGTTTTTTCTGCAGACACGGCTATGTAAACAATTGTACAGACCCTCATGGAGGCTGGGCATTAGGCTGCCGGATAGACGGAGGACAGGCAGAATATGTCCGTATACCCTATGCCGACCAAGGACTATGCCGCATACCGGAAACAGTCAGCGATGAGCAGGCACTGTTTGCCGGCGATATATTGGCTACCGGATTCTGGGCAGCCCGCATATCAGAAATCACCACGGAGGATACGGTACTCATCATCGGAGCCGGTCCCACGGGAGTATGTACTTTGCTGTGCGCCATGTTGCACACACCCCGACGCATCATTATCTGTGAAAAATTGCCGGAACGCATTCAATTTATCCGCAGACATTATCCCAATGTTCTGGTGACCGAACCGGAGCATTGCAAAGAATTTGTTCTCCGTCATAGCGACCATGGCGGGGCAGATGTTGTCCTGGAAGTGGCGGGAAGCAGCGATTCCTTCCGTTTAGCCTGGGATTGTGCCCGCCCCAATGCTATTGTCACAATCGTTGCCCTTTACGATAAACCGCAACTTCTTCCCCTACCAGAAATGTACGGCAAGAATTTGACCTTCAAAACAGGAGGCGTCGACAGTTGCGACAGTACAGAGATACTACAATTGATTGAAAAAGGAAAGATTGATACAACACCCCTTATCACCCATCGTTTTGCACTGAAAGACATTGAAGAAGCCTACCGTATCTTTGAGAACAGATCGGATGGAGTAATAAAAATAGCTGTCGAAAACAAATAATAAAAACATTTTCAAACATATATAATCATGCAGGAACTGGAGAAACAACTATATACTTCACTGATGGTAATTATGCCTTACTTGGCAGGCGTTGTTTTTATAGCTTTATTTTTTATCCGTGCCGGCTATGGTATTTTCAGAAGTCGGGCATGGGGTCGGAGCCTCCCCAATAAAATAGGTTGGATATTAATGGAAACTCCAGCCTTTCTTGTAATGTTGTATTTTTGGTGGTCGAGCAGTGTACGGTTTGAAATGCCGGAATTAATATTCTTTCTGCTTTTTGAAATCCATTATTTTCAACGTTCTTTTATTTTCCCTCTGCTCATGAAAGGGAAAAGCCAAATGCCCCTGAGTATTCTGCTGATGGGTTTTATTTTCAACACCATCAATGGATTCCTGTTGGGCGAAAGTCTGTTTCATCTTGCACCGTCGTCGCTTTATACCCAACAATGGTTATCTACACCGGCTTTTATATCCGGCATTATCGTATTCGTTGCCGGAATGATTATCAACCTTCATTCCGACCATGTGATACGCACCTTACGTCCGGCCGGCGATACACGCCATTACTTGCCCCAAAAAGGAGTATACAACTGGGTAACAAGCGGTAACTACCTCGGAGAACTCATAGAGTGGACAGGTTTTGCCATACTGACCCAAAGTCCGGCAGCCTTAATTTTTGTCATATGGACTTTCGCTAACCTTGCACCTCGCGCATATGCCATTCATAAAAGATATATCAATGAATTCGGCGCAGAGGCTGTCGGTAAACGCAAATGTCTGATACCATTTATTTTCTAACACTATACCATGAAAAAATCGATACTTTTTACAGAAGCTTCAATCGGTTCCTTAACTCTCAAAAACAGGACTATCCGTTCTGCAGCCTTTGAAAGTATGTGCCCGGGCAATTCTCCATCTCCTGAATTGCTAGATTATCATCGCTCCGTCGCAGCCGGAGGTGTTGGCATGACTACCGTAGCATACACAGCAGTTACGCAAAGCGGTCTTTCCTTTGATCGCCAATTATGGATGCGCCAAGAAATCGTTCCAGGTTTGAGACAACTGACAGACACGATACACAAGGAAGGAGCCGCCGCCAGTATCCAACTAGGACATTGTGGCAATATGTCACATAAAAAAATCTGTGGAGAGACACCTGTCGGAGCATGTAGCGGCTTCAATCTTTATTCTCCCACCTTTGTACGCGGTTTACGAAAAGACGAGCTCCACTGTTTAGCCAAAGCATACGGAGATGCCGTACGTCTTGCACGGGAAGCAGGATTTGATGCCGTAGAAGTTCATGCAGGACACGGCTATCTGATCAGCCAGTTTTTATCACCCTATACCAATCATCGGAAAGACGAATATGGAGGCTCTCTCGCCAACCGGATGCGCTTCATGGATGAGGTGATGGAAGAAGTCATGAAAGCAGCCGGACACGATATCGCGGTATTGGTAAAAATGAACATGCGTGATGGATTCAAGGGAGGAATGGAAATAGACGAATGTCTGCAAGTTGGACACCGTCTTGTACAAGACGGCGCCCAAGCACTGGTCCTCAGTGGAGGTTTTGTCAGTAAAGCACCAATGTACGTCATGCGGGGAAGTATGCCCATTAAAACGATGACCCATTACATGAATTGCTGGTGGCTAAAATGGGGAGTTCGTATGGCAGGTCACCTGATGATCCCCTCAATTCCCTTCCAGGAGGCTTATTTTTTAGAAGATGCCCTCCGATTCAGAGAGGAAATCAAAAATATACCTCTGGTTTATGTAGGAGGTCTCGTCTCAAAAGAAATGATCGATGATGTATTAAACAAAGGCTTTGAATTTGTACAAATGGGACGAGCCCTGCTCAACGAACCCGGCTTTGTCAACCGTATGAAAGTCGAAGAAACGGCACGTTGCAATTGCAAACACAGCAATTATTGTATTGCGCGCATGTATACACTTGACATGGCCTGTCATCAGCATATCCATGAACAATTACCAATACATTTGCAAAAGGAGATAGATAAACTGGAAAAAAACGCATAATATGAAAAATACAGCTATCATTACAGGAGCAGACGGCGGAATGGGAACAGAAATCACCCAAGCCGTCGCTCAAGCAGGTTATCATGTTATCATGCTTTGCCGTTCTGCAGAATCAGGGGAAGAACGTAAACGACAAATCATAAAAAATATCGGTACAGCCCACATAGAGGTGATGGAAATAGATCTATCGTCCATGGACACCACTTCTAAAGTGGCCAAACAGATACTACAAAAAGATATTACAATAGATTTGCTCATGAATAATGCAGGAACCATGTGTACCCACTTTACCCAAACCAGGGAAGGTTTCGAAGAAACTGTTGCCGTGAATTATCTTGCACCATTTTTACTCACGAATCTATTACTTACACGGATGCATGCCGGTTCACGCATTGTCAACATGGTATCCTGCACTTACGCTATCGGTAAAATAACCTCTTGTTTTTTTGAAAAGGGTGGCCAAGGCAGTTTCTGGAGAATTCCTATTTACAGCAACACAAAACTGGCTCTTTGGCTCTTCACGAAAGAACTTTCAAAACGTATAATAACCCAAGGCATAACAGTCAATGCTGCAGATCCCGGCATCGTCTCAACAAGCATCATCCGTATGGACATGTGGTTTGACCCGTTAACAGACATCTTCTTCCGCCCCTTTATTCGAACACCGCGTCAAGGGGCAGATACAGCAATCCGTCTATTAATCAGCGAACAATTTCAAGGTATCTCCGGAAAAATGTTTGCATCAGGAAAAGAAAAACATCTAAAGCCATACTATCATAACCATCCCCAAGCACACTCTCTCTGGAATGACACACAAGAAAAACTGACTAAATATCTTTACTAAATTTACTTTTCTCTATAGTAAACAGGGAACATGATTTTATCATCATTTTCTGCAAGGATAGCATCCAAATCTTCGCCTTCCTTCAAATAAAGGTTAATGTTGTTGATACGCGCAAATTGGTGACTGCTCCGAAAATCTTCATAACGTTCATCCAAAAGCTCGTTCATTCGCCCAATCCGTTCTTCATGAGTCATATTCTCCCACTCGTCTTCCTCTTCCTGCAACAAGTCCAAAATAAATTCAGCCGCCCAACTACCCAATTCACTTTCTTTATTCCAATCTCTTTCATAATTATCCAATACTGCAAACATCTCCTGCAAATATTCGGTCTCACCCCAATCCTGATATACTTGTATCAAATCTTCATTATCAGGAAAGGCTAATGCTAATTCTTCTAAATCTATCTTATTCATGATTTTAAAAATAAATCCGTTCCACCATATTTTCAAAAGTAAAAATATGAAATATCGTAATAATACCAAACAATTTCAATACGCTTTTATAAAAAGCAATCTCTTTAAGAATTATGGCATATAATTTGAATAAATACACAAAAAAACAGGAAAGAACAACTACATATAAAAAAACTATGAGATTAATTTACATTATCGGATTATTACCTCTACTGATACTCTCCTCCTCATGCAGCAGTAGCAAACGCTTCGCACAAGAGGCTATGCAACGGGAGCAATTATCCAAGCAATTCGGATTCAAATTAAACAAAAAAGATAATTTGCGACTCTATACGGCAGCATCCCATTGGTTGGGAGTTCCTTATAGGAGCGGCGGATCCTCTCTTAAAGGTACCGATTGCTCAGGATTAATTGGAAGCCTTTATCAGGAAGTATACCATAAGCATCTTTCACGCTCAGCAGAAGACATTGCTAAAAATGATTGTCTCCGTGTAGGCAGAGGTCATCTCAAGGCGGGAAATCTTGTCTTTTTCAATACAGCCAGCAAGAAACGTAAAAAAATAAACCATGTAGGTCTTTTTCTTAAAAACGGTTATTTCATTCATGCTTCCACCTCTAGAGGTGTTATCATCAGTCATCTCGAAGAAGATTATTATCGTAAGACATGGAAATATGGCGGTAAAGTCATCAAATAATCTATCGATATTTTTCTATCTTTATCTGGTAGTCTGACGAAAAGTGCACAATATAGAATGCCTGATTTTCCAAAGCAACACCATCAGATATCTTACCGAACTTAAACAATGAGAAATCTTTTTCCTGTGCCAGGTTACTTATGGCATCTAAAGTATTATATCCATATGTATCTGCCAGTCCAATAAAGTACATTCCCATATCAAAAGCTTTATAAACTAAAGTTGAAGGCTCTGAATAAAAATATTTACGATATTTCTCCGCCAAACATTTTGCAGCATTTGAAAAATAATCGACATAACAATAAGTAAACAATTTTGTATCCAACTTGTAGAAATTTTCAAAGTCTATCGATGAAAACTGTTGCCATTCCGGCAATCCAATTACAGAAATCTGATAATTTCCGGCGAAAGCCGTCAATACCGGTAATATTTTACTGACATCCGCTTCTTTTGTTGTCGGAATAACAATTATATTTTCTTGCTCAGGTACCAACATTGATTTCAGCGAATCCAAAGTAATTCTCTCCAAGTCCCATGTAAAGGAATACATACCTACAACTTTTGCAAATTGTTCTTTTAAAATTTGTCTTTCCGCAGCATCCTCTCCCTCATTATATGTGCGAATATGAATAATATTAGCATTACTGCTTTTATCTTTCAGCCACTCAACCATGTTCATTATCAAGCCGGAGAAAGAAGAATTGACTTGTACGACATTCTTGTAAACAGCCAGATTTCCCCCCCTTGCAGATAGAGGGAATACGATTGGAGTATTCTTATCTTCCAAATTATCAACCAATACTTTAGCTACAGAAGCATAAACAGGTCCAATAATCAAATCCGGCGCCAATTGGTTGAGTTTATTTGCCAAAGACTGCATCTTTACAGGATTCTTCTCAGAATCAAAAACGTACAGTTGAATCCGACTCCCCGTTTTTTTCAAGCTGTCTACAGCAAGCAAAATACCTTCATAGAAATTCAAGAACTGCTCCGAACGTGCCTCTACCCTGACTGTTTGAAAATCCGGTAAAGAATCTCTGTAATCAGGATATTCTCTTGCATGTAGTGGCAAAACTAATGCTATCTTAACTGAAGAATCTGACGAAACCGCTGCTTTTAAAGCACTAATGGCATTTTCTTTTACCGTATCAGCCACAACAATTTGATGTTGTTTTAAGACCACCGAATCTCTTGTCGCATTTACTTTTTCAGCCTTTTGTCCCTCCGACATCCTGCTATCTTTGTACACTATCTCATTCTCAGGCTTAGCAACAGGAATCTTCGAACGGTCCATACCATTCAACGGGACTTTGACAAATGCCCCCACAGCTAAAGGCCGATAAGTTGAATACTCACTGTTATGCTTTATCAATTTCCTGGGTTTCATTCCATAATGCCTGGCAATGGAATAAAGCGTTTCACCTTTTGCTACCTTGTGATAATAATATTTATCATCCTGCGAGACAAAAGACTCTATATAAGGAACTTTCAATACTTCATAAATGCTCAATTTATCCTCTTTCTTATCATTCAATTTTTTCAGCTCTTCAACAGATACATTATATGCTTTACAAATAGAATAAAGAGTCTGTCCAGGTAGCACTGTATGCAAATAATAACTCTCTCCCCTTATAACGACGATCTCTGTTGATTTCTGTATTTTCCCCTCTTGGGCAAATATCTTCAAAAAACAGCATGAAAGAAAAACAACCAATAAAAGTCTGAACCTATACATTTTCATTAAATCAATATCATTTAGGACCTTTAAGTGGCAAATTTAAGAATAAAGTCATAGATAATTAAAAAAACTGAGTTATTTTTGCATCATTATTACGATATCTATGAAAAAAACATCTGCAAAATTCAATTTCTTTTTGCTCAATCTGCTTGTCGCATTGATACTTATTTGCGGAATCAGCACCTATGTCCTATATTGGTTAGATGATTATACAGAGCATGGTACCTTTATCACGGTCCCTTCCCTTCAGGATTTCACGCAGGAGGAAGCCCTAACGATTACAACACAAATGGGATTAAAAATTCAAGTCATCGACTCATTATATGATGATCATATTAAGCCCGGTGCAATAGTTGAACAATACCCAACCCCAGGTTCCTATGTAAAAGAAGGTCGCATACTCCACCTGACTATTAATGCATGCCATCCAGAGAAAGTAATATTCCCTAATCTGAAAAATGCAGCATACCGACAGACCTTACAAACCCTGGAATCCAGAGGATTTCAAATCGGTAAAATAGAATATATGCCTTCAGAATTCCGGAATTTAGTACTTGCACTGAAACACAACGGGATGGATATTCTCCCAAATGAACTGCTTGTCAAAGGTGCCACCATTGACATCATATTAGGAGACGGCAACAGTAATACAACAGTAGCCGTGCCATTTATATTAGGCAAAAAATTAAAGGAAGCCATCAATCTTTTAAGAAAATCCTATCTAAACATAGGAGAAATTATTCCTGATGGAAGCATAACGTCAGAGAATCGCACAAATTCCATTGTCTATCAACAAAATCCCGATACAGAATTTCCCATTGAACAAGGTAGTACCATTGATATATATATTACCTCAGACAATAAAAAAATAGCCGCTTTAGATACTATTCTTATAAAAAAATAGCATGTTAGAAGAGATTGAAGAAATAGAAGAAGTGCTAAACGATGATGAAGAAGAGGCTATGTCCGCACTATATGAGCACCACCGTATAGAGACTGATAGCGGTCAAACTTTATTACGTGTAGACAAATTTCTCATGACACGACTTCCCAATGCCTCCCGCACCAAGATACAGGAAGCAGCGGATGCCGGCAACATACGTGTCAATGACAAACCGGTCAAGTCAAGCTATAAAGTCAAGCCGAAAGACATTGTAACGATTGTTATGTCCTATCCTCGCAGAGAAATTGAAATAATACCTGAGGATATACCCCTTAATATTGTCTATGAAGATGATTATCTTATGGTGGTAAATAAACCTGCAGGGATGGTGGTACACCCATCCTATGGACATTATAGAGGTACATTGGTAAATGCTTTGGCCTGGCATTTAAAAGACAATCCACTTTTCAAAGAAAATGATCCTCGCCCAGGACTAGTTCATCGCATAGATAAAGATACATCAGGACTTTTAGTCATAGCCAAAACTGAAAAAGCCAAAAACCATCTGGCATCACAATTTTTTCATAAAACTTCCGATCGTAAATATATTGCCGTATGTTGGGGTAATCTTGAAACAGAGACAGGCACCATCATTGGACACATCGGCCGCAATCTAACGAACCGAAAAGTGATGGCATGTTTTCCTGATGGCAGTCATGGCAAACACGCAGTGACGCACTATCGCGTACTGGAACGCCTTAGCTATGTAAATGTAGTAGAATGTATACTGGAAACCGGACGTACACACCAAATACGAGCCCATTTCAAATATATCAGACATCCTCTGTTTAACGACAAAGAATACGGAGGTAACGAAATACTTAAAGGGACAACTTTTGCAAAATACAAGCAATTTGTAAACAATTGCTTTGAAACATGTCCGCGCCAAGCCTTACATGCCCAAACGCTTGGTTTCGAGCACCCGATTACCGGAGAGAGAATGTCTTTTGATTCTGAAATACCCCAAGATATGCAGCAGCTTATAGATAAATGGCGCACATACATACAAAATAGAGACGGATACCTTTAAGACATCCTCATCTTATAATCCCTGTAACTGAATTTTTTTATCAGACGAAAACCTTTTTCAGGACTCCATATACCAATAGATGGATGTGTCACTCCATTAAACATGGTAGTCTTCACCATAGTATAATGAATCATATCCCGAAATACTATCTTATCTCCCACTTGAGGTTCATAACCTTCATCAAATGCCCAATCTCCATAAAAATCACCGGCCAAACAGCTATTCCCTCCCATTTTCCACACCTTTTCTCCCACTTCAGGATCATGTGCTCCGAGAATAACCGGTTTGTACGGCATCTCCAAACAATCCGGCATGTGACAGGCGAAAGACACATTTAACATCAATATGTTTGTACCACCATTGAACACCTTATCCTCCACTGTCGATACCAAACACCCAGTATCCCATGTAAAAGCACTGCCCGGTTCCAGAATAATCCGAAGATGAGGATAGCGTGTCCGGAAATCACATAATATATGAATCAATTCATCTTCATCGTAATCCTTATGAGTCATCAGATGTCCACCTCCCATATTCAGCCATTTCAATTTATGGAAAAAATGCCCGAAACGATTTTCAATTGCCTTCAATGTTTCCCTCAAATCAGCAGGACGCGACTCACACAAAGAATGAAAATGTAATCCCTCCACTCCATCAGGCCACTCTGAAATATCTGCCGAACGAACACCTAAACGAGATGTCGGACTTGCCGGATTATACAAATCTGTTTTAACGGTTGAAAACTCTGGATTTACCCGCAAACCACAAGAAACACCTGCCTGCAAGGCACGTTCTCCAAAACGCTCATACTGACTCAAAGAATTAAATGTGATATGATTACTATAACTCAAGATTTCACTGATTTCATTCTCGGAATAAACAGGAGCGTATGTATGTGAGGGTGTTCCATATTCCTCAAAAACAAGATGAGCCTCTGCCAGCGAACTGGCAGTGGCTCCATCAGAATGCTTTCTGAGTTCCGGGAAAATACTCCACATGGCATTAGCTTTCAAAGCAACAATCACCTCAACATCCGTAGCTTTTCTCACCTTATCAATCACCCTCATATTCTCCTCCAACAACGTTTCATGCAAAACATAACACGGAGAAGGCACAGAGGAACAATCCCAATCCCTCAAAATAATATCTTTATCCGTCATACCTCCAGGTCAATATCAAATTTCTCAACCCAAGGCAATCCCTGTTCTCCCAATTCAGCCAAGAACGGATCCGGATCAAACTGTTCTACATTATATACACCTGCTCCTTTCCACAAACCACGGGCAAACATAGCGGCTCCCAATGCAGCCGGCACGCCAGTAGTATAACTAACCGCCTGCGTACCAGTCTCTCTATAAGCAGCTTCATGATCACAATTATTATAAATATAATAAGTACGTTCCTTACCGTCTTTAATACCGCGGATACGGCAACCGATAGAAGTTTCTCCATGATAATTCTCACCCAATGATTTGGGGTCAGGCAATACAGCCTTCAAGAACTGCAACGGCACAATTTTAGTGCCATTATATTCTACTTCATCAATACGAGCCATGCCTATATTCTGAATAACTCTCAAGTGGGTCAGATACTCCTGTCCAAATGTCATCCAAAAACGGGCCCGCTTGATTGTCGGATAATTTTTTACCAAAGACTCTAACTCTTCATGGTACAACAAATAAGAATCACGTTCCCCGATATTGGGATAAGTCAAACTCTTATGAATTTCCAGCGGACCGGTTTTCACCCATTGACCATTTTCCCAATAACGTCCGTTTTGTGTAATTTCACGGATATTGATTTCAGGATTAAAATTCGTTGCAAATGCCATTCCATGGTTACCGGCATTACAATCAACGATATCCAAATAATGTATTTCATCAAAATGATGCTTGGCAGCATAAGCTGTAAAAATAGCAGAGACCCCTGGATCGAATCCACAACCCAAGATTGCCGTCAGACCTTTTTCTTTGAAACGGTCCTGGTAAGCCCACTGCCAGCTATATTCAAAATGTGCCTCATCTTTCGGCTCATAATTCGCCGTATCCAGATAATTCACGCCACATTCCAAACATGCATCCATAATAGTCAAATCCTGGTAAGGCAATGCCACATTAATCACGATGTCCGGTTTGAAAGAGCGCATCAATTCGCACAACTCCTGAACGCTATCTGCATCTACCCGAGCTGTCTGAATCCGGTTTCCACCAACTGCAGCTGCAATTTCATCGCATTTCGCTTTAGTGCGGCTGGCCATCATAATATCAGTAAATACCTTATTTTTCGCAACTTTATGCGCAACGACGGTACCAACTCCACCGGCACCGATAATTAAAACTCGACACATTACATTTCATTTTTAAAGTTATAACTCTGCCAACAAAGATAGCAATAATTTATAGATTCACCTCATAATCTGTCCGCTAATCAACAAAAGCGACAACTCTGAAATTTTCGTATCATATAATGCAGACACTTTCCTGTCAACAGCATCTATATAACTGCGTTGAAATTCACGAAATTCTATTCCTGCCAAAGAACCCAATTTATAATTTTCCATAGCAGCATCCAAATTTTCAAAAGCAATACGAGCATTGTCTTTTTCAAAATTCACCAACAGCAAATTATTCGTATAAATATTATATAATTGCACCAGATCCGACCTTACCTGTAACTCAGCCTCCTGATATGTCAGTTCAGAATTTGCCATATCCAACCTGGCATTTCTGATTTTCCTCCGATTTTCCAAACGGTTAAATACATTCATACTAAGCGAAAAGCCCCAATAAGGTCCGTTCGAACGGTTCAAAGTTGTCACTTTAGACGGAGACTTTATCTGGCTAAAATTATAACCACCTTGAAAATTCAATTTAGGGAACAAGGCTGCACGAGCAATCTTCATATCCAATTCAGACACTTTACAATTTTTTCTGCCTATTTGTAAAGTCGTATTACATTCCAACACGTTTCTCTCCAGTTCTTGAAATTGCAGCGGAGTTCTTAACACTATCGAATCCCTGATATATTGGTGTCTATGCAAATCGGCATTCATCACCGTATTCAGTGTGATATAAGCACTTTTCAATGCCTGCTGCTCCTGCATATAGGTAGAACTATCGGCATTTAAATCCAGTTTTGCCTGCAATGCTTCCAAACCGGATAGCGATCCCAATACATATTTGTCATAAGCCTCCTTATAACGCAACATGGACAAATCCAAAGAATGTCTCGCAGCATCCACCTTACTCTGCTGCCGGACCACTTCATAATAACACGAAGCTACCTCGACAATCAGATTTTCCACAGCCGCTTTGGTATTTAATTCCCCTATGGCCATCAATTCCTCATACCGGTCACAAGCCACAAACATCTCCATGCCATCAAACAACGTCCAATTTAAGGCAATTCCGGCAAACAGGTTATTCGAACGCGCCCAATCCTGTTCATCGGCGACACCATCAGATTCCATTTTCCTGTTTGCAATCGTCTGGTCCTGTGATGCCTGCAATGATACAACAGGCAAAAACGGACCTATTGTCACATTATTTTCAGCCTGCATTTCCTCATTTCTGACAATCTGTATCGAATAATTAGCTCTCAATGCCTGTCGAATACAGCTGTCCAAGGTCATAATCCTCTCATCGGAATATTTCTGTGCTTCACAAATATTTTCAACTCCCGACAACAAACAGAGCCAAGCAACCAAACCTGCATATATAAAAATCTTCTTTTTCATAACCATACAAAATTGATTCATTTATCATCATCGCCTACTCTTTGTGCACATCTTCACGTACAACATCCTTCAGCTCTTTCGACAAATAGGAATAAATTGCCGGAATCACAAACAGAGACAAGAAAGTAGCACAAACCATTCCCCCCACCACAGCAATACCCATGGCTACACGGCTTTCGGCACCGGCTCCCGTAGCCATTGCCATCGGTAAAATACCCAAAACCGTAGACAGGCTTGTCATCAATATAGGACGGAAACGAGCCACAGCCGAATTCTTCACCGCTTCCAACAACGATTCTCCCATCGCCTTGCGTTGATTTGCAAATTCCACAATTAAAATGCCATTTTTAGACACAAGACCAATCAGCATAATAATACCAATCTGACTGAAAATATTCATCGTCTGCCCAAACCACCACAAAGCCACAATAGCACCAATCAAAGCTAACGGCACGGTCAACATGATAATCAACGGATCCCTAAAACTCTCAAACTGGGCAGCCAAAACCAAATAGATGAATACCAATGCCAACAGGAAAGCAAACAACAAACTGGAAGAACTTTCCACAAAATCCTTGGAACTCCCGGAAAGCGTCGTTTTAAAATTATCATCCAATACCATTGCCGCAATACGGTCCATTTCCGCCAATCCTTGCGAAATCGTCTGCCGTTTAGACAGACCGGCCGAAACCGTAGCAGCCACAAACCGGTCATAACGATATAGTTGAGGAGGCATGGAGCTTTCACTGATAGTCACCAGATTATCCAAAGCAATCAATTCTCCCTTGTCATTCCGCACATAAATATTCTGCAAATCGGACGGTTTATTACGATAAGCCTTATCAATCTCGCTCAAAATCTGATATTGTTTACCATTCAAAATAAAATATCCCACACGTTGCTCACTCATCGTAAGCTGCAAAGTCTGAGCAATATTCTTCATTGAAACGCCCAATACAGCAGCCTTATCCCTATCGATATTAACCGTCAATTCCGGTTTTGTAAATTTCAAATTCACATCGGCCACAGAAAAAACCGGACTCCTGCTTACCTCATCCATAAAATGAGGCAACACACGCTTCAAGTCATCTAAATTTTTTGCCTGAATCACATATTCCACCGGCAAACCACCTCTCCTGCCACCAAATGTCTGCTGCTGAGACACCATCGTTCGGGCCCCCGTAAAATCACGGACCTTCAACGACAATTCGTCTGCAATTTCCTGCTGCTTTCTATCACGATTTTCCGGAGTCTGCAACCATAGATTCACATTGGCGCGATTCGTATTTCCTCCTCCTATCATCTGAATAATCTTATCCTGCTCCGGAACTTCATTTTCTATAAATTCACCTAATTCATCAGCATATCTCATCATATAAGCAAAAGTCGCACCTTCCGGAGCCGTTGAATTAATACGGATATTCGACCTGTCTTCCAAAGGAGCCATCTCAGAGGGAAGCATCGTCCATAATAGCCAGATTACGATTCCAGCACCAATCAACACCAAGGGAGCCAACCACCTCACCTTCAGAAAAACTTCCAAAGCCCGAGAATATCCTCCAATTATCTTCTCAAACCAAGGTTCAGTCTTACGATAGAACCAATTATCCGTCACATTGCGAGTCAGCAACTTAGTTGAAATCATTGGAGTAAAAGTCAATGCAACAAAAGATGAAATCACCACAGCCCCTGCAATCACAATACTGAACTCACGAAACAGACGTCCGGTAGTCCCCTGCAAAAACACAATCGGCACAAACACCGCAACCAAAGCCACTGTTGTCGCAACTACTGCAAAAAAAATCTCGTTCGAACCTTTATGCCCGGCCTCCAATGGTGACATTCCCAGCTCTATCTTAGAGTAAATATTTTCCATCACAACAATCGCATCGTCCACTACCAAACCAATGGCCAACACAATGGCCAACAAAGTCAAAATATTTATAGAGAAATCAGCCAAATACATCACAAAAAAAGCTCCTACCAATGATATTGGAATAGCCAATACCGGAATCAATGTCGTCCGCCAATTTCGAAGAAAAAGGAAAATAATCAACACGACCAAAACAAAAGCCTCAACAATCGTATCCTTCACCTCATTAATAGAATTACGGATAAACACCGTATTATCAAAAGCGACACCAGCCTCCACATCATCCGGTAAATCTTTCTGCATCTCCTCCATCACCTTATAGGCCCGATCTACAATATCAATATAATTGGCTCCCGGCTGCGGAATAATCACACAGGCGACCATCGGCACCCCATTTCGTTTCATGATAGAACGTGTATTTTCGGCATCCACTTCCGCGATGCCCAGATCACTGAAACGCACCACCTTATCACCATCCTCCAAGATTACCATATTATTAAAGTCCTCTATCGTCATCAAACGCCCCAACGTGCGGATTGTCAACTCCGTATTATCACCTTCAATACGTCCGGATGGCAACTCCACATTTTCTCTCGACACAGCATCCCTCACATCCATCGGAGTAACACCATATGCAGCCAATAAAGACGGGTCCATACGCAGACGCACAGAATAACGCTTTTCTCCCCAAACAGACACACTACTGACACCGGCAATCGTCTGTAACCGTTCTTTATAATATTGTTCGGCATACATGCTCAAATCGATCAACGAACGCTTATCGCTGCGCAACGATACACCAAAAATCGGCTGGGCATCCGCATCTGCCTTACTGACAGTCGGAGCATCAATTCCATCCGGTAATTTCCACATAGCTCCCGATACTTTATCTCTCACATCATTGGCAGCAGTTTCCAGATCCACCTTCAATTCAAACTCCACGGTAATATTACTACGCCCATCCCGGCTTTGGCTCGTCAACGAACGAATACCCGGAATACCGTTGATAGCCGATTCCAAAGGTTCCGTCACCTGTGTTTCCATCACATCGGCATTAGCCCCGGGGAAACTGGTAGATACGGAAATAACAGGCGGATCCACACTCGGATAATCACGGACCCCTAAAAATACAAGACCGATACATCCCAATAGCATCAGGATAATATTCATCACCGTTGCAAACACCGGTCTTTTTATACAAGTAGATGATAAACTCATTTGTCAGTTGTACATTTATTAATGCATAGACTCTCTTAACGTTTTAATGTCACAGACACAGCCATTCCTTCTCTCAATTGCATAAGTCCTCCCGTCAGAATCGTATCTCCGACAGCAATACCCGAAATGACCTCCACATTCTTCTCATCCCTACTTTCTGTCTCCACAGGAACGCTCGCCGCCTTCCCGTCTCTCAACACCCATAAACGTTTTCCGTCCATTTCCGGCACGACCGCTTCTGTCGGCACAGCAATAAATTCGCTTTTACCGCCCAATACCAGATTACCTTTGGCAAACATACCCGGCATCAATTCATGACGGTTGTTTTTAAAACGGGCACGCAAAAAAATCATACGGGTCTTCACATCTATCAAAGGGTCTACAGCATAAACCCTCGCAGAATACAACTCATCGTTGCCTGTCACCTTAAACATCACCTCCTTACCGTCCAAGTTATTGCCGGCATACCGTTCCGGCACATAAAACTCATATTTCAATACAGAGTTATCCACAATCGTGGCAATTTTAGAACTTGCCTGCACATAACTGCCTTCACTGACATACCGGAATCCCATTTCCCCATCAAAAGGCGCTCTGATTTCCGTACGGCTGATTTTAACCTCCAACAATTCGATATCCGCTTCAAGCATATTATAGTCGGTCTGAAGCTGGTCAAACGCTTCCCTGCTGACAGACTCGCGCTTCAGCAAGATACGCTGACGCTCCAGTTTCTCGGCCAACAACTTATGTTCAAACTGAGCCCGCATCAACTGTGCCTGCAAATCGGCATCATCCACCTTCAACAACAACTGCCCCTTTTTCACAAAAGCACCCTCTTCAAAATAAATCTTCTTGACTTTTCCGACAATTTCCGACACCAATTCCACCTCTTCATTCGCCAACATCGTACCATTCACGGGAATACCGTTGGCTGTCATGGAAGTCTTAGCCACAATACCGGTCACCGGCAACACACCGGCAGCTTTTTTCCTTGGAACCGTTCCACTGTCTGTTTTGGATGCACAGCCGACAGACAGCACACAAAAAGTCACAGATAAAACCAAAGAAAATACTTTTTGCAGGGGTTTCATCAAATTTTTTTCCATAATTTATCTATAATCCGATTACACTCATCTCTTCATGCCATTAGACAGCATCCATAAAGAAAAGTTTAAACGCCACCATGTTAAGAAAGAGTTAAAGCCATTTTTTTCTTTTAAACAATCCAAAAATCACCACCGACAACAAAACAGAAATCACGACAATCAGCCACATACCGTAAGGAGCCTCCTCCAAGCCGTTCCGGATATTCATACCATACAAACTGGCAATCAAGGTCGGAATCATCAGCAACAGCGAAATAGCAGTCATACGTTTCATGATAACATTCAAATTGTTGGAGATCACAGAGGCAAAAGCATCCATCGTTCCGCTCAAAATGTCACTGTAAATTCTCGAAGTATCCTGCGCCTGCCGCAATTCAATTTCCACATCTTCCACCAATTCAAGGTCGAAATACTGCCGCTGGCTTTTCAACATCTTCAACTTTATCAGCAAATTGTCATTACCTCTCAAAGAGGTGATAAAAAACACCAACGATTTTTCAATCTTCAACAACCGCTGCAGCTCTGCATTCTGAATCGAACGTTCCAACTCTTTCTCCACAGCACGGCTTTGATTGTTCAACTGCTTGAGAGACTTCAGATACCATACAGACGAGGATAAGAACAGCCGGAACAACAAATCCCAATTATTCCGAACCTCCAATCCTTTTCGCCTCATATAAATCAAGAAATCCGGCAACATATCCGTTTCATAATGACAGATAGTCACCAGGCAATTTTCATTCATTACAATACCCAACGGAACGGTTATAAAAGGAATATCATCATGCATATTCCGATAAGGGATACGCAAAATCATCAACGTCCACCCATCCTCTGTTTCCATACGGGGGCGCTCGTCCACATCTTCAATATCCGATAAAAAAGCCTGGGGGATCAATAACTCGTCCGTCAGATACCGCACATCCTCCGGTGTCGGTTGTACCACACTAACCCAGCAGTCTGTCTGCCATACCATCTGCTCTGCAAACCCGCTTTTGCAATTCAAAAATTTTCTCATAATACCTTTTTTTGTCATTTCAATCGGCAAACAAAGGCATTGAGTCTACCTTTGCCTGCCTAAACCTGTTGATAATAATCGTCCATAGCTATTGTTATGAATTTTATGCCTGCAAAAATAATATTTTCAAATTACTTTTTCATGAAGAAATAATCAATATTAAATATGGAAGAACTTCCATATATGCAAGAGAAATCTTGTTTCAACCACGCCTGTTACGAATACGTGTCCGGAAGACCTCCCCCGTTAAGAACAACAACTTTCATCCCATCCATCTGCCGGATTTACACATACAAGTTTCGGATAGTATCGGACTTCATCTTGACATGCAGACTCGTCCACTTGTACATGCCTTATATCCGGTTTCTGTGCGTCAGACCGGGACTTTGCCTCCGGCTTCCTTCGGATTCCCCTCACGGTGGACACCCTTGCCCTTGGCTAACGATTCCTACTATCAAGGCTCGTTCGGGACTTACACCCTATAGTTGTTGCCCATGCAGGGCAAACATGGTTTGACAAGGAGCTGCGTTTAGCAGCTAACTTGGCTCGTTATCAATATAATTCTCTAAGAAAGCATATTCATTATGGCAAGATTTCACATTCTTCACCAAAAGGATAATAGGTTCTCATGTTTACGGTCGATTCGTTTTCGCTGCGACATACTCTTATTCTGCTTATGGAAAGTTTTTCTGTCACTAAGAGTTCGTACCGTAAATTTTCATGGTGAAAGACTATTACTTCCGGCTTCTCTATATCATAAAGAGAATAGAATATTCTTAGATTTTTATAAGAAGATAATACCGTTTCAATCTGTGCATCAAAAGAAATCGGCAATGTTACAGAGAGATATTCCATGTTGTACGGATTACTCTTTATATCCAAATCAATATACTCAATTTGGGCAGGCTCTTTACTGGTTTCGGGCAAGAAACCAATCATAACGCCCTTATCTTCTATCTCGATAGGATCTTCGTCTATTTCATCATATTCATCATAATCAGAAAGGAGTTCCTCAATGGAAGTTTCAAATAACTTCTCGAATATACCTTCTGTGTTTTTGTTCTGTATGTCAGTACAGAACAACTCTCTTTGAATCTTATTATTTGTTCTATTCGTTTTCATAACAAGTCATTTTCTCTTAATGTATCGTAATAATCACCGTCACTATCCATATTGGATACTATTTCTTTTGATAATTCTCTCGCATTGAGGGCTAGGCATTCTTGTCCGAACACCGGATGAATCAAGAATGATAAGTCTTGCTTGTTTCCTTTAAGCCATTTCAGAAAATTTATGGTATTGACTTTACTTAGCTTTATGGTCAAATTGCATACATTCAAATACGATTCCATATAATATTCGTCTTGCCATAACAAAAATGTACCACTATTATCTTGACCTACAATAACTTGCAAGGTGTCGCCAGAAGTAATAGTATTAAAGAAATTCCTTGCTCTTTTCTGGCTATCAGATTGTTGAATGAATTGCTTTCTCATGTTGTTATTTTATTTATTATTGATAATGGTTCAGCAGGGAACGGCTTGCCGTTATCCTGCGTTGTTACTGACATTTTCTTACCAATTATCTATTCTGGCAGAAAACATATTATCATTCATTTGTTGTTCTATATCTTCTATTCCGTATGTTTCAAGTATATATTCATAATCACCCATACTCATAATATTTATAGCTTTGTATGCTGACACCCTAAGACCGTAACAGACAGCCAAAAGTTCTCCAGTCATACTATATAAAGCATCATAAACAGGTAGTCCACCGTCTTTGTGTTCAGCCCATATTTGTATTACATCGCCATTTGTTCCTTTGAGAATTTTAATTGTAGGAGAATAAGATAGATTTTCAGTTACCATTTGATTGTTTAAGTAATATTGCAAGACTGGTTTAACCAATTCTGTGGTATCTCCATTTTGAATTAAGAATAAATGATTTCTACCATTTACTTGATTTGCACAAATGGTGATACTTTTATACCGCAATATGTTTTCTGCATTAATCTTACCCATATAAAGAAATAAGGATAAGAAAAATAATATGTAATACCGAATTTTCATATCTCATTGCTTTTGTCAGTAATGGCTGGACGGGGAACGGCGTAAGTCCGTTATCCCGGCTTGTTATGAACTTACTTTACCTCTTGTGCATTTTTATTATTTGCATAGCGAGCATTTAGAGTGTCCCGCCATTCTTGACTTGGACAAGAGTTTATTAATTGAATATACCTATCATCATCAACACTGACGGACTCTACAAGTCTTAATAAGCTCCACTGCAAATCATAAAAAGCATTTTCAGGGAAGATTTGAACCAACACCATAGCTTCATCAAATGATATGGGGAGTTGTATTTGTTCTAATAAAGTATCATAAGCATTTATCAACTCATCAATGCTATCAGGATCATTGATACTTTCATTAGGCATACGACCTAAATCTTTCAACTGTAAAATTTCATTTCTCATATCGTGTATTCTAATTGTTCATAATGGTTCAGCGGGGAACGCTGTCAAGCGTTATCACGCTTTGTTATAAACTCAATTTACTTTGCATGATTGGCTTTTATTTACCCACCATTTCTGTTCTTCCACTTCACGAGCCTTTTGTATCTCGTCCGTTGTCAGATTTTCATTGTGATAGGCATTATATAGATTTTCCCAACCATTCTTACGATATTTCGGTGATACAACCCATTCTCCTGCATCATTAAACAGGCAGAAGTTTGCAGGAGTATCTGGTATAATTACATCTGCCCAGGAACAGACTTTTGTCAGTCCCTTTGCGGATTTCCACTTACCCCGATATTCAGATAAGTTCAATTTCAGCTCTGATATTTCATTTAGTCCTTTCTCTATTTGTTGTCCTCTCATCCGATACCCTTGTTTGAAAGAACCGGAGAATGTACCGCAATATCGTTTATCTCCGTATTCCTCAAACGAGTAATGCCCGTATATGAAACCGTCCACTTCCGTATATTCACTTTTTATTATTTGAGAACAGGAAGAAATGCTATCTATACAAACCTTTCCCTTAAACGGACATATTACGGACAATCGGGTACGACTGATACCCATTATCTCATATTCTCTACTATCCATTTTCCGAGCATCGGTAATATGAATGTCAATTCGACTACAATCTTCTCCTAATATGCCAATCATGCTTGAATTGTCAAACAAGCCAGAAAGGTCTTGCTGCAAAATATCCGCTTTGTGATTTTGTGGATAGGCTACCCCACAAAACCAAAAGAGTAAAAAGATACTGATATGGTATATTTTCTGTTTCATATTTTGCATTACTGTTTATAATGGTTCAGCAGGGAACGGTTTGCCGTTATCCTGCGTTGTTATCAGTATTGTATCTTTTTTATTATTTAATCTAATGGTTCTTAGTATATTGTAGTTAAGACAATTATTCTAATTGTGTCTCTGCATTCATTTCCTGCTCTTTGCTTTCTCTTATTCCATCTATCTCTTTATAGGTGTCGTCCACAATTTGATGGGATTCTGTATTGAGTTTCTTTGCATATCCCTGAACAAGAGAATTTATTTCATGATAAATCCAGGCGGCTACAATCAGTATTGCAAAGACAGCCAATATTTTCTTTATCGGTTTGAAGCGGAGCAGATAGCCCAAGAAGGCAAACAGGATATAAGCGATATATATACACCCGGTATTGAGAGTCCTGCCAAAATATTCTTGTTTATGACGTTGCAGCTCGTTTGATGTTTCCCATGCACCGAATGCGTGCTGGTACAATTCTGTATGTGCTATGTACATCAGACTGTCTTCGCTGGCAGCAGGATGAACGGTGTATTGATACACAACTCCTATTCTTTCCAACCGATAGCAGTCATAGGCTTTCGATGCCAGGGTGTCCGGTAGTATGGAGAGCAGTAATCCGCACGTGTCAATATCAGCCTGAAAAGATGTTTCCAGAGAATCTATCTGGGTTGTCAGCTTTGTCTTGGACATAGACATAGGCTTTTTGTTCAATATCTGCTCTATGCTTATACCGTACTTGTCTGCCAATGAGTTGGGATAGGTCTGCTTCATTTCAACTATTTTTCCGACGGATATGACCATCATATGTGGACGCACAAACCAGTCATAATAATAGGTCATAGCCGACAAAGGCAGGACAAGAATCAGACCGATTGCCAATGTACGGAAAAAGCCGGTCCACTTTTCTCTATCCATTGCCCAAAAGACCAGAAAGGTTGCAACGCTTAGACTGTATGGAATCAGAGATGTAAATGCAGTCAGTCCCAACTGTACACAAAAGCCAAGTGCTTCTATTGTGTCCAGATCATAAAATGTGCCATTGTCCACTTCCTTGATGACAAGTCCCGTGAAACCACATAGCTCGGCGATGGTAAAAAACGCAATAAAATATATGCAAAACTTCTTCAAATGTTTCATATTCATTTTACTGATAATGGTTTAGCAGGGAACGGCTTGTCCGTTATCCTGCTTTGTTAACATCATATT
>JAHHTT010000002.1 GCA_020024465.1 Odoribacter sp.
TATCTACTTCTTTTTGAGTCAGCGCTTCCTGAAATACACGAACCAGATCTTCAGTCTTAGTTGCAATAGTACTGCCTAACCCTACATAAAATGGTACAACCGTACCGTCATCATAATACATGGTAGTAGTAGTATCCACATTATTTACATTACGCAATGTAGTAACCAATTCATCTTTAAATGAACAATAATAACTGGCATTTTTACCCTTAACGATTGTCCCGGGTACATAAAGGGTCTGGGCAAAAAGATCGGTTATGCCCAATAGAAATACAAATATCAACATTCTTGTTTTCATGGCTTTCATTTTTTTATTAACAATCCTTTGCCAGATTTTTGCTCGTTTCCATATTCCTGGCAGATGGGGATTCTTTGAAATTTTTATTAACCACCGCTTCCAAGATAGCGAAAAATTTCCAAAGTTTCCAAACTTTTCCCGATATTTCCACGGGCATCGGATGATGGCACCAAAAAGACGACGACAGGCTATAACCAGACAACAATAAATTGTCAGAAGGACAGAAAAGTCCCTATTTTCCTCCTTTTTACACCTCTTCTCCCCATACTTAATCTTTACACAAATACTTGACAAACTCATGGCAAAGATATTCTCCGGATATCTTTATGATATCTTTGAGATATCTTTGAGATAACTTTGAGATAACTTTGAGATATATTTGATCGAGAGAAAAGAGGGGCGGAAAACAGAGAAGCACATACCGGAAAAGCACAAAGAATGAAAAAAATTGATACCTTTGCAGTCCATTAATTTTTTTGCAAATGAACAATCAATTATTGTTGGAAACAGCCATCAAAGCATCTTTGGATGCAGGTAAGGTTATTTCAGATATCTATCACGACCCTGCTTCTGATTTCGAAGTGGAAAAGAAAGCTGACAATTCACCGCTGACAATTGCCGACAGGAAATCAAATGATATGATTATCAGCTATCTGGAACAAACTCCCTACCCCATCATCAGCGAAGAATGCAAAAATATGGACTATGCCATCCGCAAAGAATGGGAGACGGTGTGGGTGGTTGACCCATTGGACGGGACAAAAGAATTCATCAAGCGCAACGGAGAATTTACAGTAAATATAGCCCTTGTTCGCGGGGGACATCCGGTCTTGGGAGTCATCTATATTCCGGAAAAAAGAGTGTTATATTACGGCACATTAGAGGGTGGAGCCTATCGGGTGGACGATATTGACACAAAAAATGGCGCAGATTTTGCTGTAATTGAGAATCGTTCTGTAAAATTACCATTGGAGAGAAAAGATGGAAAATACATTGCCGTGGCTTCCAGGTCACACATGAGTGCTGAAACAGAATCATATATCAACACGCTGAAGGAACAGCATGGCGAAGTAAGTCTCACATCCATCGGCAGTTCGATAAAGATTTGTCTGGTTGCGGAAGGCTCTGCCGACATTTATCCGCGTTTCGCACCTACGATGGAATGGGACACGGCTGCCGGTCACGCCATTGTCAGAGCTGCCGGCAAGGAAGTTTATCAAGTCGATGAAACAACCCCTTTGAGATATAACAAAGAGGATTTGTTGAATCCGTGGTTCATCGTAAAGACAAAGGCAGACTAACGCAAAAAAGGAACAACGATTAAAAGATTTACAAAGAATATGGCGGAAAATATTTATCCGATTTTCGACAGGATGTTGCAAAGAGAAGACCGGGAGTCTTTACTGAAGCAGCGTGGAACAATGATATGGTTTACGGGTCTGTCCGGCTCCGGGAAAAGCACTTTGGCTATCGCCTTGGAAAGAGAGCTTTACAAGAGAGGTATTCTTTGCCGCATTTTAGACGGAGACAATATCAGAAGCGGCATCAATAACAACCTGGGGTTCTCGGAAGCTGACCGTACGGAAAATATCCGGCGCATTGCCG
Organism: Odoribacter sp.; assembly: GCA_020024465.1. GTDB lineage: Bacteria > Bacteroidota > Bacteroidia > Bacteroidales > Marinifilaceae > Odoribacter. Next base: position 1,904 of record JAHHTT010000002.1, read on the forward strand.
AGATATCCAAATTGTTTGTGGATTGCGGGATTGTGACCATTGCGGCATTCATCAGTCCGACAAATGCCATCCGCGCCATGGCTGCCGGCATCATCGGAGCAGAAGATTTTCTGGAAGTGTATGTAAGCACCCCTATCGAAGAGTGCGAAAAACGGGATGTAAAGGGTCTGTATGCCAAAGCCCGCCGGGGAGAAATCAAAGAATTTACAGGAATCTCCTCCCCTTTTGAAGTGCCGGAAGGTGCTTTTATTTCAATCGATACTTCCAAACAGCCGCTGGAAGCATCTGTCAAGACCCTGCTGGAGGCAATCCTCCCGCATATCCAATAAGAAACAAATAATCCGGCAACTAAAAAATTATATATCATGTCAGAATACAAATTAAGCCATTTAAAAGAACTGGAAGCCGAATCTATCCACATCATCCGCGAGGTGGTGGCTGAATTCGAAAATCCGGTGATGCTGTATTCCATCGGCAAGGATTCATCCGTCATGGTACGGCTGGCCGAAAAAGCCTTTGCACCGGGGAAAGTGCCTTTCCCGCTGATGCACATCGATTCGAAGTGGAAATTCAAGGAAATGATTGAATTCCGAGACCGTTACGCACGGGAAAACAATTGGGATTTGATTGTCGAATCGAATATGAAAGCCTTCAATGAAGGCGTCGGGCCGTTTACACACGGAAGCAAGGTGCATACCGACCTGATGAAAACCCAGGCTCTGTTGCAGGCTTTGGACAAGTATAAATTTGACGCAGCCTTCGGAGGAGCACGCCGCGACGAGGAAAAATCGCGTGCTAAGGAGAGAATCTATTCATTCCGCGATAAATTCCACCAGTGGGATCCCAAAAACCAGCGTCCGGAATTGTGGAATCTTTACAATGCCCGTATCCATAAAGGAGAGTCCATCCGTGTTTTCCCGTTGTCCAATTGGACTGAATTGGATATCTGGCAATATATCCGTATGGAAAATATTCCCATTGTCCCGCTTTACTTTGCCAAGGAACGCCCGATTGTGGAAATCGACGGCAATCTGATTATGCCGGACGATGAGCGTTTGCCGGAACAGTATCGCAATAAAATCCAGATGCGCAAAGTGCGTTTCCGTACCCTCGGCTGCTGGCCGCTGACCGGCGCGGTAGAATCTGAAGCCGATACCATCGAGAAGATTGTCGAGGAGATGATGACTACCACCAAGTCGGAACGTACCACTCGCGTCATCGACTTTGACCAGGATGCCAGTATGGAACAGAAGAAGAGAGAGGGGTATTTTTAAGGATAAGGAACGATTAACGAATTACGAGAAACAAATGGAAAAATTAAATATAAAAGAGTTTTTGGATCAAGACGAGCGGAAAGACCTGTTGCGATTGCTGACGGCAGGCTCTGTAGACGACGGCAAGTCCACGCTAATCGGCCGTCTGCTGTTTGACAGTAAAAAACTTTATGAAGACCAGCTGGATGCCCTCGAAAGAGATACCAGACGCTACGGCAATGCCGGTGACAATATCGACTATGCGCTTTTGCTGGACGGTCTGAAAGCCGAACGCGAACAGGGTATCACGATTGATGTGGCATACCGCTATTTTTCAACCAACAAACGTAAGTTTATCATTGCCGACACCCCGGGACACGAACAGTATACGCGCAATATGATTACCGGAGGCTCGACAGCCAATCTGGCCATCATCCTGGTGGATGCACGCACCGGCGTGATAACACAGACCCGACGCCACACTTATTTAGTGTCACTGCTGGGTATCAAACACGTAGTGCTTGCCGTAAATAAAATGGACCTGGTGGAATACAGTCAGGATGTTTTCGACAAAATCGCCGGTGAATACCGTGCTTTTGCCGGACCGCTCAATATACCTGACATCACCTGCATTCCTCTCTCGGCACTGAAAGGCGACAATGTGGTCGAAGGCTCGGAGAATATGGCATGGTATAGCGGCAAACCGTTGTTGGAGCATATCGAAACCGTACACATCGGCAGTGACAAGAATTTTGAAGATTTCCGCTATCCGGTGCAGTATGTATTACGTCCGAATCTGGACTTCCGCGGATTCTGCAGTACGGTGGCTTCCGGAATTGTCCGCAAAGGAGATGAAGTGGTTGCACTACCTTCCATGAAGCGGTCGCGCGTAAAATCCATCGTGACTTATGACGGAGAACAGGAGATGGCATTTCCTCCCCAGGCCGTAACGCTGACTCTGGAAGACGAAATTGACATTTCAAGAGGTGAAATGCTGGTACACCCCGACAATCTTCCGACTGTGGCCCGCAACTTCGAAGCCATGCTGGTGTGGATGGATGAGAAACAGATGGATCCGGACGAACAGTTCTTCATCAAACAGACTACCAATCTCGCCCGTGTGAAAATTGACAGAATCCGCTATAAGGTGAATGTCAATACCATGGAACAGTCTCCAAGCAAGGCATTGGAGCTCAATGAAATTGCCAGAGTCGTTTTAAGTACTGGGAAACCGCTCTTTTTCGATGCCTACAAAAAGAACAAAAGTACAGGCGCCTTTATCCTGATTGACCCGATTACCAATAACACCTGCGCCGTAGGTATGATTATCGACAAGGTGGAGATGAAAGATATCCAGGAGATGGAAATTCCTGAAATACATCTTGCCAAACTGGGCATCGGCCAAGAACATTACGAAGCCATAGAAAAAGTGGTCAGGGAACTGGACAAACAAGGAGTTGCCGTAAAATTGATAAAAGAGTAAGCAAACAGCCAGTAAATACGATAAATCATGGGATTACTTGAATTTCAGAAATTACCGGTCAACACACTTGTCGGAGCGGATTGGAACACATTTAAGGAAATTACCAAAGGACAGAACATCGAGAAAGGCTATAAGACCAAATATTGCCTGACGAAAAGCGTATGCCGGCTGCTGAGTCCATTGCACACCATTCAAGACCGCCGCTACAATAAACGGCTGAAAGAGATGGCCATGAATATGGAACCGGTATTCATATTGGGGCATTGGCGCAGCGGTACGACTTTCGTACACAATGTACTTGCCCACGACAAACATTTCGGATATACAACGACGTATCAGACCGTGTTCCCACACATTATGATGTGGGGACAGCCTTTTTTCAAAAAGACAATGGCCTGGCTGATGCCGGACAAACGGCCGACTGACAATATGGAGTTGAATGTCGATTTACCGCAAGAGGAGGAGTTCGCGCTTTCCAATATGATGCCTTACTCCTACTATAATTTCTGGTATCTGCCGCAGAATATGATGGACTATTGCGACCGGTATCTGACAATGGAAAAAGCGACGGAAGAGGAACGGCGCATTTTTAAGGAGACATTCATCAAAATGATGAAAATCTCATTGTGGAATACAAAGGGCACACAATTCCTTTCCAAAAATCCACCCCATACCGGAAGAATCCGGGAAATTCTGGAAATGTTCCCCAATGCCAAGTTCATCTATCTGATGAGGAATCCGTATACCGTGTTTGAATCGACCCGCAGTTTCTTCAACAATACCATCATTCCCCTACAACTGCAAAGAATCTCTCCCGAGCAGATGGAATCAAATATTCTGGAGATATACAGCCGTCTGTATCACCGGTACGAACAGGAAAAATCGTTGATTCCGGCAGGCAACCTCATAGAAATCAAATTCGAGGATTTCGAGACCAATGCCATGGAAATGACCGAGAAGATTTACAAGACCCTGAATATTCCCGGGTTTGAAGAAGCGAAAGCAGACATTGCAGCTTATCTCGACAAGAAAAAAGGGTATAAGAAAAATGCCTATAAATACGAGCCCCGGACAGTGGAACTCGTTGAAAAGCACTGGGATTTTGCCCTCAAACAGTGGGGTTACTCTATCGACAAACATTAGAAAAGGGGCCTGGCCCCTTTTTTTATACAATTACGTTTGTCACTCTGTTGACCGTCACTAATGTGCCGTATTCATCATGGATTTCCACTTCAACGACATGAGTCCGTTTCCCCCGGTGCATAAATTTGCCGTGAGCAATGACATAGGCCCCTTTCGCCTGTTTCATATGATTGCCGTTGACTTCTATTCCAAAGACACGGAAACGCTGTTCTTCCGGCACAGACATGGAACTCAAGGCCCCTCCTACTGTCTCTGCCAATGCCATGTTCGCACCGCCGTGTAATGCACCGTCAGGACGACACGTACGGTGGTCTATCGGCATTTTTACGTCCAGCCAGCCCTCACCGGCTGCAATGAACTCCATCCCTAAATTGTCGACCAGTGTATTGCGACAAAACTCTGTCAGCTGCTGTAAATATTCTTTCATCTCCCCGTGATTATTTCTAAAATTATTTCTCCAAAGATAGAACTTTATTTATAAAATATACCTATATTTGTCTAAATCGAATAATATATAAAAAACACTATGACACCATTAAAGGAAGGCGATAAAGCACCTTTTTTCAAAGGTCTGAATCAGAATGGCCAAGAAATAAGCCTGGATGATTTTAAAGGAAGAAACCTCATCCTTTATTTTTATCCCAAAGACAACACGTCGGGATGTACGGCCGAAGCATGCAATCTGAATGAAAATTATGATACATTGACAGAAAAAGGCTATGAAGTTGTCGGAGTCAGTCCCGACAGTTCCGCTTCCCACCAGAAGTTCATTGCCAAATACAATCTGGCATTCAATCTGATTGCCGACACAGAAAAGACAATACTGGAAGCATACGGGGTGTGGGCGGAAAAATCCATGTACGGACGTAAATATATGGGTGTATTGCGTACGACATTTGTCATCAACGGCGAAGGTACAATTACGAGAGTAATCACCAAGGTGAATACCAAAGCTGCTGCAGAACAGCTCCTGTCTGCAATGTCAGAATAACGGAAAAAATCAAACTCAATCAAATATATGGCAGACAAAGAAAAAAATCCGGAGAAACTGAAAGCACTCCAACTGACCCTGGACAAGATTGAAAAAAATTTTGGCAAGGGAAGTATTATGAAACTGGGCGACAACCAGGTAGAGAAAATTCCTGTAATCTCATCCGGCTCAATTGCGTTGGACAAAGCATTAGGCGTTGGCGGTTATCCCAAAGGCCGCGTTATAGAAATTTACGGACCGGAATCATCCGGCAAGACTACCCTGGCGATCCATGCCATCGCAGAAGCCCAGAAACAAGGCGGCATCGCAGCCATCATTGATGCAGAGCATGCTTTTGACCGCACCTATGCAGCCAAATTAGGCGTAGACATTGAAAACCTGTTCATCTCGCAACCGGACAATGGCGAACAGGCATTGGAAATTGCCGACCAACTGATTCGTTCGGCAGCAATTGACATTATAGTCATCGACTCTGTTGCGGCACTGACCCCCAAGGCAGAAATCGAAGGCAATATGGGAGACAGCGTGATGGGTCTTCAGGCCCGTCTGATGTCACAGGCATTGCGCAAACTTACCAGCACCATCAGCAAAACAAACACCTGTTGCATATTCATCAACCAATTACGCGATAAAATCGGTGTCATGTTCGGTAATCCGGAAACGACAACCGGCGGCAATGCTTTAAAATTCTATGCATCCGTACGTCTGGATATCCGTAAAATCGGTCCCATCAAGGATGGAGAAGAAATTTTGGGCAACCATACCCGCGTCAAGGTTGTGAAAAACAAGGTGGCACCTCCATTCCGGAAAGCCGAATTCGATATCATGTATGGCGAAGGCATTTCAATCTCCGGTGAAATTGTAGATCTCGGCGTTGAATGCAACATCATCAAGAAAAGCGGAAGCTGGTTCTCTTATGGAGAAAACAAATTAGGACAAGGACGCGAAACAGTCAAACAGCTGATTATGGACAATCCGGAATTAGCCGAAGAATTGAAACAGAAGATTACCGCAGCACTCAACGGCACAACCGAAGGAAACAATACGACTGCAGAACCCACAGAAAGAGAAGATTAAAGTGTTATGAAAAAAACGTTATTACCTATATTGTGTGCGCTATCCATGATGGCTTGTAACGAAAGCAAAACAACGGATGCCGGTGCAGGAAAAAGCTATAAGACTCCGGCAAATTTAAAACTGGAATCGGATGTCATGACTCCGGAAGTGCTATGGTCATTCGGAAGGATGAGCGGGGTAAGCATTTCTCCTGACGGTTCAAAAGCCGTTTATGGCATCACTTATTTTAACAAAGAGGAAGACCGCGGATATACAGATTTGTATGTGATGACTTTGGCTGACGGCAAAGTGACTCAAATCACCGACACCGAATCCAATGAATCAGAAGCTGCCTGGACACCGGACGGCAAACACATTGCCTATATATATAAAGGACAATTGTGGGAAATGGAAGCGGATGGCCGCAATGCCCGTCAGGTGACCGATATTGAAGGAGGCATCCAGGGATATGTTTACGCTCCGGATATGTCCAGGATTGTATATCTGAAAGACGTACAGCTGGAACCAACCGTGAAAGATCTGCATCCCGACCTTCCCAAAGCGAAAGCCCGAATCATCAATGATCAATTCTATCGTCATTGGAACGACTGGGTGGAAGCTTACACCCACCTGTTCATCGCCGACTACAGTGCGAACCAACCGATTACCAACGGCAAGGATATCATGAAAGGCGAACGTTGGGAATCTCCCGTACGCCCATGGGGCGGAGTGGAACAACTGGCCTGGACACGAGACAGCAAACAATTGATTTATACCTGCCGCAAAAAGGTCGGCATTGAATATGCCGAATCCACCAATACAGATTTGTATGCCTATAATACGGAAAACGGTGAAACGCGCAACCTGACCGAAGGCATGATGGGATATGACAAGAATCCGGTTATTTCTCCCAACGGCAGATACATGGCTTGGGAAAGCATGGAACGCGAAGGCTATGAAGCCGACAAAATCCGTCTTTTCGTAATGGATCTGACAACAGGTGAAAAGAAAGACTATACCGAAAAATTCGATCAGAATGCAGAAGGTCTGAAATGGAGCAATGACAATACTATCTGGTTTATTTCCGACTGGCACGCAACCGACGAAATTTACTCGTTGGACATAACAAGCGGAGAAATCACCAAACATACGAATGGCATACACAATTACACTTCTGTTATTCCTGCCGGAGAACAGCTGTATGCAACCAAAGTATCCATGAGCATGCCGACAGAGCTCTACCGTGTTGATCCTAAAACCGGTAAGGATGAACAGCTGTCGTTTATCAACAAAAATCTGCTCGACCAGCTGACCATGGGGAAAGTAGAAAAACGCTGGGTGAAAACCACCGACAATAAAGATATGCTGGTATGGATGATTTATCCACCTCATTTCGATGCCAGCAAAAAGTATCCCGCTATATTGTACTGTGAAGGAGGTCCTCAAAGCACCGTAAGCCAATTCTGGAGTTACCGTTGGAATTTTCAACAAATGGCCGCCAACGGATATATCATCGTAGCCCCGAACCGTCGCGGCCTGCCGGGATTCGGCATGGAGTGGCTGGAACAGATAAGCGGAGACTATTCCGGACAGAATATCAAAGACTATTTATCGGCAATCGATGATGCCAAAAAAGAACCTTATATCGATGAAAACCGTCTGGGATGCGTAGGCGCCTCATATGGAGGCTATTCCGTATATTATCTCGCCGGCCACCACGGCAAACGCTTCAAAGCATTCATCGCCCATTGCGGAATTTTCGATCTGAAAATGCAATACTACACGACAGAAGAGATGTGGTTTGCCAATTGGGATATGGGAGGCGCACCATGGCAGAAAAACAACAAGGTGGCACAACGTACTTTTGCCAACTCACCGGATTTATTTGTCGGGAATTGGGACACTCCGATATTGGTGATTCACGGACAAAAAGATTTCCGCATCGATGTTTCTCAGGGTATGGCAGCATTCAATGCTGCACGTATGAAAGGCATTCCTGCCCAATATCTCTACTTCCCGACAGAATGCCATTGGGTTACAGGCTGTCAGGACGGAATCCTATGGCAAAGAACTTTCAAATCCTGGCTTGATAAATGGTTAAAATAACGAAATTTTTATTCCGAACTATCATAAACTGGACAAAAAATTGTCCAGTTTATTTTTTATAATCAAAATACTTTATTAAATTCGCAATATTTACAAACGAATTGTACAAAAATCAAATAACGTGTTTAAAATAGTTGCCACTTTAGTACTGTGCATGATTATGTCCAGTTGTGCGCACAGGCATTCGAAAGAATCAGATGACTACGAAGAGTTGACTTCCTCGCCTATTTTACTGACTCTCAATATTATTTTAGAACCAACTTTTCATACATTAAAACCTGATTTACTTCGGGATTCATGCACCGACAAAGGTTATCATAAACGTTTTATTCTGGAAATCAGCCAAAACAATCGTATTATTTCCCGCAAAACCTTTTTTTCAGATTCACTTTCCCTTTCCAATGACTCATCATTTTTATCCATAAATCTAGAGTTGCAGACTTTAGAATACGACTTATCCGTATGGATGGATTACACAGAAGAGAATTCAGATCTCCATTACATCACTCAAAATCTAAATCATATTACCTGTGTTGAACCATATTGCGGCAACACCACCTCTAAAGAGTGTCTCTATGGACACAAAACCATTGATTTGAGAGAATTCAGGAATCAGGAGAATCCACATGCCGAAACCAGTATAAAAATTCGTCCGCCAGTAGCAAAATATGAAATTATCACTACAGATGTGAAGGAATTTATAAAACAAACATCTTGGCAATCCAACAAAAAATACCATATCACCTTTTCTTATCCATTCTTTTTTCCTATGGTATTCAATGCCCGTGCAGGAGCCGTCAAAGATTCCTGGAGCAATGTTTTCTTCGATATCCCCTTAGATATAACGGATAACCAACAAAATGATTGCAGGCTTGGTTTTGACTATATATTGGCCGATACAACAACGAACATTGTCATGCTGACCGTAACCGTCAAAAACGAGAACAATAAAGAGATAATCACAAGCGCACCTATCAAAATACCCTGCAAACAAGGACATTCCACTCAAATAGTGGGCCGATTTCTCACCCAAAACAAATCCGGAGGGATTGAAATAAATACGGAGTTTGATGATGAAATCAATATTGATATCGATTACTTATTAACCTATAATAATAACAATCATGAATAAAAAAGAACTTCTCTTCTGGCTGTTTGCTTTCATCTGCCTGGCTACAGCTTGTACCCATGATGAGTACAGTACAAATTACTCAAGCAAGAACAACCGCGTTACCATCGGTACGAATATCAATCACGGTTTATATTCCCGCTCAACACCTCCTCCGGCACTGACCGGATATACCATGCGTTTTATTTTGGAAGTATGGCAAAAAGAGCAAATCATCTACCGGGAAGAGAAACTTCAAGAATCGCAGGATATCATCTTTTCCTTCAATCTCGAAAAACCGGGAGACTACAACATACTGGTATGGGCCGATTATATTCATGAAGCTCCCGAATCCAAAGAAGAGCCGACACCCAATACTTATACACACTATGCCGACTTATACTATCAAACGAATACAGCCAACGGCTTGAAAGAAATAACCATCATTCCTGAAAATTACGTAATCAGTGATGCCAGCCGTGATGCATTCTGTGTGTGTCAAAGCATCACGAAATCGGAACAGGAATTCAATGAGACACTGATATTAAACCGTCCTTTCGGACAACTCAATCTCATTGAGAAAGATGATGCTTTACTTGAAAAAGTAAAAAAAATAAGCTGTTCGTACAAAATTCCCGAAACATTCAATGTCGAGACAAACTCATCTGGACATACGACTCTCGATATCAAAGCATTTATGGAAAATCTACCAAAAGCAGAAATCAATCATAAAGCCAATTTGCTTTACGATTATATATTTGCCTCCACCGGAAATGCAGACTATCTCAGTCCTATCTCTCTACAATTTGAATCAAATGATCCCCTATTCCATCTCAATACTTTTACATTACCCGAAAATACAATCCCTATGCTACGTAATAAACGTACCAATGTAAAAGGTTCTATTCTGAAACTTACTTCTACAGAAAGCGAAACAGCCAATATAACCATCTCTGTTGATTCCGAATGGTTACCAGACCAGGAATATCCTCTCGTATCTTCAGAGGAAACAGGTAGTTTATCCGATTTCAACAATCAAAATAATCCATTTGCAAAACAGTAAATATATGAAATACAATCTTACCACATTCGTAGCAGTGTTGCTTATCAGCATGACTGCCTGTATGTCTGAAGAGATAGAATACCGCCATTCGACAGACAAACTGATTGTAACGGCAACACACAGATTGCCGGCTACCAAAACGACCCTTACGCCGAATGCCAAAGGAGTGCATGTTGTATGGGCCCCCAATGACAAAATACGGTTCATGCAGGAAAATGAAAAATCATATACTGTAACCGATTTGCTATTGAAAGAAGGAGCAGGAAGCCAAACAGCTAAATTCGAAGGGACCAATTTTCCCAATATACCCAATGCATCACATTTGAAGTATCAAGCTTTCTACCCTGCAACTATCGAAGGAAATACTCCGGAAACATGGAAGGAAAATGCAAGCTATAAAGGACAGATACAAAAAGGCTATGACAACACCGACCACCTGGCTGCCTTTGACTATCTTGCGACGCAACAGGTTGATAATATCGGACAGTCTTTGGAATTCATGCATTTAGGACTCATTTTCTGTTTTGATATTACCATGCCCCAATCAGCAGAATCAACTCCTCAAAGTTTCACCCTTACGACGGTAAATAATGAAAATACACCTACAACGGAAGGCGGATTGTTTGAAAACTGCAATCAAACCAAGACGTCTTCAATTACCCTGAATTTTCAAGAATGCACAACAACGACTCCTACTTTCAAAGCCTATATGATGTGCCATTGCAATATTCCGGCCATGCAAAACGTATTGGCGACGCTAACTCTTCAAGATGGCAGTAATTATACCTGCCGACTGACAGCCCAACAAATCATTTCCAGCACGCAATCAAATGGCGGGACCGAAGGTGTCTGTTATATCATTCCCGTTTCTGAGTGGGAAAAAACAAAAAACAGTATTTTCAATGCAGCGACACTTGCTCAGAAATTTACCGGTTCCGGAACTCTTGAAGATCCTTATGTCATTGAAAGCGCAGAAAACCTTAAATATCTTATAGAGGCAAACAATAATTTCCGATACAATTATTTTTCTCTGGAAACCGATATTACGATACAAGACGATTTCTCATGGACTCCTATCGGAACCTCCCCCGAGGAAAAGGATCAGATGTACTCATTCTCAGGAAAATTCAACGGCAACGGACACACCATCAAAGGAGAGTTAAAAAATAGTACGCATAATACAAACATCAGCTTGTTTAATAGAACTAATGGTGCCACTATCAGTAATTTAAATGTCCACCTCAATATCACCAATACTGAATGCAACCTGATTGGAGGAATCATTGCCAATGCCTCAAAAACGGTTATCACCAATTGTCATTACAATGGAAACATCAAAGCCGGCTCAATAACAAATGATACATATATCGGCGGAATTATTGCCGATGCCCAAATGAATTGCCAAATCACCCAATGTACCTCCCGGGGTAATATCATACAAAATACAGAATGCACCCAAGCATATACCTGTTTAGGGGGGCTTGTTGGCAAAACAACAAGCGATATAGTTATTTCACAATGCAATAATTATGCAAATATAAAAGGCGGTATATATGACAGTAATAATTGCAATAATCTCGGAGGCATTATCGGAAAAATTTCCAGTAGAGAAAACAATATCGGACAAATAGAAGAATGCATCAATTACGGAGAGATATATGGAGGATCGTTTAAGAATGCATATAATAATGACGCTTCATGTTGCTGTATCGGAGGAATCATCGGACTCGCCCAATATTGCAGACTTACCAAAGTATGTAATTATGGCTTCATACATGCACAACACAGCCTACATAATAATTTTACCGGAGGAATCATCGGAAATATAATGTTTAATGAAGTATTATTGGATAATAGTGCCAATTATGGTGAAATTATCGGTAATGGCAGCAGTAAAATCAAATCCCGCACCGGCGGTTTAATCGGCACTATAAGTTCAGCCCCCTGTCAAATACACCTATGCCACAATGCCGGTAATGTTTCCGTAATAACAGATACGCAGGATAATCCCGATATCCTAGTCGGCAGCTATGCCGGATTTATAACAAACAATACTAAAAACATCGTCCATAACTGTTGTTCCACTGCTCCTGAAGTTATTATCAAAAATGCTAAAGGAGAAATAATTCCCGCATCGCAACCCGAATTCTATATTGGGAATGGCCAACCACTCACAGAGTGCCCTGACAATCATTCCCCAAAAAACAATTAACAATACCACTGTCTTAATACAAGAAGGAGTGCATAGAAACATAGAATGCACTCCTTCTTTTTTATCAATGCTTCTATCACTCGTCATTAGAAGGCAAATATTAAATTTTCAATTTCAATTATTGCATTTTCATGCAATAATTTTGCATTATATTAAATATATATATATATTTGCTTTCGGGAATAGCAACAATAAAAATATTATCAATAACAACAACTAGCAATGAAAAAATTCGGACTCATCTTATCATTTATGGCAAGCGTGTGCACTATAACTTTCGGGCAAACAGATTTAGCTGCCATCAATCGCCCTATCGAATTGCTCAACGATGCAAACCGCGATATTGAAGAAGGGAATTACGAAACTGCCGTACAAAAGTTACTCGCCTCTATCCGCCTGAATCCCAACCAAAGAGAGGCATACATGTCGCTCAATACAGCATGTTCATACACAAACCAAGTGACAATATTAAAATCATATCTGATCAAGGCCAAAGAGATTTTCAAAGAGGACGATGAATTATGCTATTATTTAGGAAACATCTACCAAAATGAAAATAATTTATCCAAAGCCATCCAGGAATATTCGAATGCAATTAAATACTCCAAACAAAATGGGGAAGACTTTGAATTAGTATATGCCTATTACCTGAATCGTGCCAGTTGCTATTTAAAACAAAATCTGTATACTCAAGCCATTAATGATTATAACTATGCCTTAAAACTGAATCAGGAGAATGGTGCTATTTATGCAAACCGAGGTATTGCTCTCTTTAAAACAGGCAAACGGGCAGAAGCTGTCAAAGATTGGAAGAAAGCTGTAGAATTAGGAGTAACCAGTGCTTCGGTATACCTTAAACGCTACGGACGTTGATTCCATGATTATTTTAACATCACCATTTCATCGTAAATCAGTCAAACTAAAAGTAATAGTTTGACTGATTTACGATGAAGAATTTTTATTCGGTATCAGTCGTATCATTCTTGCAATGTGTCTTTACATGCCTGAATATATAATGTATTCACTCTGCATACATCTTTATCTCCGCAAAACTTTTGCAACAAACACAATAACCCGTATTCCGTATAAATAACAACGGCATAAAGCTAGGTCTTAATCAACAAATACCTTATAAAGGTGACAATAGCAAAAAGCCAGTCGCCGATCGGCAACTGGCCATATTAGAAACGGATTACTTTGTTGAATGTACTGACATTCAGCGGACATTTACTTTTCACACAACCGCTCCCCGTCAGCTACAATTCCAACTGATTTTCACGGAATACAGCGACTTAGACATAATGTTTATTATTCATCTAATCAATCAGTTAAAATATTAAGAAGTTTTCATACAAACTGCCATTGTTTACCTTTTAATATATTCAATCCTTCACCTCCTACCAAATTTCAGCTCGTTTTTCCGGTGCCAAAAACATCGGATCACCTTCTTTTATTCCGAAAGCTTCGTTCCAACCGTTAATGTGTGGCAGAGTTCCATTGACTCTCCAACGCCCCAAAGAGTGAACATCCGTCTGTGTCAAATAATGAATTTGCTCATCACGAATATTAGCAGCCCAAACATTTGCATACGATAAATAAAAACGCTGTTCAGGAGTAAAGCCTTCCACGTTTCCTAATGGAGCATCTTTTGTTGCATTATGAAATGCCTGGAATGCAATTTGCAAACCACCGTAATCCGCGATATTTTCACCCAAAGTCAGTTTGCCATTCGCATTCAATCCCGGCAAGACTTCTATTTTATCAAACCAATCAACCAAAACCTGTGCACGCTCTTCAAATTTTTTAGAGTCTTCTGCAGTCCACCATTCTTTTAAATTTCCGTCTTTATCATACAAACGTCCCTGATCGTCAAATCCATGAGTCATTTCATGGCCAATAACTACACCTATCGCACCATAATTAAATGCATCATCAGCACTCATATCAAAAAACGGATATTGCAGGATACCTGCAGGGAAACAGATCTCATTCGTGGTCGGGTTATAGTAAGCATTAACAGTTTGTGGAGTCATCAACCACTCTTTTTTATCAACCGGCTTACCTGCTTTTGCCAACATATAAGCATAATCAAACTCATTCGAACGCAAAATATTATTCCAATATGAATCATTTTTAATCTCCAAACCGGAATAATCCCGCCATGCATCAGGGTACCCCACTTTTACATAAATGGCATCCAATTTTTCCAGCGCTTTTTGTTTTGTTTCATCACTCATCCAAGTTAATTTCTGTATCCGTTCCCCCAATGCTTTCTGCAAATTACCGACCAGTTTTACCATACGTTCTTTGGCTGCAACCGGGAAATATTTCTCAACATACATCTGTCCGACAGCTTCACCCATTGTGGCATCCACTGCTGCAACAGCTCTTTTCCAACGAGGTTTCATTTCCTTGACTCCTGAAATCACCTTTCCGTTGAATTCAAAATTCTCTACTACAAAATCATCACTCAAATAAGCAGCTGCTGCATCTATTACCTTCCATTGCAAATAAGACTTCTGCTCATCAAGTCTACCTTTTGAGATCTGTTTTGCCGCTTCCTGCAACTGTTCCGGCTGTCCTACATTCAATTCTGACAGTTCATTCAAACCTAACGTACTGAAATATAAATCCCAATCAATTCCTGAAATTTGCTTTTTCAATTCTGTCACAGACATTTTGTGATAATTAGCATGCGGATCACGCATTTTTATCATATCATATGAAGCTTCTGCCAGTTTTGTTTCCACTTTCATAACATCAGCTGCCGCCTTCTGAGCATCTTTTTCACTCCAGCCTGCCAATTGGAACATTTTAATCATATGTTCCTCATATTTTGTACGAATATTAACATTATTCTCATCCTCAGCCAAATAATAGTCTCGATTTCCCAAGCCTAAACCACCTTGATAAGTCTGCACAATATTCATGCTACTGTTCATATCATCAGCACTTACAAAAACAGAAAAATAAGGAGATAAACCTTCGCGGGTCATCTGTGCTACCAAAGCCGACAATTCAGCATTACTTTTCACTGCTCTGATTCGCTCCAGCAACGGTTCTATAGGAGTCATTCCATCCTTATTCAATTTGGTGCTATCCATTGCCATCTTGTACAAGTCGCTGATCTTTTGTCCCACACTTCCTTTTTCAAACTGCTTATTAGCAACTTCTTCAATTAATCCGCGCATTTGAGTATTATTATTCTCTCTTAACAAATCCATTGTGCCGAAACGCCCATACTCATCAGACAAAGGATGTGCTTTCATCCAACCTCCACAAGCATACTGATAAAAATCTGCATTGGGAGCAGCAGTTTTATCCAAATTGGAAACATCAATACCTCCCGACAACTGCTTATCCTTTTTACCATTACAAGCCATAACAGCCAAAGCGAGAGCTACTACCGATAAATAAACTTTTGTGTTCATAAAAATATTAAATTTTTCACAGGTTAATCACTTTTCAATAAACTTGAAAAGCGCATGCAAATATAGAGAAAGGTAAATGCAGTGACAAATGAATACATGTTTTTCAATCACTATTACTGCAAATGCAAAGTGCCATTAAATCTCTCAGCAATTACAGAAATATTTAATAACACAAAATCACAAACATTTATAATAAATTATCCGCTTCCTCTCTCCACCTCCTTTTCAAACCAACACGAAAGCATATCTACAAATACCTCTTCGAGAATGTTATTAAAAATCTATAAGAAGCTTATTACCATTGGCTTCTTATAGACTTTTACATAGATTTGTCTTTGTGTTCGATATAGATTAGCTATAAAATGCTGAATGTACAGGTCAGACCTGCCATGACGATTGCCACCATACTCATCAGTTTGACAAGAATATTCAAACTGGGACCTGAGGTGTCTTTAAAAGGGTCCCCCACAGTGTCTCCAATCACTGTTGCCTTGTGACATTCAGAGCCTTTTCCTCCCAAATTACCCTCTTCAACATATTTCTTGGCATTGTCCCAGGCACCACCGGCATTAGCCATGAAGACTGCCAAAACAAAACCGGAACCCAAACCGCCTGCCAATAATCCCACTACACCGGCTACACCGAATATCAAACCGATGGCTATCGGGACTATGATTGCCAACAAGGACGGGAACAGCATTTCCCGCTGTGCACCACGGGTGGAAATTTCTACACAACGGGCATAGTCCGGCTCTGCCTTGCCTTCAAGAATACCTTTGATTTCCCGGAATTGACGACGCACTTCGTTGACCATTTTCTGTGCTGCACGTCCTACTGCATTCATCGTCAGACCACAGAAAAGAAAAGCCATCATCGAACCGATAAATATTCCTGCCAATACTTTAGGATTCATCAAATTGACATCATAATAGGTCATCATATCCTTCAATCCGGCCGATGCCGTGTCGACAATATCACTACCCACCTCTAACGATGTGTGGCCTAAACGTACCAATCCCATTTTAATTTCTTCAATATACGATGCCAATAAAGCCAAACCTGTCAATGCTGCCGAGCCGATAGCAAACCCTTTACCGGTCGCTGCCGTTGTATTTCCCAATGCATCCAAAGCATCGGTACGTTTGCGCACCTCTTCACCCAATTCGCTCATTTCTGCATTACCTCCTGCATTGTCGGCAATCGGTCCATAAGCATCCGTAGCCAGCGTTATACCCAATGTGGAAAGCATACCGACAGCAGCAATGCCCACACCATATAATCCCATCGACAAATTGCCCATATCCATTTCCGCAGCAAAAAGATAAGCCAATATGATTCCCACAACGATGGTCATCACCGGTATGGCAGTAGAAATCATTCCGGTGCCTATACCTTTTATAATCACTGTTGCAGGTCCCGTTTCCGCACTGACTGCAATATCCTGCGTCGGACGATAGGCATGGGAAGTATAATACTCTGTCGCTTTACCGATTACAATACCTGTCAATAAACCGGTGATTATTGATCCGCATATCCAATAACTCAACCCCAACAGGTAAATCACAGCAAAACTTGCCGCCACTATCAATATTGAGCTGGTATTGATACCTCTATCAAGCGAACGCAACAATTGCAACTGAGTAGCACCATCTTTTGTTTTCACCATAAATATACCCAGCAAGGACAGAATAACGCCCAATGCAGCAATCAGCATTGGCGCTAATATAGCATTAAACTGAAGTTCCGGCGACGAGATAAAAGCTGCAGCCCCCAATGCCGCTGTTGCCAATACAGAGCCACAATACGATTCATATAAATCCGCACCCATTCCGGCAACGTCACCCACATTATCACCTACATTATCAGCTATAGTTGCCGGATTACGCGGATCGTCCTCCGGAATGCCGGCCTCTACTTTACCTACCAGATCAGCACCGACATCCGCCGCTTTCGTAAAGATTCCGCCTCCTACCCGCGCAAACAAAGCCTGAGTGGAAGCACCCATACCAAAAGTCAGCATAGTAGTAGTAATCATCACCGCCTTATGGGTCGAATCCGCTTCCTCTATAAAATAATCCAATACCAACCACCATAATGAAATGTCAAACAAAGCCAGACCAACGACCACCAAGCCCATCACAGCTCCCGATCGAAATGCCACTTTCAGACCGTCATTCATACTGCGGGCAGCGGCATTTGCCGTACGTGCAGATGCATAGGTGGCTGTTTTCATTCCAATGAAACCGGCCAAACCCGAAAAGAAACCTCCTGTCAAAAAAGCAAACCATACCCATCCGTTCTGCAATCCCGGTCCGTAAGCCATCCATGCGAAAAAAATACACAATATCAAAAATACAATACCTACTATTTTATATTGTTGTTTTAAATAAGCCATAGCTCCTTTACGCACATGGCCAGCAATACGCTTCATAATCTCGTTACCTTCCGATTCCTTCATCATATTCCTGAAAAAAATCCAGGCAAAAAACAGTGCTATCAATGAACAGACAGGCACTATCCAGAATAAATAATTAATCATAATTTTAAAGTTTAATAGTTAGCAGATATACAAAATTCGAATTAATTTTTGTAAAAACAAATAGAAAAACAAAGAAAAATCGACTGCCCGTTTATCCGACAGCCGATTTTAATTCAAATAAATACAAAAATACCAATCCCTGTACCCCATCCCAAACAGGATTTTTCTATTCTTCAGATTTTGCAGGAGCGACCATATAAACAATCATCACTTTTCCCTCTGCATCTTTCAGAATCAATTCCTCTTTACTTACAGTATAGGTTTTTACTTCTGCCAATGCCTTCATATATTTGTCCTCAAATTCAATGTCAGGACAGGTCATCAAGGTAATTCCACCAGGTACTAAAGTGATGTCTCCTTTTTCTGTTATCGTATAAGAACCAAAGAAACGATTGCAACCGGCAGAACCGGCCATTTTTGTACTATCGCTAAATGCCAAAACCGGCCGTTCAGCGGGATTAGCGACAACAATACCATCAGTGGTCAATGATTTTAACTGCCATTCATGGCTTTTCAATAAAGCCACTGAATCTTCACCTCCTTTACAACCTGTTAAAGCTGCTACTAATGCCACAAACATTACTGTCATCATTCTTTTCATTGTTTTCCGATTTTTATAAATTAAACTTAATCTTCTTTGATCACCTTTGCATAAAGGTCGTATTCATCTGCACCGGTAATTTCGACAATACAGAATTTGCCAACAGTCAACTCTTCATTAGTTGACACCAATACTTCAGGATCCACTTCCGGCGAATCATGCTCCGTGCGTCCGATATAATATTCCTCTTCTTTTCTATCTATCAGTATGCGCATCCGTTTTCCTATCAATGAAGCTGACAATTGTGCAGAAATATCGGCCTGAATTTTCATCACGATTTCTGCCCGCTCCTGCTTCACCTTTTCATCCACATCATCTTGATAATGCAAATCACAATAAGTGTCGTCCTCGTGTGAATAAGGAAATACCCCCAAACGCTCAAAACGCATTCCACGGACAAAGTCGCATAGCTCCTGAAAATCCTCTTCAGTTTCGCCAGGATGGCCAACCATCAAGGTTGTACGAATAAAAATTCCCGGTACTTCTTCCCGGATTTTACGTATCAGGCTGATTGTTTGCTGCTTGGTCACTCCTCTTCGCATCAATCCCAGCATATGATTACTACAATGTTGAAGAGCAATGTCCAAATATCGGCATACATTCGAACGTTCGCGCATCACCGTTAACAACTCTTCTGGGAAACCTGCAGGATAAGCATAATGCAATTTAATCCACTCCACACCTTCAATATCTGCAATACATCCAATTAATTCCGCAAGCCGATTTTTACCATATAAATCTATACCATAGTATGTCAAATCCTGTGCAACGACCAGTATCTCTTTGACTCCTCCTTTCACTAATTCACGACATTCGTCCAGCAATTCGTCAAAATCACGAGACTTGTGCTTACCGGTCATAATGGGTATTGCACAATAAGAACAAGTACGATTACAACCTTCAGAAATTTTCAGATACGCATAGTGGGATGGGGTTGTTAAAATTCTTTGATTACGAATACTTTCATCAAAACATTCTCCTATCTTTTCCATGATTCCCTTCCAGTCAAATTTACCGAAAAATCCATCCACTTCCGGTATTTCCTGTTTCAAATCCTTTGCATATCGCTGTGACAGACATCCTATGACGTATACCTGCTTCACCAGTCCCTTTTTCTTTCTCTCCACTTGCTCCAGAATCGTATTTACTGATTCTTCCTTTGCATCTCCTATAAAACCGCATGTATTGACAATCACAACATCGGCATCCGAATTTTCTACATCTGTTTCCGTCACATATCCGGCTTTGTTCAGCTGTTTCAACAACATCTCCGTATCCACCAAATTTTTGGAACACCCCAAACTTATTATATTTGCTTTTTTCATACGAGACAACAAGTAAAAGAAGTTTTCAGGGTTACAAAGGTAATAAAATAAATAAATCTATCTACTTTTGTCCGGTCATTTACTTAAAATATGAATACAGAACAACGACAATGGTTACCTACTTCCGTCAAGGAGGTTAAAGAACGGGGATGGGATTATTTGGATGTCATTCTCTTCTCGGGAGATGCATATGTGGATCACCCATCTTTCGGAGCAGCAGTTATCGGCAGACTACTTGAATCGTTAGGCTTAAAAGTGGCCATCATCCCCCAACCTAACTGGCAGGACGATTTGCGCGATTTCAAAAAACTGGGATGTCCACGTCTATTTTTCGGTATTTCCGCCGGCTCAATGGATTCAATGGTCAACCACTACACAGCTGCACGCCGCAGAAGATCGGACGATGCCTATACACCGGACGGACGAGCCGGTATGCGTCCGGATATGCCAACTATTGTCTATACCCATATTTTAAAACAATTATATCCTGAAACACCCGTCATTATCGGAGGTATTGAAGCATCTTTGCGCCGGCTGACCCATTATGATTATTGGAAAGACTGTCCGCAACCTTCCATTCTCGCGACAAGCGGGGCAGATCTTCTGGTGTACGGTATGGGGGAGAAACCATTAACAGAAATTTGCCGCATGCTCCAAAAAGGAGTTCCTTTTTATAGTTTGACCAACATACCCCAAACAGTGGTGATTCGCCAGCAGGGAGAACAAGTAGCCGGCAACAAAAAATGGCAAACCCAACAATTGCATTCACACGAAAATTGCCTGCAAGATAAAAAGAAATATGCAGAAAACTTCCGGCATATTGAAGAAGAATCCAATAGTGTAGAAGCGGCCCGATTGATACAGTTTTTAGGAAACGACCAAATCATTGTCAATCCCCCTTATCCTCCTCTAACGACCAAAGAACTGGATGCTGTATATGCCCTTCCTTTTACCCGCTTGCCTCATCCGCGCTATAAAGGGAAGGAGATTCCGGCATATAACATGATACGCCATTCCGTTACCATACACCGCGGATGTTTTGGGGGATGTGCATTTTGCACCATTTCCGCACATCAAGGTAAATTCATCGTATCGCGTTCGCAAGAATCCATTTTTCAGGAATTGGACCGCATTACCCAAATGCCCGATTTTCATGGCACCATAAGCGATTTGGGCGGGCCGTCTGCAAATATGTATAATATGCACGGCAAAGACAACTCGCTTTGTAAACGTTGCAAACGGGCTTCCTGTGCATTTCCCAGCATCTGCAAAAATCTTGATACAGATCACGCCGCCCTACTTCATCTTTATGAAGCGGCAAGACATCGTCCGGGTATTAAACACTGTTTTATCAGTTCCGGTATCCGTTATGACCTTTGCCTACATGATACCGGCGATAAAAGTATCAATCAGACCAACCGCGAATACCTCGAGTCAGTTATACGCCATCATGTATCAGGACGTTTTAAAGTAGCTCCGGAACATTCATCTGCCCGCGTCCTTAAAATGATGCGAAAACCGTCATTCACGCTCTTCCAACAACTGAAAGGTCTGTTTGACAACATTAATGCAAAATATAAACTAAACGAGCAAATTATACCTTATTTCATTTCATCGCATCCCGGATGTCGTCCGGAAGACATGGCAGAACTGGCAATTGCCACCAAAGAATTGGATTTCAAACTGGAACAGGTGCAAGACTTTACCCCGACACCCATGACTGTTGCCACAACCATCTACTATACAGGTTACCACCCTTATTCATTAAAACCTGTTGCTACAGTCAAAAATGCAAAAGAGAAAAAGATGCAAAATATGTTTTTCTTCTGGTATAAAAAAGAATTTCGAAAACAGATTGCCACAACTCTCCGACAGATAAACCGACCAGATTTGCTGTCCAAACTGTATAATCCCAAAGAGCAATGGCAAAAAAAAGGTACAAAATTTTAAATATGTCAATATTATTTTTTAACTTTGTCAAATAATAGTCTGAAAGACAATATTTATGAGGTATTTTTTTTATGGAATCGTATTTTTTTTCTGTTTGTCAGCCTGCCATTCCCAAATAAAACAATCAAACAAACGGGGGTTGGAATATATGAAACAGCAACAATATGACAAAGCCATTGCTGAATTCAACAATATACTAAAAGAAGATCCGCTGTGGTTTCCGGCTTATTATAATCGGGGAATTTCGTATGCCAATTCTGGCCGCAACAAAGAAGCTTTGCGAGATTTAAACTATGTACTGGCTAATTATCCCGACAATGCAAATGCTTACTTCAACCGGGGAATTGTATATGAAAACTTAGGTTCTTTTTCCAAAGCCATTCAAGATTATACCGAAACCATCCAATTACGTCCGGATTTTATCATATCATACCACTATCGAGGTATCGCACGTTTTCGAATGCTAGATCTGGACGGTGCTCTGGAAGATTATAATTGCGCCTTGAAATTAGGGGAAAATATCCAGATGGATGTAGCCACTGCTAAAGAATACGGACTTAATTCCAGTGCTTTGTATTTTAATCGCGGAGCCGTATTGCAAAAAAAAGGCAATATACAGGACGCCATTCAGGATTATACGCAGGCTATCAATATTGATCCGGCAAGTGCGCAAAGCTATTTCAACCGTGCCATTGCACGCCTCTCACTCTCCGTGATGGATGAGGCAAAAGCAGATTTGGAAGTTGCCTCACGTCTGGGATACAAACAAGCGGATGAAGTACTTCAAAAATATTTTGACAATCATTAAAGCACTATTGCTGCGAAAATTCTTTAATGCGTTGCTCATCAGACTTACGACATATCAGCAAAACTCCGTTTTCTTCAGCAATGATATAATTTTCCAATCCCTGCAACACCATAGACCGTCCTACTGGTACATGAACAATACAGCCAGTACTTTCAATCATCCTCACACCATCCCCGATCACGGCATTTTGTGACGTATCCTTTGAAATTTGCTCATATAACGATCCCCATGTACCTAAATCCGACCAACCGAATGAAGCAGGGAATACATATATATTACGTGCATTTTCCATAATGGCATAATCAATAGAAATATTTCTGCATTCCGGGAAATACCGGTTAATTACTTTCTGTTCTTCTGCTGTAAAAAATACCCCTTCCATACTGTCAAACAAAGTTGCCACATCCGGCAAAAAAGTGCGGAAAGCCCTTTCTATTGTATCCACTTTCCAAAGAAAAATACCGGCATTCCATAAATAATCGCCACTCTTCAAATAAGACCGTGCTGTCAACAAATCCGGTTTTTCTCTAAAAGCCTCGACTTCATGGATCTCTCTCTGATAAACAGAAATATTGTTTTTCATTTGAATGTACCCATAGCCAGTCTCAGGCCGGGTAGGCATCATACCCAAAGTCAAGATTCTTTCCCCGTCAGCCACAAACTGCATACCCTTCATCACAACACGACGAAATTCATGAATATCCAATACAATATGGTCAGAAGGAGAGACCACCAAACAAGCATCAGGATCCCGTTTTTTGATTTTCCAGACAACATAGGCAATACATGGTGCAGTATTACGCATACAAGGCTCCAATAAAATATTGGAATCAGGGAGTTCTGGTAATTGCTGTCTCACCAATTCTTGGTAACGTACAGAAGTGACTATCCATATATTCTCTATGGGACAAATACCTTCAAAACGTTCAACAGTCAATTGTAACAACGTCTTACCAACTCCTAAAACATCTATAAACTGTTTAGGACGTTCCGGTGTACTCATTGGCCAAAAACGGCTTCCGACACCACCTGCCATAATAATCAAATGATTCATATCCTCCGTATCAATTAATCACCACATGAGAAATTCTCCGGAAATTTCGGATTTGCATCCCGATAAGTTTCCATAATATACTTCAAATCGGCCTCCATATCTCCTGTAGGTTGAAAAAGTGGCCCTATTGCACAAAATCTGTCCTTATAATCAATTCTTCCCAAATAAATCGGGATTCCTGCAGCCTGGGCAATTACAAGAAATCCTTTCTTCCACTTTTTACGTTTCTTGCGGCTACCTTCAGGAGTGATACAAAGATACATCGAGTCACGTTGTTTAAACTCGGTCACCATCTGATCAACCAATTGACTGTCCTTATTACCCCGATCCACCGGTATCACCCTTAATGCTCTTAAAATGATTCCCAAAGGAAAAAAGAAAAACTCCTTTTTCATCAATACATAAGAAGGAACTCCCTGACTCAAAAATGCAAGTTCTCCCCATACAAAATCCCAATTAGAGGTATGCGGAACTGATATAATTATAGCTTTTTTTTCTTTGGGCAATTCCCCCTTATATTTCCAACCACCCAACCACATAATGAAACGTGCAAGATATTTCATAGTTTACATTTTATCCTTATCAATAAATTTGCAACAAAAATAAGATTTTTTTCTCACTAACCTTTTCTATCTTCAAAATATATAGTAATTTTGCACCATAAATTTTCCTTAGAGGTACAATAAGTGGTCAAAAACCCACCTCGTGGTATTAACACTAAAAACATTATTACAATGTACGCTATTGTAGAGATTGCAGGACAGCAGTTTAAAGTAGAAAAAGACCGTAAGGTTTATGTTCACAGACTTGCAGCAGAAGAAGGAGCTCAAGTAGAATTTGAAAATGTTCTTCTGGTTGACAATGACGGTCAGGTTAAAATCGGTACACCAAAAGTAGACGGAGCTAAAGTTACCGCAAAAGTATTGGCACATGTTAAAGCAGACAAAGTGATTATCTTCAAGAAGAAAAGAAGAAAAACTTATGAGAAGAAAAATGGTCACCGTCAATGTATGACTCAGATTCAAATCGAATCTATCAACGCTTAATTTATTTTTGTAACCTCTAAATTTTTTATACGATATGGCACACAAGAAAGGTGTCGGTAGTTCTAAGAACGGCCGTGAATCAGAAAGCAAAAGATTGGGTATCAAAGTATTTGGTGGACAATTTGCTAAAGCAGGTAATATCATTGTACGCCAAAGAGGGACGGTTCACAACGCAGGCGAAAATGTAGGAATGGGTAAAGACCATACTTTGTTCGCACTAGTTGATGGTACTGTTGTTTTCCGTAAAAGAAAAAACAACAAATCGTTCGTTTCAGTGGAAGCTGTTGCAGAATAAGCTGAAAAAACAATGAAATATCAGACTCCTGTATTCTGCACGAATACAGGAGTTTTTTATAATAACATATATACTACGCTATGTTAAATCTGAAATTTATCCAGGAAAACAAAGAAACTGTTATCGAACGTCTGGCAGTAAAAAACTTCGATGCACGTGAATCTGTAGAAAAAATCATAGAGCTTGATAATTTACGGAAATCTCTTCAACAGGAAGCAGAAAACAAACAGGCACAAATGAATATTATCGCCAAACAGATCGGTCAATTGATGCAATCGGGACAAAAAGAACTTGCTGAAAAAGCGCGCCAAGAGACTTCTAATCTGAAAACCTCTATCGCTGAATTAAATAACCGCCGCAATGATGTAGGTTCAGAACTGACAGACCTCTTGATGCGTTTGCCAAATATGCCTCACCCATCTGTTGCAAGAGGAAAATCAGAAGCAGAGAATGAAATTATAAAAATAGTGGAAAATATACCACAAAAACATAAAGATGACCTGCCTCATTGGGATTTGGCAAAGAAATATGACCTGATAGATTTCGAAACCGGCGTAAAAATCACAGGAGCAGGTTTTCCGCTATACAAAGGATTAGGTGCCCGTCTACAACGAGCCTTGATTTATTTCTTTCTGGAAGAAAACATCAAGGCAGGCTATCAGGAAGTGCTACCTCCATTAATGGTAAATGCCGATTCCGGTTATGGAACCGGACAACTACCGGATAAAGACGGTCAAATGTACTATGTAAACGAAGATAATCTTTATCTGATTCCGACGGCAGAAGTTCCTGTCACCAATATTTACCGTGATATGATTGTAGATGGAGGAAAATTACCTATTAAAAATACGGCTTATTCCGCTTGTTTTCGTCGTGAAGCCGGCTCATACGGCAAAGACGTACGCGGTCTGAACCGTCTACACCAATTTGACAAAGTAGAAATCGTTCAGATTACCCGCCCAGAACTATCTTATGAAGCATTGGACAGCATGGTGAAACATGTCGAAAATCTACTAATAAAATTAGGATTACCCTATCGTATTGTACGTCTTTGTGGTGGTGATATAAGCTTTACATCTGCTCTAACTTACGACTTTGAAGTATATTCCAAAGCTCAGGATAAATGGTTGGAAGTCAGTTCTGTATCAAACTTTGAGGAATTCCAGGCAAACCGACTGAAACTTCGTTTCAAAGATAAAGGAGACAAAAAAACAACTACTTGTCATACTCTTAATGGCAGTTCTTTAGCTTTACCGCGTATTGTAGCGGCATTATTAGAAAACTACCAGTGCGCAGAAGGCATCAGATTACCGGAGGTCCTGCAGGCATTCATGGGTACAGATATTATAAAATAACACCTGTGTACAGATAGACAAATAATTTCAGATATCATTTGTCTATCTGTTTTTAACGAATAAATTCAAGGCGAAATGAGAATCATATACAACACCACTTTTATTATTGATAAAGACATTGAACAGGTATGGATTGCATTCATGCGCCAACACTACATTTCACGCTTGTACGAGCAAAATATTTGTGATGATATTATTTTCACAAAAGTATCTATTGATCAGCCGGAAGGCAAAACTTATTCTGTACAGATTATATTCAACAGTTCTGAACAACAAGAAGCTTTTCTGAATCATTATCTACCGGAACTAGAAGAAAAAATCATCGCACAGTATGCAAACCGCTATGTCTGCTTCAGCAGTATATTGACAGAAATCTAAACACATGGAAAAACTGATCATGGGTATCGACCCGGGAACAAATTTTATGGGCTACGCAATCATCAAAGTCAACAACAAAAAGCAAAAGCCTGAATTACTAATATCCGGTGTTCTCGATATGGATCAGATTTCCGACCCCTATATCAAACTGCAGCGTATATTCAAACGTACCCTACAAGTGATCGACAGCTACCAACCCGATGAACTCGCAATAGAAGCCCAATTTTATGGGAAAAATGTACAATCCATGCTTAAACTCGGACGTGCACAAGGAGTGGCTATTGCAGCTGCCCTGCAACGTGATATTCCTATATTCGAATATGCCCCCCGGAAAGTCAAAATGAGCGTTACCGGGTCAGGCACTGCCTCTAAAGAACAAATAGCATTGCTTCTTGGTAAGTTCATGACTATTACTACAACTTCATCTATGTTGGATGAAACGGACGCTATTGCCATTGCCTATTGCCATTACCTACAAAGCACATCTCCCTTTATCAATAAGGGAAAAACATGTAACTCCTGGAGTGATTTTATTAAAAAAAATCCGGACAAACTAAAATAAGCCTGTCCGGTAGATATTAAATTTACTCATTATTCCCTTTATTGCAATAAACTGTTGATTGCAGCCCCGGCTTTCTCAACACTGGTTACATCGCGTCCATATTCTGCCACCTGCACTGTTCCTCCCATTGACACTCTCGGATTACGATACAGCATACCACTTTCAACAGACATACGGGCAGACAGATGAAATTCGTGAGCTCCTGTTTCCCGAGCGATTCTGGCAATGTTATCTGCATTGATTCCACATCCCGGCATAATAATCACATTCTCCGATTTTTCAACCAATTCCTTTAAAAGCGGGATACCGGTCTCAGCAGAAGGTTGCTGACCAGATGTCAGAATACGGTGACACCCTAACTGCTCAATATCCTGTAAGGCAACAAATGGATCACAACACATATCAAAGGCTCGGTGGAAAGTAACAGACATCTGACCGGCAACATCCATCAATGCACGCATCTTTTTTACATCCACTTGACCTTCTGCAGTGAGACATCCCAATACCACTCCATCAATCCCTATCCGATGAGCCATTTCGATATCACGCATCATCACCTCACACTCCGATTCGCTATACAGAAAATCCCCTCCACGAGGACGGATAATCACATGTACCCCCGATGGCATCAATTCTCTCACCAAACTCATTTCTCCATACGAAGGTGTTGTTCCACCTTCTGGCATTCCGGCACATAATTCCACTCTATCAGCTCCAGCCTGCATTGCTGCTTTCACACTTTCTGCTGAATTGGCACAAATCTCTATTTTAAAATCTTCCCGTTCCATTCAATTCAAAGTCAATTCAACAACGTAATCCACATCATTTGGAATTTCCTGAAATTCAAGAACAACTCCTTGCTTATCCTGACGGAATTTCACAGGATTCCCATTTTTGAATACAACCGCTTTTTTTATCTTTTGATCTTTCAAAGGCAAAAACAACCCTTCATCTTCCAAATTCAATATATGCACGTACAATTTATTACCCTTACGAGTTGTCACCCCCCAATCGCGTGGAGTAACATCACCTCCTCGAGTTCCATAAATTGTTTCACCATAAACCTTCATCCACTCTCCCATAGCTTTCAAACGGGCGACAGCCACTTCCGGCAACTCTCCATTCGGCTGCGGACCTACATTCATCAACAAATTGGCATTACGACCGGCAGCCTTCACCAAATAATGGATTAACGTTTCTACCGATTTATAATTCTGATCAACGATTTTATATCCCCACATACCATTCATTGTCTCACAAGTTTCCAATGGCAAACGACTAATATCCTGCCCGGAAAGACCCGCTGTATTTTCTCCTGGAAGGTCACGTTCAAAAATCTGAATATCTTCTCCCTCAAAAGGAACCTGATGGTGATTGTTTCCAATCAAACAGGCCGGTTGTAATTTATGAATCATCGCATACTGTTCAGGTAATTGCCAATCAAAATCAGGATCCTGATCATGGTCCCATACTCCATCAAACCAGATTGCACCAATCGAACCATAATTGGTCAACAACTCTGTCAACTGATTATTCATAAATTCATAATATGTCTTCCACTCGCCATGATTCTTACGTCCCGTACCATGTCCTGTACGTCCCAATGGATAATAATCCTCACGATCCCAATCCAAATGAGAGTAATAGAGATGTAATTTAATTCCATGTTTCTGGCAAGCTTCTGCCAGTTCTTTTACAATATCACGTTTAAAAGGGGTTGCATTTACTATGTTGTAATCGGAATACTTAGTGTCCCACATTGAAAAACCATCATGATGACGTGTTGTAAAACAAATATATTTTGCACCTGATGCCTTTATAGCGGCCACCCATTCATCAGCATTGAAAAGAGATGGATAAAAACCGGAAGCCAGTTTTCGATATTCCATATGGTCCAGATTTTCTCTGTGCAACACCCACTCCCCCTGAGCAAGCATACTATAAAGTCCCCAATGCAGGAATACACCAAACTTATTATTCTGGAATTCCTCCCGAGCCTTCAAATTTTCAGGAGCAGGCACATAATTTTGCGCCTGGATAGCTGTCAAACCTAATAAATACAGCAAAATAACGTTTACATATTTTTTCATAACTAACTATTTACACCCGTTTAGCACGGAATTATTCATTTTACTTTAAAATCCATCAGTAACCGACCACAAAATTCAATTTGCAAACGATCACCTACTTTCAATCCTCCATACCGAAACATATTGCCACCATACAGAAAATCACCAATCTTCAATGTATGAAATTCAGAAGACAGGCTGATCAACTGTTCCATACTGGCCAATTGCTGTGCTTTGCCTCCACGATATACCATTTCGCCATTCACTCTCATTTCATAGACGGCATCTTCACACTCTGCAACAGGCAACAAATTACTGATAGCAGCACTGTTACTGAAAGATGAGGCCACACCAGCAGGCAATCCACGCATTAATAACAAACGTTCAAAGTCATCAGCATAAAAACGGATGCCCACCCCAATTTCTTCATAATATCTACCGGCAAAACGTTCGCTTACGTATTTTCCCAACTTACACAAACGTACCACCAACTGCGGGACACAACTTAGTTCACCGGCAAAAGCCGGAATATAGAAATCATCATTATTTCTCAATAATACATCATCGCCCACCGCCACAACGGCTGCCTCTCCAGCTGTATTGTATTCAGTACATAAAATCTTCATCGCACAATCAATTCATCAACACTACGCTTTGGCACATGATGAACGCCTTCTGCATCTCTCCAATACCTATAATCATCTGTCCGTATGGTTTCCAAAACGATTTGTTCGGCCGGAGTACCCAATGCGATTACATACATAATTTTCAAATAATCAGGCAACGCCAGCACTTCCCGCAATGTCTCATTTTTAAATGCTTTAATAATACACCCGCCTCTACCTTTTTCAGTGGCACCCAAAAGAATTGTCTGTGCCTGAATCCCATCGTCACAAAGACAATTCTCCACAATACGTGTATCCAACACCTGTATCAAATAGGCAACAGGACGTTCTCCTTCAATCGGGCCTGCCCAATCAGTCAGATAGCCCGCCCATGCCAAATGCGGGAATACTCTGGCACAATCATATTCATCACACACAATGACATACTTCAAAGCCTGTGCGTTTCTTCCGGATGCACACAATCGTGTCAATCCCACCAATTCTGTCAATTCCTCTTCGCTCATTCGCTCTTTTTGACGAAAACGGCGATAGCTGCGATTTTTCGCTAACAAATCTTTTAACATTTGCTTTAATTTAACACTTTTACTACTTGAAAATCGTAAATTTGCCCTATCGTCACTTAATAGGTAGAGCGAGACAAAAATAACGAATTAGTTGATAAAACTCCCACTGTTTATAAAGTCTTTTTTAACACAAATATATGGAAACATTCCTTCAACTTCTGGCAAATGACATTATCAATAAATACGGTGAACAATTCAGTCATCTGACCATCATTTTCCCGAACAAACGTGCTGGTCTGTTCTTAGCCGAAGAACTGTCCAAATTAATCAGACATCCGGTATGGATGCCTGAAATTCTGACTCTTTCTGAATATATTGAAAAACACACCGGATTACGCAAGGCAGACAATCTGACCCTCATCATCAAGCTGTACAAAGCTTATATAAAAGTATCTGCAAGTCATGAGAATTTTGAAGAATTCTATTTCTGGGGAACAATGTTATTAGGAGATTTTGATGATGTGGACAAATACTTGGCAGATGCCAAAGATCTTTTTTCCAATTTAGTTGCCTTAAAAGAGATAGAAACAAATTTCCCCTATTTGACAGAAGAAGAAATTGCAGCCATACAGAAATTCTGGTCTAGTTTCAATCCCGATAGATTCAGTCACGAACAGGAAGAATTCTTAAAAGTATGGAACAAACTATATGCGACCTACACTGCTTTCCGGACAGCTTTAAAACAAGACGGGATCTGTTATGAAGGAATGAATGAACGGTATTTCTGTGAACACATTGATGAATACCGACATCCGGAACATTTATTGTTTGCCGGATTCAATGCACTGAACATTTGCGAAAAACAAATTTTCTCCTACTATCAGAATCTAGGTAAAGCCTCCTTCTATTGGGATTACGACATCTACTACACAGCCAATGAACATCAAGAGGCAGGATTATATATCCGGGAAAATCTAAAACTTTTCCCCAACGAACTGGATATGGGACATTTCAACAATTTTCTGCATAACAGCAAAAAAATAGAGTATATTTCCGTACCATCCGTTATCGGACAAGCCAAATTGCTAGAACAACTAACCATGCATCTAGTTAATGACAATCCACGTGATACAGCAATTGTCCTTTGTGACGAACAGATGCTGATCCCAGCCTTGCATTCGATACCGGAATACATTAAAAAAATCAACATTACCATGGGTTATCCTGCCCGCAAAACATCTGTTGCAGCCTTGATATCTTTATTATGCGATTTAAAAAACTACTCCAAACAAGAAGGCAACAAAATCTTCTATTACTATAAACCCGTTGTCGCTCTACTAAATCACAAACTGATAAAAGAACTGTGCTCCGAAGATATCAGCAAAATCACTGACTTTATCAATCAAAACAACATAATCTATATACAAGAGAAGTACCTCCTTTTCCATCCTTTGACAAAAGCCATCTTCTCGCCAGAGCAGGAAAACATACCATCCTATTTGCTGCGTATTTTAAATCTTCTCATGCTCCCGACCTTAGATATGGAAACTGATCCTATTGAAAAGGAATTTATTTTCACCATTTACACCCAGATACAGAATCTGCAGAACACTTTCAAGGAAGAAAAAATCGAACCGGAAGAAAAACTATACATCCAACTTATAACCAAAGTCATCAACAACATAACCATCCCATTCTCCGGAGAACCCTTGGAAGGACTCCAATTAATGGGATTAATGGAAACCCGTATGCTCGACTTCAAACACCTGATTATACTATCAGCCAACGAAGGCGTGTTACCTAAAAATACTCTGCCCTCCTCATTTATTCCTTATAATCTGCGCATAGGCTTCCGTTTGCCGACACCCCAACATCAAGAAGCCCTGTTCGCATACTACTTCTACCGCTTATTACAACGTTCAAAAGATATCAAACTGCTCTATACCGTTGGCATGAAAAGTCTCAATATCGGAGAAATGAGCCGTTTCCTTTATCAGATGCGATACGAATCCGGCCTACCCATTAAAGAAAGCAGTTTTCAAAATCATATATCAACCCAAACGCCTCAAGAAATCATTATACCCAAGACAAAAGAAATTATGAATATATTGGAGCAATATAAAATATCTGACCAAAAAACTCTTTCTCCATCAGCAATAAACACCTACCTGGATTGTCCATTACGATTTTATTTCAAATATATAGCCAATATTAAAGAAAAAGATCAAATAGCAGAAGAACTGGACCAAAAACTCCTTGGAACAATCTTCCACGATTGTTCACAATCAATCTATAACACGATTCCGGAAGGAAAAATTACCCAAGAGGCAATTGATACCCTTCTAAAAAAACAAAAACTGATTGAAACCCACATTCTCAATGCCTATCAGAAAATATACACAACACAAATATCCCAACTATTAGACAGCGGAAGCAACGAATTACTATTGAATGTTGTAAAAAAATATATCCAGGCAATGTTACATTATGACAAAAGCATTACACCCTTCAATATACTTGCCCTCGAACAGCGTTTTTACGTACCTGTTTCCACTAAAATAGACGACCATATACAAACCATTTTCATTGGCGGGTACATTGACCGCGTAGACAAGACAGAACAAGGCATCCGTGTAATTGATTATAAAACCGGTGCAGACACCACCAATTTTAAAAGTATAGCGTCAATTTTTGATTCAGAAAACCCAATCCGTAACAAAGCAGCTCTACAGACAATGCTCTATTGTATGATGTACAACCATTCACAGCCGAGTAATTCACCTCTTATTCCGGGAATTTACAATATCAAACAACTCTTCGGTAAAAATTACGATTACCATTTAATTTGTGACACAGATATCATCAATAATTTCAGTCACTTTGAAAAAGAATATAAAGAAGAATTAAACTCTTTGCTAAACAATATATTTTCAGCCAAATATCCGTTCACACAAACAAATAATAAAAAAAAATGTACCAATTGCAATTATGCCGGCATCTGCCGGAAATAATTACTCATTCAACAGATCAGGACGTAAAGCCTTGGTCCGTTCATAGGCGATTTTCTCCTGCCATTCATGAATCTTAGCATGATTGCCAGACAATAGGATATCCGGTACTTTCCAGCCATTAAATTCAGATGGTCGGGTATATACCGGCGAAGCCAATAAATTATCCTGAAATGAATCGCTTAAAGCCGAGCTCTCATCATTCATTGCACCGGGAATCAAACGCACAATGGCATCCGTCATGATACAGGCTGGCAATTCCCCGCCTGTCAGCACATAATCACCAACAGAAATCTCACGCGTCACGAGATAATCCCTGACACGTTGGTCTATTCCTTTGTAATGTCCGCAAAGAATCATAATATTCTCCTTCAACGACAATTCATTTGCCATTTTCTGGTTAAAGGTCGGAGCATCCGGTGCCGTATAAATAATCTCATCATAATGTCTTTGAGAAGCAAGCTCATTGATACAGTCAAACACCGGTTGAATCATCATCACCAACCCTGCTTCTCCTCCAAAAGGATAATCATCCACTTTCCGAAATTTATCCTTCGACCAATCACGTATATTATGGATATGGATTTCAACAATTCCCTTATTTTGGGCTCGCTTAATAATAGAATGGTTCAACGGACTTACCAATAGTTCCGGAACAACGCTTAATATATCTATTCTCATAACCTAATGACCATCTTTTATTCACGCAACAAAGATACAAAAAAGCGAGTGGCTATTTGCTAACCACTCGCTCCTTTTTATTTTATTTCCATCCTTATTTCAAATAATCTTCGAAATAATCTGTCACTTTCTGCATCAAATGAATACGGTCCTTACCCATAACATTATGCTCTGCACAGGGATACGGGAAATAATCCACCTGCACATTATTCTTGATACATTCTCGAATAAAACTCAGGCTATGCTCCCAAACCACCACATTATCAACAGCACCCTGACAAATCAACAACTTACCTTTTAAATCTTTTGCTTTTTTAAGCAAGCTCACCTTTTCATAACCGGCAGCATTCGTATGCGGAGAATCCATATAACGCTCGCCATACATAGCTTCATACCATTTCCAGTCAATCACCGGACCTCCAGCGACAGCCACTTTAAATACATCCGGATAATTGGTAATCAAAGAGATTGTCATAAAACCTCCATAACTCCATCCATGAACACCGATACGCTCAGCATCAACATAAGACAACGATTTTAAAAACTTTATTCCTTCCATCTGATCGGCCATTTCAGCTTGACCGCACAATCCATGAATAGCTTTTTCAAACGCAGCTCCCCGATTGGAAGTTCCGCGGTTATCCATCACAAACACAACATAACCGTTCTGAGCCATGTACATTTCCCAGCGACGCAACTCTGCCAACCAGGTATTTCTCACCATCTGTGAATGAGGACCACCATATACATAAACAATTGTCGGATATTTTTTGGAAGCATCAAAATTCATCGGTTTAATCAAGCGGTAATAATTGTCAAAATTACCATCTGCTGTTTTAACAGTGCCCATCGTAATTTCACCGAAATTATAATCTTTCACCGGATTCTCAGCTTTTAACAACTCTTTCACTATCTTACCGTCATTCTGAACCAGATTAATCACTCTCGGTACACGCAAACTGCTATAATTGTCAATAAAATATTTCTTGTCATGACTCATCTTGATATTATGCCATCCTTCAGAGTGAGTCAGTCGAGTCTTTTTACCAGACTTCACATCTACCCGAAAAAGATGATTATCAACCGGACTAACCTCTGCCGAAGTGTAATAGACATACTTACCATCCTGCCCTATCAATTCAACGTCAGCATCCACATTTGTCAAACGTCTCAAAACTTTACCGGAAGCCGTTTCTACCAAATACAGATTAAAATAACCATCCCGATTATTTGTACGGTAAACAAACTTAGAAGCATCATCCTTCAAGAATACAATAGGATTCAGTGGTTCAACATATGTCTCTTCATTTTCTTCAGTCAAAAGAGTCTTTATAAACTGTCCGGTCTTGGCACAATACTGATTCAGATGCATATGTTTCTGGGCACGGTCAAGCACCTGAATATAGATAAAATCAGACTTGGGTCCCCAGGTAATATTGGTCAGGTATTGTTCGCGCCCGAAATCAGTCACATCCATAAATACTGTTTTTCCTGCTGCGATATCATAAACCCCCAGACTGACCTGCTCTGATTTCATGCCAGCCATCGGATATTTTATTTCCCGCAAAGAACCGGTACGACTATTAATATCAAGCAACGGGAACGTTCCTACCAAACTTTCGTCTTTACGGTAGAAAGCCAGATATTTTCCATCTGGCGACCAGAAGATACCACCCTCAATTCCGAATTCGTTACGGCTCACTATTTGGCCGTTAACAATATTCCGATCTTTATCAGCAGTTACAGCATACTCATTATTGTTGGCATCCAGATAATACAGATTGTTATCTTTAGTATAAGCTATCAATTCCTTGCCATTCGGAGTGATATTCTGAGCGCCTTCGGTCAATTGATATACATGGCTCACCTCCTTTTTTACAACATCAACTGCAAAAATCTTTCCTTGGCGGGCAATCATAATACGATTTGCATCTTTCCAGGAAAATTGCGGCATACCTTTTAAATCTGTATTCAAAATACGATTCAAATCTTCCAGAGACAACAACACTTCTTTCCTGCCATCAGCCGCATTTTCTCCAATTAAATTTGTTCCCTCAATATAAGTCAGTACATTCTGATCGGATCTCCATTGTACAAACATGTTTTTCGGGTAAAGGTTATAGCCTAAAATGGCTTCTTCCATCGTCAACACCTTGTTTTGTGACATAGAGTTAAACATCATTGTAACTCCAATAAACATTAGTAATAAATATTTCATAGATTAACAATTAAATTTTGGCACAAACGTATGCAAAAATCCTAACACTAGGAAATGTACTTATAAAAATAAGCCTTGGAGTCATTGTAACCCCCATCCGGCAATTCAAAATGAAGGACGATTCAATAGCTTTTCTTGCTATCTTCCATAATTTTATACAATCCTTCCACAAACACTCCCTGTTCAACATGTATTTTTCTAGTCAGTATATTACCACGTATATGGGCCGGCTTACTCAAAACCAGACTATCGTAAGCCACAATATCTCCCTTTATTTCGCCAGAAATCAAAGCAGATTCACATTTGATATTTCCTTCTACTTTAGCTTTTTCTGTCACGACAATACGTTTTGAAGTAACGATATCCCCTTTAAACTCACATTCTATACGTACAGACCGTTCTGTTTTCATATTTCCGACAAAAGCAGTTCTGGTCGGCAGACACACGAAAACATTATTTTCCCGGTCATTTGAAGTATCTTCTGAATTCTTTTTTTTCAAAAACAACATTATCACGAAGCATTATAAACAGACATACAAACACAATTTTAATCTCTCAATACAAAAGTAGTATATTTTTTCGGATTTCAAATCTAAAACTTTGTTATAACGAAGAAATCCCTATCCTCCAGCACGGCAAACTTGCGTCGGAAGTCATGCAAATTTTGTAAATCACACTCGCCGATAAGAATCTCATCACTGTATTCCGCCGCCACACACAATTGTTTTCCCCGAGCATCCCATATTGCAGAATCTCCGGCATAGTGCAATCCGCAACCATCTTCGCCTGCGCAATTTACCGCAGCAACATAACATTGATTCTCTATGGCACGGGCTTTCAACAAAGCATTCCATACATCCCTTCGCGAATCGGGCCAGTTAGCAACAAAAACAGCCAGATCATAATCATCCGTATTACGACACCAGACAGGAAACCGCAGATCGTAACAAATGAAAACGGCAATCTTTACGCCTCGAAATTCAAACACCAACCGATTGGAGCCTGATGCATAATGTTCGTTTTCACCTCCCATACGAAAGCAATGTCGCTTATCATAATGGAGCAGACGTCCATCAGGAAAAGCCACCACCATCCGATTATAATACCTGTCCTCTTTCCGGCAGACAACCGATCCAGCCACTACGGCATTCTGTTTTTCCGCCCACTTCATCATCCGCTGTTGCGTTTCTTCATAATAAGAGGCCATCTCATTTTTTTCGGCCATGGCCTGCTCCGGCGATTTCTTCACCATCATACAGCCCGAAGTAAACATCTCAGGAAGCAAAATCAGATCACACCCCAAAGAAGCAGACAGCTTCCGGTCAAAACATCTCAGGTTCTGTTCCACCTGCCCCCAAACAATAAAAGATTGTAGCAAGGCTATTTTCATGATTCCAATTGTTTCATCATGCAGCAAAGTTATATATTTTTATTACTTTTGCAGGCATACAAATCAAAAGTAAAGTATGAATACGACAATAATCGGTGTCGCTGGCGGTACCGCTTCCGGCAAATCAACTTTGGTAAAGAAACTGCAGGAAGCTTTCAAGGGGGAAAGCGTCATTACCATTTGCCACGACTACTATTATAAGGCCCACGATGAGCTCAGCTATGAAGAACGCTCCCGACTAAATTACGACCACCCATCGGCATTCGATACAGAAATGATGATTGAAGACATCAAAAAACTCAAGGAAGGTATTGCTATCGACTGTCCTGTCTATTCATTTGTCAACCACAACCGTACAAACAAGACCCTGCATATCCACCCTGCACAGGTAATTATCATTGACGGAATCCTGATTTTAGAGAATCAGGAACTTCGGAATCTGATGGACGTTAAGGTCTATGTCGACACTGATGCTGACGTCCGTCTCGGACGACGCCTTATGCGCGACGTTCAAGAACGCGGTCGAAGTATTGAATCTGTATTGTCTCAATATTTTTGTACCGTAAAACCCATGCACGATGAATTCGTAGAACCATCCAAACGGTATGCAGACCTGATTGTACCGGAAGGAGGCTTCAACTCGGTGGCCCTGCGTATACTGATACAGAATATCAACTCTATGATTGAAAAAGAAAATGCTTGAAACCCTACAACAACTCGACCAGCAATTATTGCTCACACTCAACGGTATGCATGCCCCTTTCTGGGACAATTTCATGTGGATTGTTTCCGCCAAGCTGACGTGGGTGCCCATGTATGCCACCCTATTATACATTCTATGCCGCAATTTCAATTGGCGGATAAGCGTATTGACAGTTGTCGCCATCGCTCTGACAATCACCTATGCAGATCAAATCTGTGCATCCGTCATCCGCCCATTGGTAGAGCGTATGCGCCCATCCAACCCCAATAATCCGATATCGGAATTCGTACATATCCTGCACGGGAAACGAGGCGGACGCTACGGTTTTCCCTCTTGTCATGCAGCCAATTCATTTGCATTGGCATTCATCGTCATGTTTCTGTTCAAACAGAAATCCATTTCGTTCTTTTTGCTCGGTTGGGCTATGTTAAACTCATATTCGCGTATCTATTTGGGAGTACACTATCCAGGCGACCTGCTGGCAGGAATAGTTGTCGGCTTAAGCGGTGCTGTCATTATTTACCAGTTCTACCGTTATGTTGTAAAATGTCCCCAAGCTGAAAAACGGTTAAGAATGGGAGATTCAGACCGACAACTTCTCAATCATCCTCAGGACATCCGGCATACACGTACCACAATATATATGGGAACTCTCACACTGCTGGCAATTGCTGTCTATTCGGCAATTGCCTGATATTGCTGAAACAGATACACTGCTTCTCTGTCCATTACGCAATCGTTGGGAAATACATTCGTATCTTTGCCTGTGGATTAAGGTTATTATTTACGATATATTCATCATATGTCTTTATACAAAAGCGCAATCCGTAATGCCACAGGTAAATGAAAATGTAGAACTCAAATGTGAATTAAGATATTAAATGCCATCATATCG
This sequence comes from Odoribacter sp., assembly GCA_020024465.1. GTDB lineage: Bacteria > Bacteroidota > Bacteroidia > Bacteroidales > Marinifilaceae > Odoribacter. The sequence goes on from JAHHTT010000002.1 coordinate 41,756, forward strand.
TTTATCCAGCACTCCTGAAAACATATCCATTTCCCTTTTGGAAATGCCTTGGCGAATCGCAAGCTCTCGCCACTCTTTTACGGCTTCAACAGTCTCTGTAACAATCTTCTCTGCTGTTTTCTTATTAAGCATATAATCCTCGCAAGCATCAAGCAAGATACTTAAATCAGCTTTGTTGGAAGTTGATGAGATGAGCAGACTTTGATATTCATTCAAAGTAGGATTCGTATCATATGCCGGAGACAATGTCCACCCTTTTGCGGTCAAAAGAAAACCATGATTGCGGAAATGATCATCAGCATTACCAATGCAGATATTGAATGCCACACGACGGTAAAGTTCCTGCAGGTTTCGCTCTACATCGGTACAGTTCTGAATAATGAAGTCAACAATATCCAGATATCCATACCCGGTAGTTGCATTATCTCCATCACTCAATCCCAATAAAGTCATTGCTGATGCAAAATGAATGCGTTTTCCTTCTTGGGTTCTATCGAAGCGTTGTGACAGCAATGTATGATATTTCTCTCCAGTTGCCAACACTTTTGTTTTTGCAGCGTTTATTCCTGCTTTTGTGGCAAGCAAATGACTGAAATGCTCCCAAAGTCCTACATCATAGTCATCCTTTCGAGACGGGAACTTTGCCACGTAAAGGTTTTTATCTGTATCAATCACATTAGCTTTAGGTCTTGCACCTCCCAACGATGTTCCCGGTTGCACAAGTTGTGCAATCCATTTCCTATCAGGAAGCATATTGTTTTCTTCACATTTCTCTATCTCGGCACTGGCTGCAATCAGTTCCCGAATGTCCGTCAAAGGTGGAATTTTCAACGATTCACTCACATTGATAAATTCGCCATCGAGGTCTTCCTTAAAACGGAATCCACCCATTCGGGAGAAATCATCGATACCTGTCAAGAAATCGAAGGATGACAATCTCCGTACTGGTCGTTTTTCTTCCACTGCTGCAATTTGCTCACGGCGCAACAACAAAGTACGTCCCCAACGATCCGGCAAGGCATCAGAAAAACATCCGAATATATCTTTGTCTGGTTGCGTGTATTGTTGTCCCGGGTAATTATTCAAGTCGTCACTCAAAAACATATCGCCGTGCTGTCCTAACCATTCATTATTGAATATGAAGCTATAACTGTCCGCACCACGAAGAGACTCATAGCCCAATTCGCCTATGAGTTCCACTTCTTTGAGCCAGTCAAAATCAGCATATACATATAGCTTTCTCATCGCTTATTCCTTTTTAGAGGCACGTTCCCTCGTTTTCAAACTCAAATCCTGCAAAGATCTTCCCAATTTATCTTCTTTGGCAAGCAATAAAATATCATCATCGAGTTGCAATGCATACAATACTCGCATATAGATTCCTATAGCAACTGTTGGAATACCTTTTTCAATTCGGGACACTGTAAGCGGAGAACAGGTAGCCCGTTCTGCCACCTGAGCCACACTCAGATTCCTACGTAAGCGAGCCAACTTAATCTGTTCACCTACAATTTGCATCTTCTGTTCCAATTTTCGGGGAAGTTTGGTTCCCATTGTACTCTTTGTCATAATCAACACATCATATAATATGCAAACATAACACTTTTTGCCTACTTAATGATGTATTATACTTGGAAAAATATACATCATTGCATGATTAATCTTGCACATACCTCCTTTTTGAGTAGAAAATTCCAAAATCCAAGTGCCATTCTATTGTTTGTCATCGCTATATACGCCTACTAACGAACGATATATTATTTGTTATACAAAAAAAGATTATAAATAGGATAGCTTTATTTACTGTTATAATTCGGTTTTTACTTTTATTTTAATCATTCATCACTTAGAAAAAAAGAGAGTCCCATCACTATAAATCGACAGACACAAATACATATTTGATTTTCTATTCGGAAACATTGCATCAAAACAATTTATCGTCACAATTATCTGCATCCCCTCACACACACTTTATTTCAGTTTCATACAATGGTAATTACATTTATGATTTATTCTTATAAATAAAATCAATAAAAATATTCTCCCGTCCAAATCTCACATATCCTCAACACAAAAATATGACAAAGATATATCAAAGATAGCAAGTCGTTATCTTTATCATATCTTTGAGATATCTTTGATATATCTTTGTCTTATATTTAAGTGGGAGAAAAGAGGGCTCCAAAAAAGCGTAATGAAAGTAAATTCTCATTGTGCCAACAATTATTCAGCATTGATTTATTGCACCCGGATACCCATCACTTTTTCAAAATGACAACGCATACGGATTTTTACTTTTTCAAAATCAACCGGATGTCCCACCTCTTTTTCAATGGAGGTAACTCCCTTGTCAACAAAACCGCATGGATTGATACTGTTGAAGTAGGCCAAATCAGTATTGACATTCAATGCCAGACCATGCATCGTGATACTGCGCGAGCATTTGACTCCAATGGCACAGATTTTACGGGCCTGCAGTGTGTTGCTTTCCAACCATACTCCTGTTGCCCCTTCCAAACGTTCGCCCGTAATGCCGTAATCATCTATGGTACGGATAACAACTTCTTCCAGACGATGAACATATTCCTTGACTCCAATTCCCAATCGGTCGAGGTCTATAATAGGATAGACCACCAACTGACCGGGTCCATGATAAGTGATGTCTCCTCCCCGATCCACTTTGATACATTCGATCTGCCTTTCCGCCAATTGTACCGGATTAAGCAACATATTGGCAACATTGCCGCTTTTACCGATGGTATATACAGGCGAATGCTCTACAAATATCAACTGACCGGAGACAGTCTGCCCCTGCAGTTTTGCATAAATCAAGGTTTCCAGCAAATGCTCCTGATAATCCCAGGTTTCACGGTAACCCTTTTTACCAAAGTCTATAAATTCCACCATAAGAAAGTCTTATTGTATTATTTCCGCAAGACATGACGTTCGGCATGGTAGCTGGAACGCACCAGCGGACCGCTTTCAACAAATGAAAAGCCTTTTTCCAAACCTATGGTCTTGTATTCCTCGAATACTTCCGGACGGATGTATTCTTCCACTTTTATATTTTTGGCTGTCGGCTGCAGATATTGACCGATTGTCATGACACGGCAACCTATAACCCGCAAATCATCCATGGTTTCCAATATCTCTTCAGGCGTTTCGCCCAAACCAAGCATAATGCCTGATTTTGCCACAATGCCCGAATCAGCTATCTGCTTCAATACTTTCAGAGAGGTATCATATTTTGCACGGCTGCGCACACTGTCGGAAAGACGGCGGACTGTTTCCAGATTATGGGAAATCACCTCCGGCCGGGCTGCAATTACCTGCGCCACCAATTCCGGACGTCCTTGAAAATCAGGAATCAACACTTCCATCGTGGTATTGGGGTTTTCGCGTTTGATGGCTTCAATCACCTTCACCCAATGAGAGGCTCCCAAATCCTCTACGTCATCACGGTCAACAGAAGTAATCACTACATGTTTCAGCTTTAATGCCTTCACAGATTCTGCCACATGCTCCGGTTCTGCCGGGTCGAGCGGAGCAGGATGGCCTGTCGTTACATTGCAAAAACGACATGAACGCGTACATATATTGCCGCCAATCATAAATGTGGCTGTCCCGCATCCCCAACATTCGCCCTGATTGGGGCAACGGCCGCTGGTGCAAATTGTGTTCAGTTGATTGTTCCGGATGGTGTTCATCACTTCCACTGACAATTGTCCCATAGGCAATTGAATTTTCAGCCATTCGGGTTTTCTTCTGCTGTTTGTCATAATAATATTGAATAAATCCTGGTAAAGTTAACACTTCTTCCCATAACACCCAAGACAAACAGAATAATTCTCCCGTAAATTGAAAAGAGACCATACTCCCCAGTATGATCTCTTTATTTACGAACTCTTAAAACTATGATTGAAATGAGTAATTGATTCCCGTTTCATTCTTAATTGTCGTTTATTATTTCATCGTTGTTTTTATATAAATGATGCATCATACCGACAAAAGTTGCGTCAGATCCGGCTGTTTTTTGAAAAAAATTTACACCATGGCCGGATACCACACTCTCCACACTTGGGTTTGCGGGCCGTACAGACATAACGCCCATGCAGAATAAACCAATGATGAGCCGTAGAAAGCACATCCGCAGGTATGTTTTCGACCAATTGTCTTTCTGTTTCCAACGGCGTTTTTGTATTGTTTACCAAACCTATACGATTTGTTATCCGAAAAACATGGGTATCCACCGGCATAGCCGGACGATTGAAGGCGACCGCCATAATCACATTGGCCGTCTTGCGTCCTACTCCGGGAAGCGACTGTAACAATTCCATGTCTTCAGGCACCACACCTCCGAAATCGGCGGCCAATTTTACCGCCATCCCGTGCAGATTCCTGGCCTTATTGTTCGGATAGGAAATGGACTTTATCAATTCATATATCTCATCCACACTTCCGGCTGCCATAGCCTCCGGGGTCGGGAAGCGCTCAAAAATGGCAGGAGTAGTCATATTCACCCGCTTGTCAGTACATTGTGCCGAAAGAATAACTGCTACCAGCAATTCATAAGGATTACGGTAGTGCAATTCTGTTTCGGCCAATCCCAGATGTTCCGAAAACCATCTCAAAACACCTTTATATCTCTCTTTTTGTGTCATAATGCAAACAGACTGTTTTTTCCGATGTAAAATTACAAAAATCGACAAAACAATTCTACAGAAATCACTACTTTTGGACGCAATATATAAATGCACACTAAAATTAATCGCTATGGACCAAGAGACGAAAGAGACTTACCGCCCAATTGTCATCCGGAAATATGCCACAGTATTAAAATCATGCAGAAACCTTATTTCACGGAATGACATCCGACAAATACGACAGGCATTCGACATTGCCGTCAAAAATGAAAAAAGCGCCGACAAACTCAATTATAAAGAACTGATTCGCATTCTTGACATTACTCTGATTATCACTCAGGAAATTGGCCTCGGAAGGACTTCCATCATCTGTGCCATGATGCACAAGACTGTTGAAAAGGATATATTGTCATTGGATGAAGTGAAAGAGATGTTCGGGAACAAAGTATGGCAAATTATCAAGGGGCTTAAAGATATCAGTCACATTTATGCGACCCAACAGATTGTGGATTCCGAAAATTTCCGGAAACTGCTTTTAAGTTTTGCAGAAGATATCCGTGTACAGCTTATCTTTCTGGCCGAAAAACTCTATGCTCTCCGTTTGGCAGACGACCTTCCGGAGGAAGAGCAGCAAAAACTGGCTCAGGAAACCGGCTATATCTATATTCCTTTTGCTCACCGACTCGGATTGTATAATATCAAATCTGAAATGGAAGATCGTGCATTACGTTATTCCAATCCCAAAGTCTATAAAGAAATAGAGCAAAAGCTGAAAGATTCAAAAGCTGCCCGAGAGGCCTACATCGCTCAATTTACGGATCCGATTACTGAAGAGCTTGACCGCCGGGGTATCAAATACAAAATGAAATACCGGACCAAGACCATCGCATCCATTCTCAATAAAATGCGAAAAAATCAAGTTGAATTTGAGGAAATATATGATATTTTCGCCGTCCGTTTCATCATCGACAGTATCGGAGAAAATGAAAAGCCCGACTGTTGGAGGGTATATTCTATTGTTACAGACAAATATACACCCAATCCTCGCCGTTTGAGAGACTGGATTTCCGTTCCCAAATCCAATGGTTACGAATCATTACAGACCACCGTGCTCGGTCCTGAGAACCGTTGGGTAGAAGTACAAATCCGTACCGAACGCATGGACGAAATTGCCGAAAAAGGATTCGCAGCCCACTGGAAATACAAAGGAGGGACATCAGACTCCATCATTGAAGGCTGGCTGAACGAATTGCGCGAAATATTGGAAAGCAATCAGGAGAATGCCATCGACCTGCTGGACGATATGAAAATCAATCTTCAAGACAAGGAAGTCCACGTTTTTACTCCCAAAGGCGATCTGAAGACATTACAAGCCGGGGCCTCTCTACTCGACTTTGCCTATGCCATACATTCCAACGTGGGCAATAAATGCGTAGGCGGAATTGTAAACGGCAAAAATGAAACACTGCGCTATATATTGAAAAACGGAGATCAGATTTCCATTCTGACAGCAACCAACCAACAGCCCAAGGCAGACTGGCTGAACATAGCCATTACTTCAAAGGCACGTAACCGAATCCGTCAGTTTTTAAATGAAGAAATCAACCACCAGGCCGATATCGGCAAGGAAATGCTGATACGGCGTTTTAAAAACTGGAAAATCGAATTCACTGATGAGGTTATCCGCAAACTGATGCAACATTATAAATACAAATTTGCACTTGACCTTTACCACGGTATTGCCATTGGAAAACACGAGCCATCGGAAATCAAGGAGATTTTGACACATACGGAAGAAAAAACAGTTACAGCATCGTTTCATAAGGATGTCAAAGTAATACATTCAAAAAAAACGGATGAGGATGTGTTGCTGATAGACAAGAATGTGGACAATGTAGACTATAAATTTGCACGTTGCTGTAATCCGGTTTACGGAGATGATATCATCGGTTTTGTATCTATCGGTGAAGGCATAAAAATACACCGCCGTCAGTGCAAAAATGCAGTGGAACTGATGCACCGTTACCCTTATCGCATTGTCAATACCCAATGGACCAACGATGGAGCAACATCATATCAGACCGTGTTAAACCTAATGGGAAAAGACGAAGCCGGCATTATCACCAAAATCACTGAAATCATCGGCAAGGATTCCCACGCTGCTCTGCGTGGTATCTCCATCAATTCAGCCGAAGGTATCTTTGACGGTAACATTGTGGTACTGATCGACAATACCGAACATCTGGAACAACTCATCTCACGCCTGAAACATATCAAGGGCGTGATGAAAGTGAACAGACACGATTCAATGTTAGAATAATTGTTTTCAATAAAAGCAATTATTTCTTAACTTTGCATTACCTTAACATCTATAGAAAAGAATTTAATTGCAGAGATTTTATATTATAAGCTTATGATCATGCATAAACACAGTATTCTTGCCCTACTTTTTGCCGGAAGTTTAAATACACAGGCACAGGATATCAAAGAATGGCTTGCATTACCACCAATACCGGTGGAAAAACCGGCGCTGAGCCATATGGAAAATGTCAATGGACATATTTTTACCGATGCCATGCTGGCTGAATTTTCAGGATTGAATATTCAGAATCTGACTCCAGAAAACGGAAGATTTGAAGGCCGATTGAAATGGGATATCGCCCGAATGGAACAAGACACTGTCGTTACAGCAGCAAACGGAGAGTCTCTTACGTTAAATCACTATGCTGCGTATATCAGTAATCCGGAATGGATAAGCGGCCGGTTGACCTTCCGGATTTTCGGTAATGCCGAAATATATGTAGATGGAGAGAAAAAGACAACGACGAGCGGAGACAATGTCGCGGTCAGGACAATCCCTGTAGAATGGCTGCCGGGGAAACACCTGATTGTTGTCAAATCGTTGACAAAAGGCGGCAAAGTTGTTTATGCTCATTTTGAAGCAGATAAGGAATTTGCCAACGAACCGATTGTATTTTCCATATCCCCCAAACGCGGGAAAACAATTCTCGACATTCTAAACGGACAGCGCATTGCCCGCCTGGATGTATCACCTTCCGGTAAATATGTATTACTGGGAAGAGTAACCACCACCAAGGGAAAATCCACAAGCAACACCTATATCTATCGTATTGCCGATAAAGAAATCATATATACGTTCTACGGCAACAGCACAAATAATATGCAATGGATTCCCGGCAGAGACGCTCTATCTTTTCTGCAAAATGAAGGGGGCAATATGTCTCTATACGAATATGACCTTGAAACACGGGAGCAGAATTGCCTGATAAGCGAAGACAAAACTATCCGAAACTATACCTGGTCGCCCGATTGCTCTTATTTGATTTATACTGTACATGAAAGTTTTGCAGATACCCTATGGGAATTGCGTAAACTGGCCGGAATACAAGACCGTCAGGATTATTTCCGCAACCGCTCATACCTTTGTAAATATGATTTGTCTACCGGTTTACATTCACGCCTCACCTGGGGAAATCTTTCTACTTCATTAATGGATATCAGCCGGGATGGTAAAAAACTATTATTTTCAACATCACGTCCCGATTACAATGAATTTCCGTTTAATAAACAAAATGTTTATTTAATGGATGTTGCGACACAAGAAGTGGACACTCTGTGGCAAAACCGCATCTGGTCTGTAAAATGCAACTTTTCTCCAGACGGAAAGCAGTTGCTGGTACAGGGCGGTCCCTCCAGTTTCGGCCCATCAGGAGAAAATATTGCGAAAGGACAAATTGTCAATCAATATGACACACAATTATTCATCTATGACCTTAATAACAGAAACGTTCAAGCCATTACACGCAATTTCAATCCTTCAATAGAAGAAGCAATATGGCATAAGAACGGAAACATTATAGCCAAAGTCAGCGATGCCGACTTTGTACGCCTTTACCGATATGACGGCAAAGAATTTACACGCATTGAATGTCCGGGCGATATGGTGAAACTGACCAGTTTGGCAGAGAATGCCGACTTAATGATGTACACAGCCTCCATGAGCAATTATCCCGACCGTGCATATACACTTAACCTGAATGATAACCAATCAGCCATGTGGGACGATCCGTGCCACCAACAATACGAAAACATCGAATTCGGTGAAATGAAAGACTGGGACTATCAATACAAGAAAGGCACTCTGATTGACGGACGTTATTATCTGCCGGCAGATTTTGACTCTCACAAAAAATATCCGCTGATTGTCTACTATTATGGAGGAACGACTCCTGTCAGCCGTTCTTTCGGAGGTCGCTGGCCATTCAATCTGTATACGGCCAACGGTTATGTCGTATATGTATTGCAACCTTCCGGCACCATCGGTTACGGACAAGAGTTTTCAGCCCGTCACCAGAACAACTGGTGTAAAATTACAGCAGACGAAATCATCAGTTCTGTACAAGCCTTCATCAAAGCCCATCCGTTCATTGACAGTAAGCATGTCGGCTGCATGGGAGCATCCTATGGCGGTTTTACAACAGAATACCTTACGACACAAACAGATCTTTTTGCCTGTGCCATTTCGCATGCAGGTATTTCATCCATCTCCAGCTATTGGGGCGAAGGATATTGGGGATATGGCTATAGCACCAATGCATCCGCACACTCCTATCCGTGGAATCGGAAAGATATCTATGTAAACCAAAGCCCTCTTTTCAATGCCGATAAAGTACAGGTTCCCATTCTGCTAATACACGGTACAGCAGATGTGAACGTCCCTACAGGCGAAAGTATCCAATTCTATACAGCACTCAAACTGCTTGGCAAAGATGCAGAATTAGTGCTTGTAAAAAATGCCGACCACATAGTGGTAGACTATAACCAACGCATTTTGTGGAACAACACCATACTCTCCTATTTCGCCAAATATCTGAAAGAGAAACCGGCCTGGTGGGAGCACCAATACAAAGACTTAAATTTATAAGACATAATAATCAACAATTAACCAATAAATAAAAGATATGAATACGATTACCAACAGAGCAGCGGATAACATCCGAATACTGGCAGCAGCCATGGTAGAGAAGGCAAAATCGGGACATCCCGGAGGGGCAATGGGTGGAGCTGACTATGTGAATGTACTGTTCTCAGAGTTTCTGAATTTTGATCCTGACGATGCATCCTGGGCAAACCGAGATCGTTTTTTTCTTGATCCGGGACATATGTCACCGATGTTATACGGAATGCTGAGTCTGATTGGCAAATTCTCAATGGAAGACCTTCAAAACTTTCGTCAATGGGGAAGCGTAACCCCCGGACATCCGGAACGTGATGTACAGCGTGGTATTGAAAATACTTCCGGTCCTTTAGGACAAGGTCATGCCATGGCTGTTGGAGCAGCTATCGCCGAACGTTTCCTTGTAGCACGCTTTGGAGAATGGATGGCACACAAAACATACGCTTTCATTTCTGACGGCGGCATTCAGGAAGAGATTTCACAAGGAGCCGGCCGTATTGCCGGGACATTGGGACTTTCCAACCTGATTATGTTTTATGATTCAAACAATATACAATTGTCCACCACCGTTGAGGAAGTGACAACAGAAAATACAGCAGCAAAATATGAAGCTTGGGGATGGCACGTTATCACAATCAACGGCAATAATGCAGAAGAAATTCGACAGGCTTTACGTACTGCAAATGCAGAAAAAAACCGTCCTACATTAATCATCGGCCACACCTTGATGGGCAAGGGTGCTGTCGGAGCGAACCAAGAAGATTTTTCAAACAAAGTATCTACACACGGACAACCCTTGAGTGCTGCCGGCGCATCCATCGAACGGACTATCGAAAATTTGGGAGGAAATCCTCAAAATCCTTTCATGATATTTTCTGACGTTCAAGAGTATTATACAAAAGTATTGAATGAAAAACGAGCTTATGCACAGCGCAAAAAAGAAGAACAAACCGCTTGGGAAAAGGCAAATCCAGAATTAGCAGCCCGCTTCCATCAATATATGTCCGGTGCAGCGCCTGCCATCGATTACAAAGCGATTGCACACAAAGCCAATATCGCTACTCGTGCAGCTTCTGCTGACGTATTGGTAGAATTAGCAAGACAAGTGGACAACATGATTGTAAGTTCTGCCGATTTGTCAAATTCGGATAAAACAGACGGTTTCATCAAAGGAGGTGCACACAATTTGACAAAAGGTGATTTCAGCGGCAAATTCTTACAGGCTGGAGTTGCAGAATTAACAATGGCGGTGATTTGTAACGGAATTGCCCTCCATGGCGGAATCCATGTTGCCTGCGGTACATTCTTCGTTTTCTCGGACTATATGAAACCGGCATTCCGTCTTTCTGCCTTAATGGAAGTTCCTGTAAAATACATCTGGTCACACGATGCTTTCCGTGTTGGAGAAGATGGTCCTACTCATCAGCCAATTGAACATGAAGCCCAATTGCGCCTGATGGAAAAATTACAGAACCATCATGGAGAAATGAGCCTTATGGCTTTACGTCCGGCCGATGCTGCCGAAACTTCGGTAGCATGGAAGATGGCTATGGAAAATACTAAAACTCCAACAGCCTTGGTACTTTCACGTCAGAATATCAATGATATTCCATCTGTTTCCGGCAACCGTTACAATGATGCTCTGCAAGCAGAATACGGAGCCTATGTTGTCATGAAAAACGGAGAAAATCCGGATATAGTATTGGTTGCTTCCGGGTCTGAAGTATCGACCCTCGTTGATGCAGCACATCTACTGAAAGAACGTAAAGGAATTACTTCTCAGGTTGTATCGGCCATTTCTGAAGGATTATTCCGCAAACAACCGACAGCTTATCAAGAAAAAGTTATCCCTGCGGCAAAGAAAAAATTCGGTTTGACAGCAGGATTATCAGTAACTTTGGAAGGATTGATCGGATCTAACGGCTACATTCACGGTGTTAATCATTTTGGATATTCAGCCCCAGCAAAAGTATTGGATGAAAAATTCGGCTTCACTGGAGAATTTGTTTACAATGAAATCTGCAAAATGCTGAAATAAAAAAATATCCGGTCAAAAGCCAAACATTATCTCTAAGAAAAAACAGCGTTATTATACGCTGTTTTTTTCTTTTATACAAATCCTACTCTTTTCCTTTCCTTCATAATGTCAACCACAAATTGTTCCGTAAACCTAACAACATCCTGCTTTTGTACTGAAATGATTTCTGATATTCCTGTCTTCTTGCCGGCTTTAGCCACTCTCTGCAAACAATTCCGAACAATCATATCTGCTACGATTCTCATCAAACGTGAACTTGCGTGACTACGCTCCTCTGAAGATACTAACGAACCGATAAAATCTGCCATATACTGACGTGCTGTAACTGTCATTTTCATGTTTTCTTTCAACAAACGACGTTTCAATATTATCATCAATTCCTCACGAGTATAATCTTCAAAAATCAAGACATTTACTACCTCAGACACTTGCTCCGCATCTCCATTTAAACCGGCAACCCGATTACGAGGCTTTGCATAAATGATGATATGAGATCCCGGACGTATTGCCATCTGATTCATCAATATTGCCTGCACCCGCTCACGAAATCCTATCGCCTCATTCAATTTGAGAGAATCTTCATCAAACAATAATATCCCCCCCTCAGAATGTACCAATGCCTCTCCAATACTATTCTGCGCCTCATTTTCCATCAAACCAATCATGCGTTCCACTTTAAAAGTAAATACATTACATGTAGAAATAATGCCCATAGCTTTATAAAGGCGGGCAATGATTCGTGCAACCGAACCCTTACCCATAGCAGAATTACCGGTAAAACACCATTGAAGCGACATTTTATTACTCAATTTCAAGCCTTCACGGCTATAGTGACGAGCCAATTCTACAAAATCGCCAATCTGTTTTTTTATAGAAGCCTGCCCAACCAATTGCTCCAATTCAACCAATGCTTCATGTATCTCTTTTTCATCGAACACATCAGAATTCAATTTAGGCAAGTCAAATATGTTAGCTGGTATATCCTCGCATCGAATAGTGGTCAGTTCCTGTCTTGTCAACTCGCGTTCTCGACGAATGGCCATCGTACGGTCTGACATATTATGAATCACAAGCTCAACAATCTTTTCAACTAACAAAACATTGCCGAAATTCTTATTACGGTTTTCATACGCTTTACATATCAGCTCTAAAAATGCATTTTTTGCTTTAGGATGGAATGTATAATTCTTAACTTTCAACTTACTTTCAGCTATTTTCAACAATTCATCAGGAGTATAATCCGTAAAATTGAAACGATAAGGAAAAAACTCTGCCAACCCCGGATAAATTTTCAATAACAAGTCCACTTTATCAGGATAACACCCCAACACCACAATACGATTTTCACACTCTTCTGTGGAGAGGTTACCTAATAATATCTCCAAGATTACTTTACCGTATTCTGTCTGTAATAAAACATCCGCCTGACTGATATATAGAATACCCCCCGTCGACATATCGACCAATGCCTCTGAGACTTGTACAGGCGGTATTCCGGTATCGGCAGCCAGGTTTCTTCCATCTTGTATCACGACATTCGGACGTGACACTATACCAATTGCATGGTATATCTCTCCCATCATTTTGGCAACAGTCGTTTTTCCAGTACCAGGATTTCCACTGAATACCATATTCAACGGAGGCAAAATATCTGCAAAACCATGTTTTTGACGTTCCCGAATAAAATAAACATAATTTAAATGTTGTGCTATACTATGTTTCAATTCTCCCAAACCAACCATAGCATTCAATTTCTCCATAGATTTATTGGGATCGCCTGCTTCCGGTAAAACAATATCGTCTGCCTCCATCAACATCAGTTCATCTTTATTGTATTCACCCTGCTTCTGAGATATTAAACGTTTTGCCATCTGTCGGGCTGCCTCTTCCAATTTTTCGTCTATATAGTGACCATTCCCAAAATCTTCCTCCTTATCTACACAAGCCATCTGTAATTGCTTATAAAATTTTTCTTCAGCTGCCGGAGTAAAACGATACTGTAATTTTTTCAGTTTACTGCGGGTAATATCCATCAATTCGTCAGGAGTATAATTTTCAAAGTATAAATATTTTGTAAATACTTTCTTCAAATCAGGCAGCATATTCAATAAATAGTTTATCTCATCTTCTCCATCCTCCAATATCACCAATACCTCGGGTTTCTCATGCAATAAAATGGAATGTAAAATTCCCAAAGCTGCAATTCCCCGATCCTCTTCTTCTCCCTCATGAAACAAATCACCCGCCTCTTCTATATATAAAACTCCACCATAACTTGTTTGCAAAGCACGACGCACTAACTGCTCCTCAACAGCAGCCCCTTCCTGAACAAAATCGCGACGCTTGAAATGGTATACTTTACCATTAGACAACAAACCCAATACTTTAAACAGTTCTCCAACCATATTTGCCACAGTACTTTTTCCTGTACCCGGACTACCTGCAAATATCAAATGAATCGGAGAAAAACAAGCGTCAAATCCATGCGTTTTACGTAAACGTACAAATTCAGCATATTCAACAATACGCGTTATCTCCTCTTTCACTTTTCTCAACCCTACCATACGGTAAAGCCTATCCATTATTTCATCTTTATCTTTCTTAGAGTAATCATTCAAGAACTTCTTAACTTCTTGAATTCGGCTATTTGCGGAGGCTGTTTCCTGCTCAAAATCATAAGGAACATCTTGTTTGCCTATAGCAAAAACCAAATTCAAAATCACTTTTCCCAAGAATGATACAATCATTGTGTATTCTCCTTCATCCGTCAAACCTTCAATATTACCCATATCAGTACCAAAACATAACAAAGCATTGTCATTACCGGCCTGATCCTTTATAAAGTGTGAGGATTTCACTGTTTGTACAGACTTTAAAGCACCATTCTGCCCCACTACCCTGATAACAAATTCGTACATCCATTTCTTCTGCAATATATTTTGTGCCATAAATAAAAAACGAACATTTTTCAAATCCTTTACATTCAGTTCCCTGAATGAATGCGGGCGTTTACCAGACTCTTCATCTGTTTCATCGCATACACGGTCTATGGCCACATACATTGTACGAAAATACTCTTCAACCTGTCCATTGCCCTGAATTATGTATATATCATCGGACTGACTTGAAACGCCACCGGCATCAATGTATAAACGATAGACCCCTTCTTTCCATATTCCACCCTGCAAATCCTGACTATTCAGGATTTCTTCATAAAGCACATGATTATCATTTGTTTCCAATTCAATTGATCCGCTTTTCTCCGCGACACATACAGTTTTAGCTCCTTCCAAACGGAATAAATGTACGGCAATTGTACAGTACTGTTTTTCTCCTCCACAATGCAAGTTAAATATCTCCGTATCTACATACAGTTTTTTTAGCTCTTCCACTGCATATACGGTACGGTAATCCTTATCCCCACGATAATCCTGCTCCCGGCTAGCACTCACCTGTACCCGCCCAACAAGCCATCCGGATAATTCCGTCTGACCATCTTTTATTGTAGTAACATCATTTGTATCCATAGAAAGTAGATTTAAGTAAGTTTCTTTCAAAATTAGATATTTTCACTACAAAAACAAATATTGAATCACAAATTCACCTATTCACACAGCATTATCCACAAGATATATTACAAAAAAAGCGTATGGTTACATCACCACACGCCTAAAGTATTCAGAAAAACGATTCCGTCTTATTTTAAGAACAACGCCCTCTATAGTAAACAGCTTCCTTCAATAGGTCAAGTTTTTCATTTAATCCAATATCTTCACGATTACACATCACCCACAAATGACATCCATTTCCACCGGTTCTGTAGGCAGGTTGTAAATACTCTTTTTCATACACATTATAACCATTTCTTTCATAATAGCGAATACGTCGGATTGCAATCTCTGCTTCTGCAGGTTCAACCTCTAAAATACGTAATCCATTCAGATTCTCTTTTATCCAATCCAATGTTTGCTGACCAATTTTAGAATTCCGCATTTCTGCATAAACAGCCAAATGTTCCAAATAATAAAAAGTACCGAAATCCCAATAGACAAACAACCCCGACAACTTATCATCACAACTTATGGCATTGAAATACATTCGAGATTCTTCTGCCAACATCCTCTTTAATTGATCTTCACCACGTCGTTCTTCCAATGGGAATGCTTCAGTGTAAAGTTGTATCAACTTATCAAACTCTTTATCTCTTGCATCTGTAATTCTTCTTAATGTAACCATAACATTTTCATTTAATTAATTCCACACTTAATTATTTTCAATCACAGGCATCCGTTCTTTGCCACTTGCCAAAATCACAATCGACACAGCCAATAATATAATTGCCATACCTATAAGCTGCCAAATACTCAAATCTTCTTTAAATACGAAAACTCCCATTGCCACAGCCATCATGGGTTCCATACACCCTAATACAGCCGTTGTTGTAGAACCAACATGCTGAACAGCTAAAACCAATGTAAAATCAGACACCAGAGTCGGTATCAAAGCCAACAAAAACAAATGAATCCAAGTATCCATATCAGGAGCCAATTCCAAAGATTGAGATTTTATCAATAAATTCAATCCAAATACGATTGTACCTATAAATAAAACATAAAATGTCAATTTTAATCCATCCATTTTAGATACATTAGATTTGTTCACTCCTACAATATAGAAAGCATACGTAATCACTGTCGTCAACACCAACATTAATCCTTTCAAGCTAACGGTTTCTTCAGAACCACTGTAACTCAACAAATAGACTCCGGATATAGCCATTGCAATAGCTATTGACAACGCAAGAGAAACTTTATCTTTGAAAAATAGAATCATCACCAATGTCACAACTACAGGATATAAAAAATGGATAGTTGTTGCAATACCACTAGGTATGTATAAATAAGAAGTGGTCAACAACAAAGCAGTCAAAGAATAAAACAATCCCAAACCAATCAAGACACCTAATTCTTGCAAAGTAAGTCTCAAATCACGTCTTCGAATCAACAACCACACCCCCAGCAACAAAGCTGAAATTCCAAACCTGTAAAACATCACTGAGTCTACACCAACACCTTTTTGTATTACCGGCAAGGCAAACAATGGTATCAATCCAAATGTTGATGAAGAAATCACACCATACACTAATCCTTTGATTCGATTCATAAACTTTTAAATTAATATGTTATTACTTATTATTCGTGCAAATATAAGCACAAAACATCCTCTGAAAAACTTTTTTCACAAAAACCCCAATTTTATCGGTGAAATATTTGGAGATATAAAAAGGATGTCGTACATTTGCACTCGCAATACAGAAGTATTGACCAAAATTGCGGGGTGGAGCAGTGGTAGCTCGTTGGGCTCATAACCCAAAGGTCGTTCGTTCGAGTCGGGCCCCCGCTACTATAAAAGACTAACTTTTCAGTTAGTCTTTTTTATACATCTAATTTTTTTTGTGAAAAACAATCGTTTTTTTGTAATCGGTTGGTAGATAAGACTTAAAGAGTAGAAAGTTCGGTAGCCGGTAGCGATTTGGTAGCTGTGCGGGTTTCGCTGCATTGCTTCGCTCTGCTCTTGGAACTGATGCAAATATAGGAATTTTGACCGAAAAAGGGAAATGTTTCGGGGATTTTTTATTTTTCGGGATTACCGGATTACAGGAAAAGCATAAAATCAGGAGGCGGTGCAAAAAACGAGGTTGCACCCGTGGTTTTACTCGAAGTGTAAAATGTTGATTTTCAGTGTGTATTTCTGTGGTGCAAGGTGCAGCTATATTTATATATATAGCTGCACCTTGCACCAGCCACACAGGGCTGTTTTGCGGCTTGCACCGATATTCTTTTAAGTTTCTGTAAATGAGTTGGTTTTGAGTTTTGGTGTTTGTTTCGGGGGAAAGGTGGGATGAACGGGATGTTCCGATAGGGCTTGGCGGCTTCGTGTTTGCCCTGCAAGGGCTTGGCAGGTGGGGTGGCTGGAATGTCGGGCTTAGGGCAGTCTTGGGGCTTTTATTCAATCCTTTGCCCTTTGCGGTCGATGTAATACCAATCATCGCTTTCCCAATAGTGGTATTCCCCATCCGAACCGGGAGCTTCTTCCAGTTCTCCCGTGTCGGTTACTTTCGCCTTCCCGTTCTCGAAAGGAAAGCCAAAAGCGAAGCGTGGTTCTACGAGGGTATTGCCATGCTCGTCCGCATATCCGATACGCCCTTTTTCATCGACGATGCGGTAAACGCCTTCCTGCACGGGGTCGTTGCCGTTGTCATACCGGTACGGGACATAGAGGCTTGCGGGATGGCTGTTGCCGGAGGATATGGCCGTGCAGCGGTCATGATAAAGGGTGAACAGCCGTATTTCAAGCAGGATGGCAAGGACTGCAAGCACCGTGCAGACAAGGAAACGGAGGCGATAGCGTTGCCGTACCGATACATGGAACGCCCCGTAATAGTCGTGCATCATGCGGTAACGCTCCTCGGTATAGATGCGCATATTCCTCCAGAGCAATACGGGGAACGGCAGTATCAGCGGGAAAAGCGTAAGGCGGTCGTCTGTTTCGTAAAGGAAGCGGACAGCCGGAGTGCCCAAGAACTGTAAAGCGATGGCGACAGGAAACAGGAGGCAGGCGAACTGGACCACACTGATGACCGCAAAACTACGATCCGGGAAGCCGTGCCGACAACTGCGCCACGTCCAATAAAAGAGGTGGTCGAAGAATCCGGGGAGCTTCGGCCGACTGGTTCTTTTATGTGGGGAGGCTTTCTTCATACGTTGCGGCTATATAGGTGCAAATAAAACGTATTTCTTCCAAACGGAAAAGATTTTTGCGGTGAAACTTTTTGAGTGATTGGACTTTTCACTATTTTTGCTTTGATGTATAACGGTTCGTCCGTAAGGTATGAATTTGGCTTTTTCTGTTATTGCTATGGAATGGTTCGATAAGATAAGCGAGTTTATGGAGGGTCTGCCGGAGTGGTTGCAGGCGCATCCGAGGTACGGCTACCTGATCGTGGCGGGAATCCTGCTGCTGTGGCTTGTGGGGATTGTCTGCGGATGGCGGTGGACGTACTCCCGTCCGGGAAGTTGGGAAGGGAATTTCTGGCTGGGTACGCTGGGTGAAAGGAGTTACCGTTTCTGGCTGGGGCTGATCGTTGCCGCCGCAACGGGATGCGCCCTGTTGCTGTTCTTCGTAACGGGATAAGCAAGCGGAAAACAAGGAAAGGAGGAAGCTATGTTCAAGGAACCGGCATACTGGATGTATTACTTCTGGAGCAAGAACAAACGTGCAAGGAAAGACAAGGCGGTTATCTCCAATGCCACGTGGACGATGGCAATCCTGTGGCTTCTTAACCTGATGGCTCTCCATCTTTTGTTCGAGGCATGGGGATGGGATATGCTGACGGGCTGGTTCTCTTCCCTGACGGACAAGGTGGAA
Organism: Odoribacter sp.; assembly: GCA_020024465.1. Classification (GTDB taxonomy): domain Bacteria; phylum Bacteroidota; class Bacteroidia; order Bacteroidales; family Marinifilaceae; genus Odoribacter. The sequence goes on from JAHHTT010000002.1 coordinate 60,843, forward strand.
TGGAGCAGGTTCAACCCGGTTGCCTATCTGTTCGCCGCAGCGACGCTCGCTCCTTTTATCTGGATTGCCAGAAAGTTGTATTACCGTCCTGCGAAGCTGAAAGCGATGCAGGCGAAGTACGAGACAGTGGGCGAATACCGGAAATTGCTCGGTCAATGCCTGTTCTGGCTGTATGTTATCGGCAGTTTTGCATCGTTCTTCATTATAGCCGAACAAAAGAACCATTCCAAGGAGCAACCACTGATCGAAAGGTTGCAGGAGATACGGGACGGCAAATATCCCGTTGAAAAGACGCACTCACCAACCGGCGAATGACTTTCTTCCGGCTCCCCCTGCTTACTGTCATGCCGTTCTGCGGGTGGAACCGGTACAGCCTTTCTGTTTTTTCACGACTGAATATCCGAACCTATGGAGCAAAATCCGAATCTGTAATTCAAGGAAATATCGTGACCGATACGGGGTGTCGGCAGGACATCTATTGCAAACAATTTGTAATTTCGTGTAAGATTTGTATTATTTAATATCGTGTTGAAACAAAATGAAACAGAATCTTACACTAATTCTAATGAATGAAGCCGTCCGGGAGGGATGGCGGGAATGGATGGAAAAGGTACGCAGGGTATTGCCGCAAACGGATGCGGAGCGTCCGGTGACATGGATTGCGGCGGAACGGCTCGCACGGGAGAACGGACGGATGGTGCGGCTGGTGGAGCTGCTGCGGGAACACTGCCCCGTACTTTCGTGCCGGGTAAAGGAGGAAGCCGGGCTGCTGATACTGGTCGCCTATCACCGCCACGGAAGCTCGTCAGACTTCCTGCTGGAAACGGCGGAGGCGTATTTCCGGGAGAAGGACTGCAGAGGATTCCTGTTCCTCTGCCGGATGCAGGCAAGCATCAACGCCTACGACGAATACCCGCACCTGAACGTGCTCTGCAACCGTCTGGCGGGACTGCTGTTCCGCTTCCGCCGTGAACGGGCGTCCGAGTACCGCAAGGGCATACCGCCGATGTTCGGCAAGGCGGACTTGCAGGAGGTGGAAAAGTACCTGCCGCACCTGCGGGGCTGCTCGTTCCGGGAAGAAATCGCACTGGCTCTGCCCAAGGTGAAGAACGTGGAGGAACTGGCACGGGAATGCGCCATGTCGGTCAATACGCTGGGACGGCGTTTCAAGGAGGAGCTGAACACCACTCCGCACCGCTGGCTGACGGAACAGCGGAAAGCGCACGTAACCTCCCTGCTGGCGGACACGGACATGCCCCTTCAAGAGATTGCCGACGTGTGCGGCTTCGCCACTCCGAGCTACCTGTGGGACTTCTGCAAGAAGCACCTGAAGGCTACTCCTGCCGAAATCCGTGAAATCGCCCGGTGCGCCCGTACAGTTTAGCCTCCCTTTTCCAGCCCTGCCGTGAAAAACCGACCGTCCGGGGCCGATTGGCGGACAATCCGAATCCGGCGGTGAGGATTCAGAACGTCCGTTTCCCTGCCGTCCGCTAACTTTGCGCCCTTATAAACAACATGAAACAAGATTTATATGGAAGAATATTTTAACGGGCTGCTGAAGGAGGTGGATCAGCGCATGGCGACCACAGCCCCCGGCATGGACGGCAAGGAGGTGATAGGCGTCTGCCGTGAGATGGTCTCGTACCTGAAAGGCAAGAACCGGGAACTGAAGGAGTACGCCCTCGCCCATCCGTTCGCCGGGGACGCGAAGGAGATCCTCTACTTCAAGTATTACAAACCCGCCCTGACGGGCAGGCTGCTGTACTATTACCGGGTGTACCAGATAGAGAGCGGCTGCCCCGCCTGCCTGCGTGTCGCCGAACCGTACTACCGCAAGGCGATGGAGCGTGCCGAGCGGATGATGGAACGCTACCTGCCCTTTTACCAGTATTATCACAGCGGGGCGACGTACCGGGACAGCTACTATTTCCTGCGGGCGAAGGGCGAGCTAAGCCCCGAGAGCGGCAGCTTCGTGCTGGACGAGGAGGCGGAGTTCTCCACGGGCTACGACATACTGGCGGCACGGCTGATCTCGGTGGAGATGCTGCTGGTACACTTGAGCCGCCGGATGGAGCGTGCGGCGCAGGGGACGGAGACGGAAGCCGTGCCGGAGAAGGAACACCGCTGGACGAACACGAAGGTTGCCGCCATACTGCTCGTCTATGGCATACACGTGACGGGAAGCGTGGACGAGGGCAACGCCGAGATCGGCGAGCTGGCTGCGCTGTTCGAGAAGCATTTCCACGTGGATCTGGGCAACGTGTACCACGCTTTCGGCAGGCTGCGGGGGCAACAGAACCCGACGGCGTTCTTGGACGAGATGAAGGAGAGGCTGCTGAAAAAGATGCGGGACATGGATAGCCGGTAGCAAGTTGGCAACGGGGCGGCAGAGACGGCAGGACACGGGAAGGGAGCGTCCGAAGGGCTGGAAAGAGCCTTCCGGACGCTCTTTTTTACCCCGTCTCGGTCCTTTTTACCGCCCGGAACGGCGGCAAGGGCGAAAATGCGCCCCGAAAAAAAATCTTTGCCAAGGTGCTGGTATAGTGGCAGGAAAAACCGGCGAATCGGGCGACATTTGCGGCAGAAACCTAAAAATGAGTACGACAATGGAAATAATGACCATCGAGAGCAACGCCTACCGCCTGCTCGTGGAGAAGATCGAGAAGATAACCGCCTACGTGGAGGAATCCCGGAACCGGGAGGAAACGGAGCGCAAACGGAAAGAGGAAGCGGAAAGCCCTGTGACCAAGGGACGGAAAGCCGACCCGAAGTGGATGACGCACAAGGAGGTGTGCGAGGCGCTGGACATCAGCCACCGCACCCTGCAACGCTACCGCCAGAAGAACATCGTCCCCTATTCGATGATCGGGCGGCAGATACGCTATCCCCGGCAGGCTGTCGAGAGCCTGCGTGAGCGGTGGATGGTGGAGACGCCCGCCGCCAAGATCGACCGGATGATAGCGGAACATCCCCTGCATAACCGAAAAAACGGAAGCTATGGTAAGAAAGGAAGAAGTGCTGGCAAGAACCAGTAACGGGCTGGACGTGTTCCGCCACTACCTGCCCGTGAAGTGGCGGGTGGGCAGGAACTTCCTGAACCCGCTGTACGCCGACAGCAAGGCTTCGTGCAACGTGTATTACGACCGCCGGAGCGGTACGTACCGGATGAAGGACTTCGGCAACGGGGACTATTCGGGAGACTGCTTCTTCCTCGTGGCGAAGCTGAAAGGGCTGGACTGCCGGAACGCCGCCGACTTCGTGGAGGTGCTGCACACCATCGACCGGGAGCTGTGCCTCGGACTGGACGGGGACAGCCCGACCGACGGGACGGTGGGAACCGGGGGCTGTCGGAGATTGCGGCTCGTGCCGGGCGCAAGGGGCGGCGGTGCCGGGGAAGCCGGAACGGACACGGAAGAGGCGGCTGTGTCCGCCGACCGTCCCGAACCGAAGCCCTACCGGGCGGCGGAGAAGCCCTTCACCGAGGGGGAGCTTGTCTACTGGGGCGCATCGGGCATCACCGTGGAGGTGCTGCGCCGCTACGGGACGGTATCGCTCGCCGAGTACCGGGGCGAGACGAGGGAGGGCAAGGCGTTCGGCTTCAGTTCCACCCCGGCGGAACCGATGTTCGGGTACAGGGGGAAATGGGGCGTGAAGGTCTATCGCCCGATGTCGGAGGTGCGCTTCGTCTATGGCGGGCACACGGGCGACAACTACTGCTTCGGGCTGGAGCAACTGCCCTCGAAGGGCGACCTGCTCTTCCTCACGGGCGGCGAGAAGGACGTGCTGACGCTGGCGGCGCACGGCTTCCACGCCATCTGCTTCAACTCGGAGACCTCGGTCATCCCGGCGAAGACCGTGCGCAAGCTGGTCTATCGCTTCAAGCACATCGTGCTGCTGTACGACACGGACAAGACGGGGCTGGAATGCTCGGAGAAGCACCGTGCGCAACTGGCGGAGTACGGGGTGAAACGGCTGGTGCTGCCATTGTCGGGGACGAAGGCGGAGAAGGACGTGACGGACTACTTCAAAGCCGGGCACACGAGGGAGGAGCTGATGGGGCTGTTCCTGAAACTGCTCGACACGCTGTACGGGGACACGCTAGCGATGCTGAAATCGTGCGAGATCGACTATGACCACCCGCCCGAACAGGCGGTCGCCATCGTTACCGCCGGGGACGTGCCGTTAGGCTCGGAAGAGAACATCCTCTGCATCACGGGCGGTGAAGGGACGGGCAAGAGCAACTACACCGCCGCACTGGTCGCCGGGGCGATCATGGAACGGGAGACGGACGCCGATCTCTTGGGGGTGCGGGTGGAACCGAACCGCAAGGGGCGTGCGGTGCTGCTCTACGACACGGAACAGAGCGAGCAACAGCTCCACAAGAACACGGGGCGGCTGCTGCGCCGTGCCGGGCGTGAGCGGATGCCGGAGTATCTGCACGTGTACTGCCTGACGGGGATGTCGAGAAGCGAGCGGTTGACCGCCATCGTGCAGAGCATGGACCGGTACTACTACCTGCACGGGGGCATCCATCTGGTCGTCATCGACGGGGTGGCGGACCTGATCCGCTGCGCCAACGACGAGGCGGAGAGCGTGGCGCTGATTGACGAGATCTACCGGCTGGCGGGAATCTACCGCACGTGTATCGCCGCCGTGGTGCATTTCGTGCCGAACGGACTGAAGCTGCGGGGACACCTCGGCAGCGAGCTGCAACGCAAGTCCGCCGCCATCCTCTCCATCGAGAAGGACGAGAACCCGGAGGTGTCGGTGGTGAAGGCGTTGAAGGTCAGGGACGGCAGCCCGCTGGACATTCCGCTGATGCAGTTCAGATGGGACAAGCAAGCCGGGATGCCCGTCTATGTGGGCGAGAAGCCGAGGGCGGAGAAAGAGAAGCGCAAGGAGAAGGAGCTGGCGGAGATGGCACGGGAGGCGTTCGCCCGGCAGGAGAAGTACGGCTACATCGAACTGTGCGAGCTGATACAGGAGATGCTGGAAGTGAAGGAACGGACGGCGAAAGGCTACATCCGCTATATGCGGGAAAAGGAAATCATCGAAAAGGAGGGCGACTGCTATGTACACGGACAGGGAAGAGTTTGAGGGCTGGATGGAGCGCATCATGGAACGCTTCGACCGGACGGAGAAATTGCTGGAAAGGGTGCTGAAGAAGAACAACACGCTCGACGGCGAGGAGGTGCTGGACAACCAAGACCTGTGCCTGCTGCTGAAGGTGGGCATCCGCACGCTGCAACGCTACCGTGCCATCGGGGTGTTGCCGTACTTCACCATCAGCGGCAAGGTGTTCTACCGCACGAAGGACGTGCACGAGTTCATCCGCACCCGTTTCGCCGACGTGGAGGAACGGGCTGCGAAACGCAAGGAGAAGGAAGCCCGGAAAGAGGAAAGGCGCAGGAAAAGGGGGTTGTTCCCGTGAAAATGACATTTTTCTGACGGTGCTTTTGGTGGATGAAGCCCTGCCGGATCGTGAGATTAGGCGGGGCTATTGTTTTGTTATTCGGGAAGTTTCGCTATCTTTGCTCCACGAAGACAGAAGGCGGTGCTTTCGGGCACGCCCGCTGTCGTGACATAGAAGATTCATGCCCGGCTTGGAAACAGGCAGGGATTGATATACATATTGTACGTTCGCTGAACGTCTTGGAATAGAAAACTGGTAATTTTTGACAAACAGGACGGATGGTGTAATGCACATGCTGTATGCTTATACGGCGTGCGCTTACCTATTCTGTTTGTCGGGTATACCAGTGCCTCTATTCCGGAATAGCGTGAGTTCACGCCGTTCTTTTGGGTGCGAGGCGGACATAATCCTTAAAAACACATTGATATGAAACAGATTACCTTGCACGTGTACCAATCCATTGACGGTTGTCCGGTCAGATCGGACAAGTATTTCGATGCGGCGGTGGACGCCTCCGGCTGCGTGCTGATCGACGAGGAAACCTACCTGCGCATTTACCTGAACCATCTGGGCTGGCCGCTCACGGCAAAAGAAACTTTGGTCGTGACGGACGGCTGTATTGATTTGACGGAGAAGGAACGGGTGCGGTTTGTTACAGGGGATGCGGCAGCGGAACTGCGGGGAATAAAAGCGGACGGCGAAGGTACGGTAACGGCTTACGGAGCGGAAACCGGGGCTTTGCTCTTGGATAACGGGCTGGCGGACGAAATCGTGGTGATAACCGTGCCGGTACTGGTCGGCGGCGGTGAGAAGGCACTGGAGTGCGGGCTGAATGACGACAGGACGTGGGTCGTGCGGTCGAGCAAGGTATTGGAGGACGGGAAAATCCGGACGGTGTACGGAAGGGTATGCCCATGAAATGCAAAAAGCCACTGAAAAGTGGCTTGGGTCATTCAGGAAAGGATGACGGGTTATAAAAAAACGACCCGCCGATTTGAGCATTATCAAGAGGCTTGGCGGGTTCTATTGGTGCAAAGATAAGGTAAATTCTTTGAAAGACAAAAGAATATTAAATTTAGGTAATACCGTTGCCTAAATTTGAGGTACAAAATAACAAAGGTGCATCAATGATGCACCTTTGTTGTATAATATGTAACTGACAAACATTACAATGCCGTTGGCAATGACTGAGTGTCAATAATTCTCTTTTTATAAAAGATTTTTTGGAAAGAAGACAATACACTACTGTCAATCCATTTAGAATGTGAAGCAAAAAAAGTATCGGCAACCTTGATATATTCTTTGGGTGCCTCACATTTTCTTAATGAATTGGAAATTAACATCATCCCTTTAAGTTTAGACTTAAAGAATCTATTTTTTAATCCATTGCGGTACAGAAAATCAAAATAGACCTCTGCATCGGCAATGTTGAGATTTGCCAATTCAGTCTGAAGCTCTTTCCAGTAGTAGTTCGTCATTTCTGACGATAAAATAACCACTAACAAGCTCCGTCCTTGCAAGGGGATTATTTGAAATTCTTTATTTTCCATTTTACCAATTATTACATATATTATTAATAATAACAAGGCAGTCCTTAATAATGTTTACGGCTTCATCGTATTCAAGGGTTCTACTTGTTTCCACATTAAAACTGTCCACATGGAATGTCGAGTGCCTATGTTGATTGAAGAATGAATATCCTTGTTCCAAAGCCTGCTTCAAATGTAGATTGTTGTCATACGTTCCGATACCACTTTTAAAGCAATACGCCCCACTATTATTTTTCTGAAAATATGTCCCGTATTCGTCAAAATCAGGCGCATCTTCCAAAAGACGAGTGCGCAATACCGCATCTAACGCTTTCAAAATGCCAAAAGTATAACATCCATAATCATCCACCTTAACCGCAGAGTTAGCCAAATTGATTGAAGTATTGATAAAGTTTTCTATCACACTTCCATCAATATGCTCTCTGTTTCCAATATACTTGCTAAGATCGTTGTCTAATGCATAGCCAGCACGTGCTTGGATAGCAAACACTTCTTCTATAGCTTCGGAAGGAATGGAAGATATAGCTTGCAACACTTCGGTTATAAATTCCACATAAAATGATGTGATACATCCTTGTACCATTAATGTTCCGTTATTATAAAAGATAACAGAAACCTTAGCATCGTATTTCCCTTTCAGATGATATTGGTTCCGGATGTTCGGACTCTTATCCGTGTTTACTTCGGAAACAACAACATTATTATATTCTTTTACCGCTGAAATCAATGTATCAAAATCATCGCTCCTTACACCTTTCAATTTGAAGCATTTTTGATCCATATCCGGTATCGCAGTCTGTTCCACAATATACTCCCAACAATCCTTGCAAATTCCATTCAAAGTTCCATTTTTGCCTTGTATATTATGAGAAACTTGTCCACCAGTAATAAAACAATTTAATGTGCTTTTTTCCTGATTTTTTATATTGATAATCTCTATCTGCTTTTGCTTTCCTTGGTTACATTCCTTTATGTGAAGCGTATAAGCAGGGCGGGCAGCAATAAATTCTTTTGCTACTTCATCTATTTTCTCAATAGCCAGAGAGTATTTTTTAGTCGCCATTACATTCAAATTGGTCTGCAAAGTTATACATTTTATTTATATTACAATGTAGATCAGTATATTATTAACTATATTATTAATTTACAAGAGAACTACATGGTTGTTTTTTAACAATTGTGCTTAAAAGCCTTTACGGGTACAAGATCTTGAAATCCCGTGGGCTGCCGCCGTCTGTCAAGCCGTCCTGCCGGAGCCGCCGGAGGGTCTCGGCTGCCGATCCGCTGCCGAAGTTGCGGACACAGTACAGGCGGGAGAAGCGGAAGCGGTGGAGGTGGACGAGCAGGTGCTCCACGGTGAAGACGCCCAACTCCCGGCACGCCCGGACGATGCGCTGCGACAAGCCGAAGGTGTCGAGCGGGGTATCGAGCAGGCGGCGGAGCCTGCCCGGTCTGCCGGGCTTGCCCCGCTGTTGCGCCACGTCTTCGTAGATGGTGGCGACCCGGTTGCGGCTGAACAGGGCGGCAAGGGATGCGCCGTCGATCATCAGGATGCCGTCGAAACGGGCGTAGGCGATGTGGTTGCCGTTCATCCAGAGGGTGATGCGCAGCTCGTCCGTGCCGCAGAGCCGGGCGGCTTCCGCCACGGTGATCCAACCGATGCCGTTCATCGCCTGCGCTCCTTTCCTTTGGGCTTGTCCGTGCGGGGCGGGAACCCGTACACGGTGCGGAAGTCCTTGTCGAAGGTGAGGTACGCATCGAAGGGCTTGCCGTCCCTGCTCCTGAAGCCTTTGATAAGGGATGTTTTGCCTTTGGTCACGAGGTCGGCAATCTGGCTGTCGGTGAGCTGCTTCTCCCCCTTGTTGCGGAAGACGGTAAGCCCACAATCGACGTTGCTGCACTTGGCGACCTTCGGGTAAAGGAGGATGCGACCGGAACGGCACTTGGGACACGGGATATGTCCGCCGTCCGCCACCGATACCTGCACTTGCAGGAGTTCTTCGGTAATCTGGGCGGCATAGACCTCGATGCCCTTGCGGAAGGTGTCGGGATTCATCTCCCCGCTCTCGATCTTGGCGAGGGCGGTCTCCCACTGCCCGGTCATCTCGACATCGGCGATGCGCTTGTCCTTCACTATCTGGTACACGGCAAGCCCCTTGCCGGTCGGTACGAGGCTCTTCTTCTCCCGGCGCACGTAGTCCCGGGCAAAGAGGGTCTCGATGATGGAGGCACGGGTGGCGGGCGTGCCGATGCCGTTCCCTTTCAGGCTGTCCCGCAGCTCGTCGTCTCGCAACTCCCTGCCGCAATGCTCCATCGCCGAAAGGAGGCTGCTCTCGGTGTGCAGGGGACGGGGCTTGGTCTGTTTCTCCACGCACTCCGCCGATTGCAGGGGGAAAGCCTCGCCGGGCTGCAAGGGCGGTAAAGCGGCTGTACCCTCGTCGTCCTCGTCCCGCTCGCCACGCACGGCACGCCATCCGGCAGACCTGACGACCGTTCCCTTGGCGGTGAACACGCTGTTTCCCGCCGTGAAGGAGACGGTGGTAACATCCTTGAGGCAACGGGCGGAGAAGGCTTCGAGCAGGCGGGCGGCTACCATGTCGTACACCGTGCGCTCGTCGGCGGACAGCTCGCCGGGCAGACACTCGGTGATGATGAGCGCATGGTGGTCGGTAACTTTCCCCGCATCCACGCTGCGGCGGTTGAGCGAAGCTCCTTTCAGGGCGGCGGCATGGGCGGCGAAAGCCGGGTACCGCTTCAGCAGTGCGATGCGGTCGGGTATCTCGTCGAACACATCGTCCGAGAGGTAGCGGGAGCCGGTACGGGGATAGCTCAACACCTTCTTCTCGTAAAGCGACTGGGCGACGGAGAGGGTCTTGTCCGCCGAGAAGCCGTACCTGCCGTTCGCCTCTTTCTGCAAGGCGGTCAGATCGTAGAGCAAGGGAGGCTCTTGGCTCACTTCCCTGCGCTGCACGTCGGCAACCTGCACCGTCCCCGTTGCGGTAACAGCGGCGAGGGCGGCGTTTGCCGCCGGAAGGGTTTCGTAACGCAATTCAGAGATGGCGGCGAAGGGCGTGCCGTCCTTTTCCGCCGTAACCTTCAGCCGGAAATAGGTCTGCGGGGTGAAATCCCTGTTCTCCAGATAACGGGAGCAAATCATCATCAAGGTGGGCGTCTGCACCCGTCCGAGGGAGTAGATGCCCTGCCCGGCGGCGATGGAAAGCGCTTGAGTCGCATTCAATCCAATCTCCCAGTCGGCGATGGCACGGGCTTCGGCGGCACGGTAGAGGTTGTCGTAGTCGCTGCCGGGTCTGAGGTTGTCCAGCCCTTCCCGGATGGCACGGTCGGTCAGCGAGGAGATCCAGAGGCGCAGGCAGGGTTTGCGGCAGCCAAGGTAATTGTAGATGTACCGATGAATGGCTTCGCCCTCACGCCCGGCGTCGGTCGCCACGACGATACGGTCGGAACGGTCGAAAACCTCCCTGATGACCTTCAACTGTTTGAGCACGCCGGGGTCGGGCTTGTACTCCTTGCCCTCCCGTATCTGGCGGGGGATGTACTTGAACTCCTGCGGCAGAATGGGCAGGTTCTCACGCCGGAAGCCCGTGTAGCCGTATGCTTCGGGCATGGCGAGCTGGACGAGATGGCCGAACGCCCAGGTAACGAGGTAGCCGTTACCTGAGAGGTAGCCATCGTGCCGCTCCCGGACATTCAACACGTTTGCTATATCCTTCGCTACGGAAGGCTTTTCAGCGATGACTGCTGTAATCATATTTCTTTAAAATTTAACGGTTTGACAAAAGTTATCCCGCCGCTCGGACGGGATAACTGGGTAATTCATTTACAGAATGGCGGGGGAAATCATCGACGGACACCCCGGCTGCGCTTGGGCTTGTCGGGCTGTTCCTGCTTCTGTGCCTGTTTCCGGTCCTCTTTCTGCTCCTGCCTGCGCTCCTGCTGCTGTTTCTGCTCCCCGGTGGGTCGCTGCTGTGCGGATTGCAGGGCTTCTTTCAGGTTGCGGGTCGCCTCGACGGTCTTGCCCTCGGAATTGACCGCCACCTGCACCTCGTTCTCCACGGCGGGCTTGACACGCCCCTCTTCGAGCGCCGCCTTGTAGTCCTTGGGGAACATGAAGGCGGGCTTCTCGCCGGGCTTCCATGTGATGTAGCCTTGGTAGGCTTTTCCTTTCTTGTCCACCAAGCCGGAGACCTTGACCGTTCCCCCGGCTTCGAGTTCGAGGCGGGACTTCTCGGTAAGCTCCTGCTTGCGGAAGGTCTTCGGTACCTCCTGATTGGCGGTCTGTTTCAGGTTCGCCTTGTACGCATCCATCGCCAGCCTGCCCCGGTCGCCGAAGAGAAATTCGAGCTGCATCTTGGCTGCGCTGAACTGCACGGGTGCCGGGTAGAGCTTGGGCTGCTCCCCCTCCTTGGCTCTGGAAAGGAACTGGCAGACCACCGCCTCGCCCTGTTTGAGCCGGGCTATCTCGTCCGGGGTGAAGGTATGCCCGTTCTTCTCCGCCGGGATATTGACCTTGGAGAGCGGGAAGGCGACCAGCTCGTTGGTCTTGAGGTTGCGGCTGACAAGGGCTTCGACCTGCTCGCCCGCCCGGTTGGTGACAGTCGCCGGATGCCCCATGTTGCCCGTCTGCCGGAGCACCTGCTTGTCGGAGTCGGTGATGTCGTAGCCGAAGAACTGCTTCTGCATCTTCTCCGGGTCGAGGATGCCGTGGCTGCACACGGTCAGCCTGCCGTCCGTGCCGGGCTTGAGCGAGAGCTGGCTGTCGTTGCTGTGCGAGATGCCGTCGAAGTGGAAATGCACCCGGACGGTCTTGTCGGTCTGGAAGCCCCGGAGCATCTGGTCGAGCATCCCGTTGCCCTCGATCTGCTCCCGCTGCACGCCGAGGGCGGCGAGGCTGTTCCAGTCGATGTCCTCCGGGCGGTACTTGTACTGCGGGTTCTGTTCGGTCTGCCCGGCGGACTGCTGCGGCGCACCCTCCGGCTGTTGCTGCTGCCCGGCTTGGGTCTGCTGCTGCGCCTGCACGGGCGGCTGCACCTCGTACTGTGCAACGAGCGGCTCGCCCGTCTTGACGGACTGGCTCTCCCGTTGCCGGAAATCGGCGGCTACCCGCTGCACCTCCTCTTCCGGCACACGGAAGAAGTGGAAGCGGGTCGGGTCTTTCAACTGGTTCCAGAGGTTGGAAAAGAAATTCGAAAACATATCGCCGTGGCGATCCACCCGCAGGAGGTCGTTGTTGTCCTCCAGCGGGTTCTTGGTCTGTAACTCGCCGTCCTTTACTCCGCTGACGGCTTGGAGCGTGCCTTTCTCGTCCATGACGAGCAGGATGTCCATCAACTGCTGGCTGCTGTCCGGTCGTTCGTCCATAATCTAATGTTTTTAAATGGTGAATACTATTGGTTCTCAAGTGAAACCGGGCGTAAATATAGAGGGAGAAACACGGGGAACGTGCAAGTCCGGGGCGGGCTGTCCGCACTTGTCGTCCGGTTCGCAGGTTTGTCGCAGCCCTTTCCTGTGAAAAATACAAAAAAATCATGCCCCACACGCATTTTTCTCCTCCGGAAAACGGCGATAATTCGTTGTTTTCTCTATATTTGTAAAATATGGGTAATGAGGGACACGGTCTGTCATTGCCACCCATGCGATGCGTATGAAAGTTTATCAGAGCAAACCGAGAATAACGCTTTCACCTGCCATCCGTGACGGGCAGAAATACGTGGAAGTGGAGTTCGACGAGGACGATGCCATCCGGCTGTCGCTGTCGAAAGAGAAGGGCGTGCGGTTCGAGGGGGACAGAGCCTACCTGCCGGAAGAAGGCTTCGACCTGTCCGGCTTTTTCGACCGCCATGTGGAAACGGCGTATATCAATTACTCCGCCCTGAAAAACACCTTGCCCAAGAAGAGCGGGAAAACCAGCCCCGCCATCCCGCCCGGCTATGCCGAGACGCTGCGGCAACTGCGGTACAGCGAGCATACCGTCCGTGCGTACACTGTCTATTTCAGGGAGTTCCAGCAATACTTTGCGGGAAGAAACCTTCGCTACATCCGACCGGAAGAAATCAACGCCTACATCGTACACCTGATTGACACACGGAGGATCTCGTCGTGCCAACAGAACTTGCGCATCAACTCGATCAAGTTTTATTTCGAGAAGGTGCTGGGACAGGAACGGAAATGTTACGAGGTAAAGCGAGCCAAACGGGAACGGACGCTGCCCGACGTGCTGAGCAAGGAGGAGATAAAATCCATCCTTGACGCAACCGGTCCGGACATCCGGCTGTTCTGCATGTTCTCGTTGCTCTACTCCGCCGGGTTGAGAATCAGCGAGCTGCTGGACTTGAAGCCCCACGACATCAACGTGAGCCGTTCGCTGATACGGGTACGGCAGGGCAAAGGGAGGAAAGACCGCTACACGCTGCTGTCGAAGCCCCTTGTCAGGAAGCTGACCGAGTACACCAAGCTGTACAAGCCGCAGGAATGGCTGTTCGAGCGGTACAAGGGCGAGCCGTTCACGGAGAGCATCGTGTCGAAGAAGCTGAAAGAGGCGGCGAAGGAAGCCGGAATAACCAAGCGGGTGTACCCCCACCTGTTGCGGCACTCGTTTGCCACGCATCTGATCGAGCAAGGCACGGACTTGAAAATCGTGAAAGAGCTGTTGGGACACAACCAACTGAAAACGACGGAAATGTACGTGCATATAGCCGACACTTTCAAGAGCAGCATCCGCACTCCATTGGATGATATTCTTGAAAGTGGTAATGAGATAGTTAAATAAGAAAATAACAGCGAAAACCGCTGATAATTACATGTTAGCCACTTAAAAATAATAATAAAAATGACACATAACGAAGCCATAGAACTATTGTTGAAAGAGTACACTTCTTCTGACAAGAAGCAGCTTACTGAGCTATTCATACAAACCTTGCCAATAGGTCGGATTCATTTTGGGCTTCAAGTTTTGTCGAAAATGAAAACATATTATGTTCATTCATATTCAATATACGACATTCCTAAAACAGGTGATTTTTACAAAGACGAGAGGTTGTGGATAAAAGAAAATAAAAAACTATTCTTAGAAAGAAAATACCTCTCCTTTGAGAATATGACCGTAGAACAACAAAGAGAAATTATGGATGAACCTACAATAAACTCTTGTTATATTTGTTCGTCTTCCTTTGAGAAAGATATTGAAAAATATCCATTCAATCCCAAATATGGGGTGAATGAATCTGATGTTTTTCACATGGTACAATGCTTACAGCAAGAGAATAGGGAAAGTGTGAATTTCCTGTATGATCCCAAACAACAAAAGGAGGGGCTGAGTATTCTTAAAGAAATCTTTGAGACTATCACATCCGTGCAGGAATCAGACGGGATTCGCTATGTGTACAAATTGTTGAAGAAAAAAGAATTTTTCAAGCATTGGAAGAAAGAGGAAAAGCGTATAAGTGTTAAGTTTGCAGAATTAGCTTTACAACGTCTGTTGGAAATAATGGGATACCTTAGTATTCTCCACACTGAAAAATATAGAGGTTCCTTTTATGAGTTTAATGAAGGATGTACTCCAAGAAGCAGCCGAAGTTCTGATTGGAATTACCCAGTGGATTTTTGGAGAGGCAAAAACGGCATTGATAAGATAGCTTTTCAGTATTGGTTTGGAGAGTATGATGAACTTGAAAAATTCTGGAAACAATAGAGCGACTAACAAACGGATTAATCTACCAACAGCCGATTATCCACCTAACATTATGCACCAAAGATATAATATAAAAACAATAAGAATATGAAAGAAGAAAATTATCCAACTGGAGCTTTTGTAGCCTTTGTGTTATTATCACAAAATGAATGGGATATTAAAAAACTCATCAACGACTGCAAGGCAGATTGGAACATAGAAATTCCATATGACGGCAATGAAGAAGCGTTGGTAGCTGTTATGGGAGATGTTACACTTGCAGTAGCCATTATGCCTGCACCTGTTCCTAATCAAGAGGCGGAACATTATGCAGGAGCAAATTACATGTGGAAAGATGCAGTAGAAGTGACTAAAAGCCACAAGGCACATCTCATGGTTTCTGTATTGGGAAAGGATGCCAATCTATTGGAACGAGGGAAACTATTTACAAAAGTCGTTTCTTCATGCCTTAAACAAGAAAGAGCCATTGCTGTCTATACTGATGGAACTGTGTTCTATCCCCAGTTTTATTGTGATGTTGCATCTGTAATGCAGCAAGATGATGAAGCATTGCCTATATTGGATTGGGTGTGGTTTGGCGTATATCGCACCGAAGAATGTGCAGGTATATATACCTACGGAATGAGAAAATTTGGTAAAGAAGAAATGGAAGTTTATGCTGCCAATGCCGATCTGAATGATGTTCGCGATTTTCTGCTTGATATAGTTACATATGTTTTAGACTGCGATGTAACTTTGAATGATGGCGAAACCATCGGATTTTCGGAAGAACAAAAGCTCAGGATTACCCTTAGTGATGCGGTTGCATTGGATGGAAAGAGTTTGAAACTTGAATATCCACAATAAGAAGGCGCATAACAAACGGATAAATCTCCTATAACAGTCGATTATCCGCCAAACATTACTAACGATAACAAATTTGTATGAAAGTTTTTATTGGAGGTGAATTGGAACATAGTATTTCTGATAAGTTTCGTAAAGCAAGAAACTCTGTAATAGAATATATGGATTGTCTATGTGATATTTCATATATTAATGAACTAAGTTTCTATGTATTCTGCTTAAAAGGATTTACTACAAATCCATTAAGTAGATATTCGAAAAAACGTAATCGGATAGAATTGGAAATTCTACTCCCATTTGATAAATTTGAAACAGCAAATGATTCTCAATGTGTTGAGATATTGAAACAAAGTATTCTTGATGCTATTGAGAACTATAAAAATAAAAACATTCCACAACAATATATTGATGTAATTGTAGAAAAAATGAAAGCATCAATTAATGAATGAATTCGTTAGTAACAAACAGCACTACTGCTTAAAGCGGAACGCTGCCGAACATTAGCAACTAATTAAGCCAAATGAAATATGGAAATAAATTTTATAGCAAATGAAATAGTATATGAAGTGACAGAATACAACTCATATTTAGTTGGTTTTGCTGATGATAAGAATGAACCCAAAGAATATGTAATTGTCGAAAGAGCATTAGAATTTGATGAACAGGATATTAAATTAGGTATGGACTCATATTATTTTGAGTATTCAGACCAATCTAATTCTGGATATGGATTATGCGACAAAGTCATTTTACGTCAAAATGAGATTGTCTTTTCGGCAAAACATAAATGTATGGATGATATTACTTCAATAACTGTGTCATATAATGAAAATATAATTGAAGATGTAAATGAGTATAGAAAAATGCTTTCAAATATCTTTGGAGATATTTTGATTATTGAACAAGTTGCTAACAAACAGATGAAACCTTAAGGTAAAGTGGTTTATCTGCCAAACATTAATCGCTGAGAAAAATATGAATAATTGGATTGAAACATCAGGAAGCCCATTTGTCATTGTTGAGCAACAATATGCCCATCAATGGAAGGGTCAAGAAAACTACAATGCTATATGTAGCGTAACAGATTACTTGGGGAAAATCTATATAGACAATCATGTCTTATTGGTAATGGGAGATGAACCGATGGCTACACGCATAGTAAATAAAGATGGAGCAATCTTAATAATCCGCTGGAAGTATGCTCCCGATTATTTAACGGTGGAAAAACTTCTGGAGAATGATATCGTAAACGGGATTGAACCAATAGAAGAAGTTGAAGTAAAATGGGATTCTACTGAATTAGTCCTATTTGATTCTTTGTCTCCCTATTGTGAAGCGTCGGTTAAAGTTTTTTTATCATTACAAAAAACATCTTGTATAATAAAAACTTATCTTTATCAAAAAGACGAAGTATCTTTAATAATACATTCAATCCAATAAAGACGATTAACAAGCGGCTCAACCTCCCCTTAAAGGTCGGTTAGCCACCGAACATTAGCTACTTGTAATAAAAAGAAAAATATGAATTGGAGTAATTACCTATCAGATAAAAAATGTCCTTCGCCTCCATATGCGCATTTAGGGGTATTGGAAGGAGAGGTGTGGGGATATTGGGATTTATCCCAAGTTCCAAAGGGTACTAAAATTTTGTCCTTACCTACACCATTAAAGAGAACCAAACTATCTTACAATAATTGGAACGCTCTGAGGAATAATGATGAAATTGAGGCAATAAAATTGGGTGATATTGACGAAGAACGCATTGATGTTTTGTCTTCATTGCCCAATTTGAAATACTTGGAGATCAGCTGTAATAAACAAGATGAGTTCCCGGAACTATCTACATTAAAATCATTGCAGATCCTTGTACTTGCCAACATAAAACGAGTAGATAATATTGAATTTCTGAAAGAACTTTCTGATTTGAAGACTCTTTATATATGCGACCTTAATCATCTTTATGATTTATCTCCGATAGCCGAATTGAGAAGTTTGCAAGAATTGTTTTTATCTAATGGAGGAATGTGCGGAGTCGGTAAGCCCGTTAAAAGCATGGAGCCGCTTTCCCGTTTACTTGAACTTGAATATTTACATTTTTGTGTAACAGTTGAGAATCGGAATTATGATATTTCTTCACTATTTCCCCTTAAAAAGCTAAAGCATTTATCTATCTTACCAAGATTTCTTAAAAAAGGAAATGAAGAAAAACTTAAGGAAATGTTGCCTTTGCTAAATTGGTAAAGTAGCTAACAAACAGCACTACCGCTTAAAGCGGAACGCTGCCAAACATTACCAACAATTACTTTATGAATAAAGAAATAGAAATACTTATAGCAGCCATAACAAAAGCCGCAAGAATGGCTTTCCAAAAGTTGTTTAGCAATGGCGAACATTTTTATTATTGTGCGCTTCTGACGACAGGTGAAGGTTTTGCTCCTGTTATTTCTGCATGGTCGTGGGAAGCATTAGCCAGAGTAACACAATTGAACTCTGAAACATATGCACAAAGTATAAAGTGGTCTTATGCAGACTCGCCATATTATGCTTTTGGCTACGACGAATATTTTAGTGATGTAAAACAGCTCTTTGAACATCGAGCTAATATTGATAGTTTGAATGATGAAGATTGGGGAAAGGAGTTTGATGTCAGGCTAACTGCTATGGTGAAAGCAATGTCAATTCTTGATAAAGAAGGACTTTTTGCACAAAACCAATCACGCCGCAGTATTTTGATAAATGTAGAATTAATGCCGCCTGATGCTTCAAATGTGCAAAGAGCATTAGAGCTAAACAACTCCGAAGATATTGAAGAATATCTTCAAGAAGCTGCTGAAAGTGAATAATAAAGTTGGTAACAAAGCGTGATAACGCTTGACAGCGTTCCCCGCTAAACCATTATAAACTCGTAAAATAAAAATATGATTGAAGCACTGAAAAATATAGGATTCATCGTTACAGAACGATTGGAAAGAAAAGAATTAAGCTCTGATTTACAAAATCAGTACTCCGAACTTCCTGCGGACTATCAGGAGTTTTTACAACGGTTTCAGACAATCACGAATGAAAGTGATAATGTTTGGTTTAATTCCATAGAGGACTTTAACGGAGAAAGCGATAGCGGATTCCGTTGGAATGAATTTGAGCTGATGGGACTTGAGGCGTTGGCAGATGATAAGGAATCCTGTGATATGATACGCCTGTTTTGGGATAGCCATATTCCTATTCTTATGTCAGTAAAAGATGGATACCAATATTTGTGCATAGATTTATCTCCGGAAAATTACGGTAAAATCTATTATGGAGTTGAACCTGAATTTGAAGATTCGGCAGAATTTGTTTGCGATAGCTTTAATCATTTATTAGAAATGTTGTCTTCCAATAAAAAGAATGATATACTGACAAATTTCAAATAGGTTTATAACAAGCAGATAAATCTCTCTGAAAGATTGATTATCCACCGAACATTATGTGCCACAAAAAAAGAAAATGAGAATATGAAACAAGAATTTGAAGGTTTTGATTTTACAAACTTTTGGGATGATAATTACTATGCCCGCAAGGAGTATATCAGTGATGCCCCAACTGATGAATTGATAGCTGATGTAGAGAAAGAATTAGGATACAAGTTGCCAGCTTCCTATATATGGCTGATGAAGCAGCATAATGGAGGCATCCCTTTCAATACATGCTTCCCTACTGATTCACCCACAAATTGGGCTGAAGACCATATTGCTATAACTGGCATTTACGGTATAGGTAGGGAAAAGGACTATTCACTATGTGGAGAAATTGGCAGTCAGTTTATGATTGATGAATGGGGATATCCGGAAATAGGTGTGGCTATTTGTGACTGTCCGAGTGCTGGGCATGATATGATTTTCTTGGATTATCGAGAATGTGGTCCATTCGGAGAACCAAAAGTTGTGCATATCGATCAAGAATCAGATTTCAAAATAACTACATTAGCAGAAAATTTTGAGGATTTTATACGAGGGCTTGAAAATGCTGAGAAATATGAGGAATAGTAAGTAAGGCACATAACAAGCGGAAGAATCTCCCTAAATGGTCGATTATCCGCCGAACATTAGTTGCGGTCAAAAACGAAATAAAAATGAATGTAATATCAGAAAAAGAATATTCGTTTTCAAATGCGCTTTTTTGGAACGTAATGTTACATCATCATATTCGAGCCTTTGATGAAGAAAGGGATGCGAATTTTGATGAAGTATGGGATGAAGAACTTGTACCAACATTGTTGGATGAAAAGAAGTACAAGAAATATTGGTGTTGGCTATCTCAAATTGATTTGAAAACATCCGAAAATCAAGGTGAAATAGAAAATCCAAGAACTCTAACACTTCCTATCGGCAGCGATATTGTATTGACAATAGAATTTCATCCTTGCTGTACATATTATTCTTTGAATGACACTTTAATCGGGGAAGTTAGTGGCAACTTTCACTTAAAGTATCTCACATATTCGGAATTAATGAGGATTACAAAAGAGAAATATGGAGATGTACTGTTCCATTTACTCTTACCTTTGTCTGCAATCAGGGAACAAGAAAAAGACATAGCACTTAATGCAATAATCCAACGATTGCAACAAATTCCCTTATTCAAGGAACATTCCGCATATATAGGTAAATGTATCTTGAATGGATTATTAATATCCAACTCTGACATACAAGAAATTCCCAAGATAGGAACGATATGTACAAGCAATCATTCATATAGAAATGCTTTGGTATATGATGATGAAAGGCAGGAAATAAAGGAGCTAAATATCCTTTTATCGAGATTATAAATATGCAACTAACAAGCGGATTAATCTCCTATAAAGGTCGATTATCCACAGAACATTATCAACTTATTAATGAATAAAATGAAAAAAGACAAACATATAAAAGTGCTATTTCACTTGGAACAAGATGAAGATGGCTATCCACCATTTTCTATTGAAGGTTTGTGGTGCAAAAAGGCAAGTAATGATACTTATATTGTCGATAATGTGCCATTCTATACCTATGGAATCAGTTTGGGGGATGAGATATGTGTTACAGAAGAAGATGGCGAATATCATTTTCAATCCATAGTGAATCCCTCTGGAAATAGCACATTGAGGGTACATTTTAACGATAAACGTATGCAGATGGTCAGAGACAAACTACTTGATATGGGATGCAAGGTAGAGATTTCTAATCTCCCTTCATTCGTATCCATAAATGTACCACAAGAAGTTTCCTTAAAAGTGGTCGAAGATGTTCTGACCAATATGCAAAAAGAATGTGATAGTTTGGCTTATGAACATGGTGTTGTCAGACAAAATATAAGTTGATAACAAACAGCAGACCGACTGAATAAGCGGAACGCTGCCGGACATTAGCAACCGAGAAATAAAAATGAAAAAGGAACTTATAGAACGATTGAGAAGATTTCTAACGGCACATGATATGATTGGGACACCAGCATCTGATGACCAGATATTATGCGCGGAACAAGAATTAGGTGTAAAATTTAGTTCTGACTATATAGACTTTATCAAAAGTTTCGGAACAGCCTACGCTGGAATGATGATTAATGCTTTAGACGGCAATGAAAATGTGGTCGATGAAACTAAATCATTAAGAGAAGTTCATCCTGAAGTTACAGACACTTATGTGATTTCAGATGATGGTTCTGGCAATCCCATAATGATAAATTCTAAAGGGGAGATTGAAATATACTATCATGATAGTGACGCCGAAAGAGAAATCATCGCTTTATCGTTAGAACAATATATAGAAGATAATTTTCATGAATGGTAAAAGCGGTTGCTAACAAGCAGATGAAACTTTTAAGGTAAGGTGGTTTATCCGCCGAACATTATGGTAGAAAAATGAACAATAGCAGGATTAAAAATATAGTAAATCTTTCAGCAGCAGAAAGATATGGCTACTTTATTCGTAAAGTTTCAGACTTTGAAGAAGTTTGGGGGTTAAAGGATAAAGAAGGTTGGGCTTTAATGGGAAATAATGAGCAAGTTTTATTTCCTGTATGGAGCGAAAAGGAATTTGCAGAATTGTGTAAATGGGATAACTATCAACCCAATTCTATTCCTCTTGATGACTTCATTGAGAAGTTATTACCGAAGTTAGAAAAAGACAATGTGATGTTGGCTGTATTCCCATTGTCAAAGGGGAAAGGTATAATTCGTACTGTTCAAGAGATAATTGCTGACATAGAGCGAGAGTGTGAACAATATGAATAAACTACCATAACAAGCGGATAAATCTCCCTTGAAAGGTTGATTATCCACCAAACATTATCAATGTGCAAAATAAAAAATAAAAGTAGTATGGAACTGAAGCAATATCTTAAAACAAATTGCCACTGGGAAAATCGGGTAATCATAAGCCCGAATGAGCTTATGGCAATTTATTCTAAAGCAAACTACCAACCGACTCCAAAGTTGATAGATTTCCTTATTTATTTCTACAATCAGGAATTTCAGTTTCCAAAAGTGGATGTGCATTTTAATCTAAAGAAAACATTAAACGATAATCCGCATTACTTATTCTACGACCAATTTTGTGAACTACTCCATGTTTCGGATATTTGTCCTTTTGGGGAATACGAACATGGATATATGGTCTTGCTTGTTGATAGTAAAAACAACATATACGGCGTAATGGATGATTATGTTGAACGGTTTGGAAATGATTATTTCAAAATGCTAAATCAACTTTATAATCGGTAAGGCATTGATAACAAACAGCAGACCGACTGAATAAGCGGAACGCTGCCAAACATTATCTGCCCATAAAAAGAATGAATATGAAAATAGAATTAGAAAATTGCCAAAAAAGTCTTACTCTCAAAGATTTTGAAGAAATAGAGAGTAAATTGGGTTATGCCTTGCCGGAAAGACTGAAAGAGTTCTATTTACAATATAATGGAGGTTCTACGAAACAGACCGCAAGCATAAATAAATATCAAGAGGTGGAAATTGAAGATTTCTTCCCATTCAAATATAACAAGGATTTTAAGAATGACCCCAGATATACGGCAGAAGGCGAAACATTAGAGTTAAGAAAAGCTGGAGCTATATCTGATAGCATTCTTATTTTTGCTATGGAATCTACCGATGAAGGTCGGATTACCATAGACTTGGTTAATGGAAAGATCTATCTTTACCCTATTGTGGGGATGCAAGATGTAATCTTCAATTTTGGAGAGCCACGACTTGTTGCAAATTCAATAGATGATTTCTTTGACAATCTCGTTGTTTTGGACGGGCACAAAGCAATTCCAGCAATAGAAGAAATCGAAGAGGGACAAACGGAGACAGCAGGTGTAATGCCTGAACTTTCGGACTGTTCGGCTTCGCTAACAAAAGAAGATATAAAGAATTTTGAGGTTGAGTTGAATGTAAAGATTCCGGCAGGCATGAAGAACTTTTACCTCAAGTTCAACGGTGGTATGCCATCACCATATTGTTATCAACCGCAGGACGAGGATTTGGATCGGGTGGAGATAAATGCGTTCTTTCCGATAAAGGAACGCACCAATGCTTTTGAAACAATTGAAGTCATAGCCAAAGATATATGGAGTAGGAATTTAATGCCATGCAATCTGTTGCCTTTTGCTATGGATTCGGGTGGAAACTATTATGCGTTGAACTTGAAGAATAAAAAGATTTACTATTACTTGACTGACGAGTGGGACGAAAACGCTTCAAGAGAATACAACTTTGAAACAAATACTCGTTACATCGCCCAGTCATTCAATTACTTTATAAATCATTTTATCGAAGAAGAGGAATAAAGCGGGCAGATAACAAGCGGATCAATCTCCTTTAATGATGATTATCCACCGAACATTATAAACTCTGGATATAAAGATGAATGTATGAATAATCAATATGCAGTTTTAATAAGTAGTGAAATCCCAGAACTTGGAGAATTGGACTTACTGCGCTCAATTTGCCGAGAGTTGAATGGTTATATGGAAGATTACAATAACCAAATCAACTTAGATAATTTGGGAGATTGGAAACTTCTCATACAGATAAATCTTCGAAATACTAATGGGATTGGGATTTTCAAACGGGCAAAACGTTTCCCATCTAATAAAGAGTTTGAAATATCTATTTCTATACCAGTACCAAATTTGGAGGAAGCACGCTATGGAATATCCGATATGACGGGGATTTATATTCCTTTAAATATTAAAAACTTCTACATTCTTTCTCCATGCTTTAGTAAATATGATAATTTGTATCATTATATTCTTGAGAGTGCAAAACAAGCCATAGATGCAGCTTTTACTTATGGCTTTACATGTAACGGCAAAAGAATAAAGAAAAAAAGTTTATAACAAACAGCACTACCGACTGAATAAGGCGGAACGCTGCAAACCATTATAAACTCGTAAAATAAAAATATGATTGAAGCACTGAAAAATATAGGATTCATCGTTACAGAACGATTGGAAAGAAAAGAATTAAGCTCTGATTTACAAAATCAGTACTCCGAACTTCCTGCGGACTATCAGGAGTTTTTACAACGGTTTCAGACAATCACGAATGAAAGTGATAATGTTTGGTTTAATTCCATAGAGGACTTTAACGGAGAAAGCGATAGCGGATTCCGTTGGAATGAATTTGAGCTGATGGGACTTGAGGCGTTGGCAGATGATAAGGAATCCTGTGATATGATACGCCTGTTTTGGGATAGCCATATTCCTATTCTTATGTCAGTAAAAGATGGATACCAATATTTGTGCATAGATTTATCTCCGGAAAATTACGGTAAAATCTATTATGGAGTTGAACCTGAATTTGAAGATTCGGCAGAATTTGTTTGCGATAGCTTTAATCATTTATTGGAAATGTTGTCTTCCAATGAAAAGAACGATATACTGACAAATTTCAAATAAGGTTATAATAAGCAGATAAATCTCTCTGAAAGATTGATTGTCAGCTAATAAAAAAAACGGTGACTGCATCTAAAGAATCCCATGAGTATTTCTGTGTAAATATAATATTATAAGTAAATGGAATGGCTGAACAACATATATCAGAATTTTGAAGGGCTACTATCAAATTTAGCCCAATATATTCAATCAAATCCTAAAGTAGGTCATTTAATTGGTATATTTTTATTGTCAATTTGGCTCATCGGGCTTATATTCAATTGGAAGTGGACGTATAAGGGGAACGGTTCTTATGGATGGAACAAGTTACTCGAAGAATTAGGTCCTACTACTTTCCGTTTTTGGTTAGGGGTATTTATAACTATCTGTTTATTGATTATGATTTATATTTATATTAAGGTATGATAGAACCGATGCTTATTCTCTTACCGTTTATCATGCCCAATGTATAAACCCGAAGTGAAACATCAGTGCGACATTCACCACGGTCAGGGTGATAGCGATAAGGACTATTTTTGCGAGCTTCCTGCCGGGATGTTTCAGTTTTCCGTAATATTCACGGAGCGCTTCACGCCGCCCGGCTGTGTAGCGGAGCTGGCAGAACAAGTCGGGAAGAAAGCAGAGCATCATCACTACGGCAAAAGCAACAATCCAACTGAAATAGCGAAACATCAACGGTGTTCCAAGCGGTACGAGTATGGCAAAGAGCCAGCAAAAGAACAACAGCATACGCCCGTTAAGGTTGGTATGCTCCCTTTCGTGCCATATCTCGGCTACATACCACATATAGTCGATGAAGCAGATCCGGTATTTGCGATTATCCTTATCCATATCATTACAAAAATAATGTATTTTGCTCACTTAATCATTACTTCATACCGAAAAACACCACGCAAAATAAAAAATACCCCGTCGGCAAGAACAAGCCGACGGGGTATTTTTATCCTCACTTGTCCTTAATCAGGTGCGACAGCTCCGGGTCTGCCTTGATACGCCCGATCTCGTCGGCGACAATCTGCCTGACCTCGTTCTTGATGCGGTAGTAGTTGGCGTCGATCTGCTGCTGCATGGTGTCGTTGCCGTCCTTGTCGGTGAAGTCGATGATCTGCGGAATCTTCACGTAGCGGGCGGTCTCCCGCTTGACCTGCTCGTTGTCCACGACAATCTCGGCATGGAAAATCTTCTGCTCGATACGCTCGTCGAAGTTGTCGGCTACCGCCCCGACGAACATACCCTGCGTGAGGTTGGAAATCTTGCTTGCCAGAATGAGGCTGTCCATCTGGGTATTGATGGAGACGGAGGTCTCGTTCCTGTTGATAGTCATGTTCTGCCGTTTCTGTAAGACCTTGCCGAAACGCTCGGAGAGCGTCTTGGCAGTTTCGGCAACTACCTGTCCTGCAAAGACATTGCCGACGGTATTGCAGATTACAGCGGACTCTTTGTCTCCATAATCACGCTTCAACTGGCTGAAATCCTGAAAGCCGAGCATGACGGCTACCTTGTTGCTTCGGGCGGTGGCAATGAGATTATCCAGCCCACGCATATAGATGGTGGGCAGCTCGTCGATAATCACGGCGGATTTGAGCCGTTTCTTCTTGTTGATGAGCTTCACGATGCGGGAGTTGTACAGTCCCAATGCCGCCCCGTAGATACCCTGCCTGTCGGGATTGTTACCGACTACGAGCACTTTCGGC
This sequence comes from Odoribacter sp., assembly GCA_020024465.1. Classification (GTDB taxonomy): domain Bacteria; phylum Bacteroidota; class Bacteroidia; order Bacteroidales; family Marinifilaceae; genus Odoribacter. The sequence continues at coordinate 86,967 of JAHHTT010000002.1, forward strand.
TCTTCGGGATTGTTGATGTCGAGGGTGAAATCGTCCGCCGTCATCACCCAGTAGAGCGCCGGGGAAATCATGCGGGAAAGCGGTATCTTGGCACTGGCAATCTGCCCCTGCAACTGCTCCACCGCCGAGGATTCCCATGCGTCCATGAAGGGAGAAAGGTAATTCTCCAGCTCCGGGTACGAGGTGAGGATGGGGAAAATGTCGGCGTACTTGCGGTTCAGGAACTCGATGGCATGGGGAAAGGTGCAATACTTGCCGTTCTTGTAGATTTTGAGATACCATATAATACTGGCTAACAGAATGATAGGCGATTCTACGAAGAAATCGCCCTGCTTGGAAATCCACGTTCGGTTCAAATTTAACATAATCGTGTAGGCACTCTCGTAGGCATCGGATATGTCGGTCATGAAGTCCGGGTGGATGGGGTTGCAGCGGTGGCTCTCCCTCGGATTGTCGAAGTTTATCACGTAGAACTTGGGCTTGACCTTGTAGCCGTCCAAGTGGGCGAGCAGGTGGTTGTAGGCTATCTCGGAGAGGTCGGGGTACTTGAAATCATACAGGAAAAGCGAATAGCCCTTCTCAATGGTCTGTTTTATGTACTGGTTGATAATTGCATAGGACTTGCCCGAACCGGGCGTGCCCAAGACCATCGTCGCACGGAAGGGGTTGACAAGGTTGATCCATCCGTCATACGCCCTGCTCCTGAACCAGAAGCGGGTGCGGAGGTTGACGGAATACTCGTTCTCCTTCAGCTCGGTCTCCTGCATGAAGGATTCGTTCTCGACGTTGAACACGTCTTCGAGCAGGTCGGTCTTCAACAGGCGGGACATCCACAGCCCCGCCATGAGCAGGCAGATATACCCGGCGGTAAGGGTGGCGATATACAGCACGGTGTCCGCCGGAAGCGGCAGAGGAAGGGCGAGCAACCACCAGTTGCCGAAAAAGAGCAGCAAGCCGGACACGCCGCAAAGGATGATCCTGCGCCACGTGATTTTCTGTTCCTTCACGCCCTTTGTGCCGAGGCAACTAAGGGCGAGGAACAGCACGGCGAAGAGCTTCGTCCAGAGGATATTGGAGAACAGCCCGGCGGTACGCTGGAAGCCGAGCAATATCCTATCGACAACGCCGATGTCGATGCCCCACTCCCGGACGGACTGGTAACAGAACCAATAAATGTTGATGACTACAAATAAAATGCTTATCGCACGCATGAACTCCATGACTTTGGCGAGTCCACGCAAATCGTCTTCGTTTTGCATAATTCGTTGAAAATTAATGATAAAACTTCGTTTTATTATGTACATGTACTTTTTCTTTTGTGTCAAGACAAAAGAAAAAGATACCAAAAAGAAAAAGTCAAGACTGCATTTTCTCCGCTACTCTCTTCCTGCGTTTCGCTAAAGAAAAAGAATTGCCTACGGCGAAAGTCCTACGTTCGGCATAGCCCAAACAAGTTTGGCTCTGCTCTCACTTAAACGGACTTTTCGCTTCGCTCAAACAGCTTTTTCTTTTTAACGCTACACTCCGGTCGTTCGCTTTACGCTGCGAAAATGAGGTCGGTGTGCCATGCGGATGGTTGCTTGGTTAATGCTATCTTTTTGTTCTTTATTGTTGCCTGCCGTACTTGCGTTTTTTCTTTCTTTTTCGGGGCGGTACGGGCTGGTCGTCGGACGCTCCGCAGGGTACGGGGGCAAAGAGGTTGAAGGCGGCCGCCACGTTCTGGGTGGTGCCGTCCTTGTGGTCGGGACGGTAGCCGGTATCGTGTCCGTCCCATTGGGATGCGCCCGTATGCTCCTGCTGCCGGGTGGGATGTTCCACTCCGGCGGAGAGTTGCGGCAGATGAATACCTTCCTGTCCGGCGAAAAGGTCGTTGAACACGCCTGCGGAAAACTCCTTGCCCAGACGGGAGCCGTTGAAGACGGCTTTGGCGGCATGGTCGATGAAGGTCGCCCCATAGATGCGCCCGGCATCGTTGGTACGGAACACCACGCCGATACCCTGCCGCATGAGTTCCCGCTCGAACTGCGCCCGGTCATGCCCTGCGGTCTGCATGGCGGCGGCAACCTTTCCGGCGGTGGTGGCGGCGACCTCCCTGTGGGTCTTTTCCCATGCGGCAGCGTTGTGCATCCGCCTTTCGAGGGCTGCGACGCCCGCCTCCTTGCCGAACACGGAGGACTTGAAGGGCTTGCCGACCTTGTTGCCCTCCCTGTCGGTTGCCGAATAGGTCAAGCCGTGATACTCCCGCCCGCCGTATTCCCCCTTCACCTCGTCCACCGTGATGCCGTAAAGGGAAAGGACGGCACGGTATTCGCCCAGTGTACGGAAACGCCACTCCCGGGCGAGCGGGCGGATGACTCCCGCCAACTGCCCCTTGAGGTTGCCGTCCCCGTAACCGACGGGTGACAAGGGCAGCCCCTCCTTCCACTGCTTGGGCGTAGCCGGGACAAGACCGAACTGCCGTTCCAGCTCCCGGCATACCTTCATCGAACGCCCGTGCTCGTAGCTGTCGGAAATCGCCCGCCCGGTTTCGTCCACCCGGACGGAGACGATGTGCAGGTGCTCCCGCCCGATGTCGTTGTGGCGATAGACGATATAGGGCTGGTCGCCGAAGCCCATGCGCCGCATGTACTCCTCCGCCAAGCTGACAAACCGCTCTTCGCTCAAGCAATCCTTCGGGTCGGGATTGAGGGAGATGTGCAGGACGGGCTTCTCGGTCTTGCGGTTGGCTGTCAGGTAATCACCGAACGAGCGGGAAAGATGCCCTATCGTGTATGGGGTATCGCCCTGCGGCTCGATAATCCGGCTGGTGAAAAGCACGTCGGCGTGCCGTTCGTCCACCTTCAACTGGTTGTAGGCAAGCACCCCGTACAGGCTGCTGCCGTGCGAGATCTTGGCTATCATCGGACGGGGTATTTGCTCCGGAACTCCTCCACCAGTGCGGAAATCCGCTTGCTTAACTCGACCAGTTCGAGGGTGTGCCGCTCCAGCTTGTAGAGGAAAGCGAGGGCTTTCTTCTCCGAGAAATTGGATTTGAGCGCACGCACGCATTGGTTGTAGTTCGTGCCTATGGCACGGAACTGCGAGTGGAAAGTGGTCAGGCGCATGTAGAAATCCTGCGTCCCCTTATCCAGTTTAATGACCTTAATCTCCCTGCCGAAAAGTGCGGAAACGATAAACTCCGCCTTGGTCGCCTTGCCCGACTCGTCGAAAAGCGCGAGGAAACGGGCGTTGTCTTCGTCGTCCAGACGGAACACGTAGCGGTGGCGCATCTTGTCGGGCTTGGGCTTTCGCCCGTGGTTGCCCGCATACTTCTTCTGATTGTCCATCATCCTGTAAAATTTTAAGTGAAACATGGTCTGAAAACGCCGTATGCCTACGGCTCTCCCCCGTGAGCATCCCCCGACTCCGGAGGGGGATGCCACATCGAGGGGGCAAGGTGGTGGTGAGGCACGAAATTCATTTCGAGTGCCGCAGCACACAACTTGCCATTTTCGTTTGAAAATAAAATCCGTCCTGCCGGACAGATTGGGGATGCCCTTGCCTGCTGCGGAGTGCCGGGGCACTCCTTCGGGCGGTTGCCGCTCTTTTTCATTCTTACTCCATTTTGGTTTCCGCCTGCAAAGTAACAGCCCTTTTCCCGTCCGGACACCATGCCCGGATGCGACAAACCTACGGGTGGAAAGACAATGCACGACACGCTGATAATCAAACGGATAAACTACCGGTATTTTGATATTCCTTTGCGCCGTGGAAGCGGTGAAACGACTATCCGGATAGACAAGGAAACAACCGGATAGCCGACCGGACGGACAGCCGAACGACTGACGGTCTTGCCGGACAAACGGACGGATGATTGGCTAAATGACTAAACGGCTAAACGGTCAAACGGCTGAACAGCCGGACAAGCGGACAGCCGGATGATTGGGTGGACAGCCGGATGCCGGGCTGAATGTATGACCGGATGCCTGAACGGATGAACGGACGGATGAATGAACGGCAAAGTGGCTGAAAAGCTGACTGATTGAGTGAACAGAGAAGCGGCTGCACGGGCAGCCGGATGAATAACCAACAGAATGACGATATGGACAGACAGACATTGAACGTGGCTTTCGCCACACAGAAAGGCGGCAGCGGCAAGACGGCTATCACGGTGCTGGTGGCGGGCTACCTGCACTACCGCTTGGGGTGTCCGTTAGCGGTGATCGACTGCGACTTCCCGCAGTACAGCCTGTACGAGATGCGGGAACGGGACAGCCGGGCGGTACTGGAGAACGAATACCTGAAACGGGCGGCTTACGAACAGATGCGGCAGCCGGGGCGTGCCGCCTATCCGGTGCGCAAGTGCCGGGTGGAGCAAGCCCCCGACACGGCAAGGGAGCTGGCGGCGGAAGGCTGCTACGACCTGCTCTTCTTCGACCTGCCGGGCACGGTGAACTCGGCGGGCATCCTGCGCACGATCGCACAGATGGACTACATCTTCGCCCCGGTGAGTGCGGACAAGGCGGTATTGGAGAGCACGCTCTCCTTCCTCGACGTGCTGCAACGGATGATGCTGGGCAAGGAAACGAGCCGCCTGAAGGGGCTTTACCTTTTCTGGAACCAAGTCGATAAGCGGGAAACGAGCGGGCTGTACGAGAAGTACGGGCAGGTGGTCGCCGACATGGGGCTGCCGATGCTGCAAACCCGCATCCCCGACACGAAACGCTTCCGCAAGGAGGCGGACGGCACGGGACGGACGGTGTTCCGTTCCACGCTGCTGGCTCCCGACAGGCGGATGCTGGCAGGCAGCGGCATCCCCGAACTGACCCGTGAGATAGCAACCATCCTCAAACTGGAAGGCTATGAAGAAGCAGCGGAATGAGAAGCCCATCGACGAGGAGCTGCTGATGCGGATGATGGCGGGCGAGGCGGCGGGAACGGGAGAACCGGGAACCGGAAAGGAGGAAACCGCCGTGCCGGTGGAGAAGGCGCAGGAAGGGAAGACGGCGGACACAAGACGGCGCAAGGCAAGGCAGGCGGACTACGACACGACCTTCCTCAAAGGCATGGACATCCCCGCCCGTTACGGCAAGCCGGTCTATGTGAGGCGTGAATACCACGAGCGCATCGCCAAAATCTCGGTGATGCTGACGGGCGGCAAGGTGTCGCTCTCGGCATACATCGACAACGTGCTGGCGCAGCACTTCGAGCAATACCGGGAGGAGATCGAGGCGGCATACGTCGGGAAACTGGAGAACCTCTTTTAAAAAGGAAGGAGGAAACGGCATGATACTGAAATTATCGCTCACCGTCCTGCTGCTCTATTACCTTGTCGTGCTGTGGAAATACTACCGGCAGGACATCGCCGGGATATTCGGGACAGCGGAGACGGACGAAGACACGGAGGGAACGGGAAAGGAGCCGGGGCAACCGGGCGAGCCGTACACGGTCATGGGCGAAAGCACCTACCTGCCCTTCGGAGCGGAGGACGGGGAGGAAGCGGCAGCCGGAGCCGTGGACGAACCCGCAGCGGAGGACGACGGGGCGGACTACTCCGACATCGAGCCGGAGGAGGACGAGGAGGAAACGGACTATGAACCCACGCCGGAGGAGATCCGGGAACTGGAGGAGGAAGAGGAATTAGGGGCTTATTACCCGGACGGCAACCCCGACTTCGCCACGGGGTACTCCTTCGATGACCTGAAAAAGGTGCGCCGGGTACTGGTGTCGGACAATGCGGACGAAAAGGCGGAGCGGGAAGCCCGTGAGGTGCTGCCGTCCGTGATGGGGTCGGACATCTGGGAGGCGATGCTGGACGAGTTCGAGGGCGCACGTGAGCGTGTCGCCCGGCTGATGGACAACCATAATGTTTAATTAAAATTTTAAAGACAAATGAAACAGAAAAGAATCTTTTTTACGGCGGCCTGCATACTGGCTGCCGTGGGCGCAATGGCGCAGGGAAACGGGCAGGCGGGCATCACCGAAGCCACGCAGATGGTCACCTCGTATTTTGAGCCGGGGACAAAACTGATTTACGCCATCGGTGCGGTGGTCGGCTTGATCGGAGGGGTGAAAGTGTACGGGAAGTTCAGCGCCGGCGATCCGGACGTGAGCAAAGTCGCCGCAAGCTGGTTCGGAGCCTGCATCTTCCTGATCGTGGCGGCTACCATCCTCCGTTCGTTCTTCCTGTAAAACAGCGGACTATGGACTTGGAAATCAACAAGGGGATCGGCAGGAACGTGGAGTTCAAGGGGCTGGAAAGCCAGTACCTCTTCATCTTCTGCGGCGGTCTGCTCGCCGTGTTCGTGGTGTTCGTCATCCTGTACATGGCGGGCGTGAACCAGTGGGTGTGCATCGGCTTCGGCGTGGCTGCGGCTACGCTGCTGGTATGGCTGACCTTCCGGCTGAACGCCCGGTACGGCACGCACGGGCTGATGAAGGCAGCCGCCCGCAGGCGGCATCCGAGGTACGTGGTGAACCGCCTGAAAATCCCCCGATTATTCACCTTTAAACACTGGCAAGAATGAGAAACGTAATGAAAGCGGCGACGCTCGAAAGCAAGTTCCCGCTGCTGGCGGTGGAGAACGGCTGCATCGTGAGCAAGGAGGCGGACGTGACGGTCGCCTTCAGGGTGGAACTGCCGGAACTGTTCTCCGTCACGGGAAGCGAGTACGAGGCGGTCCACTCGGCTTGGCACAAGGCGGTGAAGGTGCTGCCGGAGTATTCCATCGTGCACAAGCAGGACTTCTTCATCGAGGAGAAGTACCGGCCGGAAACGGACAGGGACGACCTTAGCTTCCTGAGCCGGAGCTTTGAGAGGCACTTCAACGAACGCCCGTTCCTGAACCACTTCTGCTACCTGTTCCTTACCAAGACGACGAAGGCACGGAGCCGTCAGGAAAGCACGTTCTCCACCCTCTGCAAGGGCAGGCTTGTCCCCAAGGAGATCGAGGACCGGGAGACGGTTACGAGGTTCCTCGAAGCCGTCGGGCAGTTCGAGAAGATCATGAACGACAGCGGTTTCGTTACGCTGCGCCGCCTCACGACGGACGAGATCACCGGCACGGAACGGTCGGCGGGCATCGTGGAGAAGTACCTCTCGCTCTCGCAGCACGACACGACGGTGCTGAAGGACATCCAGTTGAACCCGGAGGAGATGCGCATCGGCGACGACATCCTCTGCCTGCACACCCTCTCGGACACGGAAGACCTGCCGGGCAAGGTGGCGACGGACAGCCGCTACGAGCGGCTCTCGACCGACCGCTCGGACTGCCGCCTGTCGTTCGCCGCCCCGGTGGGCTTGCTGCTGGACTGCAACCACTGCTACAACCAGTACATCTTCATCGACGACCACGGGGAGAACCTGAAACGCTTCGAGCAGACCGCCCGGAACATGCACTCGCTCTCCCGCTACTCCCGCTCCAACCAGATCAACAAGGCATGGATCGAGGAATACCTGAACGAGGCGCACTCGAAAGGGCTGACCTCGGTGCGCTGCCACTGCAACGTGATGGCGTGGAGCGACGACCGGGAGGAGCTTAGGCGCATCAAGAACGAGGTGGGCAGCCAGCTCGCCCTGATGGAGTGCAAGCCGAGGCACAACACGGTGGACGTGCCCACGCTCTTCTGGGCGGCGATACCGGGCAACGAGGGGGACTTCCCCTTCGAGGAGAGCTTCTACACGTTCATCCCGCAAGCCCTGTGCTTCTTCACCGAGGAGACGAACTACAAGGACTCGCTCTCGCCCTTCGGCATCAAGATGGCGGACAGGATGACGGGCAGACCGCTGCATCTGGACATCAGCGACCTGCCGATGAAGAAAGGGGTGATCTCGAACCGCAACAAGTTCGTCCTCGGTCCGAGCGGGAGCGGCAAGTCGTTCTTCATGAACCACCTCGTGCGCCAGTATTACGAGCAAAACAGCCACATCGTGCTGATCGACACGGGCAACTCGTACCAAGGGCTGTGCGAGCTGATCCACCGCAAGACCAAGGGCGAGGACGGGATTTACTACACGTACACGGAGGAGAAGCCCATCAGCTTCAACCCCTTCTTCACGGACGGTGCGCCCATAATGGAAGCGTAGTAAATATCTCTTTAGCAAGAGATTAGGTTAGAGTTCAAATTTCATAAATGTAACAAAATGAAAAGGAAACCTACTCCCAGCCAACTTATCCTAAAGGGAAACCCGAGGGGGAGTGCAGCATGTTGGAAAAGCGATAAGTCAACAAATTGTCATGTTGCGACTGAATTGCGAGGGGGAACGATAGACACGAGGATGAAGCCTGATTGGTTGAACGATAGCTCAGTGGCAAATGAAGAAGCGATGGCGAAAGACAATTATATACGCCATACTGTGATACCTTTTCTCAGTCGTTCGGGAGAAGAGGCAAGAACTAATTACAGCACAACCGTAATAAACGGAGAAAAGAGCGAACGTCGCATCCGACAGTCTATCACGCTAATAGTTATTACGCTAACTAAATGGGGATTGCCTAAACCGAAACGCCGTAAGGCTATAGAGTTTGCTCTTGAATATTCGGCATGGCAACGGAGCTTCCATAGTAGTCCGAACAGGGGAAAGCCTTGTACATGGCGAAGGGAAGCAGTTGATAATTTTAATATAAATCAAAGGAAAACGTGAGAGACGTATGAGAAATCCAGAGAAAGTATTAAACACTTTATGTTTACACAGCAAAGTTTCGGACTATAAGTACGAAAGACTGTATCGTATCCTATTCAATGAAGATATGTTTTATGTTGCTTATCAGCGTATATACGCCAAGCAAGGTAACATGACATCAGGCGCAGATGGCAAAACAATAGACCAAATGAGCATTCAGAGAATAGAACATATTATTGAAAGTCTTAAAAATGAGACTTATCAACCCAAACCTGCAAAGAGGGTATATATTCCCAAAAAGAATGGCGGAAACCGTCCATTGGGAATACCATCTTTTGAGGATAAGTTAGTGCAAGAGGTAGCACGTATGATATTAGAAGCTATTTATGAGGGGCATTTTGAAAGCACCTCACACGGCTTCAGACCATACAAAAGTTGCCATACTGCATTAACACATATTCAACATCAGTTCACAGGAACACGTTGGTTTATAGAAGGAGACATTAAAGGTTTCTTTGATAATATAAACCACAACATACTGATAGATACTCTTCGAGAACGAATATCAGATGAACGTTTCCTAAGGTTGGTGAGAAAGTTTCTCAATGCAGGATATGTTGATAATTGGAAATATAACCGCACATACTCAGGAACACCTCAAGGTGGAATTATTAGCCCAATATTGGCTAACATCTATCTCGACAAGTTCGATAAGTACATAAACGAGTATATTGAAAGGTTCAATAAAGGTGAGAAAAAAAGACGTAATGCAGTCTACTTTCAAAAGAATACCCAAGCGGTAAATCTAAGAAAGAAACTTAAAGTAGAAACTGACCCTTGTGTAAAGGCAGAGCTAACAGAAAAAGCAAAGAAATTACAAATAGAGATGCGTAATATACCATGTAGTCATGATATGGACGAAAATTACAGAAGAATGAAGTATGTAAGATATGCAGATGACTTCATCATTGGAGTTATTGGTTCTAAAGTAGATTGCGAAAAGATTAAAGCTGACATCACGAAATACATGAGCGATGTTCTTAATCTTGAACTCTCAGCAGAGAAAACGTTGATAACCCATGCACAAGACACTGCAAAATTTCTTGGGTATGAACTCTCTGTGAGGAAATCCTATGCGATGAAACGAAATCGTAAAGGAGTTCTCCAGCGTGATTTTAATGGTAGAGTTGTGCTTACGCTGCCAATAGAGACCGTAAAGAAGAAGCTAAAAGAGTACGATGCCATAAGTTTCGAGCAAGCAAACGGCAAAGAAATCTGGAAGCCAAAATCCCGGTCACATTTAACAGCTATGCAACCACACGATATATTAGCCCAATTCAATTGGGAAATACGTGGGTTCTATAACTATTACAGTATTGCTAATAATGTATCTGCCACATGTTCTAAGTTTGGTTACATCATGGAGTACAGTATGTATCTAACACTTGCTCAAAAGCTAAGAAGTACAATAAGCAAGTTGAAGAAAAAGTACGAGACAAACAAGCAGTTTATAATCCCATACAAGGATGATAAAGGGCGACAACAGTACCGAATACTGTATGATGATGGATTTAAACGCCAAACAACAAACGCAAACACAAATTGCGACACACAACCATTTACCGTAATTGTGCCACCTCCAACATTGGTGGAGAGGCTCAAAACTAATCGTTGTGAACTCTGCGGAGTAGAAAGTCCTACTGTTATGCACCACGTCCGTACACTCAAAACTCTATCAAAGGAGTACGAATGGAACAGAATAATGCTAAACAGAAACCGAAAAACTCTCGCTGTATGTCCAAGTTGCAACGCAAAGATACAAGAACATGAAAAATAAAGTGCATTTATCAACGGAGAGCCGTATACATCGAGAGGTGTACGTACGGTTCGGGGGCAGGCTCTCGAAAACCTGTCGTAGCAATACGACAAGGCGTCGAGTGCCGAGCCTACACTACAAGTTCAGCGTGGAGAAGAAGGACAGCATCAAGACGCTGCTGCTGGCGCTGTGGAAGGGCGAGGACGAGAAGGTCACGAAGACGGAGAGCGGCGAGCTGGGCAGTGCGGTGTCGGCGTACATCCGCCGGATACAACAGAACCGGGACATCGCCCCCTCGTTCGACACCTTCTACGAGTACATGCTGAACGATTACCGGAAGGAGCTGGCTGCAAGGGACATCAAGGTGAGCCGGGAGGACTTCAACATCGACAACTTCCTGACCACGCTGCGGCAGTATTACAAGGGCGGGCGCTACGACTTCCTGCTGAACTCGAACGAGAACATCGACCTGCTGCACAAGCGGTTCATCGTCTTCGAGATCGACGCCGTGAAGGACAACGCCGAGCTGTTCCCCGTGGTTACGATCATCATCATGGAAGCCTTCATCAACAAGCTGCGCCGCCTGAAAGGGGTGCGGAAGATGCTGATCTGCGAGGAGGCTTGGAAAGCCCTTTCCTCGCCGAGCATGAGCGAGTACCTGAAATATCTCTACAAGACCGTCAGGAAATATTTCGGCGAGGCGATTGTCGTCACGCAGGAAGTCGATGATATCATCTCGTCCCCATCGTGAAGGAGGCTATCATCACCAACTCGGACTGCAAGATCCTTTTGGACCAGAAGAAGTACATGAACAAGTTCGACGGCATCCAGTCGATGCTCGGTCTGACGGACAAGGAGAAGTCGCAGATACTCTCCATCAACCTCGCCAACCATCCCGGACGGAAGTACAAGGAGGTCTGGATCGGTCTGAACGGGGTGCAGTCGGCGGTGTACGCCACGGAGGTGTCGGCTGCCGAGTACCTGACCTATACCACCGAGGAGAGCGAGAAGACGGAGGTGTTCGCACTGGCGGAAGAGCTGGGCGGCGACTTGGAGCTTGCCATCAAGCGGCTGGCGGAGACGAAGTATAAATAATGTGCCGATGCGCTGGCGGGGAGCGGCGGACAGGTTGCCGGACGGGTGGTTGATTGACCGGACGAACGGCTGAAGGGTCGGATGATTGACCAAACGGCTAAACGGTCAAACGGTTAAACAGTTAAACGGCTGGATGTACAAACGGCTAAACGATATGGAGAGAATAAAATTTTGTAAAACTTAAAAAAACGGAATCAAGATGAGACGATTGAATTTAATCCTGCTGCTGTCGGCGGTGACGGCGGCGCTGGCGTTTGTCATTTCCTGCAAGGAGACAAATCCGGAACGGTTGGAAAAGATGTGCGGCGAATGGGTCAGCACGGGCGGAAAGCCGCCCTTCACCCTCTGGGAAGAGGACGGCAGGTACCGTGTGACGGTCATGCACAGGAACCACACGGGCGGCAGTGAAGCGGAAACCTACCTCGTCCGGGAAACGGAAGGGGTGCTGTTCATCGAGACGGGCTTCGCCGTGATGATGGACTATGACCGGGAGAAAGACCGCATCCGGCTGTCGCCGGGCGGAGAGTACAGGAGAAAGAGTGACGGAACCCTAAAACAGTAAGGACATGAGAACGATAAAGACAATCATCGTGGGCGTAGCGTGCCTGACGGCAGGTGCGGCCAACGCCCAGTGGGTCGTACACGATCCCGGCAATCTGGCGCAGGGCATCATCAACACGACCAAGGAGATCGTGGAGACCTCCGCCACCGCACAGCACACGCTGGACGGATTCAAGGAGACGGCGAAGATATTCGAGCAGGGACGGAAGTATTACGATGCGCTCAAGGCGGTGCATGACGTGGTGAAAGGCGGCGTGAAGGTGAAGAAGTCCATCGAGATGGTGGCGGACATCTCGGAAATCTACGTGCGCAACTACCAGAAGATGCTCGGCGACCCGAACTACACGCCGGACGAGCTGTCAACCATCTCGTTCGGGTACGCCAAGCTGCTCTCCGAGAGCGCGGACATCCTGCAAGATCTGAAGAACGTGGTGAACGTGACGGGGATGTCGCTCTCGGACGCCGAGCGGCTGGCGATCATCGACCAGAGCTACAAGCGGCTGCTGGAGTACCGCAACCTCGTGCAGTATTACACGGACAAGAACATCTCGGTGAGCTACCTGCGGGCGAAGAAGAAAAAGGACGCCGACCGGGTGGTGGCTCTCTACGGGGATGCGGAAGACCGTTACTGGTGAGAGTGGCAATATATAATAATGTTCACGTACATAAATATAATATAAGACTATGTTGTTAGCGATAGACTTCACGAACCTGCACGAGATATTGCAGGCATTGTATCAGGACATGATGCCGCTCTGCGAGAAGCTGACGGGGGTAGCCAAGGGAATCGCCGGGCTGGGTGCGCTGTTCTACGTAGCCGCCAAGGTGTGGCAGGCGCTCGCCCGTGCCGAGCCCATCGACGTGTATCCGCTGCTGCGCCCGTTCGCCATCGGGCTGTGCATCCTCTTCTTCCCCACCTTCGTCATCGGCACGATCAACACGGTGCTCTCGCCCGTGGTGAAGGGCTGCCACGGGATGCTCGAATCACAGACCTTCGACATGAACCGATACCGGGAACAGAAGGAGACGCTGGAGAGGGAGGCGTTCCGCCGTGACCCGGAGAAGGCGTATCTGGCGAGCAAGGAGGACTTCGACAAGAAGCTCGACGAGCTGGGCTGGTCGCCCAAGGACTTGAAGACGATGGCGGTGATGTACATTGACCGGACGGAGTACAACATGAAGCGGAGCATCCGGCTGTGGTTCCAAGAACTGCTCGAACTGCTGTTCCAGTCGGCTGCGCTGGTGATCGACACGATACGGACGTTCTTCCTGATCGCCCTCTCCATCCTCGGTCCGATAGCGTTCGCCCTCTCGGTCTATGACGGGTTCCAGAGCACGCTCACGCAGTGGATAACGAGGTACATCTCCATCTACATGTGGCTGCCCGTGAGCGACCTGTTCAGCTCGGTGCTGGCACGCATCCAAGTGCTGATGCTCACCCGTGACATCGAGGCGATGAGCGACCCGACCTTCATCCCGGACAGCTCGAACACGGTGTACATCATCTTTTTAATCATCGGGATATTCGGGTACTTCACCATACCGACCGTCGCCAACTGGATCATCATGGCGGGCGGGGTGAGCCATGCCAACCGTGCGATGAACCAGACCGCCACGAAGATAGGCAACGTCGCCGCAGCGGGTGCGGGCGCAGCCGTGGGGAACATCGCCGGAAGGATCGTCAAGTAGCGGCGGATGTCCCAAGAACATGAGTCATAACGAATAAAAAACCGGAAACATGGAATTTAAAAGTTTGAAAAATATCGAAACGAGCTTCAGGCAGATACGGCTCTTTACGCTGGTGTTCGCCAGCCTGTGCGCCGTGGTGACGGGCTTCGCCCTGTGGAAGTCGTACAGCTTCGCCGAGGCGCAGCGGCAGAAGATCTACGTGCTGGACAACGGCAAGAGCCTGATGCTGGCACTCTCGCAGGACGTGCGGCAGAACCGCCCGGTGGAGGCACGGGAACACGTGCGCCGCTTCCACGAGCTGTTCTTCACGCTCTCGCCCGACAAGTCGGCTATCGAGGGCAACATCAGGCGTTCGCTGCTGCTGGCGGACAAGAGCGCCTTCAACTACTACAAGGACCTCTCGGAAAAGGGGTATTACAACCGGATAATCTCGGGGAACATCAACCAGATGATAGAGATAGACAGCCTGCGGTGCGACTTCGACAAGTACCCGTACAGCGTGCGGACATTCGCCCGGCAGATCATCCTTAGGGAAAGCTCTGTTACGGAGCGCAGCCTTGTGACCCGCTGCCGTCTGCTGGATGCGGTCAGGAGCGACAACAACCCGCAGGGCTTCATCATCGAGGGCTTCGAGGTCACGGAGAACAAGGATTTGCAGACCCTCAAACGCTGACGGACATGATAGGCAAGTTCATCACAAAGGCGCAGGACTGGGCGGACGGGAAGCTCCGCCGCCTCGCCGGGCGTATCTCGCCCGACATGCGTGTGGCAATCATCCTCGTGATGCTGGCGGCGTTCGGCGCACTGTCGGTCTATATGACCGTCGCCTCCATCTACCGCATCGGCAGGAACGACGGGAAGGAACTGGGGATAGAGCATGTCAGGCGCCTGCAATTGCCCAATGACAGTATTGTCAACCCTTTTGAAAGCGGACGGCATGGGACTGGCGGAGAGGTTGAGTGAGTGGCTGCTCCGCCGCCGGGAGCGGCAGGAGGAGCGGAACATGAGGCAGGTAACGGCGTATTTCGGGAGCCTGCTGAAAAAGAGGCGTGCGGATGCCGGCGCAATCCTCCAGTCCGTCAGGGACTACCGGGACTGCCCGGAGGTGACAAGGAAACAGGCGGAGCTGCTGCTGGAACACAGGTTCTTCCGGTACGTGTACCAGACGGGCTATCCCGAATGGCGGGCGGTCATGGACGCCTTGAAAGAGACCCGTTACGGGATGCGTGAGAGGGCGGCAATCCCCCGGAGCGTGAAGGAGGCGGCGGAAAGCCCGATGCTGCGTCTGGCGGCGCAATACAAGGTGCTGGAGCACGAGTACACGAGGCGCAACGCCCCGCAGCCGCTATCCCCCGAAGCGCAGGCGGAACGGGATGCGGCGCACCGGCTGCTGAACTGCTGCATGAGGGAGGGCGACCTCGACGCACTGAAAAGGCTTGCCCTGAAAGGCGAGAAACCGGACGACTCGGTGGCCATCCGCCACGGGCTGGCGGAAGGCTACCGCAGGCTCGAAGAACTGAGCCGGGAATGGAGCGAGGAGATGCGGGGCGACAACCACACCGTCATGGAACAGATCGAGTTGCGGGAGGCGGACGAGCGGGGAAAGCTGATGCGGCAAGCCGCCGCCCTTTACGAGAGGAAGACGGGCGGCATACTGCCCGGCGACTATCTGGAAGCGGTGAAGGCGGAACGGGCGCTGCTCCACGGGCTCGCCCGCCACGGCTGGGACGGTCAGCGGGAAGTACCGAAGGAGACGGTGGAGAAGTACGGGCTGATGGAGGATTTTGCCGGCATCGCCCGGCTAAGGTGGGACTACCACCTGAGCGAGGACAACGGCGACCTCTCCCGTGACTACCCGGAAGCCGCCATCGGACGCCACAACCGTGCCATTCGGGAGCGGGCGGCGAAAGAACTGGCAGGTCTGGAAGCGAGGCTGTTCCCCGAAAAGGCGGCAAGCCGGGAACGGAAGGCTGCGCACCTGCGGGCGGACAACCGGGCAAGCCCCACGGCATCGCTCAAACGGGAACGGAAGGAACCACCCGGCAAGCGGCAAGCCGGGGAGACAGGCAGGCGGAAGCCTCCGGGGAGAAGAATCAGAATGTAGGACAACCATAAATTTTTGACATGATGGAAGAACAGAACCAAGAAAAAGTAACGGCAACGCAGCACGTAAAGGCGGCGGATGCCGCAGCCCCGGAGACGGGGAACGGAAAGAAGGAGGACAAGGGCGGCGGGAAAAAGGAAAAGAAGACAGCCAAGCCGCTCACGCCGAAACAGTTGCAGCAACGGAAGAAGCTGATGGTATATCCGCTGATGGGCTTGCTGTTCCTCGGCTCGATGTGGCTGATATTCGCACCTTCGGAGGAGCGGGAGGTGAACCGGGACACCGTGGGGGCGTTCAACGCCGACATCCCCCTGCCGGAGAACGACGGGATCATCGGCGACAAGCGGAAAGCCTACGAGCAGGCGCAGGCGGAAAGGCGGCAGGCAGAGAAGGTGCGCTCGCTGGAGGACTTCGCCTTCTCCGAAGAGAGCGATGCGGACGGGGTGGAAATGGAACTGCCGGACAGCGAGCCGGAACGGGAACCGTTCAGGGACTACTCGGGCAACGGCGGCGGCCGCTCTTCCGTCGCCGCCTACCGGGACATCAACCGGAAACTCGGCTCGTTCTACGAAGAGCCGAAGGTGGACGGGGAAAAGGAGGAGCTGAAAAGGCAGGTGGAGGAGCTGACCGCCAAGTTAGAAGAAAGGGAACGGCAGGCGGGCGGAATCGACGATCAGGTGGCACTGATGGAGAAGAGCTACGAGCTTGCCGCCAAGTACATGGGGCAGAACGGGCAGGACGGCGCAACCGTGCAGACACCCGCCACCGTGCAGAACGGCAACGGCTTGGGACAGCCCGCCGTGGCGGTGCAGGCGGCACGGGAGCGGACGGTATCGGGGCTGCGACAGCCCCTAAGCGATGCGGAGTTCATGCGGCGGTACAGCCAGCCGAGGAACTACGGCTTCAACACGGCGGTGGGCAGCGGGTACGCCCTCGGGAAGAACACGATAGCCGCCTGCATCCACCAAGACCAGACGGTTATGGACGGTCAGCAGGTGAAGCTCCGGCTGCTCGAACCGTTGCAGGCGGGAAACCTGACCATCCCACGCAATACGGTGGTATCCGGTACAGGCAAGGTGCAGGGGGAACGGCTCGACATCACGGTATCGTCCGTCCAGTACCAAGGTAACATATTGCCGGTGGAGTTGGCGGTCTATGACAACGAGGGAATGAAAGGGCTGTGCATAGAAACCTCACTGGAGCGGGAAGCGGCAAAGGAGGCGATGGCGAACATCGGCGGCGGGCTGGGAACGAGCATCTCGTTCGCACGGAGCGCCGGGCAACAGGTGGCGATGGACATCACCCGTGGGCTGATGCAGGGCGGCAGCCAGTACCTCGCCAAGAAGTTCCGCACGGTAAAGGTGCACCTGAAAGCGGGTGATCCGCTGATGCTCTACGCCAAACAACAATAAATCAACAGATTATAAAACCATTAAAAAGTAAAGACAATGAAAAAGATTTTTGGATGGGTTGCCCTGCTTGTAGGCATGGTGACGGGTGCGAACGCACAAGTGAATGATACGATACAGCGGACCACGGGCAACGACCTGTATCAGGGGATTACACGGAAGCTACCCTACCGGCAGATGGTGACGCCCCACGGGGTGCAGGTGACGTTCGCCAAGACGGTGCATATCATCTTCCCCTCGGCGGTGCGGTACGTGGATTTGGGAAGCAATTGGATTATCGCCGGGAAAGCGGACGGTGCGGAGAACGTGATCCGGGTGAAGGCGGTGACCGAGGGGTTTCCGGGGGAAACGAACTTTTCCGTCATCTGCGAGGACGGGAGTTTCTATTCATTCAATGCCCGGTATGCGCACGAGCCGGAGATGCTGAACATCGAGATGAAGGATTTTTTGGAGAACGGGGACACGACGGACTTTTCGCATACCCGCATGAACATCCATTTCCGTGAGCTGGCAGGCGAAAGCCCGCTCTTGGTGAAGCTGATCATGCAGAGCATCTACAAGGAGGACAGGCGGGAGATCCGGCACTTGGGCTGCAAACGCTTCGGGGTGCAGTTCCTCCTGAAATCCGTCCACTCGCACAACGGGCTGTTCTATTTCCACACGGAAACGAGGAACAGGTCGAACGTGGCTTTCCGGACGGACTTTATCCGGTTCAAGATCGTGGACAAGAAAGTGCCGAAGCGCACCGCCATTCAGGAACGGGTGATCGACCCGGTGCGCAGCTACAACGAGGTGCTGGTGACGGAGGGAAAAAGCGACGTGCGCACGGTGTATGCCGTCCCGCAGTTCACCATACCGGACGACAAGCTGCTGGTCATCGAGCTGTTCGAGAAGGACGGCGGCAGGCACCAGACCATCCGGGTGGAGAACGCCGACCTCGTGGCGGCAAGACAGATTAACGAACTGAAAATCAAATAAGCGATGAAAAGGTTACTGTTCATTATCCTGCTTTTCGGGGTGTGCCTGCATGTGAACCAGGCACACGCCCAACGGTGCCTGCCCGGAATGAGGGGCATACAGCTCACGGGCGGGCTGTCGGACAACATGCGCTGGAAAAACGGCGACGGCTTCGGCTACCACGCCGGGATAGCGGTGAGCACCTACACGAAGAACGCCCACCATTGGGTGGTCGGTGCGGAATACTTGGAGAAGCGATACGGCTACCGGGACTGCCTCTATCCGGCGAGCCAGTTCACGGGCGAGGGTGGCTATTACCTGAACTTCCTTTCCGACCGGAAAAAGATGTTCTTCGCCGCACTGGGGCTGTCCGCCCTTGCCGGGTACGAGACGGTGAACTGGGGCGAGAGCCTGCTGCCGGACGGCTCCCGGCTCACGGATGAGGACAATTTCATCTACGGGGGTGCGCTGACGCTGGAGCTGTCCGCCTACGTGACGGACAAGATTGTCTTGCTGGTAAACGGTCGCCAAAGGGTGCTGTTCGGCGGCGACTGCGGGAAATTCCACACGCAGGTCGGCGTGGGAATACGTTTTATGATTCGATAACTGCTATATAATATAATAATGTATATATGAGGACAATGATTTATAAAATGCTCACGGGCTGCTACATCGTGGCCGCCCTCGTGCTGGTCGCAGCCTGTAATGACGGGCTGGACATTCAGACGAAATACCCGTTCACGGTGGAGACGATGCCCGTCCCGAAGGAGCTGAAAGTGAACGAGACGGCGGAGATACGGTGCGAGCTGAAACGGGAAGGACGCTGGGAGGACACCCGGTACACGATCCGCTGGTTCCTCTTCGACGGGGAAGGCACGCTCAAACTGGACGACGGCACGGCGTTGCTGCCCAATGACCGCTACCCGCTGGAGAAAGAGACGTTCCGGCTCTATTACACCCCGTTGTCGGACGAACAGAGCGGCTTCACCGTCTGGGTGGAGGACTCGGACGGTCAGGCGGTCGAGCTGGAATTTTCGTTCAATGTGGACAATGAAAAGAAATAGTCCTAAAATTACAACAAAGGTGTCAAAATTCAATTTTTAAAAAGATGAACTTATAATTTGAAATTTGAGCATCCTAAAAGACTATAGAAAGGGTTGTATCATTACTTAATACAGAGTTTGATACAACCCTTTTAACTGTTATAGTTACATATCTATAACTTTTGAAAGTAGTCATTTTAGTTTTGATGCGTCTTTGTAAATATCTTATAAAAACCTATTGGCTGTTACATCTGAAAATTACACAATCATTTTACTATAACAACAACACCAATTAAATATGTGTTTTCCTATTTCATACCATTCATATTCTTGATTTGGTGTTAAATGTTCTGCTGTAACAACAGGATGTATTTGAGGTAATAGTTTTAAGCTTTCCGCTAATATATGTACTCCAAATCCTTGTATTACAACTTGATCTTTATAATTCTTTCTAAAAGATTCTTTTGTTCTTCTTTTTCGCTCTTTGTCAATAGGCTTAAACTTATTAGCAAGTACATGATTAGCTAATTCACTTTTCCAATAGTTAAAAGCAGTATCACTATAAAGATATTGAATATGTACTCCATCTTTCATATCAAAAAAAGACATATCAAATTTACGATGATTCGTTATAATGCAGTGATTACGCAAATTGTTATTTTTCCATAAACATTCATATGGTATCAAATTTTCAACTTCACATACTCTATTCATTACATAAAAATCACAATTAAAAGGATTGTCAGCCAAACTATCTTGGATTTTCTTTGCAGTTTCTCCTAAATGATTATCACCTTGAAAATGAAAATCACTATCCGCCACAGAAAAAACAAAATGTTGTTTCAATTTTTTCTCATATTCAATAACATTATTGGTCGTATTACCTCCACCCATTAAATTGTATGAACATATCGTACATGCTTTTATGCGTTCTTTTCTTTGATAATAATCTGTTAATGCTTTGAAGAAAAAAGCATCTTCAAGGTTTTCTGTAAGTAAATGTGTTTCCTCAAAAAATTCAAATCCTCTTGTTTCGATAGGATTTATAAAAATATTATTTTCCAAACGTTGGGTCTGTTTACTGAATGTTACAAAAGCTTTTACTTTCATTTTACTAGTTAATGAACCTAATTGGGTATATATTTTCCCAATTTTGTCAAATGCTGCCAATTCATATCTAGAAAACACTCCTTTATGTTTCAATAATTTAACTACATCAGCATACTGTATTATAATTGCGTGTTTACCATTTCGAATAGCAAGAGCGGCTTGTCTTAAAACATCTATAGCAACTTCATTGTCTTTGCTAAGAGCTTCCTCAATTATATCAGATTCAATCTTCAAATACATAATCAGAAAAGAAACCGTAAGGCCAATTTATTAGTTGTCCATCTTCAGAATAATATGATTTCTCTATATAATTTTGCATGCCTTCATTTGCGGCATTGAATATAAAAACATTGATATCTTCGTTACTGAATTCATGAGTAGCAATCATTTGACCAATACGACTAATTATAATTTCACTATGCGTTTCTATAATGAAACGAATATCTCTCCCTTGTTCTTTTGCTTCTTTAATTACTGTAACAAGCATTGATGCAAATAATCCCTGTAAACGAGGATGAAGATGCAACTCTGGTTGTTCAATAGCAACTATGTATTGATTCCGACCAGTTGTTCTACTATAGTTTGTTATTGCAAAATCTTTGTACAATGTCTTCCAAATTATTGCTAATATTGGTAATATTTGTGTATAGCCAAAACCAACATCAACCATATTGTGTTTTTCTTTTCCTTCTTCATTTATAATCAATTCCATGTTTCCATTCACAGAAGACACTTCTACTTCAAAACCGAACAATCTCCTTGTCCAATTTTTGAAGTTATTTAATGATTCCTTGTCAAGATTATACAAATACATTGCAAGGTTTTTCCCATCAGAATCTATTTCTTCTACTGCATAGTTTTGAAACCTATAATATCTTTGTGTCGTAGCGCGTAATGGACCAACATAAGAAATGTTATTCGAAAGACTTAATAGGTTTAGATTTATACCATCTATAATATTATTAATATGTAGCAATAAGTAAATATTATTCAACCATAATTTATTAATATGAGTATTTTTGTCTTCAACAGATAATTGTTTTGTAATATAATTGACAACATCTTCTTTACTACCTAATTTCAAAGATCTTGATATTTTTCTATACTGAGAAAAAGAACTTGTAAATTGCAACTCTCTTAACTTAGTCTCACACCACATAGGATAATCATCAGCAATATCATTTTTGGAAATAAATAATAATCTTGGTAATAAACTATTTGTTTCTGTCGCAATTACACGATCAAAATCTTCCTCTGTAGGAATTCCATTCACTTCAATTTTTACAGATGAGCGTTTGGGATTGTAATAAATTTTAATTTTCTGATCTTCAAAAGATATTGTAAGAGATTCCAAATAGTCAAAATCTTTATCTTTTTGAGATAATCTCATGTTGACTTTTAGATTTGTTTCATCTATACTTTTAAGAAATCCCCTTTGAGGAATACGGAACTTTTTTACAAGAAATTCTATTTCTAGAAATGACTGTCCCTCTTTTATAACATTGGCAAAATCCTTAAAGTCAACCTCATTACCATACCAAAGAAAAACACCATTCCTTTTAATACCTACACTTTGTTTTATCAAAGGGAACATCTTAATAAATGAACTCTTTCCACTACTATTACTTCCTACTAAAAAATTAATAGGTCGAAAGTCTATATCACCAGTATCGGTGAAGCATCTATAATTTTTGAGTCTTAATGTGTCCATTGTAATACAACTTAATTAAAAGTTATTAAAATAGCTTTACGCAACCAACTAAAACATTATAAACCAGTAGATTCATTAGAGCATTTTTACAACTTTATAGTTTCAAAACGAATGAGTTGTAAAAATATTCAAGCAATCTCACTGATAAACAATGGCAAGTTATAGAAAAAATCACTAAGCCACAAGAAAAAACGAAAATATTCCCTCCGGTATATTGTAGATGCAGTTCTTTTTATCTTCTCAAAATAGGTTGTTAGCAGCGTATGCTTCCCTAAGATTTCACACCTTGGAAAAGTGTGCATTACTCTCTAGCAAATAGAAATGATTGTGATTAAAGAACTTCTTGATAATCTACATCCTAATGTCGGAATTATATCCGATTGCAAGGAGAGTCCCAGCATGAATATCATTGACTCCCAAAGCGTGAAGGCAGCTCATTACGTAGATTACAAAAATGGAATTGACAATAACAAAAAGATTAAAGGGAGGAAATTGTATATAATAGTTGATATTCAAGGTAATCTAATATCCATTTCTTATCTACAAAGTAAGCATCTATGACAGCAAAGGAGCTTCGTCTGTCATGGATAATCTATTCATATAATCATTTGCATATTGTCAATATATTAGTGGATAGCAACCATAGGAAAGGTCTTACCATTTGAATTCTTGATATATATTATAATGGTTTACTATAGATTTCTTTTGCTTCTTGTTCTTTTCCCGCCCCGCTCACGAAAGAAAAGAAGTGCGAAACGGATGGCGAATAAAAAAGGGGACGCTTAAAGCATCCCCTCGTCCATGTAGCTAAGATAGGCGTCCTCGGTCAGTATGATGTGGTCCAAAAGCTGTACGCCGATTGCCTCGCAGCCTTTCTTCAACTGGCTGGTCAGGTTGTTGTCCGGCGTGCTCGCCACGGTCGAGCCGGAAGGGTGGTTATGCGAGAGGATGATTCCCGAGGCGTGGGAGACGAGAGCCGTCTGGAGGACGATGCGTATGTCCACCACCGTGCTGTTCATGCCGCTGCGTGAGACGCACGAGACGCCCAGCAGCCTGCCTATGCCGTTCAGGTACATCGCCCAGCACTCCTCGTGGTGCTGCATACAGTCCTCGTAGAAGGTCTTGAGGATGTCGTAAGACTCCTTGGAAGAGTGGATTTAACTCTCTTGGATGCGTCAGCGTCCTTGTAACTTACGGTGATTTGAGGGAAAGACAGTGTATTCATAATGCAAAAAATTAAAAGTGAAACATTTATTTTTTGCTTTGGGGTACGGGGAAAGAACGGACTTCATGCAAGGCTTTTGCGTGGAATACGACCCGAAGGTGTGGAGATTGCGCGCAAAACCGTCAGGTTCAGCCTTGCCACTTGTCCGTTTTTCCCCGTAGATTTGCTAAAAAATGAGTGTGGAGCTTGGCTAAAAAATCCGGTGGGTCAAGGGGTTTCTTTTTGCTTCTTTCTCTTTTCCCGCCCACGGCTCACCGAAAGAAAAAGAAGTGCGTCCGAAATGTCGGGGTGGTCGGGGTTGCCACGGGCGGGTAAAAAAAGAAGTCCGGGCGGATCGCTACCCGTCCCGGACTTCCGGCGATGAAACACAGAGGGGGGATGTTATGGCTTGATTTCCCCCGTTGCGATTAGGTTTCCGTCCGAATAATACTCTATCTTCCCGTAGGTAAACCCCATGTCGGGAATGGCTACGAAAGCGATATAGTCCGAATACTCCCTGCCTTTGAGGTTCTTTCCGACAAGGTTGTTGAATATCATGGGGATGCTATGACCGTCCTCGCTGTAAAGGACGGTTTTCCCGTTCTGTCTGATTTCCCGCTTCATGCCGTTTCCTTGAAAAGTGTCCCGTCGATAAGGTATTCCCAATTATTCTTGTGGCTCTCGTCCGTGAAATATTCCTCGCTCTCGCAATACTCGCAATCGTCTCGGCACGAGCGGAAGAAGTTTTCCAGACAGTCATGCATGAGTTCCTTGAAATTCCTGCTGTCGGGCGAGCGCATGAAGTCCATGAAGGGCTGCAAGATGATTTCGTCCGACACAACGCCCGTGAAGGGACATTCGCAAGTGACGGAGATACGGCTCCTGCGTCTTTTCTTGCGGTCTTTCGTCCAATAGACCTTGGGCTTGTACAACTCCGCATGGAAGTTGTTATAGAGGTAAGCCAGCAAGCGGACGCCCGAAAGTTCCTCCGTGTCCGTCTCGTGCTTGGTATAGAAACGGTAATAGTATGTACAACTGTCGTAACGGTAATTGGTGCAGGCAATGCGGAAAAGATTGCAGAAGGCTTCGAGCGTGTCGCAGTTCTCGGAAGCATACGGGTAATCGTTTCCCTTGGCAAGCCAGTCGGTATAGGCTCTCTGACGGACTTCGTCCTCCAGTTCCGCAATGCCGAATAGTGTATAGGTTCTCTGTACGGTTCGCATAAGTTTGAAAATTTGAAAGTTTAAAAATCGGTTCCTTTGCTATCTTTCTTTTTCGCCACGGCTCACGAAAGAAAGTAGCGGGCGGATTTCTCCGCCCTGCCCTTTGTCCTTAGGCTGCAATCTCTTCGGGTTGCGGTTGTTCCTCGGGTTGCGTTACCTTGCGCTCCCTTGCCCGTTCCTGTACCAAGAGGACGGCTTTCTTTTCCTCGATGCGCTGGTGACGCTTCTCGTACACCCCGTTGTATTCCCTTTCGATGTTGGCGAGTTCCTCCGGCATGTGCCTGCGTGCGAAGTCAAGCAAGAGGGTCGCCACGGTGTTGTTCCCGCACGCTCCCTTGAAGTTGGCTACAAGGAAGTCCCTGCGGATGATGGTCTTCATCCTCACGGTGAGGTTTCCGATAATCCCCATCTTGTCCTCGTCCGTGATATACGGCTTGTCTTCCGCAATCCCCACGGCTGCGAAGTGTTCCTTCCGGAGCGAGGACAGAAGGAAGAAGTACAACATGGTATCTTCGTCCGCACTGAACTTGCCGCCCGTGATGTCGGCTTCGAGAATCTGTCTCTTGGTGTCCTCCACCGTGCGTTCGAGTGCGATTTCCTTGTTGCGCTCGTCCTGCTTCTCCAGTTTCTCCACGGGTGAGAGCGGTGCGGGTGCGGGCGTTCCGTCCGCCGTCCCGGTCTCTGTCACGTTCTCCACGTAACAGAATGTAATCTCCTTCTGCCCGATTTTGGCATAGACGGTGATTTCCCCCGCTCCGCTCCTGCGGGTGATTTCCTCCTCCTGCTCCATGTAGTCCGCCCATTGCTGCTCGTAGCGGGTACGGGCTTCCCCGTAGCGTTCGGGGTCGTTGAAATTTTCGGCTTTGGGTTCTTTGGGGCAGTTTGGAAAGGCGGTGTACCTGTCAAGGGTCTCCACCTCGTAGCCCGAAGCGGTTAGCCGTTCTACCACCGTCTCGTTGGCGGTGTAGCGGTCACGGCAGAGCGACACCTCCGGCTGGTTCCGCATGATTTGCACGGCTCGCTCCATGAGGAAAGAGGCGTTCATTTCAGCGAGGCACGTGCGGTTGGCGCAATGCCCGCACCCGCCGTCACGGAACAACAGCAAGTTATTGGTGTTGTGTGCGCACGTGGCGCACTCGGTCTTGTCGAAGCGGTAGTATTGCAGGTCGGTGGTGAAGTTCTGTTCGATGCGCCTTGCGACATCGGTGGCTTTCAGTCCCCGCCAACTGTTATACGTTCCCTCGTCCTGCAAATGCTTCTCGTACACTTCCTTTTGAATGTCCTCCCCGTATCGGCAGATTTCAGCCGCCACGCTGATGGTGATTTCATCCGCATCCAAGAGGGCGGCGATTTCGGGGATAAGGGCGGTGAATTTCAGCCGTGTGCGGATGTAGTTCTCGTTCTTTCCGAAGAGTTGCGCCAAGGTCTGCACGGTGTGGCGTCCGCTCTCGATAAGCCGCTGATAGGCTGCGGCTTCCTCCACGGGTGTCACGTCCTTGCGCTGCAAGTTCTCGGTAATCGCCATTTCCTCGGCTTCCTCGTCCGACAACTCGGTTACGATTGCCGGAATTTCGTCCCTGCCCGCAATGACGGACGCACGGTAACGGCGTTCCCCGAAAACAATCCCGTAACGGTCTGTCCCGCCAATGGGTCGCACGGTGATGGGCTGCAACACGCCCTGCCGCTTGATGCTCTCTGCAAGCTCGTAAAGGCTCGTTTCATCGAAGCGTTTGCGTGGGTTGAAACCGCTCGGCTGAATGTCTGCCAACGCTACCATCGTGATGTTTCTCTCTGCTGCTGATTGATTTGCTTTTGTCTTCATAATCCGTTATTTTTAAGTTAATTGTTTCTAATTGTTCTTTTTGATTTTTGACAAACCGTCCCGTTCGGGCAATCGGTTTCTTTGCTATCTTTCTTTCCCCGCTCCGGCTCACGAAAGAAAGTAGCGGGCGGAAAATCCGCCCTTGCGGGCTACCTGCGGTTATAGCATACGTTCGCGAACTTCTTCTTTTGCTCTACCGCCCGTTTGAGGGTGTAGAACGTACCGCCCACGGCTACCGCATCGTAATAGACCATCAGAAAAGCGGAGTTTTCCAAAAGGTAGTCGTTACGGCGTAAGAAACAGCCCTCGGTATATCCGTCCTGCAAGGTTACCACTTCATCGGCTTGCGCCAAAATGGTGTCATAACGCCGCTTGTCGGCTTGGGTGTACCGTTCGGCTTGTCCCTTGAAGGGGACAACGCATTTCAGCCGGATATGCGGGTATTCCTTTTTGAGGTTCAAGACTTCCTCTGCTGCGATAAGGTCGAAGCCCTCGCACATTCCCGACAAAAAGGTGTCGTAGCCTTTTTTGATGCAATAACTCTCGATGGCTACAAATGTATCGAACGCCACCTCCCTGAAGAGTTTCTCACGGTCTGCCGTGAACTTGGCTATACGGTTGGTGCGGTGTCCCGAAAAGGCTACCGTCTTTTCCTTGCTAACGGGTGTTCCGTTTTCTGTCAATGTCCTTGTTTCCATATCGGTAAATATTAGAATATTAAAAGAATGATTATCAGTACGAACACGAAGCCGACAAACAGCCGCCACGCAAGGGCGAAAACAAGCCGTGCCACGAAGTAAAACAGAGCCACGACAAGCGACAAGGCGAAAAACCGCCCTGCGGCGGTGGTGAGGAAATAAACCACCGAAGCCCAAAGGATTAAGCGATATATCAGTTTGTAAACGGGTGTCGTTTTCATGTTCTTGGGTATTGTCGGGCGGATTGCTCCACCCGTGGTTCTTTAACAGTTCCCTTTCGGGATATAGCGGTTATCGGCTATCAGCCGGAAAGTGTCATAATCAGCCGTTCCCCGATAACTTAGGGACAGTTCAAAAGAGAGGTGTCCTTCCTCTATGTAGAACGTGAAGCGCAAGCCGTTGCGGGTTATCGTCCCTTTTGAACGGTTTCTCCCTTCCCATCTTACGGGTTCGTTCTCGATACTTTTCAAGAAGTCGGCTACTTTTTTCGAGTTCTCCGCATTTTCCTGCTCCACCTGCCTGTATATCTGCGTGCAGTAGTTTATCCAATCGTTTATTTTCTTGGCGGTGAACACGCCGATATTGCACGGTTTTTCATATTGGTTACCCGCCCTTTCGATGTCGTAGCGGTTGACATACTCAAAATGCTCCATGTCGGTGGCTATCCTGTATTTGTTCTCTTTGTTTATCTTGTACACATGGAAACGGATGCCGTTGTACGTGAACTCTATGCGCACGCCGTAAAATGCGGGGTATTCACCGCTTACCACGTGGTAGCCGTATTCCGCTTGGGGTATGTACTTCCTTACCTCCTGCATGAGTGGAGACAGTTCTTTTTTTGCCTGTTCCACCTTCTCGGTAAACATAGCTTTTATGTTTAACCCGTTAAATTCCTTTTCCGATAATGTTTTCATCGTCTTATGTCTTTAGTGGGGCGGACTGCTCCGCCCGTTGGTTTATACTCTTGTTCCTTTGCTGTCCCGCTTAGGCTGCTGCGGGTTCGTTTATCGGTTCGGTTACCTTGTCGGCAATCATCTTCGCCGCCTTGTTCACGTCCCCCAATATCTCCACCAAAAAGGCGGGTTCTTCCCTTAGCTTGGTGAGCCAGTGTTTCAGATAGGCGGCGTTGTTCTCCTGCGGTGCGGCTGCGTAGCCGAAGAACGCACCGCAAAGGGCTGCGGTAAGTTCGGCGACAAGTTCCTCACGGGCATAGAGCGCATCCCCGAAGAAGCTGCCGAACGTGCGGTTCAGCCGTTGGGGGCTTCCCGTGCTGTGCGCCATCTCGTGCAGAAGTGTGCCGTAATATTCCGCTCCCTGCGGGAACTGCTCACGCTGCGGGCAAACGATATGGTCGGAAGAGGGCGAATAGTAGGCACTGTCCGAATACTGCACCTTGATAGGGCAATACCAATTTTGCAGATAGACAAGCTCGTCCAACGCCTCGTAAATCATCCCGTCCGAATAGTCTTCGGGTTGCTCCCCCTTTTTCATACGCTCGTAGCGTTCGGGCTGCTTTTCGGCAAAATCGGTCTGGTCGATGTTGAAGACATTGTAATACTTCATCTGCGGGATGACCTTGTAATTTTCCTGCTCGGTTGCGGGCAGCTTGCGGTATTCCTCGTACTTGATTGTCTTTTTCGTTTCCTTGTGTACCACGAACTTAAACCAATAATAGACGGGAAACGAGCGTGCGCCCTTGCAAACACTTAAATCCTCTTCCTTCGCTTGGTTGAACGTGAGGAACACGGGCAAAGTGAATTTCATAAACTCGGTGTAGAACAATAACATCAAGACATTTCCGCCGTTATAGACCGTCCCTCTGATGTTGCGGGGCAAACCTTGTTCAAGGCTCGCAATCCACGGTTTTTGCCAATCCGTTTTCAAGCACTCGATTTTCTTGATTAACAAATCGGTGAACATCGGTGCAATCTTTTCGATAGTGTTGTTCGTTGTTGCCATAACTCACAAATTTTAATCGTTATTACTCTGTTTTCATCGCTTGTCGCCCCAACCAATTTTTTTCCCTTGGCTGATTGGGAAGAACATTGACCATCATTGATAGCGGAAAAGGTGAATTGCAACCATCTGAAAAAATGGTAAATACTACCCGCAGGGTGGAGATTTGGCATTTTTTGCGGATTTGCTTTCACCTCCGCCTACCTTCGTCAATGTTTTTCCAATCAGCTTAGGGAAAAATGCCCTGTCAGTCTATTCCATTCAATGGTAAGTTACTTGCCGGGTGCGGGAAAAAGAAGCCTTCCGGAGAGCCGGGAACGCCCGTTTCCCAAGGCAAGGAGATACGGGCGGGAGAAGTATATGGGAGGACGGTCAGCTTCCGGCTGCCGGACAAACGCCGGGGAACTCTTTCGGGCGGCACGGACGGACGTGTTCCGTTTGTCCTTCCGCCCCGATGTCCGGCTTCGGCCATGCAGCCTGCCGGAATGGTCGGAAACGGACGCCGGGACGGGACAGCCCGTGCGCCAAGGTGTAAGCGCAAGACTGTGAAAGCCCTTTCACCCACGTTAGGGATTGCAGGGGAAAGCCCACAGCATAGCGAGGACTTGCAGCAGAAAGCCCGACCCGAAGGGGAACGCCCAAACAACCACCCGCAGAACTGCTTTTAAGCATACCTTGAAAAAAGGAAGACCGAATATTCCGAAGTTTTGCCCTTATGATATATATTTGTAATTGAGCGAAGATAATAGCGGAAAATGTAGATAATTACATGTTAGTGATTATGAATCAAAAAAAGGAAATATTAGAAAAATTGGCTTTCATAAGACGCCATAAAGAATTTGCATCTTTTGGAGTAAAGGAACAAGAGGTATCTTATAATCCTTGTCTATCTGAAGAAGATATTAAGGAGTTTGAGCATAAACATTGTATAACTCTTCCTGATGATTACAGAACTTTTATTTCTGAAATAGGAAATGGAGGTTTTGGACCGGGATATGGATTATTGCCTCTTGATAAAGCTATTGTTGATTTCAAATTAAGAGACAAACCTAATATTTCCTTGAATGAAAAATTCCCATATCAAGATAGTTGGAATGAAGAATGGATAACCTCCTTTAATTGGAACGAGGGATACCCGGAAACGGAAATTGTTAATGCGTATATTAGTACCGCACATATTGCAGGCTGTCTGCAAATAAGTCATTTCGGACATGGATGT
Source organism: Odoribacter sp. (assembly GCA_020024465.1). Lineage (GTDB taxonomy): Bacteria > Bacteroidota > Bacteroidia > Bacteroidales > Marinifilaceae > Odoribacter. The sequence continues at coordinate 117,186 of JAHHTT010000002.1, forward strand.
ACATTTCTATTGGTGGTGAATGGAAATGAAAAAGGACATATTTGGTTTGATGGACGAGCTGATTATAGTGGACTTGTACCGAAATTAAAAGATGGGCAAAGAATATCATTTATAGAATGGTATGTAACCTTTCTTGATATGGAAATTGAGAACATAAATGAATCACTAACAAACAGCACTACCGCTTAAAGCAGAACGCTGACAAACATTAGCAACCCTGTAAATACAAATTATATGTTCATTGAAAAATTAAATCAATATACAGAAGAACAGATTATCGGATTAAAGAATGAAGATAATAAGTTGCGATTGTTGATAGAAGAACAACCTGACATAGAGAAATTGAAACTTCTAAAAGAAGCTATAATCAATGAAACGACAGAAGTAACATTGGTAATGCGTTCAAATAACAACAATCTGATTGCTTTCTCCTATTTTGAATGTATAAGTGACAATATAATAGGAGTTGAATCGTATAATTACACCGAGAATATTCTGAAAACAATTGAAGGAATTTCAATATTCAGAAATTTGAGGAGTATAGTTATTGATGCACTATATGATAATAAACTCTGTATTGACGAACTTGTTTCATTGGAGAAACTGGAAGAACTCTGTATGAGTTTTTATCCTATAACGAAATATCAATATCCTACATTGAACAAGCTGAACAGACTGAAACGATTAAAAATAAAAGGGTTAGATTCGAACATGTTGTCCTGCTTACCAAACTTGGAAACATTAACTTGTTTTAATTTAAAGGATGGGACACATTTAGGTATTAAGGCACCAAATTTAAGAAGCATAGATATATACCGTTCTCCGAAAATATTGAATCTTAATTTTTTATTGGACTTGAAAGAACTAAGATCTATTGGTTTAGACGGACTTAGCAATGTTGAAGAAATGCCGGATTTAAGCAGCCTTCATTCTTTAACCGGTATGTCTCTTGCCAATATGAAACGGTTACAAAGTTTTCCTTTATATCACGAGAATTTAAAAAACTTACTATTACAATTGCCTTTTGATGTATTGGATAATATAATTCCTGAAAATCTTCCTAACCTCAAGCATATAAGTGTAAATTTGGGAAGTGATAAAAAAAACGGAATGGTATTAGATAGATTCAAGGGTATTTGTGAAGTTGGTATATGGTAAAAAAACAAGATTGCTGACAAACAGATGAAACATTTAAAGCGGAACGCTACAAAACATTATAACCAATCATATCATGATAACGCTATATAAACAAATTGAAACAAAAGGTCTATACTACAAGGAAATGTGGTATGAAAATGCCGATAAGGTTCTAATTGAGCATTCTGGAAAAGTTGGATATGTTGGAACTATTGCGAAAACAAGTATGACAGAGAAAGAAGCAGCTATACGTTTACAGGATTTTAGTAATGTATGTGCGAGTGAAGGATATACAAAGTTGTCCGAAAATCAATTATGTACGATAGTAGTTCAATATCTATTGAAAAGCAAGGATGGAAACAAACGGGATAAATGGTTAAAAGACAAAGTTTCAGAGTATCTAAAAGAACATTTGGGCTGGCGAGGTATAGGTGTAGTCGAAAGTTTTGCAATAGATAACGGCAAATTGAATATTTATTGTATAGTCGTGGAGGAAGAACGGGCTGTATCCGCAATCAAATCATGCCTTAAAACATATCGGCTGGATTTGACACATGCGATTATCGCCGCCCGAAACTGGGATGATGAAGGCTTTAGGGTGAAATACTCTTATAAGCCTATTAATGATTTTTCGGTGATATGATTGATTATAACAAACAGCAAGCCGACTGAACAAGCGGAAGGTTGCCGAACATTACGACTCTTTTCCGTAACTTTGAAACCTCTAATGAACATGGTTATGAATAGAAACATACTCACCTTTTTAAATGAATATGCGGAAATACCCGATCCGCAATATGCCATCATGTTGCGAGGCGCTTGGGGATGCGGCAAAACGTTTTTCATCCGCCAATGGATGGAGCAACTGAAAAATAACAGAGATGCGGACAAGTTAAAATGGCAGCCTATTTATGTGTCTTTATACGGTTTGACCACTACCCAGCAAATCACAGAACAAATCAACAAGGAAATATCCCCGTGGTTGTACAGCAAGGGAATGAAACTTGCCAAGAATATATTAAAAGCCGCTTCGAAAATCGCTTTGAAATACGATATTGACGGTGACGGCAAGGATGAAGGAAGTGTAACCTGTGACTTGGACTCCATTTTGTTGTTGAAAGAAGAAAATTCCGAAATAAAAGGAAACAAGATTCTGATTTTTGACGACCTTGAAAGATGTGATGTAAAACTGGAAACCTTGTTGGGATACATCAATTACTTTTCGGAACATTGTAAATGCAAGGTCATCATCATTGGCGATGAGAACAAGATTTCCGAAAAAGAGGGCGAAAAATCTAATTTGAAATTCAAGGATTTCAAGGAAAAGACCATCGGGCGCACTTTCGAGATTAAAGTGAATATAGAGGAGACACTCGATTTTTTCATTGGCGAAATATCCGCCAACAACAGAAACCTCTTATCTGAGAACAAAGAGCTTATAATCAAGATATTCCACGCCTCTAAATTCGATAATTTAAGAGTCCTTCGGCAATGTCTGAACGATTACCACAGGATAATCATGGCTTTGCCGGAACATTATCATGAATCTCCCAAATACAAACTTATCATAACATCACTATTGGCAAATTTTGTCGCCGTTTACTGCGAGTATAAGGGTGGAAATACCGAAATTGCGAGCCTGTTCAACAGCCTGTACAATATGTTCCCAGATAAAGAGAAAAATGAGGAGCGTGAAAAAATCCTCTCCAAATACCATTTTATAGAGATAGGCAAGCGGTTGGATATTTTCAGTGATTTTATCGTCAATGAAATTGTCTGCTATCTGGAAAGCGGGTATTTTGACACAACCTATTTGCAGCAATACTTTGCTGCCGAAGACGCAAGTTTGAATAGTTGGGACTATCTGTATGATTATTGGAGACTGGATAACGAAGAATACGAGAAACATTACGAGGAAACGGTACGGTATTACTTTGCGGATAAAAGCGTTGATCTAAAAGAATTGTTTGTCATTATATCTATACTATCGGTTTTATATAGCGACAACCTTGTTCACATATCCGAGGAAGACATCATTGCCCAAGGCAAGCACTCCATAGACAGGCTGATGGAAGGTATCAACGACATGGAGGGTTTGTTGAATTGTAGCTCAAAGGTACATGCGGGTACAAGAAGGAATCATTCTAATATTGGTTCAGATCGAATTTTGAATGTACTGGTTGCGTATTTTCAAAAACTATTCGAGCAAAGATTTGAGAAATGTCCTAATAAAGTGTCTGCCATGCTGGAAAATCTGACGGATGAAACTTGCGAACGCCTGAATCTGGCATTGAATGATGCAATCCCGGTCAAACAGCGTCTTTATAGGGATACTTCAATATTCCAAGAGGCTGATGCGGACAAGGTTTCAAAAAGTATTTTGGGATTGTCTAACGAATCACGCAACACCTTTCTGCATTTTTTGCAGTCTCGTTATAAATATACCTCCTATGGCACTGAAATAGAATACTTGAACGAATGCTGTCAATCGGATCTGCCCCAACTAAAATTAATCAATGAGAAATTAAAGACAGAAGCGGCAACCAGAAGATTGATAGAAAAGTATTCCATTGAGAAAATTACAAACCTGATAGATGAAATTACCGCAAAAGTGAAATAGCTATTCCCGTTCATCCTCGAAAGCGATGGTCTGGCAAGGGATATGCCGATGATGAACTTCATTCCGTGTGACGGCACGGACGTGTTCCGTTTGTCCTTCCGCCCCGATGTCGGCTTCGGCCATGCAGCCTGCCGGAATGGTCGGAAACGGACGCCGGGACGGGACAGCCCGTGCGCCAAGGTGTAAGCGCAAGACTGTGAAAGCCCTTTCACCCACGTTAGGGATTGCAGGGGAAAGCCCACAGCATAGCGAGGACTTGCAACGGAAAGCCCGACCCGAAGGGGAACGCCCAAACAATCACTCGCAAAAACTGCTTTTAAGCATACCATAGAAAAAAGGAAGACCGAATATTCCGAAGTTTCGCCCTTATGATATATATTTGTAATTGAACGAAGATATACAGCGGAAAACGTATATAATTACATGTTATCTATTTAATAATAAGCATAAAACTATGAGATACTTAAAAATTATGGGAATATTTACTTCTATCTTAAGTTTATTGAGTTGCGGGCATGGGAATAAACGAGTGACGCAAAACGACGGTATAAACTCCAATATCCCGGTTGCTGCCCGGATTACGATAGACAAACTGCCGGATGTATTGAGAAACGTGCAGGCAGGAAATACTGATTATGACTTTATAGGTATTTGTTCCAATGGTGTGGACTGCATCTACTTTGTGCTGGAGAACGGAAAGTTTTACATAGATTTTGAAGCCATGGGTAAAGAGCAGCTTCCCTACATAGATACCTTGAAACAGTTCGCAAAGGAACATAATTATCCTATTGTCGAAACAACCTATAACAATACTCCGGTCGATTACGAACATCTGAAATACGCTCCCGTCCTTAGCCTGAAAGTCCATGCTGACATAGACAGTATCGTAAAGGTCGGAAGCCAGATTGAGCATACCATTTTCAGGAACAATGAGCGAACCGTTTACGAAATAGTGCCTTGATTTTGCCAATAAATACATTAAGATTTAGATAACAAACAGCACTGCCGCTTAAAGCGAAACGCTGCCAAGCATCATCTACATAAAAATATGAGAACATTCGCCATAATCCTGCTTTTAGCAAGCCTGTTTGCCGCAAGTTGCGGAGAGCCGCCCATGCCACCGAGCGACGAGGAAATGATACGCCACTTTACCACGCACGAGGCGGCGTTCCGCAAGGTGTACGAAATCATGTCAGAGAGTTCAGAAGGCAGTTTCCACTACCCGCCGCTTTCTCCGGAAGAGGTCATTATACTTGATTCAACAGAGCAAAGCGATACATCCCATGAAACGAATGACGAAGAAGACCTCCCGGTATATGGGCTGCTGAAGCCAGACCGAATACAGCTCGATTCCTTGTTGTCAGAGATTGGATGCGGTCTTGTCCTTGTTGACCGCAGGGAATGGGAAACGGCGGATTCGGTATATGTGAGCCTCGTTATGCCGTACTATTCCCACGGCATCGTGGACGCAGGAACATCCAAGAGTTTCGTTTACGATCCCGGATTGAGAAGCCGCCGGAATATCCGTATCACCGAACACGGCGACCTGAACGAGATCTACCGCAGGACGTACAACGACACCACGTTGTACAAGCCTGTCAAGGAAGGCTGGTACATCGAGTTAGACCATTCACGATAACCTGCAAAGAGGGACGCATGAGGATATTCCAATACATGCGCCGATTCTTCCAGATGATGGCAAGGATGCGTAAGGTCATCCATATCGTTTCTATGACCTGTCGGCATGAACAACGCAAGAACGGGCTGGTTCCGGTGGAATCCTACAAACGGGAAACAGACCGGAATCTCTGGATACGCAGCATAGGAACCCGTCATTCCACACGGTACAGCATCGTTCTTTTTACAGCTGGATGATGGTATTGCAGCCGCCCTTTGGACTTCCCGATCTGAATGACATTCCGGGGACACCAGTGTACGCAAGCATGGCAAGCCTCGCAACCGATTCCCCACCGGGGCACTCCGTTTTTCAGCGTAATATTGTTCACGGGACATACACGTTCGCAGACACCACATCCCATACAACCATTTTCCAAGGAGAAGTTCAAGTGCGAGCGACTGAAAAAGGCATTGAACAGCCCTTTGTGCAACAGATCCGATAACCTGCAATACGGGAAAGGCTTTTTCCGTTTGCCTTTTTTCAAGTCGTCGATTATTCGTGAAGTGTAAAGCTCCGCCCGTTCCAGTATCTTCGTCCTCCTTACTGAAGATACCTCGTATTCCTTCAGGCAGTTCCCTACGGTGGGCAGGTTGTAGCCATAGTCCAGACGCACGCCTTTGCCGGACATGATTTTGTCCACAACGGACACCGCACAGCCCTTGTACGTGTAATATGTGCCTATGGAGAAATAGTACACGCCTTTCCTGAACGGATAACTTTCCAAGAACCGGCGGACAATGCCGGGCAGTCCGCCCATATATACGGGGAATATAAAACCTACGATTCGGGAGTCCGATGCGGTGATTCCAGCTGACGGTGTCATTCTGAACAGCCCGGCTCCTCCAAAAGCCGCCGCAATATCCTGCGACAATTTCAGGCTGTTGCCTGTGGCGGAGAAATAATAGATGGATATTTCTTTGTCGTTTGCCGTTTTGCTTTTATAGTCCATAACATTTATTTTTGCGACAGCAAAGTTAATAGGTCTCTTTAAAAAAAAGAAGAACTGTCTTGGTTATCAGTAACTTACATTTAGGTTAGTTTTCCTGTATATCAATTTGTTGGATAAAAGAAAAATGAGAAAAAAGTTAGATTACGATTATTGTTCTGCTTCCCCTATACTGGAATGGCTGGGTGACAAATGGGCTTTAGTTGTCTTATTGAAGCTACATGAGAATGAAGTAATACGTTTCAATGAACTATACAAAACAATCCCCTCTATATCGGAAAAGATGCTATCTACTGTTTTGCGGTCATTGGTAACGGACGGATTGGTAAATAGAAAAATATATCCCACAGTTCCACCCAAAGTGGAATATTATGTATCTGAATTTGGAGAAACTTTAATCCCTTATTTAGAGCAGTTGAAACAATGGGGGCAAGAAAATTTTGAAACGATAATGGAAAATAGACGGAAAAATAAATATTGAAATTTAGTGCAAGGTACAAGTATATATCTATATATAGCTTGCACCTTGCACTAACCTTAGAATGTTTATTTTCAATGATTTGCATAATCCAAAAATAATGCGGACATCTGAACCCAAGATGTTGGCAGACAGACACCGGACAACAGCAGACAGTTTTTAAGGACTAAAAGCGTGATGGATGCAAAGCCAAAATTTCAGAAAGTGCTGATATTTAGGAATAAATAACGCTTAATTTATAATCCAAGCGGCACGATGCCTGTTCTCCTGAATCGCCCGGATACGGCTGCCGGAATCGAGCCTGTACATGAAGCCCGCCAAGTTCCCGCTCTCGTACAAGCCCATGCCGATGGTCAGGCGGCTGTTGAAGTCGGTCTGGCTGACGACGTACCAGCCGCACCGGGCGAAATGCTCCTCGTAGCCGGAACGGGTCTCCAGCAGGAAATAGAACTTGCCGTCGTCCTCGAAACGGATGACGTACTCGCAACGCAGGCGGCGTGCGATCTTGCCCAAGATGCGGCTCTCCTCCTCGATGACCGCAGGAGTGGCAAGGAAGGTGTATTAAGCGATAAAGACAGCCTCGTCCATAGTGATGATGTTTGGTCGGTTACAAATATGCGAAATGTCCGGCACACGGCAAACGGAAGGGGCGGAAAATATGCGGAAGGGCGTGCGGATATGTAGAGCTTCTCCCTGCTTTTCACCGCCCGGAACGTGACAAGGCTACAAACGTGAAGCAAAACGAGGACAAGCGGTACGGTTTTGATACACGGACATATACAGACCGGTATATTTGCAGGGAAGTATAACAATAAAAACGTATCGGGACAATGGAAATAGTAAGCATCGAGAAAAAGACCTTCGAGGAGATGAAGGAACGGTTCGGCAGCTTCTCGCAGCACGTGAGGGAGCTTTGCGCCCGCTACCGCCCGCCCGAAAAGATGAACTGGATGGACGGGGCGGACGTGTGTGAGAAACTGGGCATCAGCAAGCGGACGTTGCAGACCTACCGTGACCGGGGGCTGCTGCCGTACAGCCAGATCAACCACAAGATTTACTACCGGACGGAGGACGTGGAGGCGTTCGTGGAAGCCATGAGCCGGGAAATGACGGAGGACGAGTGAGATGGAAGTGATCACAAGGGACACGGAAGAGGTACGGGCGTACTTCGAGGCGTTGGAAGAGGGAATGAGGTACATCGACACGGTGACGGCGCACTTCCGCCCGGCGATGAACGGCGAGGTCTATCTCACGGGCGAGGACGTGTGCAGGCTGCTGCACATCACGCCGAGAACGTTGCAGGATTACCGCACGCAACGGCTGATCCCGTACATATCGCTGCCGGGCAAGACGCTCTACCGCCAGTCGGATCTGCTGCGTATGCTGGAGGAGAACTACGTGGACATGCGCCCAAAGCGCAAACGGGGGAAAAGTCCAACATAAACGCACGGGGGTGTGCATCGGGAAATGCAGCAAAGGCAGGGACACCGCATCGGAAGTTCCTGCCTTTGCCGCATTCTGCACCGGGGGAAGGCGTCAAGCCGTTTCCCGGAGGGAGCGGCGCACCCGCTTCCCGTCCTGTTTCCTGTCCTTCTTCTCCAGCACGCTCCGCTGCATGGCGGCGAGGTTGCCGGAGATCGCCCGGAAATCGGAGCTTACCATCCTGTTGGTCACCTCGGCGTAGATCTGGGTCGTGGAAATGTGCTTGTGCCCGAGTATCTTGGAGAGCGCCTCGATGGTGCCGCCGTTGCAGAGATAGATGGTCGTGGCGAAGGTGTGGCGGCTTAGGTGGAAGCCGATCTCCTTGTGGATGCCGCAGGCTTTGGCTATCTGTTTGAGGTGCCTGTTGCACACGCTGTTGCTGGGCATGGGAAACACGAGGTCGCCTCCGGCAAGCCCTTTGTAACGTTCTATCAGCTCCTTGGCAATCTCCATAAGGGGGACGTTGCTCGACACACGGGTCTTGGTGCGCCGGGTGATGATCCATTCCTCGCCGTCGAAGTCCATGCGCTGTATCTTGTCATGGGTGAGCGTCTTTATGTCAATGTAGCTAAGCCCGGTGAAACACCCGAAGAGGAACATGTCCCGCACGAGGCTGGTCTGTTTCTTGACGAACACGGCGTTAGCCAAGGTGCGCAGCTCCTCTTCCGTGAGATAGCCCCGGTCGGTCTCCTGCATCTCAAGGCTGTACTCGCCGAAGGGGTCGGTGCGGACGATTCCACGCCGCCACGCCTTGTCGGTCAGGCTGAGCAGGGGCATGGTGTATATCCAGAGGGTGTTGGCGCTCAATCCCTTCTCCACCCGCAGGTACTTGTCGAAATCGGTGATGATCTCCTTGGTCAGCTCCTTGTAAGCCATGTCGGTGCGCTTCTTCTTCTCCCAAAGGAAGGTCTTGAAATGGTTGTAAACAGCCAGATACTTGTTGTAGGTGGACTTGGCTCGCTGCCCTTTCTCGACCATCGCCTCAAACTCCCGGTTCATGTTCCCGAAGTCTTTGAGGATGCAGTTCTCCATCACGCCGACACCGAGGAAGGCGTTGCGCAGCTTCTCGGCGGTGACGAAATCCTCTTCCCGGAGGATGCGGTGGTAGTGGTTGGTGAGCCGGGCGGAGACCTCCTTCAGTTGCCCGTTTATCTCGTTTGCCTCGGCGGACTTGCCTTTCGCCTTGCCGTTCTCCCAGAGGTCGGGGGTGACGAACAGCTTGGTTCCCACTGCCTTGTCATCGCCGTCAACGGAGATTTTCACCATGATGGGGGCTTTTCCGTCCCGGTTTCTCACTGCGGATCTCTTGATGTAGAACGAGGTCGCAAACGTACTTCTCTTTGTTTCCATAACTCTAAAATTTTCGTTTCTAAAGGTAGTTACTTATTTCTTACCAAGAGCTATGCAAAACAAGGCAAAGCAATGAAACAGAACTTGTTATGCTGTATATACCCCGTTTTGGAACCGGTAGCTGTTTAGTAGCCGAACTTTGTCCGAAAGGGGTGTTTTCAGGCATTTTATGCCGGAGTCCGTTTCCACCCGCTCTGCATACAAGATGCTGACCTGCATTTATTTATGTAGAACTTTGCTTTTCTTTGCGCCTTATGCCGATTTTTTTGACAAAAACTTCCAAAATTACAAACAACATTCATAGTTCTTGATACCCGATTGTGTTGTACACAAAAATCATCTAAAATGGAGTATTTGCATTTAAATATTTCTTATTTTTAATGATACTCTTACAATATATTGCCACAGAAATAAAACATAATCTTCAAGAAATTGAAACACATCGAATAAATAAAAAAAGGACTTCGAAGAAGTCCTTTCAGTGATCCAGGCGGGATTCGAACCCACGACCTACGGCTTAGAAGGCCGTTGCTCTATCCAGCTGAGCTACTGGACCAACACTCATTTTACGGTTTGGCGCTGCAAAGATACTCTTTTTCTAATATACTCCAAACAAAATAAGACTTTTTCTTTATCAAGATTTTTTTAGTATAATACAAATAACAACAAAAGAAATAATAACATTACAATATACAAGAATGGAGAAATATCACAACAAATTTTGTTACAATGGGATATCAATCTTATTTAATATCTTCCATTCATTCTTGTCAATACATTAAATATTGCACTAGAATATTTATCTACTAATTCTGCCAAATTAATACAAATATAGGCAACGATTACTGTAATAATAATCATTAACAGAATTTGGATTATTAGTTGATTCAGTCTCGTTTTCATAATTATTCAGATTTATTCTGTTCATGATAAAGTTTTTCATTACCAAAGCTACAAAATATTTTTCACATTAACAAAAAATTAACACATAAATCTATAGGTAAAATAAAAATAGAGACTGTTTAGACAATCTCTATTTTCATATCACTTCAAACAAATTTCAGTATCCTCTTAATCTTTGATTTTCTCCAAAACTTCAACAATAGAATCAAACACCTCATCCATGGTTCTATCTCCTTCAATATCAATATACAAATCTTTTTTCTTATAATAATTTGCGACATGAACAGTTTTACTATTATACTCCTTGAAACGATTCTCAATAACCTCCTCATTATCATCTGCACGCCCTTCAATCTTAGCTCTTTCAAGCATACGGCGTTTCAATTCTGCAAAAGGAACATCAATGCAAAGCAATCCTTTTAAAGGAGTTCCTTCTTTTTCTAGCATTTTATCCAAAATTTCAGCTTGTGTCACAGTACGCGGAAAACCGTCAAACAAAAAACCATTAACCTCCTTGTGAGTTGCTATACTGTTTTCAATTAAACGCACAACAAAATCATCTGACAATAATTCGCCTCGGTTGATAATATCTGCTGCTATTTTGCCAAGTTCCGTATCGTCAGCAATTTCTTTGCGAATCATATCACCAGTTGAAATATGTACTAAATTATATTTCTCAACAATCCGTTTTGCCTGGGTGCCTTTTCCAGCTCCCGGAGGACCAAATAATGCAATATTTAACATAGCTTTTATTTTTAAATGCCTCAAAGATAAGAAAAATAAGATACAGCCTAAAATTTACTATAGAAAAATACCATTGATTTTACAATCTGTTTTTTTACATATTCTTCAATTATATAGTATTAAAATACAATTAAAAAAAACAAATATCATGATACATCCTATCATACTCAAGTTAATAATATTCATTTAAAGAAACTTTCTGAAAATTTGAAAGCAAACAACCTACTATGTATATTTGCTCATCAAAGTAATTACGTAATCATGACAAAAAAAAGACGAATATCACCCCCAAAAAACAAACATAACAACAAGCATTTAGCTTGGAAGCTATTAAAATATTTTGTATTGGTAATAATAGCTATTATTTCAATCGGCACTCTTTTTATTGCCACCGTATACGTCGGACTGTGGGGCAAACTTCCCACTTATGACGAGTTACGCCATATTCGCAATAATGAAGCCTCTATCCTTTACACAGAAGATGGTGAAATGATAGGCAAATATTACATAGAAAATCGTACAAATATTAATTACAAAAACATTCCAACAAATGCCATTGATGCCTTAGTCGCTACTGAAGATGCCCGTTTCTATCAGCATGAAGGAGTTGACAAAATCAGCATGGCAAGAGTATTCTTTAAAACATTTTTACTTGGTAAACGAAAATCCGGAGGTGGAAGCACAATCAGTCAACAATTGGCAAAAAATCTTTATCCACGCGAAGAACAACCAGTAAATTTATTACCAATTATCAAACTAAAGGAAATGCTTATTGCCCACCGATTGGAAAATATTTACACCAAAAACGAAATACTTACTCTTTATTTAAACACCGTTTATTTTGGCGAAAATACATTTGGTCTTGAAAGTGCTGCACAAAAATATTTTTCAGTTTCAGCATCTGAATTAAACCAAATACAAGCAGCAACTTTAATTGGCATACTCAAAGGTCCATCTTACTACAATCCTCGCCTTCATCCCGAAAGAGCTTTACACAGGCGTAACACAGTTATTAATCAAATGGTAAAATACAATTTCCTAACCGAGGAAAAAGGAGAATTATTAAAATCTCAAAAATTATCACTCAAATACAAATCCGACAATCATTATAGCGGTCTTGCTCCCTATTTACGGGAACTTATCCGCCAAGATGCCATAAAAATAATTGAAACTTACAATACCACTCATCACACACAATACAATCTTTATAAAGATGGACTCATTCTTACAACAACCCTGGATGCCGAAATGCAAAAATATGCAGAAGAAGCCATTGCAAACCACATGCCACTTCTACAGCAGTCATACTATAATCATTTAGGCAAAAAAGAGCCATGGAGCCAAAACCCTGATATCCTCAAAAATGCCATACGGAACAGTCCTATATACAAAATTCTCAAAGATAAAGGACTCAATGAAGAAAAAATCAAGGAAGAATTGAATCGTAAAAAAACGATGCTGATATATGATGCTCAAAAAAAAGAAAAACAAGTAGAATTTTCCTCTATCGATTCCATAAAATATTACTTGAAAATATTTCAGCCGGCAATAATTGCCGTTAATCCTCAAAACGGCAAAGTAAAAGTATGGGTTGGAGGATTAGATTACAAATTCTTTCAATATGATCAAGTAACAGCTCCCCGACAGGTAGGTTCGGTATTTAAACCGATAGTATATAGTGCTGCCATTCATAACGGAGCACGCCTAGATGCCTATTATTCCAACGAACAACGCATCTATTCTGAATATAACAATTGGACTCCCCGTAATGCCGATAATAATTACAAAGGCTACTACACTTTAAAAGGAGCATTAAGCAAATCCATCAATACCATTGCAGTTGAAGTACTTCAACAGACAGGCATTAATGTTGTCATCAAACATGCACATTCTTTAGGCATTACTGCCTATCTCCCCCCCTACCTATCTTTAGCTTTGGGGGTTGCTGATATTCCACTTCAAGAAATGGTTTCTCCTTTTATGGCATTTGCCAATAACGGAGTATTGATGACTCAATATTATCTTGAAGAAATCAAAACTCGTGATGGAAAAGTTATATATCAAGCACCCAAGGTCGTTGGTAAAAAAGTGCTTCCTGCAAATGAAGCTCATATCATGAGCAACATATTAGCCTCAGTTATCAATGAAGGAACAGGACAAAAACTCAGAAGTACATATGGATTAAGAAATGAAATGGCCGGTAAAACAGGTACTACCCAAAATCAAGTAGATGGTTGGTTTATTGGGTATACACCCCATTTGGTTGTTGGTGTTCGTGTTGGAGCCAATGACATAAACATCCACTTTAATTCTCTCCGATTAGGGCAAGGTGCCAGCATGGCCTTACCTATCTATGGAGAATTAATGAAACGATGTGAACGAAGCAGTACTTACAGCCACTGGAAAAATATCAGCTTTCCGATTCCTATCATAGAAGAAACCAATAATTTAAAAATACCTCAATTTAAAGATCACCTTAATTTTTTCGATAAACTTACCAATCGCAAATCAAACAAAATGAATCGTGTTGATACAGATTCTCTTTCTCACATCTCTGAAAAAAAAGAAGGATTTTTCAAACGACTTTTCAAACGCAAGAAAGATCGCAACAACTAAACAAAAGTACCGGCAATCAAAACCGATGCCATAATAAACATGCCCACAATGATACTTGTCATGGAAATATTTCGAGTACCTTTCACTAAAGAATTAGGTATTAATTCATTCAGTGCCGTTGCAACTAACAGTCCTGCCAGAAAAGCACGTAATAAACCACTAAAAACAGGTGTGGAATAGTGCATAATATAAATATAGGCAGTCATGGATCCCAATGGCTCAACAAGCGCAGAAATCAAACTATATATAGTCGCACGTCTACGATCCATCGTATCACTGATTCTATTAAACAATGCTCCAATAGTCATTCCCTCCGGAAAATTGTGTACAATAATAGACATTGCCAAAGGTACTGCAACCCATGGTGTAGATAATACAGAAAGGAAGGTTGCTATCCCCTCTACAAAGCTATGGGCAGATATGGTTATCAATATCAAAATAGCAATATGTCTTTCATGACCGACAGCCTCTGTATACACCTCCTTTTCGCTTCGCTTCCAAAATTTTGCAAGGTATCCCAAAGGATACAACAATATAATACCTAAAAAGAAAGCCATCGAACTCCATATCTTTGTCTCCTTAGAAGACAATCTCTCTGAAAGAATACTGATGGCATCCGGCATCAGTTTCATAAAGGCAATATAAAGCATAATACCTCCAGCGAAACCTAATATTACCGAAAGTGTATTCTGATTCACATTACGAAAATACAAAGAAGTCATTGCGCCTAAAAACGTTGAAACAGACGCTATCAGTGCTATAATAAAACCTAGCCAAATAATAGATGATGATATTTCCATAAATTCTATAAATAATATATTATTCATATTGAATTACCTGTGGCCTTGTAACACGATAATCATAAAACTTTGTACCCGGTCTATTAGACATCATCACCTGCACTCCCCTTCCATCAGAAGGAATAACCGGATAAAATGTAAGACGAAAACAAATATTTTTAATCACAACATTATCATTACGTAAATTCACACCTATACCTATACCCCAATATGACTGTGTACGAAACAATGATTGTCCTTGAGGTGCTAAAAGTCCAGCATCCACAAATGCTGATATAGAAGTACGAAACCCTTTCTTTATATAAGGTAAAAAAAGTGTAGCGGCCAAAGAAACTGTCAACTTTTGAACTCCTTTTAAAGTATCTGATGAAAATCCCCTAATATCTGTATCTTCCATATAAAGATAATCAGCCGGATATCTACGAAAGCCTTTTACATAGCGAACATCATTATAAAAACGAAAACGCAATGAACCCAAATTACAAAGATTACTGATATGATTTGCTCCAAATTCCAATATTCCACGCTCAAATCCAGATACACTTAAATAAGAGCCCATTGAAGCACGAAAAGCATAATAACGTTCTGACTGTTTATCAAAATGAGAATAACGTGTTTCCACCGCAAGATATGTATAATTATCATATTCACTCCATTCAAAACCTCCCGTGGCTCCCATATATAAACCATCTGGTACATCTTCGGTCTTCCCAAAATCATAAATTAAATTTGCCTTATAATATTTCAACCGTGTGAAAATTATTGAACTCAGCACATTTATTCGATTATAATACAAATGATTTGTATTTCCATCAACTAGAGGACGATGAATAAAATGAGTAGTAAAAAAGCGACCTGTCAAATAAACGTTCTGGTTATAAGAATGTCGCTTTCGTAATAAAAAAGAATGTCCGGCCCACATATCTTGAAAATGATAATTGAATAATTCATCCAAACGGCTCACATTCCTATCCGGCAAATCTTCAGAATAGAAAACTCTTCCGGCAGCAACACCTCCAGCCCAACGCATCTGGGCTGTCAGAAACTGACGTTCAATATCTATTCTCACTTGCTTTTCATAAAAATCATTTCTATAAAACCCATATATATCTATATGTGATCCCCAAATACTATTCGCTTTATATTCTAATTTATTTCCCCACTTCGTGTCTTTTGTTCCGCGATAACTAAATTCATAATCAATAATATGTCCTAACTTAAAACAATTTTTATTACTAATTCCCAATTTAAAATTATTAAGAAAATTGGTTTCAACCGATCCGCCCCATGATAATTCATCCTTACAAACCACCACCACATCCACATACCCAGGATACCCTATCGATTCATCAACCCTAATATTCACATCCTCTATGTAATCCAACTCTCTCAACAAAATTTCATTTTGCACAAGTTCAAAAGGTATTAATTTCATGCCAGACTTAATTGTAAGTTGACGACAAATAACATTTTCTGAAGTACCCATGTGCGTCTTATTTACAATATCCTTCCACCAACTAACATCTCCTTCATTATACACAGAATCATAAACATTTGTTCCGTATGGAGGCAAAACCACAACCGATATCATTCGGATTGTTTTTCCTCTAAAATCCTTAAAACGATCCTCACTATTTTGTGTATTCAATACATCAATATTACCGGAAGCTGGATTAACAAAAAACATCTTATACAATTCTCGAGTCAACTTACGCCGATAAGCAAAATTTTTAATTTTTGTAAACTCATATTTCAGAGTATCTTGAATAAGGCTATCCGGCAAAAATGCAGTATAATTACGATTTCCCGATATTTGTAAATTAACAGGTTGTAATTGATACGTAACACTTAACCGTTTAATCGATAAAGGACCATCCCGCATAGCGACAGAATCCATACACACAAAATCTTGCTGTGTCGGAACAACATCAGCCAAAACTGACAGTTCTCGAACAAAAAATAGTAATATAACAATCAGTATATATCTTATCATCTTCAATCATTCTCATCTTATATCTGGCTATTCATCTTTTTCAGATATAATTCTGCTCTTTAAACCAGCAGAAACCCATGTCTTCAAAGTCCCTTCTTCCTCATATATCAAGCAACCTTCCAAATCAGAAGTAGCCATTATTACCTCCCGCGCTTTTTTTAATCCCATCGCCATAAAAGCCGTTGCATAAGCATCTGCCTTCATACAGGATGAAGCATACACAGAAACACTCAATACTTCTGTCTGGATTGGGTAACCGGTCAAAGGATT
This sequence comes from Odoribacter sp., assembly GCA_020024465.1. Lineage (GTDB taxonomy): Bacteria > Bacteroidota > Bacteroidia > Bacteroidales > Marinifilaceae > Odoribacter. The sequence goes on from JAHHTT010000002.1 coordinate 134,203, forward strand.
TATTGTATGAGCATACTTTTTACCTTCATGCATATAAAAATTACGATAATTTCCAGAAGTTGCCAAAGCTCCTGTATCCAATTGCAATATCATTTGTAACTCTCGATTTTGCGCAGTAACATCATCTTTTGGCCGATCTATTCCTACACGCCATGCCCGTTTTTTGTTACTTTCCCCCTTCACTCTTACTTCTCCACCAATTTCCACCATATAATTAACAACACCTTTGGCTTCCAAATATTCTGCAGCTAAATCTACTCCCAAACCTTTTGCTATAGAACTTGCATCCATCTGTATTCCTGGCAACTGCTTTATCACTTTCCCATCTTTCAAAACAATGTTCTCCATTCCCACCAACAGACATAATGAATCAATTCGTGCAGAATCAGGAAAAGTTTCATTTTTAAAACCAAATCCCCATGCATTGACCAAAGGAGTTACGGTAATATCATACAATCCTCCTGATACTTGATACACCTCTTTTGCCAACTGAAACATTCTACAAAACAAATAATCTGCACTATCACTTTCATTGTTATTTATACGGGAAATAACAGAAGACTGATTGAACATTGAAAGAGATGAATTAACACGATTCATTTCTCTCCAAAGCTCTTCGTCAAAATTATGAAAAGCCTCATAAGAAATATGGTAATATGTACCATAAATCCTACCCTCTGTATATCGATATTCTAATCCGGGAGAACACGCAACCAACAAGCATCCCAATATCAATATCCAACCATAGAAACCTCTATTCATATTGCAAATCATTCTGTATTAAAAATAAAAACCCAAACTAAAATAAACTCCCAGTTTCTTATCCCAATCCGAACCGTCAAAAGTAACACTAATAGGTCCAATCAGACTATTATAAGCATACGTCAAAGCACCTCCCCACAAATTATCTCCCTCTTTCAGCATATCAAAAAAATTACTTGTCTGTCTCGCATAATTACCCGATAACATCATATAATGGCGTGTCCACAAACGTAAACGCAAACCAAGACGTCCTACCAACAAAGTATTATCAAACATTTCCAGCTTATGTATACCATAGAAAGGCAACTGCTGATTCAGATAACGACCAGAAACCTCTCCCCCCATACAATTCTGATACATTGCAGCTACATCATTACCTATCAAAATACGTCCATATATAGCCGGCTGCAAATAAATTCTTTTTGAAAGATGTATCATCGGCTGAAAATTCACAGACAATGCTGAAAAAGGCGAACCATCATTATAAGTTAGCATATTATCCGTGTGTAAAACATACTCAGTCTTAAATGAAATTCCTCTATTAGGAAAATAACGTCGATCATACGTATCATAATGTGCTGAAACAAAATAACTCAGCATCCCCTTCGATGGCAAATTTTCCTCTATATATTCCGAATTATATAATTCGGATTTAAATTTAAAATATTCATACCGCAATCCTATCTGAAACTTAAAATTCCTCAAATATAAATCCGATAAATCCATTTCACCTTTATGATAAGAAAAAGTCAAATTATCAACCTTATCGCCTTTATAATAAAGATTCAAATCATTATAACGGAACATATATGATATCCCCAATTTCCGTAAAAATGTACTACCGAATGAATAGTCCAATTCTACATAAGGATTCTTACTCAAACGCCCTGTCAACCCTAATTTCGAACCACGCCAAGCACGATGACTAAGCGTTGTATTCAACAAAATGGAAGCCATCTCCTCTGAATCAAAACGAAAACCAAAATTAAACGAACTACCTGGCTTTTCTTTTACTCTCAAGATCAAATCATAGGGTTCCTTTCCTTCCAAAGAATAATTTACCAAAGTAAAAGCTCCTGTACCATATAAAAATGATACAGATCGGTGCAATTCATTCAGTGAAATGTTGGAATATTCATGAAAACGCAACTGCCTACGCAACCATTTTCCATCTTGTGGCCGCATACCTTTTACATGGATCTCTCCAATCTGCAAACTATCCTTTAATTCAAATTTCGGTTTTAAATGAGGTGTTATATTTTCACAAGAATCCAATCCAATAGCTTTTTTCAGTTTCATAATATTATCCCAATTAGCACGAGCGACACGCTCTCCTCGAAGAATCATAGAGTCAATTGCCTCCTTTGTGAAACTTGCAGCTGTATACCCTTTCAAATCAGGATTCATATACAAATCAACCAATTCTCTATTTTTTTGGTAATTCCGCATACCCATAAACGAAGTCAACTGATCAACAATACCCATCAGGTTACTCAATCCCTGCATATCCTTTAAACCTGTACTTAAATCTACTCCGATTGTGATATCTGCTCCCATGTCTTTGGCTACATCTACAGGAAAGTTATTAGAAATACCACCATCCACCAATACCATACTATCAATTACCACCGGAGCAAAAGCTCCCGGTATAGCCATACTAGCACGCATTGCAAGCGGCAATATTCCAGAATCCATTACTACATTCGCACCATTCACCATATTTGCAGATACACAAGCAAATGGAATAGGCAGTTCTTTGAAAGAAATTGAATCATGATACCCTATTGTCAAATCAGAAAATAAATTATAGATATTATTCCCATTTACAAAACCTGCCGGAACAGAAAAACCAGTTGCAGGAGAAAAAGAGAAAGACACCAAATATTTTTCTATGGATTCTTTCTCATAAAATGACAAATTATCTCGATATACCTTATCTCCTAATAAAAACGACCAATTCTGCACTCTGACCAAACTGTCCAAAGTTTTAGCATCATACCCTACAGAATATAATCCACCAACAATAGCACCCATACTCGTTCCCGAAATATAATCTATCGGTATTCCGGCTTCTTCCAACACTTTCAAAACTCCAATATGTGCTACCCCTTTGGCTCCGCCACCACTCAAGACAATTCCCACCTTCTTACGCTGTCCAAAACTTTCAAGGCAAAAGAACAGCAACATCAATAGAAATATACACAGTCTTTTCATTGATAACTTAGATTTATGAATCTTTCATTAGATGTTACAAAACTAAGAAACAAATCCGAAAAACCTCATACATTTTCACATATTCCTTTTTCTTCTTCATATTTATTTTTTCAACAGAATCCAGAATATAATAGAACTTATAATTGAATTCTATTTCAATTTATACAAAATTTTGGATAGTGTCAAATAAATCATAATTCTCGTTTTTATCCATTTAAAGCAATCATATAAGTTTAAATCATTAGGATACAACATCTTGATTTCATTTTATATGCTTTATATCCTATGTCTGAAACAATACAGCTTTTACTTATTTCGGAACTTTTTATAAAATATTTCATCCTTCTTTTATAAAATAAAAGAGGATGGTTTTTCTAGTCTGTTTTGGTCAAAGTTGATTTTAGAGTATAAAAAACGGAACAAAATATAATTTATTCTATAGACCAATTTTTATTATAATTTAAGGTAAAACGATTTAGGTTATTAAGGAGGACTATAATAGAGTGTCAATCGATTTTAAATTTTCCCAAAAGCATTATATTTGCAATGTTGTGTTTTTAAAATTAGCATAACGATATTTGACCAAAAGATTCATTTGGTATAATTAATGATATAAAATACTTAATAGCATGAGGGTAATTATTATTACAATTGGAGATGAGATTCTAATGGGACAGATTTTAGATACAAATTCTCAATATATAGCAAAACGTCTGACGAATATTGGAGTAGAAGTCATTGAAATGTTAACGATACCCGACAAAAGAGATGAAATATATGAAACGGTAGGCTATGCAATGGAACAAAGCGATCTTGTTTTGGTAACCGGAGGATTGGGGCCAACAAAGGATGATGTGACGAAAAAGGTGCTGGCTGATTTTTTCGGAACAAGGCTCGTGTTTAATGAGCAGGCTATGGCGTGGCTAGAGGAACTGTTGCGAAATCGTAATCTGCCGATGAATGAAGGTAACCGTTCACAGGCCTATCTGCCAGAAAACTGCCAGTTGCTGCGCAATTTTAAGGGTACGGCTTCGGGTATGTGGTTTGAAAAGGGAGGTAAGTCGTTGATATCCATGCCAGGTGTAACTTTCGAAATGGAGCACTTGATGGATACTTATGTTATTCCAGAGTTGAAGGCTAAATATCCTAATCTGCAGTTGGAATATCGGATGTTGAAGGTGTATGATGTACCTGAGTCACAGCTAGCAGCACATTTGGAAAAGTGGGAAGCTAATTTGAAAGAAGGATTCAAATTAGCTTATTTACCTTCTCCTGGTATGGTGCGTTTACGTATAACAGCTAAAGGTGAGGCTGTAAAGGATTTGGACAATATGTATGAAAGCCTGAAGGCAGAATTGCAAAGAATGCGCTATACAGAGGGGGATGCTACATTGGAAATGCTGGTTGGACGTCTGTTACGGGAGAAAGGAATGACTGTGGCTACGGCTGAAAGTTGCACAGGCGGAGAAATTGCTCATCTACTAACCTCCGTACCAGGCAGTTCAAATTATTTTAAAGGGGCAATTGTAGCATATACCAATGAAGTAAAGATAAATGTCCTGGGAGTGAATCCTACCGATATCAAACAGAAAGGAGTGGTAAGCAAACCAGTAGTATTGCAGATGGCAGAAGGAGTAAAACGAGTGATGTGTACGGATTATGCCGTGGCTACATCGGGAATTGCAGGCCCTACAGGTGGTTCGCCTGAAAAGCCAGTCGGCACGGTGTGGATTGGTGTGACTACTCCACATGGAAGTTTCGCACATAAGTATGTTTTCTCTTTTACCCGTGAGCGCAATATTGCGAAGGCTGCTAGCAAAGCTTTGGAATTGTTGTTTATGGAAATTATATAGGAATGAAAAGACGTTATGTGATATCGTTGGGAATGATAGTATTGGTGACAACCGTATATCTGACCGGGCCGCGTTTGAAACGGACAGAGTTGAATCTTGAATTACCAACGATTGATGTTGGGATTGATGAAATTGAGGATTATGTGGCACAGCGGGAGGTTGCATTGCCTGTGAAACCTGGAAATGAGAGTATAGTGGTATGGGCGGATTCTGTGGCACGACCGACAGAATATGTGTTACTTTATTTACATGGTTTTACAGCAAGCCGTTATGAAGGATATCCGGTGACACATGATTTTATTGAAACGTTCGGTGTCAATGCTTATCTACCTCGTCTGGCCGGACATGGATTGGAGGTTGACGAACCTTTATTGGATATGACTCCTGCCAATCTTTATGAATCCGCTAAAGAGGCGTTGGTGATAGCACACAAACTGGGGAAGAAAGTGGTAGTGATGGGGACATCTACTGGTTGCACGCTGGCTTTGATGTTGGCTGCTGATTTTCCGGCGATGGTGGACGGACTGATACTTTATTCTCCGAATATACGTATCAGAAATTCTGCATCATTGCTATTGAGCGGTCCGTGGGGGTTACAGTTATCAAGGATTGTGCATGGTGGATTGTATGCCGTATCTGATGACTCCATTGACAGTGAGGATTGTAAGTATTGGTATTGCCGTTACCGTGTTGAGGCACAGGTTTATTTGCAGCAATTATTGGATATGCGAATGCAACGTAAAGAATTTGGCCGAGTGCGACAGCCATTGTTTTTAGGGTATTATTATAAAGATGACGAGCATCAAGATGGCACGGTAGAAGTCAAAGCTGCCTTGCAGATGTTCGAAGAGGTGGGAACACCTGAAAATAGGAAGGTAAAAAAGGCATTCCCGAAAGCGGGAGCACACGTAATTGCCTGCGAATTGACTTCCGGTGCTGTTGCAGAGGTCCGTACCGCAACCTTTGAATTTGCCCGCAATGTGTTGGGAATGTAAGGGAAATAAAAGCAATAATTATTTCCTCTTTTACTTTTTAAATGGTTCCGTTGCTCTCGAGAAGATTCCTTGCAGCCAGGCGAGTGTCATACCGTAGTTGCTGACGGGGATACCTGCTTCTATGGCCGGTTGGATCCGGTTGCGTAATTGGCGTGCTGTCACCATGCAACCCCCGCATTGGATGATGAGGGCATAGTCGGTAAAAGGACGGCTGATGCGATCAAGACTGGCAATAAAGTCAAATTCAAGAAATTTACCTGTACATTGTCGTAGCATAGCAGGAATTTTGTATCGTCCGATATCTTCACAGGAAACATGGTGTGAACAGGATTCAAGCATAAGAATTCTGTCTCCATCTCGAAGATTTGCAATTTGATGTGTACCTTTTAGATATTTAGAAAAATTGCCTTTGAAGTGTGCAAATACTATACTAAAACTTGTAAGAGCAATATCTGCCGGTATAAGTGATGCTACTTTACCGAAAACCTGACTGTCGGTTACCACTAAATCTGGGCGCAATAGACTACGCTCGAAGAAAATCGGAATCTCTTCCGGTTGCAGTACAATACTTATACAGCGGTTGTCTAAAATGTCCCGTAGCATTTGCACTTGTGGCAGTATCATGCGTCCTGTAGGTGCTTCGGAATCAATTGGTGTTACCAGCATGATTAACTGACCAGACTGAATTAAATGACCTAACAGAGATCGTTTCTCCGGTGTACCTATCAATCGGATGATTGATTGCATGAGGATTTCGCGATCGGGTTTGATAGTTGAGAAAGTAAGTAATTCTTTCTGATAAAGTTTACTGATGTATTGCTGTAATTCTGGCGTCAATGATTCTTCATCCGATTTGTTATACAAGATAATGAATGGCTGCCCCAAAACCTTGAATTTTTGTATCAATTGTTCTTCATAGCTTCCAAATTGATTATTACTGATGACAAGGATCACTGCATCTGCATGAAGTAATACTTCATGTGTTTTCTCTATGCGTAATTCTCCTAATGTCCCTTCATCATCAATGCCAGGAGTATCAATGAATACGACTGATGCTACACCGGGAATTTCATAGTTTTTTCTAACCGGGTCTGTGGTTGTGCCTGGAATTGCCGATACAACAGCTTTTTCTTGATTCAAGATACAATTAATAAGAGAACTTTTACCTGTATTTCGTCGTCCTATAATTGCGATATGTATTTTGTCCATGTGCGTGTGCCGATTATTTATATATATTTACATCTTCTGCTGTGATTGTTGGGCTTCCGAGAATAATCAGACGTTCTATAACATTACGCAATTCACGGATATTACCTGTCCATTCGTAGCTTTTCAACATCTCAATAGCTTCAGTGGTTATCTGTTTGCGCGCTATGCCCATTTCTGCACAGATCGTGTCAAGAAAATATTCGGTTAGTTCTGTAATATCTTCTGGGCGGTCCTTCAGGGCTGGAACTTCTATAATAATGACACAGAGACGATGATAAAGGTCTTCACGAAAGGTACCTTTTTTGATTTCTTCTTTGAGGTTTTTATTAGTTGCTGCAATTACCCGTACATCCACATTAATATCAGAGTCGCTACCGATACGGCTGATCTTATTTTCTTGGAGCGCTCGCAAAACTTTCGCTTGTGCCTCGAGGCTCATATCACCTATTTCATCCAAGAAAAGCGTACCTCCTGTAGCCAATTCGAATTTTCCTTTTTTTTGTTTGATCGCCGAGGTAAATGCTCCTTTTTCGTGACCGAATAATTCACTTTCTATCAGTTCTGAGGGAATAGCGGCACAATTGACTTCAATGAAGGCTTTATCCTGACGATTGCTTTGTTCGTGCAATTGGTGAGCAACCAGTTCTTTTCCGCAACCGTTGGGACCTGTTATCAAGACTCTGGCATCTGAAATAGCTACTTTGGCAATCATTTCACGAATATGGTTGAGTGCTGACGATGAACCAATCATTTCGTACTTTTTACTGACTTTTGTTTTGAGTGTCTGCTGTTCTTGTAACAACTGGCTTTTGTCTGTCGCATTTTTGATGGTTATTAGAATGCGATTGAGATCTAAAGGTTTTTCTATAAAGTCGTAAGCTCCTTTTTTGATGGCCTCAATGGCAGTATCAATGGTGCCATGTCCAGAAATCATGATTACTGAGATTTCCGGTGCTATTTCCTTGATTCTTTCCAGCACTTCGATTCCTTCCATTTTAGGCATTTTTATGTCACAAAATACTACGTCAGGTTTATTGGATTTTACGGCAACTAATCCTTCCAAACCATTTTCTGCAATGGAAACTTCGTAACCTTCAAAGGATAAGATGTCTTTCATTGAATTGCGTATGCTTTTTTCGTCGTCAATTACAAGTATTTTTGCCATAGTTGTTTTTATTATGTTACGACAAAAATAGTGAAACTCGCTCAAATATGGATGGATTTAGGAAAAATAATGTAAACGATTGGAGTTTCAGGGAGATATACAGCATTATTCCACATTCGTTAATTATGTGCTTTTGAAGCCGATTTTTGAATAATTAAGCAGAAAAATTGCTACCCATCGGGTATCCATTCCACCTGCACCCAAATTATTTGATAATCTGAAAATTACTAAAATCAACGGTACACGATTAAAGCTCAAAAAGATTGAGTATTGTCAATTACTAATCCTTAACATGTACTTCTAGATGTCAAAGAACATCCCATACAGCTCAAAATCATTAAAGACTGACATAAACGGAAGGGAATACCTTATCATAACCTCGCAGTACTCATCATCTTAACTAGCATGATATGGTAAGTGACCCTACAATAGCTAATGCTGTCTTTTATCGTATCATTCACACGGTTCATACCACTGAATTATACGCTGAAAATATACGTAAATTAAGGTTTAAGAAAAACCAGAGAATTTAAAAGTAAAAAATAAAATCAACTTTAGTCAAAATATTTTTCTACTCTGATTAATCAGCCTGCAACTTTATGTCATTATGTCATTAACAACTGACAAAAAAAATCTTCATACAAATAATTCCGCCATTTTTACAAAAAAACTTCTGTATTTGCCAATGGCACACCATTTGATAAAAGAAAGATGTGTTTGATTTAAAAATCTGATAAATAACAATAAAAATATAACAATTATGGGAAAGATTATTGGAATAGACTTAGGAACTACCAATTCATGTGTTGCTGTAATGGAAGGTAACGAACCGGTAGTAATACCAAATAGTGAAGGTAGACGTACAACTCCTTCTATCGTAGCATTTGTAGACAATGGCGAACGTAAAGTAGGCGATCCTGCAAAACGTCAAGCAATCACCAATCCTCACAAAACAATTTACTCTATCAAGCGTTTCATGGGAGAAACCTTTGCTCAAGTAGATAATGAAATTAACCGTGTAGCATATCAAGTAATACGCGGCGATAACAATACTCCACGTGTTGTCATTGAGAACCGTCAGTATTCACCTCAAGAAATTTCAGCAATGGTTCTTCAGAAAATGAAAAAAACTGCTGAAGATTATCTAGGTCAAGAAGTGTCAGAAGCTGTTATCACTGTGCCAGCATATTTCAATGACGCACAACGTCAAGCAACCAAAGAAGCTGGTGAGATCGCAGGTTTAACAGTAAAACGTATTATCAACGAACCAACAGCAGCAGCATTAGCATATGGTTTGGATAAAAAAACACAAGATCAGAAAATTGCAGTATTTGATCTTGGTGGCGGTACATTTGATATTTCAATTTTGGAATTAGGAGATGGAGTTTTTGAAGTAAAATCAACTAATGGAGATACTCATCTAGGTGGTGATGACTTTGATGATAAAATTATTAACTGGTTGGCAGATGAATTTCAAAAAGACGAAGGAATTGACATTCGTAAAGATGCAATGGCACACCAGCGCTTAAAAGAAGCTGCAGAAAAAGCAAAAATTGAATTGTCAAGTTCTACCTCTACTGAAATCAATTTACCATATATTTTTCCTGTTAATGGGATTCCCAAACACTTAGTACGCACTCTAAGCCGTGCTCAATTTGAACAATTGTGCTATGATCTGATTCAGGCAACCATTGAACCATGCCGTAAAGCATTGAACGATGCTAATATGAAATCTTCGGACATTGATGAAATAATTCTTGTTGGAGGATCTACCCGTATTCCTGCTGTACAACAAAAAGTACAGGAATTCTTCGGAAAAACTCCATCTAAAGGAGTTAATCCAGATGAAGTTGTAGCTGTAGGAGCAGCTATTCAGGGGGGAGTATTAACAGGAGAAGTAAAAGATGTATTGTTACTTGATGTTACACCTCTGTCATTAGGCATTGAAACGTTAGGTGGAGTTATGACTAAATTAATTGAAGCTAATACAACAATCCCAACCAAAAAATCAGAAGTATTCTCTACAGCTGCTGATAATCAGCCTTCAGTAGAAATTCATATTTTACAGGGAGAACGTCCAATGGCACGTGATAATAAAACTATTGGCCGCTTTCATTTGGATAGCATCCCACCTGCTCCGCGTGGAGTACCTCAAATTGAAGTTACTTTTGACATCGATGCCAATGGTATACTGAATGTATCTGCCAAAGATAAAGCTACTGGTAAAGAGCAATCAATTCGTATTGAAGCTTCATCAGGTTTATCTGATACAGAAATCAAGCGAATGAAAGACGAGGCTGCTGCCAACGCTGCTGCTGACCAACAGGAAAAAGAGAAAATTGATACTATCAATAAAGCCGACTCTATGATTTTCCAAACAGAAAAGCAATTGAAAGAATTTGGAGATAAATTGCCCGTAGATAAGAAAGCTCCGATTGAATCAGCTCTTCAAGAATTGAAGGATGCACATAAAGCTCAAGACATTGCGCGCATCAATGTATCTATTGATAAATTAAATAATGTATTTCAAGCTGCATCACAAGAAATATACAATACACAAGCTCAACAACAACAAAGTGCACAGAACCATCAAAACAACACTAATACCAATCAACCAAACAACGGAAAAGATCAAGAAGTAACTGATGTTGATTTTGAGGAAGTCAAATGATTCCGATAAGTAAACAGATAATAAACGATAAGCAAAAGCGTGCAGCTCAATGAGTTGCACGCTTTTTGCGTTTATGGGGTTCATGGTTGCTATGTGTTTTCTATGGGCTTTTTTATCTCTTATTTGCGACATGTTTGCGACACGTCTTATTTGGCGATAAGGTACAACTTAGATTGATATAAACCATTTAAAACGAGAAGAATATGCCAAGAGGAAATTACACCATTCAAAGAAGTTGCGAGGAGTGTGGTAAAATCTTTACTCCTCCGACATTAGTGTCGAAGTATTGTTGTCCGGCTTGTTCCAAGAGGGCGTATAAGAAAAGACAAGTCGCAAAAGAGAAAGAAGCGATACGCCAAGCACTGATTAGGCGAATACCATCCAACAAGGGGTATCTAACCGTAAAGGAAGCCATGCTGATTTACGGAATTAGTAAAGACGTCCTTTATCGTATGATACGGCAAGGCTTGATACCGTCATACAATTTTGGCCAGCGTCTGATACGCCTTAGTCGGCAGTATATGGATGAACACTTCAAAACAAAGGCAGGGAGTAGAAAGAGAAAAAAGGAAGCATTGTCCTTTGAACCCAAAGACTGTTATACTATCGGAGAGATTGCCAAGAAATTCCATATCAATGACAGCAGTGTATTTAAGCACATACGCCGTCATTCTATTCCTACACGCCAAATCGGTAACTATGTTTATGTTCCCAAATCTGAAATTGATAAATTATACAAGTCGTTATGAAGAAAGCATTACCTAATACCAAAGTGACCGTCAAGCTCAGAAGGTCGAACTACAAAGAAGAGTGGTATCTGATTATAGAATCATACCCAGTTTATAAGCGAGGTTCAACTCGGGCAAGCCGTGTGGTAGAATCCATTAACCGGACTATATCTACACCCATTTGGGACAAGTCGTCCATTGCACGTATCCTGCCGGATGGAACATTCAACTATAAGCCTAAGCGTGATTTGAATGGGATTATCCAATGCCGTTCAACGATAGATCAAGAGGCTTGTATCTATGCAGACAATGTGCGTAAGTTGCGGCAACATGAATACGATAGTGCCATCCTTTACACTGATAAGGAAAACGAAATCGCTGCACAGAATGAGCGGAGCGAACAGGATTTTATCAAGTATTTCAATCGTATTATAAGCACACGTCATCCCAATAGTTCCGATTCGATAATAGTCAACTGGAGGCGTGTAGGTGAATTATTGAAAATGTATTCGCAAGGGCAGCCAATTCCATTCAAGGCAATTTCCGTTAAACTGCTTGAAGATATTAAGATGTTCCTTCTCCGTGCCCCAATGGGAGGGAATAAGAAAGGTACTATCTCACAAAACACGGCATCAACCTATTTTTCCATACTCAAAGCCGGATTGAAACAGGCATTCATTGATGAATATCTGACCGTTGATATTAGTGCGAAAGTAAAGGGAATAACAAACATTGAGAAACCTCGCGTTGCACTTACCATGAATGAAGTGCAAATGTTGGTTGATACTCCTTGCAAGGATGATGTTTTGAAACGTGCGTTCTTGTTCTCTATTCTCACTGGATTGCGGCATAGCGATATTCAAACTTTGAAATGGAAACAAATTCAGCAAACAAGCAAGGGTACATGGCAAGCAGTCGTAATTCAGCAAAAGACAAAAAGGCCCGATTACAAGCCAGTCACTCAACAAGCACTTCAACTATGCGGCATACGTCCAGACGATGATGAAGCACTTGTTTTTGAAGGATTGACTGATGCCTCTTGGATTTCTCGCCCGTTGAAAGTCTGGATAGAAGCATCCGGTATCAAGAAGCACATCACCTTCCATTGTGGCCGCCATAGCTACGCTTCGCTGTTGCTGGAAAATGGCGTTGACATATATACCATCAAGTCTTTGATGGGACATACTAATGTCAAAACCACGCAGATTTATACGCACATCGTAAACGAACAAAAAGAGAAAGCCGCCAATACACTACATATAGAAAATTTGGATTTATAAGTTGTGGTGGGGGCTCCCACCGTTGAGCACCAATGACTTATGTAATTCCAATCATATACTTACCACCGTTTACCCCTCATGAAGCATCGGCTTTTTGAGGGGTGTTTTGTAGCATTGAGGCTTTCGGTAAGGAAGGTGTCAGTCCCAATAGTGGTTTATTTCCCTTTTATTATGCCTTCCAATAAACTCTCGTATTAATGAAACTTAAATCTGTCAGTGGTAAATGAGCGGTTGATTGGTGGCGGTCAAGCACCTATTTAGCACCTATAAGCATCCCTATACTTTTGCGGCATAAACTTTAATACGAAGGAAAAATGGCCTATAAAGTAAATTCATTGGAGGAAATGCCGAATGCGTTGTCCTACCTGATTGAGTCCGTAGAAGCACTGCAATCTAAAGTAAATGCCTTGCAGCATAAACAGGCAAGTAACTCACCCAAGTGGATGGATATAGACGAGCTTTGCGCTTATCTTCCATCACATCCAGCCAAGCAAACGGTTTATGGATGGGTATCAACCAAACAGATTCCCGTACATAAAATAAATAAGGCGTTGGCTTTCCTGCAATCAGAGATTGACGATTGGTTGAAGAACAAATCGCATAAGACACAGGATGACTTAATGGAAGAAGCCAGACGATTTGTCGAATCTAAAAAGATTATCAGATGATGGAAACGACAGACTATTGCTTTTCGTTCTTTCGCAAGCCCATTCAAAACATCAAACCGATAAGGGCGGTAGGTATTGTGGATGTGTATCGTTATATCATCGGACATTATGCGCAACCGCAAACTGAAAACCTGCGGCTGATGCAGTCTTCTCCCGAAGCCAAAAGATATAAAGCCACCCATTTTGACTATTGTACTTTTTCGGGATTATTCCGAAAACGGAATGAAAAGGAACTGATTATGCACTCAGGATTGATGTGTTTGGATTTCGATCATGTGGAGAACATTGGGGAGTTAAAACAGCAACTACTCAACCATGAGTATTTTGATACGGAACTGTTATTTGTCAGTCCATCCGGTAATGGATTGAAGTGGATAATACCTGTTGACTTGAAAGGCTGGGAACATTCCCGGTACTTCAAGGCTGTTGCCAACTGCATCAAAGCAACAGGTTTGCCATTAGTGGATATGTCCGGCAGTGATGTGGCTCGTTCATGCTTTTTATCCTACGACCCACAAGCATTTATTAACCATAAATACAAAGATGATGTCGAAGAAAATATTTTCCGCCCAAGATTGGGAGAATGTCCCTTCTGAAATACAACAGGCACATACACCAAGTATTGTCCCTATATATAATAAGGTGGAGGATGATGTGGAAAGTGTTGTTCGGGAGATAGAACGGCGTGCTATTGATATAGCTCCTCATTATAAAGATTGGGTGGAGTTGGGCTTTGCGCTTGTGGATGGATTGGGAGAGAACGGACGGGAGTATTATCACCGCATCAGCAGGTTTTACCCTACCTATCAAAGGGAAGAAACGAACAAACAACATACGCATTGTCTGCAATCCAAAGGACAAGGCATTACTATCCGTTCTTTCTTCCATTTGGCAAATCAAGCCGGAATCTTATTGGCTTCGTTCAATAAAGAGCGTTTATCCATTTTGCCAAATATCCAAAATGGTAAAACGGGTAAATGGATAAAATCAGAGGAAGAACTTCCTGCATTTCCTGAATGTGTGTTTGAACACCTTCCTCCTTTTCTAAATGAGGTTGTCAATAACTCCATTTCGGTAGATGACCGTGATACAATATTGATTGGGGCTATTGTATGTTTGTCGGTATGCTTTCATAATGTTTGTGGAGTGTACGATGAGCGTATTGTTTATCCGAATCTCTATCTGTTCGTGGTAGCGGATGCCGGTATGGGAAAAGGAGCATTGACCTTATGCCGGGAATTGGTAGCCCCCATCAACTGCCATTTGCATGAACTTTCCAAACGATTGGAACAGGAATATAAAGAAGCAATGAACACATATATTAAAGGTAAGAAAATTGATGGAATGACTATGCCAGTCGAGCCGCCCATGCGTATGCTTGTTATTCCTGCCAATAGTAGCGCAAGTTCTTTTTTGAAAATATTGGGAGATAATGACGGAATCGGGCTGCTGTTTGAATCGGAGGGCGACACGTTGAGCCAGACATTGAAATCGGACTACGGCAATTACTCCGATGTGTTGCGAAAGGCATTTCACCATGAGTTGGTCAGTTTGAGTCGGCGCAAGGACAGGGAGTATTGCGAAGTAACCAATCCGAGAGTGTCAGTCGCTTTGGCTGGAACTCCCGAACAGGTAAGAAGGTTGATACCTGATGCGGAGAACGGATTGATGAGCCGCTTTTGTTTCTATATTATCCGCTTCAAACGTGGCATAAGAAATGTGTTTGCCACAAGCGACATTTCTCAATCCAAGAATGCTATGTTCAAACTGTTGGGAGATAAGTTCTGCCATCTGTATGAGGAATTTGTACGGCAGGGTAATTATTCTTTTTCTCTTCCCTTCGATTTACAGGAACACTTTATAGAATACCTCAGTCGAGTGAATGAGGAATGTTGTGACGAAGTGGATAATAGGATGCAAGGAGTAGTCAGACGGATGGGACTGATTGCTTATCGTATAATGATGGTGTTGACCGCTGTCCGACATTTGGAGAATGTGTTTCACGAATCATCTTCTTCGGACGAAACTGTACAATTGATTTGCCATGAGTTTGACTATTCCATAGCCATGAGTATTTGCGACACCCTGCTTTATCATGCCGTATTCGTTTATCAGAATATGTCAGGAAATCAGTCTAAACGATTCAATACCGCTACGCTGGAGACAGGCGTTTATGCACGAAGGAATGCCCTTTATAATATGTTGCCTGACACTTTCACAAAGAAAGATTATGATGCGGCGGTTTTAACTTTGGGCGAGAATGGAAGTACGGCAAATAAGTGGATAGAAGCCTTTATCAAAGATGGCAAACTAAGCCGAATAGAACAAGGGAAATATAGGAAGATTTTTTGAGTGGCAAGTTTGTGTTTTAGTGTCACTAAAACCTATGCGGCAAGCGGATAGAACTGCCACTCTCAAAAAATCAATATATGAACATCAAAGTTAAGATAAGTATGAAGGAAAAGAAACTTGGTGGTCGCCCAAAGTTGGCGAGTTATCAGAAACGCACGAAATGTTTTCGGGTAATGTTTACCGAGAACGACTACATTTATATCCAATCCAAAGCGGAACAGGCTGGAATGCCTGTCAATGAATTTTGCCATCAGGCGGCAATGGATTGTCAAGTCTGTCAACGCATCAGTCCTGAAATGGTATCGGCTATTCGTGACCTTTCCGGTATCGCCAATAATGTCAATCAGATTGCTCACCAGATGCACACTTCTGGCTTGGAAGCAGTCAAACAACAATGCTTCTCAATCATATCAGAAGTCAGTAGAATTATCACTCAAGTAAAGAATAACTGCCATGATAGCGAAGATTAAAACAAGAGCAGATTTTGGTGGAATTGTGAATTACGCCAATGACCAAAAGAACAAGAAAAAAAGTGCCACACTCTTGGCGCACGAAGGAGTCTGTGCCATTAACAATAAAGCCATAGCCGATTCTTTTCAGATACAAGCATCCATGCGCCCGAAAGTAAAAATTCCGGTGAAACATGTATCACTTGCTTTTTCTTCGCAAGACATTAGCCGTTTTCCCGATGATGAAGAAGGGGATGCGTTGATGGTGGAGATTGCCAAGAAATGGATGGAACAAATGGGGATTCGTAATACTCAATATATTATAGCCCGTCATCACGACACGAAACATCCTCATTGCCATTTGGTATTCAATCGGATAGACAATGAAGGCAATCTTATTTCTGACAGCAATGAAAGAATACGTAACGCAAAAGTTTGTCGTGCTTTGACTAAAGAGTATGGACTTTACTTTGCCCCTAAAAATAGTAAAGCCAGAAATAAAAAACGTTTGCGTCCTCACCAATTACGGAAGTATACCCTTCGTTCCTCAGTGCTTGACGCACGGGCAAATTCTCGTTCTTGGAATGATTTTTTTAGTATTCTCAAAGGTCAGGGTATAGATATGCGATTTAATCATGCTGAGAATTCTGACAAAATTCGTGGTATATCCTTTTGTATGGATGAATTTAGCATTGCTGGTTCTAAACTTGACCGTGATTTGAGTTTCAACAACCTTTGCACTATGTTGGGTGATATAGCTGCGGAACTGATTATTCAACCTCATCAAGCCATAACTTCTGGTGGGGGTGGAGGAACCAACAGTGAACAAGGATGGCGAGATGATAAAGATAAGGATAACCCAAGAAACGAACCTTTCTATAAACCCTCAAAACGTAGAAGATAATGAAAGGAGATGTAGTAGCTGCAAATCTTGCGAATTTGCGTCAAAGTATCAACGAGCTAAAAGAATGTATTGAAAAACAGAATGCCACTGTTTCTAAATCGGAACAATCTGTAAAAGTGGACTTTGACGAAAAGATCATTTATAATGGAGTTGCCAAAAGCTTCTGTACTTGCTGGAACGAAGCCTTGTCTGTGGTAAAGAAGCATATCTGGAAACAACAGTCGGACACATTGACTTTTTCGCTATGGTTTCCGAAACTCATTGAATTATTCAAGCAGAAGTCCAAACTTCTTGAATATCTTTATCGGCACGTTTGCGATTACAATCTCAACCGTATGAATATCGAGGCGAATACCGACAGTATATTAAGACGGCAGAATGAGATACTTGCAAAAATTAATGAGTTGAAAAATCCAGTGACCATTATTCCACCCAATATCAATGGGATGTTTATACGTGGCTATTATATTAAGTTACGATATGTCGTGGCCTTCGTGGTCGTTATTATGATATGGGCTGTTGCTGCTTCTATTAGTAGTATGAAGTATAAGGAAGAATCCTTTGCTCATTATTCTATGTATCGGGCGGTGAGGGAACAGCATCAGTACTTGATGGGAAAAATAGGACTAGAGCCCCAAAGGAATACGGAATAGTCCTTGGAGAAAATAAGCAACGGCTTTTTACTATTGCTCCTTTCTTCCATAAGTTACTTCTGGTTCTGCCACCATAGGTGTATTATTTATATCAGGTAAGTCGTATGTTCTTATTTTCCTGTCTTCAAGGAAAATATGATTCAAAGTATAAGCCAATGATTCAAGTGTTTGTATGCGGACTTTAGGTTTTAGTTGACATTCCCAAACTGTAATACAATGCCAGTCCATAGCAGCAAGTTGGCATTGTTCTTTTTTATCACGCTCTTTGTTTCGCTCTATTTTCTTTTGCCAAAAGTCAATGTTTGTTTTAGGTAGGCGAAAGTATCTGCAATTATCATGACCATGCCAAAAGCAGCCGTTCACAAAAATAACTGTTCGATATTTGCGAAGCACCAAATCAGGATGACCGGGAAGACGTGGGTGATTAAGCCGATAGCGAAAACCACGGCTGAAAAGGAATTTCCGCACCAATAATTCAGGTTTCGTATTTCTCCCTTTTATTGCGGACATACATTTATGACGCTGTTCTTTGGTTAGTTTGTCCATATTGATGACAGAAATTGCATATCATTTATAATGTTCAATTAAGTTTGGTTTAATATTCTCGCAAATTTTCTCTATTGCTTTCTGTTTTATTGTAGATTTGTTTCTTTGCCAAATGAGCACTTCGTTTTTGAATCTACACAATCTTTTTATTCTGTAAACCCTCTTTTTTTGAGAGCTATATAGTTCATATACATCCCTCTTTTCATCCTTTCATCCAATGGACGTTTCCCCTTGGCAATCTCATCCATAACTTTCCATTGCCAATCTTTGAGAACTCTACGCCTGCGATCCCACTCAACCATTTTTTGAACTAACTCTATTGTGATATTATCGTTATCATAATCAGTAGAGGAGGAATGAATTGCGCTCGATGCCCTATTGTCTTCGGAAGCAAGTTTGTCTGCCTCAAACAATAAATCGATGTTTTTTTCACAAACGATATTATAGATATTTATGGCCTTTCTTCTATCTGAATCAGTGAACTTATGATTAAACTTCAACTTATGAGCAGTTTCTTGGGCCGCAGATTGATAGTTGATAGATAAACAATCAGTTTCTTTTCCCCATTCTGCAATTTTTCTCCACAGTGAATATGGAATAGATTCTATGATTTCCATATCATGCGCAACATCTTCGTCATTTTCGTCAGAACTCAGTGAGAAACCTTTTCTGGCTGGAGTCGACGAATTAATAAGATCTGGTTTTATATCATTCAAATCGTAAGACCATGTATATGCCTTAACCTTTTCCCAACACTCTTCTTTCTTAGACCACTCAATATAGTGCGATACAGGCGATTCTTTGAGAATAAAATCATTAATTTGTTTCATTAGCTCATAGATGAAATCTGAAAGAGCATTAGAAAGGCATTGGTTTTTCCATATTTTGTAGAGGTTTAGTTTGCCCTTCGTTATAGTAGTTAATAAAGATATAGCATATGGAACAACTACCTGTTTTAGCTCACCAATATTATTTCCTGATACCTTGGTTCCATATCTTTTATCGGTAGTTCTGAATAATATCGTTTTTGCAATGGCATCTTCATAATATATACTATTGAGGTTTTTAATATTTTCAGGTAAGTTGTTATTAATGAACTTGCTGTAGTTCTTTTCGTTACCACGTACAACAATAAACGGTCCGATAGCAATTTTCTTCCCATCATATACTTCTTCGTATGCGTTTATATACTTAGCTAACTCTACCTTTGTTATAACCTGCTTCTTGGGGTATTTTAAGTCAAAGGCGGCTTGGCGAGATTTGGTAAATCCCTCCTTCTGACGAAAATTCTTATACTGTCCTCTTGCCCTTTCAAAGAACCAATATGTCTGGATGTTTGAATCTTCTGTTATTGGTGTCAAGATATATCGAGACAACTTTTCGAAAGCTACAAGATGCGCATTATTGGCAGTAAAATCAGCATCATTTACCTTGTTTTGAGTATTTGCATATCGAGAAATGCGTGACACAATATCTGCAAATTCTTCTGCTCTTTTGATAACAGATATTTTTGCTTGAACAAAAATGCCAGATATATCAGCCTTGTCTTTTTTCCATGTGTGATAAATAGACGCTGTTGTTTGACCGCCATTTACTATCTGTAAATTAGATATTTTGACAATGTTTCTACCGGTAGAATCTAATTCGATGTGATCAGCAGTAGCCGCTAATCCATTGTTGAAAGCCAAGAACATATGTGGCTCTTTTTTTATTGTATCTCTGATACCTTTATTGATTTTTCCTGTAAACTGGAGGAAAGAACGGACATTTTGCTCCAATAATCTGGCACCGAATCTTTCATATAAATTGGCTAAACAAGTTCCTGGTATTATAGCTACATATGCTTGATAATCGGGATTTTCAGAAGCGGCAGATAGACATGGAACAGTATATCCTTCTTCCTTGAAATTGATTTCAATAGGCACACGTGACTCTACAGTTATCTGGTAAAGATATCTAAGGTCTATAACGCGGAAGAATACCTTATATCCACATATATCTACATTGGCAGGAAATTCGCCTTTATACTCACCATTCGTAAGAATAAAGGCATTAACTCTTACCAAATTATCTTTTAGTTCTTGGTATGAAGATAATGTGTTTGCAAATTCAAATATTTCAGATGATTCTGCTACTTCGTTTGCATAATCTCCATATACAGCCTTCCTGAAGAAATTAATAATTCTAGTGGAAGCTCTATCTATTTCAGTTTTAGGTGTTGAATAAATACTTTCTTCACACCCATAAATAGATATGAATAAGTCAACAGTCTCATAATTATCTGCTATTGCATAACCATTAATTTTATGCTGTTTTTTGGTTCCTAGGTCTTTTTCATCAAAAGCTACTGTCGCATTCTCTGTTTCTCCAGCTTCTGACAATACATCAAAAACATATCTTGTGAATGTCTGTTCTTGATTATCGCCATCTTCATTAGATAGTTGGCGGGTCGAAATTTCCTGAATAAGAGATAGATAATATTTGTTTATATCATTATTCATATCATTTAATGGTATTAAATAAGACACCCTCAGAAACTAAATATTCATCGCACATGCCGATAGAAATGGCATAAACAACATTACTTACTCCGTTTCTAAGGTCATTTTCCATGATTCTTGGGAAATCAGCTAATACTTTATAGCACTTTTCGTTCCTTTTTTTATAAAAACGTTCAGCATACAAGGATTCATGACTAGCGATGTACTTCACCTCAATAAGTTTTTCCTCAAAGATACATAATGCAGGTACATTGCTGCTGAGGAGATTTTTTATTTCTGCTACAATCATAGGTAAACTCTCTCCATTAATTTTGGATACTTCCAATACTAAATGGTAGATAAATAAATGGGCTACAAGTGAATTATCTAATTGTCGTTCTCCGTTTATGGTTATGAATTGAGCATTATTAGTAGATGTTGTTTTAACTTCAACAGCCCAATTATCACCTTGAAAGTCCTTATTTGTCTTCTCAACTCCTGTCCAAAGCTTTAATGTAGATGCGTAGGTATCATTAGTACTTCGACTTAGCATTTTTCTAAGGAATACTAATTCTCCATATAAGCCTTGCTGTTCTTCTTTTGACAAGCCGTCAAACTTCATTTTACCAAACAAGTTTTTCCATCTATATAGTTGATTTACAACTTCCTGAGCCATTTTCTTTGGAGTGGATAGTGGTTTAAGTGTAGTTACCAAATCCTCACATAATGCAGCAAAGGCTCTTTGGTACTCATTCCTCATTAGCTGAACATGGAGCATTTTTTGTCCAGGCATTGATGTGTCGACGAGCTGTCTAATTTTTAGCTCGCTTAAATTGCTTAAAGATGTGACATCAATCTTGAATTCTTTCGAGAAAGAGACGGCAATACCTATTATGTCATCGGGATAGCTATATGTGACATATACCTGTATAGGTAATGTCGTGTCGTAAAGCTTCTTCACAAGTCCTATTGTCGCAAGACTTTTTAACGAGTTCCACAACTCTATAATCTGATATTTATTCTCTATACTCATTATCGTTTTCGTTATCGAAATTATCCTCAATATCAGCATATTCTCCTACCATATTCACTTTATAATTTACTGCAAACGATGTATCTGTTGCTGGGAAGGAAATGGCAAACCCAACAAATGGATCATCACTTTCGACAAATACGGTTGAACCTTCTGCTGGCACACCATTCTTCATGACGTTAGCACCTATTGGATTTAATGGATAAATTATCAGTAGTGGTTGAGTTTTGGGTCTAAAACTACTACGTACAACCAATGGTTTTGGATATGCCTTAGACCAAATTTTACCATTATCTACAGATTCTCGTTTTGTTGTTTCTAAAGCTTCATTTAGCATATCTTTTTCTAAATCTACAAATTCATCAGCTTGATTACCAACGATATGATTCTTTCGAATAAAGTATGTTTTGTAATCTGTATCAATAGCTCTATTACGATAGAAACAATTAACTTTATATTTGTTGCAGAAACGATATTCCTTATTAGGACCACTTCCAGCCGACTTATTCATCAGAGCAACGCTCCAATTCGTCAACTCGTTATGTCCTTGTAACTCATTGATGTACTTAACAATTAATTCAAGATTTACCTTTTTGAGGGATTCTGCAACAGTAAATTCATTGAAATAATCACAAATTTGATTTGCTGGAACATTTTTCCAAAGATAGTCTCCATCTTTGATTATGGGTTCACCTAATCCGGCCAGAAGCTCATCAGTAGCAACAAGATTTCTGTTCTTTAATCCCTTATCAATCGGCAATTGATAAGTTTCAATGAGTCGAGAAGCCCACGATACTTGAATTTCCTTGGTATTCCTCATCTTATTAAGAGCAGTGATTTGTAGGCATCCAGGATGTGTACGTACTTTGAGAGCATACTTATCCGGTGTACTTCTTGATTCTGCAAGATAGTTGAATTCTTCACGCAACTCAGCACTAGCGACAGCAATGTGTCGATACCATTCATTGAGTTCAGCACTTGTAAATAGACGGCATAAATCAACATATCCTGGACGATACCCAAACCATCTACCCATCTGCATTAATGTATCATACATTTTAGAAGCACGTAAGAAATAGCTTATAGAAAGTCCCTCCAACGTCAGACCTCGAGATAGTTTGTCTCCGCCTATAGCGATAACAGAAACCCCATTTTTAGAATTCAGTTGATAATCAACAATATCACCAGAAGATCCGTTAATGGATTTCACTTCAATTTTCTGAACAACTTTGAAAAGTAAAGGCTTAATATCTTCCCACTGATGGACTTGCAAGCAATGATCAATATTGGAAAGAGTTGAATTCTTAATCTTATTGGTTGTTTCAGTATAGTCATTCTCTAGCAAATCTTGAAATTCACTGAGTACAGATGGGTCGTTTGCTTCTATCTCTTGCTTATAATATGAAAACTGTTGAGCTACCAATTCTTTAATCTCATTTTGCCATAGCTGATAACGAGAAACGTGGATAAGCATAGAGTTATGCTTATTTTCTTGGCCTCTTGCTAAGCGTATAGCGCATGTCAATATAAAGCTCTTAATAGCTGTCTTTAACGACTCTGGTATATCTGCAAATGTTGGCTTAGGATCATTCTTTTTGTGCCCCTCTGGTATGAAAGTCAGATAATCGCTAATAGGAACTACAATCGGCAACAAGTCTTCTTCCTCCTCAACATCCATACTTGTCCCAAATACTTTTTCAGGACCAATGTAATTAGTTGGTGCAGGGAGATTGATAATAAAGTCACGTGGAAACAAATCTGATTCGTCTTGTGCTATAAATATATTAGCAAAAGGTGTGGCTGTATATCCAACATAGGCAGACCTATTGAATTGTCCAATCAGCGTTCTAATACCTTTATTGATTGCTGTTGGGTCTAAATCCTTATCTTTCTTTGTATTGATTGAAGCATTATCAGCTTCATCATCAATCAGTAGCAACGATTTATTTGCAATCTTGTGACCTCCAGCTTGAGCTTTCAGCCAAGTGTTCAAGCGCTTTAATACTGATGCGTTCTTTTTTACAACCAGAATTATGGGTTGCGGTGCATTGAAGTTGAACCCAGCAGTATTTGCTGCCCTACTATTGAAATCGCCAGAATCCAAACTTGTGGTATAGGAATTAGCAATTGCGGAATCAAAACCAGGAATCAGTCCTACACCTATTTTGGTAGTATTGTTGATATTATATGCTCGTTCGTATTGGGTATCAAATCCTAAAAAACCCTCATCTATTCTACTTTGAGTTTGACTTCTCAGATTATTCAAGATGCCAGCTAGTACAACGATAAAATTGAAGCCTGCATCAGCAGCTTTGCAAATTAAGCCTGTGTAATTAGCTGTTTTACCAGATTGAACTTGACCTACAACTAACCCTTTTTTATCAATTGTGATATTGGTCAGCTGGGGATTAAACAAATTATCTAAAATGCGGTCACTCATTTCATCTAACTTTTGAATGACAAGTGGAGCAAAACCTTTTTGTTCAGACAAATATTGTTTATACCTCACCCAAAAGTCCCAAGTAGACTTGCGCTCAGCTTTGAAATCTCTAAGCCAAGGTTGTCTTCTTTCATTCCCTTCTAGTATTTGAAAGTCCTGAATCCTTACTCCATACAAGGATAGTAATTCGCTTTTTACTTGCGCAATATCCATATTGGGAAAGATTAGTGATACCCTTTCTATAGCATCATTAATCTGATCGTCTGTTACAACAGCATTTGGTCCGATTAGGACTCGACACATATTAATAATCTGATTCTGCATAGCTATAAATTTTCGATTAAATCCTCAAAGAGGTTAAAAGGTTCTACTGTTTTTAGATATGCTTTGGCTTGTTCAGATGTCTTTCCCGTTTTAATTTGGTTATCATACATCGTCCGCATCATATCTGTTATGATTGAAGGATTGATACCCATAAAAGGTTCAAGTTGAGACTCTTCACCTTTTGCTTCATTGATATAAATTGTCTTAGTTGGTAATGTTTCCTCAATAAAGCTAAGAAGAGTGTTAATAGCCTTCTCAGGGTTGTCAAGAGCCATACTTTTTATTTGCTTAATCATGTCATGTTCACGATTAACCACAAAAGACCATTTATTATCTTTTTTCTTCTCGCACCATAGAGGTTGGAAAGATGTACCAGCTTTTTGCTTTAGAATCTTTCCTCTATGTCGATAGACTTCACAACCAATTGATCTCACAGCTTTAGCGTAAGATTCAAGTTGACTTCTATTTTGCATTGGAGGATAGGCTCTTGATTTTTTAATATCAATCTGCCATTCAGTGTCCAATGTATTAGGTAAGTCTATTTTAATTCGCACTAATTTATAGTACTCTTCCTTTCTAAATAGCCCAAGCCAATCACCTGCTAAAAGTAATCTTTTTCCTCTATATACATAGAATCCTTGCTGAGCTGCCCATCCATTAATACCTTCTGCTTTAGCATAGGCTGCTTCGCTAGAGAACGCACTTTTATGAGGCAAAACATACCCCTTGACAGATATTCCACCAATAATGTTTTCGGTGGGTCTTATCTGCGTCTTTGGTTCATTTTCACAGAATGGATTCCAAGGCTCAATTTCATGTTCACACCAGAAAATCCTCACAACTTTTTCTTCTATAAAACGATGAAAAGTCATTGAAATGTGTCGTTTCACATTGTCTAATAGTGAAGAAAATTTGACCTTTGAGTTAATATCAATCTCACTTGTTTCTGGGTTAATGATTCGGTCTAAACCTGACCATATAACCAAAGTGCCATGAGAAACATCATCAAGAGCATTTATATATTCATCAGGAATCCATTGAAGAAGTTCCCATTGGTTTGTTTTTGCAACGTAGTCTAAGTCCCAAGTCCAATAAACGGGCTTGTAATCAGCCTTTTTGCTATATACGGTAAGTCTTCTACATTGAGAGAATGAGGCGGTTTTCAGTCCCAAACCAAATCGACCTAAATCACTTTTTGAACGTTCTTCCAAAGGATTCTGAGAACCTGGTCTCATTGCTTCGATCAGTTCCTGATGATTCATTCCAATGCCATCATCTTTAATAGTGATAATTGATTGACCACCTTTCCAGATTCTCGAGATCCAGATATTATTCGCTCCAGCTGATATAGAGTTATCTAATATATCAGCCATTGCTGTTTCCAAACTATAGCCCATAGCTCGAAAAGTCTCAACCATGGACGCAGCAGCAGGTGTAGCATTAGCGGTTTTGAGTTCTTCGTAATTCATCTTCATGAGCTAATATTTTTTTTATCTCTAAAGCAATCTTCTCTGCAAGGACTACAGGGACAGCGTTACCAATTTGTTTAAATGCGGAAGAGCGACTTCCTTCAAAAAAGTAGTCATCTGGGAATGATTGAATTCTTGCAGCTTCACGTATTGTAATAGAACGTACATTATCCGTCGTTGGATTAGGAGTTGGATATATGTAATAATGTCCATCCATAGCGATATGTGCTACAACGGTGTGACATACACCGTTAGGATCTACCACACAAAACCTGTTTAAGAATGTCTGCGTATTTTTATGCTTCTGCAGTGAGGGATCAAGCTTATCATACCGTAAACGTTTTCCTTCATTCCACTGTTCAACTGCCTGCTTATAGATTTCTCTGTCTGTAGGATTGTTAGGACGTGCAATGTGCTGAGTGGTAAAGCTCAAGACTCCTCTAATTCCTGATTTTTTAAGGTATTCCATATCGCTTAAAGGCTTTGTGTAATGAACAATTCCGCAAAGTGTACCCTCTCCAGCCTTAACTATAGGCAGATCACAAAACAAATCCCTCATCATTTTGTATGGCATTTGCTCTTCAAGAAGGTACGGATAGTGATACGAGGTATCTTCTTGTGTGTCTCTTTTATTTTGCCAACCAACAATAATGACCCTATGACGTTTTTGCAAAACTCCATGCTGTGATGCTATCTGTTCACGAAAATCTATATTATAATCTAACTCGCGCACCAATCGAATAAGATCCCTAAATGGCTCTCCACCTTTGGCAGTAAAAATTCCCAAAACATTTTCAAACACAAACATTTTGGGCTTATAACGTTTAAGGAACTCTACATAGAATTTATATAGGTCATTACGAGGGTCTTCTTCAATTTTTTTTCCTAATCTAGCACGGCCAGCGACAGAATATGCCTGGCATGGTGGACCTCCAATAATCATATCAACGGGCTTCCCATTACAAAGTTTATCAACTCTTTCAAAAAGGCTTGGCAATGTTTCTTTCCCTATAGCTTCTTGAATAACCGAGTCAATCACAGATTTAGGAACTTGATTCCAAAGCCAACTTCCATCTGTTTTTTCCTTCTTGTTTTTGAGGTATTCTTCGTATATTTCAAGTTTTCCGTTCTCCTTTAAATAATGAAATGCTGCACGAGTTTTCAATGAGTCACAAGCATAGTGATCCATCTCAATATGTGCTATGGGTTCATAACCAGCTCTGATAAAACCTTCTGATAGTCCACCAGCACCTGCAAACAAATCTATAAATCTGTACTTCATACGTTAATCATTTTGTTTTATTAAGCAGTTCTGATACATCAACATCTAAGAGATTAGCTATCTTTATCAATTGGTGGACAGAAGGTTGGGAGCGGTTAGTACACCATCTGGAAACCGTCATGTCTGATTTCCCTAATTGATCAGCAAGCCATTTGCTTGTCTTGTGATTATCAGCCAAAGCAGCTTTTAATCTATTGGGTATTTGTTTAACGCTCATAATCTCTGCTGAATTTCTTCTATTAAAACGACAAAAATACTCGTTTATTGTATATTTTCCTACATGTTTTTGATATTTAACCCTAATCCACTTGTTTTTTTAAGCTCATAATGAACTTATACCCATTAATAAGCATGAATTGTTTGCAGGTAATGGCTCATAAACATCATCATCGAAACGACGCAAAATGAATGGGCTGTTTTTGTCTTTCTCCGAAGAAGCTACAAGTATCAGTAATACTTGCGATCTTACTATCTGTTTTTGAGTAATTAGTTGAAATTATCTTCTTGATTTCTTCTATTGGTGTCCGGTGAACGTGTTTAACCAGCTGTTCAGAGTGATTTTATGCGTTGACAAGCCTCATGTCTCAATGATTGTGTCGGTTGTCCGATAAAATTGTTTTCCTTTTATGGGGTATTCATTGACAAGAATGTCATATTTGCCCAATTCGGGCTCTTTTAATGGATTTTTATCTCACAATGAAGACCCTGCACGTTCAATATATCGGCTGTCCGGGAAAATAAAAAGTCAAATAGGTTTTGAATGTTTTACCGGACACCAATAGATTTCTTCACAAACATTCTTCTTTTCCTCTTCGCTCTCTAACCTTTTCTAATCCCGGCATCTTTTTAGCCAATGCACTTTCTCCGGCAGGAAAATAGAGTGGAAAGACTTGGAATAAGAAACTCACAATTTCACTACGGCTTTTATCCATATTGTAAAAAGCAGAGCAGACAAAGTACATTAGTTCTTGCTGACTACATGTTTCTTTGGGCTGTATACTTATTGAGGGAGCAACTATCAAGTCATGTTCAGCAAATGATAGAGCATTGGAAAGAATAGCTTCCTGTTCTTCTTCGGTAAACATCTTTATTTTCCCAGCTAACCATTCAAGCTCTCTTTGCTGAAGTGCTTGTTGTTTTTCGTTTTGATGCTCCAATAGGATTGCTACATTTTCTTGTTGCTTTTCTGTCAAGGCATTTTCCAATGCTTGATTCTTTCGTTTAAGGACATTGAATTTCAGCAATGCAGCAACGTACATACAAAAATATCCTACCGCAATATCAAATATCAGAACAAGCAGATAATTGTTACTTGAGTTTTGTGTGTCACCAGCCATATATTCACTAATAGGGATAACAGCTAATAGCATGATGATGGCTATTGCATAAAGCACTCTGTATCGCGTTTTGTGGCTTACTTGCGGCAAGGAAGCAAACAAAAAGGCGATAATCAAAACGGCAATTATTGCACAAAGTGGAATGAAAGAGGTTTCCATAGTTTTATTGTTCTGTGTATGGTTTAACAATAATGCGCCAATAGCCACCATGGTCTGCTCCTTCACGAGACAAAATACCCATAGAACGTAACTTGGAAATCTGTTTTTCTACGGCTCGGGAGCTTATTCCTATTTTATAGGCCATTGCTTCTGCAGACATTGATGGGTCGGAAATGACGAAATCAATAATTTTTTGTGCGGTTTTCCCAATGCTTTTAGATTTGTTTTTCGAATCTCCGAACTTTTTCTCCGAACCTTTTGGGGTTATCTCCGAACCTTTCTCCGAACTTTCTTGCATATCACCGAAGGTTTTCTCCGAACTTTTGCTGTTTACAACGAACTTTTCTACCGAACTTTCTTCGTTTACAGGGTACTT
Source organism: Odoribacter sp. (assembly GCA_020024465.1). Classification (GTDB taxonomy): domain Bacteria; phylum Bacteroidota; class Bacteroidia; order Bacteroidales; family Marinifilaceae; genus Odoribacter. The sequence goes on from JAHHTT010000002.1 coordinate 163,552, forward strand.
TTCGAGGGTGCTATTTACCCTGTTAGCCACTTCCTCGACAGGTATTCTTCCGCTTTCGTTCCAGTTCAGATTATAGAATGTGGTGTAGAAAGAGGTCGCTTCCGTTTGATATTGTGGCTCTTTACCTTGCAGGAAATTGGGTAGTTTCTCCGTAAGCTCCCGCATTTTCCTTAAACCCGAGCCGCGTTTCTCCATATAGTCCAACTGTGTGAACACATCTGCAATGACAGGGTTGCGGCGCATGGATGGCACTTTGTATATGTCACGGTCTTGAATCTGTGTACCGTCAAGCATAGCACCTGGTGATACCAGTTCTACACGGTCATCGTAAATATCGATATGTACTTCACCGCCCATCACGGTGTAATCCCGATGGATAAGGTGGTTTACCAATCCTTCGAAGATGGCACGGTCTGAATAGTCGGGGAGGTTTAGACGATAGTTCGGCATCTTCACCCAACCACTCATGGTATAGTTCTTGATGAAGTCCATGCCGTATTTCAATAGCAATACAAGGTTAGCCCGATGCTCTACGGAACTGATGGCATCATCTTTATAGAGTCCAGTCCAACGGGTACAGAAAATACGTGATTGAAATACGGTGCAATTATCCACAAAAAGCAATCCTGCATTGGTCAGTTTGCCATCAGGAGTTACTAGTCCGAATGATTCCAGATACTTGTCATTCCATTCCTGATGGGTTTGCTCACGGAAAGTATTGGCGAGAATGATGAAAGAATGTTTGCTGGCATCCACTTGGGTAGGCAGTGAATCCCAAGTCATGTGCGTACCTTTCAATACCAATGAAAGAAGCTGTTGCGAATTACACTCCACGCTTTCATTGCCAACTCGTACATATGCAGTACGTGTCCCATCCTGATAATAGTAATAAGGTGTAAGCGTTCCTGCCTTTACTTTCACTTCAAGCAAGGTATGCCCTTCGTGTTCTATCGGAATAAGCTGAACTTCCGGCACAGGGTCAAGTCGTGCCTTTATCATTTCACTGATAAAATCAGCATCGGCTTGTGGATTCTCCAAACCTACAATTACACCGTCATCATTCACTCCATAAAACAAACTGCCACCGTCCGTATTGGCAAATGCCGACACGGATTTAAGCCATGACTTTACTTTCTTACGTTCCAGCATTTCCTTGAAATCGTAAGCCGAGCATTCCGCTATCAATGTATTGTTATGTATTTGCATAGTTTCCTTATTGTTGTTCGGGTATAACATCCCAATATCATATACAAAGGTAAGGATAAAACCGAAGAATCTGTTAAAAACATCGCTTTCTTTTGATTTTTATGCGTTTACATCTCTTATTTATGAATAAAAATCGTACTTTTGTGAGCAAGAGCGTGTGTTGCTTATGGATGCTTATTTTCGGGTTCGCGTTATATTTGCAACACGTGTACGCAAGTCGCTGATAGATATATCATGTTGATTTTGAGGAAGTAAAGTAAGTATCGATAAACAACGATAAACATCAATAGGAAAAGGTGTGAAACTCAATGAGTTTCACATCTTTTTTGTTTTTAACACTTGGTGATACCTATCTTGCTAGGTTACACGGATGGCCCTAGATATGTACGAGAAGTTATCAACATTCTAAAAAATCATTTTTAATAAATATGTTATGATTTTCTTGAATACATCAGAAAAATTTGCGAAATTTGTCTATATTTCATGATAAAAGAAGAAATGAATAACAATTTTCCATGAAAGAAGAATGCTTGATATGTCAGGCTCAACTAGAGTATCTGGAAACTGAAACAATGATGGAATGCGAACTCTGCCACCAACAGGAAATGAGCAAGACCCGTTGCATAAACGGACACTATGTCTGCAATGGATGCCATTCCAAAGGACTAGACTCCGTTATCGGCTATTGTTTGAGAGAAACGTCCAAAAATCCCATTGAGATATTGGACAATATGATGACCATGTCTTTCTGCCACATGCACGGACCTGAACACCATACGTTGGTGGGAATAGCTCTATTGACCGCCTACTACAATGCCGGAGGAGAAATAGAACTACTAAAAACATTAAAGGAAATGATGGCGAGAGGACTCAAGGTTCCCGGAGGTACCTGCGGATTTTGGGGTAGCTGTGGAGCAGCCATCAGTACCGGTATGTTCATGTCTATCATTTCTGGTGCCACTCCACTCACACAAGATTCTTGGGGACAAAGCAACCTGATGACAGCCCAATCCCTACAAAGGATTGGAGAAATAGGCGGTCCTCGCTGTTGCAAGCGAAATTCCTACTTATCTCTACAGGCGGCAGCCAACTACATTCTGGAAACAAAAGGCGTTACCTTGAAAATGAAACCTATTGTTTGCCATCGTTCCAGCTTAAATAATCAGTGTATTGGAAATCGGTGTCCTTTTTATCCCTCTTCCAAAATAGAAAAATTATAAAAATACTGATACTCTGTACAGAAAACAAATGTTGCCGTCAAGTGACTCAAGCAACATCTTAAGATAAAGAAATTCTGGAGAACAACAAAGAACGCTGTTCTCGTACAAATCAGTGTGGCTATCTATTATCACATATTGATCGTGGTTATTGTCCAGCATGATATTGAAGCTAAAACGCTCGACTTATGAAATCTTACAGATTCTCAGAATCTCATTGACGAACAAAACTCACTTGCGTAACCAAGGGAATCGGATACAAGTCTATATCGAGGAGAAAGAAGACATTCTACACATTTACAATCTTGAAATAAGGAAAAATATTGTAGAACACAAAATCAGCAGTGACAAAGGACGATTGG
>JAHHTT010000020.1 GCA_020024465.1 Odoribacter sp.
GAAGATCCCAAAACAGCTCCGAAATATAACTTGACACAGTTTAGTTTACACTACCCTACTTGATGAAAAATGGATTAATCATTTGGTCTGTCCATAGCGTGAAAATGTTCATATTACCATTCCCTTTTTCATATTTTATTTTGAAAATATTTCCTTGGTCGTCACTTATTTCAATAACATTTCCATGTTCATCAAGTTTGTAGGTTGTCTGTCTGCCATTTGTTATCATGGTTACCTGATTGCCGTTGTATGTGAATTGACGAGAAAAGTTTTCTCCTTCAATTGCTGTTATCTGATTACCGCTGTAGGTATAATTATATCGATTATATTCTGTGAAGTTATCTCCGCCTTCGGCTTTGAACCACAGAAATGATGCTACTTTGTTTTTGTCATATAATGCTTCGGTCTTGTATAATGAACGTTCGAAAATATCCTGATCTTTAGGGTTGAACTCATCATACACAATTCTATCAATGATAATGTCACTGTTTTCATTGTACTCGTAAGTGCTGGAACTTCTACTTTTGAGAATATATTTATAATCAAAATCATCTCCTACTTCTTCGCTTTTTTCATTTGGTAGATAGTTTTTGATAGTAATTTTTTTAATTCTGCCGTCCGTATAATAATAGATGTTAGCATCCCAAATGGTTTCGGCAGACTTAGGAATACTGTCCCACAAGCTATAATTCCCACTACCATGCTTCTCCTGCAGCTGTTTGTCAAGACGTTGGATAGAGTCCCTGTCTACAGAAGGTACATAATCTCTCAATACACAAAAGTCATAGCCCTGATTATGAACTAGACTTATATTGCCTACTGTATCATTTTGACTGTTGGTGCGTATGACGGAATTAAGAGACTCTTTGTCATAATTTATATAAAGTGTGAAATCTCCCCAATGTGCATTCGTACCAGTAATTTCTATTGCTCTATAAGCATTTTTTTTAGGTGTATAGGTAACTGTTTCGGGAGCTTTGAAATTGCTTTCTTTTGTACACGCAGCCAATGCGACAATAAAAATGCTAATTAATAATAAATTGTATTTCATATTAAAAGCTTTTAATGGTTATTTTTGTGTTGTTGTTGCTGTAATTTTTCCAAATCCGCGGAATAACCCATGATATTGTAAGTTAGATTCAATGCGTCCTGTGTATATGGAGATTGGTAATGTCTTGACAAATCCTTCTTTCAATGATGGACTATAGGTGGTTACAACTAACATATTGTTATTTGAGCTAGTTTCTTTCATTTCACCGCGATTGTCAGTGAATGTCATCATTCCACCTCCTAACCAAACAGCCATAGAGGTAATTTCTTCATCAGGAGCTTCTGTTTGGGAAACGACGTAATCAACGGAAGCGGTGTTCATTGTCAAGTTGATGGTATATACTTTGTCCTTCGTGGCATAGTATATATATTCCCGGTTGTCTGTACCTGAAAAGAATAGTGCTTTGTTGATTTCAGGAAAGCTGTTCAGGTCAATGACTTTTATTGGCATACCATTTTGCAGGTCAGAATCATCATAATAGTACATTTGTTTGGTGTCGTAGCAATATACTTTACCATTCGGATCAGGAAGCCCAGTTGCTGGATCTTTTTCCTGTAGAATGTTATGAGTAACCATATTCCCTCCGCTAAACATGGCACGGCAAGTGAATTTTTGTAATTTATTTGGATCAAAAGCGGCATCTGTTGGTAGCTTTTTGCTATTGATAACACGCAAGTATTTTGTTCCGTTGATTTCAAGAAAACGACCGTTCATTTCGTCAAAACACAATCCGTATGCCCATACAGGTTGTGTTGATAAGCTAATTCTGTAGTCTGACATATCACTTGTCAATAAATGATATGAGAATTTGTGAATTGCTTGAGTTTGGTAGTAGTGGGTGTATAATTTACCTCCTATTACAATGGTTTCGATACATCCGGCATTGGATGAAAAACCAAGGCTTGTTACATTATAGTTTTTGGGATCAATCATAAAACTTTCTCCATTTCCATCAATGTAGGAATAATCAAACGGGTCTACGCGATCAACACTTGTTTTGGTTCCGATTGTCATATATCTACCGTATACTCCATATGTAGTAGACAATATCGCAGTGCCGACTCCACCTATTTTTCGTTTGTTAACTAATGAGAAGATATTACGCATCGTTGTATCCTGATCTTTTTTTAGACCCGAACTGAAATTATAAGCACGAATCAGAGATATATCAGAGGTAAGATTATCTTCTGTTTCGGAGATAACCAGTCCAGATCCGAATGGAGTTTCAACTTTGACGTCGAATGTCTGTTCCTGTATAATACCGGTTGTATTGTCGATAACTTCATAAAGCAACTTGTAAGCAATAACTTGTGGTTGTAAGTCTATTCTTGCCTTTAGTGTCATTGTTGTATCTAACAAAGTAGGGGTAATATAGTTTCCGCTAATTGTCCATCGATAAGATAGATTCAAATCGTCAATACCTTCTCTATATACGAGGGGCTTTATTTCTAATGTGTCGTATGCGAATACAGAATAGCTTGTACTTGCTCCTTCTAAATCAATGTTTATTGGACTGATTAAGGTGTAATTCAAAGAAGACTTGTCTTCATAACAAGAGAACAAGCTTGTTATGAGTGTAAAGAATAATATGATTTTATGTGTTTTCATTGCTCTTTTTGTTTAAATTGTTCAACCATATCTACTTTAAGGCATTGTTACTGGTTTCCCCTTTTCTGGACCATCCTCGTGAATTAGTGGATTATTCGGGTGTTTCTGATTGTATTTTTCCAATTCATCCTTTACCATGGCAGCGTAGGCTTTGACTTCGTACAACGTCATGGTCCATTTTTCTGGATCTGGATTGTTTTTGTCCATACTACCGTTTGTACTCCAATAGGGGATGGATGTTAAGCCAGTTACTTTCAAAATGTAACGATACCATGAATTAGAATAGGGACCAAAATAATTCTTTAATCTGTTCCAATTGGATGGTTGTGCGATTTTGTTTGTCAATGAAATTGTAAATGTATAACCAAGTAAATCTACTCCTGGGAAATCCTTATTCGGAACAAGCCTAATTCTGATATTGTAAATCGAGTCATCAAGAGCTGTAGAATAGTTTACACGAACAGGAATGTATCCCTTGTACTCATTGGTAGGAATGTATCCTTTGATAATATCATACATGTCTGTTGTTGCTGTATGCAGAGTATCTCCTATGGCAGTTTCTGCTAGAACTTCTCGTTCGTAATTTACTGCAGAACCGGAAATCTGAAGCGGTATTTTAATCGTGTCATATCCAATTTCAATTTTTTCAAGATTCTCTAGGAATGTATAACTTCTGGAATATTCTCCAAAATAAACAGTTGGATCTTCCTTGTACATAATAACCTCCTCTTTATCGCAAGCGCTAAACATTGTGGTGGTGATCAATATGAAAGCAATCAATATCTTATTCTTCATGGTATTTATTTATTTGTAAGATGGATATTATTTGTCTTTTTATAATCTTCTCGACCTCCCAATTCTACCTCTTTTTTTGGAAGTGGAATAATGAATGCTTTATCGCCTTCTGCAGTAGCATTAGGAATAATAAGGCCTAGACGTTTATAATAATAGAACATTTGACCTTCGCCAATAAACTCTTTTTTCCACTCTTTTAGAATTTCTTGATCGATTTCATTAGACGTTAATGTCTCTGGTAGATTATATTCTTTATTTATACCTCTTGCTAGACGAACTTCGTTTAGCATTTCAACAGCTTTTTTAGGTTGGTTCAGTCGATTGTAGCATTCAGCTGCATAGTAGAACATTTCTGGTTTCCTAATCAATGGCATTTTGTTTTTTGAAGGAGCCTTGCTATTCGGCACTTCCTTGAATTTTAAAAACAGATAGTGCGCTTGATCGACCTGGTCATATAATGCTAAAAATCTCTGGTCATCACCTCCTCCAGTTGTTACTTCAAATAAGTTTCGAGCTCGGTTACCTGAATGGAAAAAATAGTTATTATTTTCGGTCACTGTTATTCCATGCTGTTCAGAAAATTGTTCGATATATGGTTTCAAAGGGGTATACATATCATGAATGTCCAAATTAAAAATATGTTCAACAGTGAATGATAAATCACGATCTTCTAATTCTGCATTGATGACACTTCTATCCAAATCTACCCATGCAATGCGCTGGGTCTCTCCTGCGAAAAATTCAACATGTTTTAGTGCTTCGGAGTAATTGCCTTCCCACATATGTACGCGAGCCAATAATGCTCTCGCTGCATAGTAGTTAAATCTTCCTCTACGATTGCTGTAAAAACCATCATCATTAGGCAATTCATAATTTTCGTCCTGTTCATCAACATGATAAACATCATAATAGGCAAGTAGGCGTTCTGCTTTGTTGAGGTCTTGATGGATATACTCCAGAACTTCACGAACTGTGGATTGCTTGGTCATTTGTTTATTGTATCGGGTGACGTATGGAATGCACAGTTTATCCCAGTTGGCAGGAGTGTTTGCTAAATCGCCCCAACCAAACATTCTGAGAAGGTCAAAGTGCAGATATGCTCTTAATCCCAATGCCTCTGCTTTAATATTTGCATAGTTTGTCGGGTGGAGGATGCCTTTTCGTTCATCTATATTTTCCAAAATAGCATTCAAGTTAGCTATAATACGGTACATTTTACTCCAGATATTGTTTATGGAAGATTCTGGACGTCCACCAGTATAGGTATATAGTTTCGCTTGTTGGTAGGGATTTGATGTATTGACAAAATCATATTGTTGGGCTAAAACATCCATAAAGGTATAAGTGAGTTCTAGTCCATACAATGAATGTTCTCCCATAAGCATGTAACAACCAATTAAAGCATCTTTGAATCCAGATTCAGTTTCGAACATTTTATCTTGTTTTACTTCCGTTTTAGGTTGTACATCCAGCCAGTTGGAGCAGGAGGATAGGATAGAGGTAAATCCTGCTATTAGACCGATATATATTTTTTTCATATGAATTGATTTTAGTGGAGTTATAATGTTATGCTTAATGATGCGTTAAACTTACGAGCAAACGGATAGCTAGTTCCTCTTTCAACTTTGATAGAAGAGAATTTGTGTACATCGTTAACAGTACATCTTAAAACAATTCTTTCAAATCCAATTTTCTTGACAAAGGCTAGACGATAAAAATCGTATGACAATTGCAATGACGAAATTGTAAGCTCGTTGTTTTTCTGAACAAATCGGGTAGTTGGATATGTTTTTGGTGAGGCTAATTCGTCGGCACTTGCAACATATACTTTACCTAATGCCTTATATGGAGAGATGTCACCTGGATTTCTCCATCTGCCTGTAAAGATTCGACGGTCTACATTGTCATTCAAATCTGCATTTTCAACTTTTTCAACTAAGGTGCTATTATACATTTTGGCTCCCCATCTATATGTGCACACAGCATTGATTCCTAAACCTTTATACTCAAAACTGATACCAAAGTTACCATTGATTTTTGGAAGGGCATCGCCACATACAACCTGATAGTTGCCATCATAGTCGAATGTACGGAAAGTGTTACCTTTGCTATCTGTTACCAGATAAATCTCTTTACCTGTTGCGGGATCGATTCCTAATGATGGTACAGCCCAAATAGCATCCATTGAAACTCCGTCGTAGTATTTGTTTAGAGGTTTGTTGCTAGAGCTGGCTAATGCAGTTTGTTGCTCATTATATGATTTCATCGCTTCCGAAATTTCTTTCAGTTTATTTTTGTTATGAGACATCATTAATGAGAAACGTAGGAATGAACGTTCACTAGGACGTTGCCAAGCTACAGCAGAAACAGAGAGATCGTAACCTTTATTTTCTACTTTACCTATATTTTCTTGAACGGTAGAAAAACCGGTTGATGGCAGTAGGTCAATCGGATTTACAGTGTTATTGGTTGTTTGGAGGTAATACTCAAAACTTAATGAATAACGATTTTTATAGTTGAAGTCCAAGCCAAAGTTGTATTCCATCTTCTGCTGCCATTTTAAGGACTCGTTTTTCATACTCTTCAATTGAGCTCCGAGCAGATTGTTGTAATGACTATTCAAGAAATATTCGTAAGAAGCAATTGCGTTATAAGCAGCAGTGCTTTGTGAACCAGTGGAACCAGCAGTTGCTCTTAGACGAAGTTGGCTGATGTTTTCATTTCCCTTTAGCCATGCTTCATTATGTAAGTTCCAGCTTGTTCCAAGGCTCCAGAATTCTCCCCAACGGCTGTCTGCACCGTATTGACTGGATGCACTTTGACGGAATGTTCCATCGAAGTTCAAGCGGTTGTCGAAAGAGTAGTTTACTGAAAGGTAGTATCCGATTTCTCTAATGGTAGATTCTGAACCTTGAGGTTTACTGTCTTTAACATATTGACGGGCAAAAATAATATCATTCATTTTATCGCTCGGGAATCCTTCGGCATTGTGTTCGTTGGTAATGTATTTTTTTTGACCTAGATTGAAACCAGCATTGGCATAAATCATATGCCGAGGTCTGATCTCTTTGTTGTATTGTATGTCAAATTTACCATCGATATTGCTTTCTTCGCCGTTTAAGAGACGGTAAGATCCTTTACGATATTGGTCTTTTTCTGTATAATTTCTAAATTTCAGGTGGTTGGCAGGGTAGAATGTGTCTTCGCGATTCCTCTTTTCGGTAAGTCCCAAACGACCAGTTATTTTCATCCCAGTGAAAGCATACCATTGGATTTCAAAATTGTTGGTAAAATCAACGTATTTTTTTTGTAACAAAGTGTTGAGCTGAGCATTGTATAATGGGTTTGCTTGGAATTCGATATCTTTATACCAATTATTTACCATAACACTGTTTCCAGCATCTAAGTGAGGTACAATATTTTCAGAAATATTTCCGTATTGATCGTATGGGGTGTAGTATGGATTTAATTTTGCATATTCATCAAAAGAACCATAGGGAGAGTCGTTTGCTTCATTGGATGTTATAGTGAATTGATTTCGGAACAATAATTTTTCACGTCTGTAGGAGAGTGATAATCCTCCAGAAATTGTTGTACGATCTGAACCTTTCATAACACCTTTGATATTATTGTAGGAAAGGTCTATGATTGCTCTTAGTTCTCGATCTCCCAATTCAACAGATACGCCATGTTTAGTACCGACACCTAAACGTACCGGTTTGGATAACCAGTCAGTATTGATGCCTGAAGTAACAGCAGCAAGTTTTTGATTGTATATTTTGGCTGCCATTCGTTGGTTGTCGTAATTTGCTTCAAGGTCATCATACATTCCGAACTTTTTTTCTATTTCCAGTTTTTCAGCAGCATTACATAAATCGTAGGAAGTAAGGTCTGGAGCTTCTATTTCCATGCTTCCCTGATAGGTGACACGTAAATCTCCTGATGGATTTTTCTTTAATTCGATAACGATGACACCATTGGCTGCTTTTGAACCATAAATGGCTTTGGCAGAGGCATCTTTTAGAATTGTCATGCTTTCTATACGATCCATGTCCAAGTCCATGACTTTTTGAATAGATACTTCGAAACCGTCCAACACAAATAAAGGCGCATTGGGATCATTACCATAGGTAGCTTTTAGGTCAGTATCTTGCATATTGATAGAAGACTTACCCCTCAATACCATTTCGGGAACAGCATTCGGGTCAGAGCCTAAAGCCATGTTATCCAAAAACATAATGGATGGGTCGAGATTTTTTAATGACTGTAGTACATTGGAGTTTCCTACTCGTTTTAACTCATCATTGCTAATTGTTTTAACAGAACCGGTGAATGTGTTGGCTTTACGTTCGAAAACACCATTTACAACAACTTGCTCCAATGCTGTTGATTCTTCTTCAAGTATAATGTTCAGTGTTGTTGCTTTGCCAATTTTGATTTCTTTTGTCTTCATTCCTACGAAGGAAATGACTAAAACAGTATTTGGATCGTTAGGAACGGATATGCTGTAATTTCCGTCTGCATTGCTGACAACTCCAAGTGTGGTGCCTTTTACCATGATTGTAGCCCCAGGAAATGCTTCGCCAGACTCATCTTTGATAGTTCCTTTGATTACTCTCATGTTTTTGTCTTGAGGGGTCATTGTGCGCATGTTGTTTTTCAAGGAAACATTGGCAAACGTTTCCGATGGTAAAAATAGTGGTGTCAGCAATAATTGACATGCTAAAAATACCATAGGAATTTCCCTTTTGTAAAATTGTTTTTCTTTCATAAATTTAAATGTTTGTGTAAGTTATATTAATAGCACTGTTTTTTTGCCTTTTTATTCTATCTAATTATGCTTAATTGAACAATTTGATTTTATTGCATTTTTTCTGTTTCAGTTTTTTGTAAATGGTTACACCGATGCTGATGTCCTGAAGGGCTGTTCCTGTGGAATCATAAATCGTGATGTCTTCTGTTGAAGGTAAAGCCTTTTGGGCTGTAACGATTTCCCCCAGTTCGGCATATATGTCTTCCGGTGTGATTAATTCTTGCTTTAAAGCATGTTGCGATTCTCCAACGCGGCACACCTGACTTTTTATGTCCGCTACAATGGTTGCGGATGCTACGAGTTCTGGTTGTAATTCCTGTTTGCCTGGACTGTCTGCTCCAACGGCTGCGATGAAGGTGCCGGGGTTTATCCACTCTTTTTTCAGATAGTAGCCACGTGCCGGGGTTGCTGTGATAATCAGGTTGCTGGAACGGGCAGTCTCTTCCAAGGAATGACAGGTTATCGGTATGTCAAATTCTTTTTGAAGCTCAGCGGCAAATGCTGAGGCCTTTTCTATGTCTCTGCCGCTGACACGAATGTGTTCAATCTGGCGCACTTTAGAAATGGCTTTTGTCTGTATTTCTGCTTGTGAACCATAGCCAAATACTCCTAATTGTATCGATTGCTGTGGAGCCAAGTATTTGGCAGCGACGGCAGATGCTGCTCCGGTGCGAAGTTTGCTGATAGTAACAGAATCCATTACTGCCAAAGGATATCCATTCCGTGCATCACAAATGTATATAATACCTAATATGTTAGGAAGCTGGTAGTTTTGGGTGTTATGTAAAAAACCGCCATTGATTTTTACTCCATAATACTCCCCGTCCGGGTAAATCAAGCCTCCGGTTTTCAAGTGAAATTCTCCTTGCTGAACATTGGCATGCAATAAGTCGGGAGTGTATACCTGACTTTTTGCATGACATGTATGAGTCTGTTCTATGATGGATATATAGTCGCTTAAATCTAATGCCCGTCTGATTTCGTCTTGTGTAATGATTAGTGTTTCGTTTGTCATGTTTTTTTATTGTTGTTCCAAGGCTTGATTATATTTGCGAACGTTTTCGATAATGGATTCAATTTCTTCTTTTGAAAGTAAATTTAAGGCTTGACCGATAGTTTGGTTGATTGATTCTGTTGCTTCTGTTAGAAGTTTGTATCCTTCCAAAGAAAGAGATATTATCTTTTTTCTTTTATCTGTTTCATCCTGATAAATTTTTATCCACCCGTCTTGTTCCAGTTTTTTTATGTTACGACTCATGGTAGAATGGTCAACATATAGCAAAGAAGCCAATTCGCGAATAGAAAGTCCCGGATGATTATCAATATGATAAAGAATGTGACGCTGACTGAATGTCATATTAGCGCGTCTTTTGAACAATCCCAAATTCTTGATTAATTCGTAGTTCAGAGTGCGGAGTATGTCTATGTATTCTTGCATTTGTTTATTAAAATATATGTAACATACGTGTATATATCATATATAATGACAATGCAAATATATGTATTATACATATAATGTCAAATACCAGACAATAAATTTAATATGTAAAATATTATTTTTACATATTTTTTGAACTTAATTTTGTATTGTAATGGATTGTTCTATTTCATAAATACAAAGTAAACAGCCATAACAAGGCATATCGCTGCAGCCAGATGATTCCATTTCAAGGTTTCTCCTTGGAAAAATACCATGGTGAAAAATGCAAATATGATGAGGGTGATGACTTCTTGAATCACTTTTAGTTGTAATAGAGTGAACGGTCCTCCATTGCCCTGGAAACCAATTCTATTGGCTGGAATTTGTAGTGAATATTCAAAAAAAGCCATCCCCCAGGAGAGCAGAATGATACCTAAAAGGGGCCAATGGGTCGTGATTTTCATTTCGGAAAGTTTCAAATGACCATACCAGGCAAAAGTCATGAAGATATTTGAAAAAATCAGTAGGATAATAGTATGGAAGGCTTTCATCATTGAATTTGTTTATATTTGATTAGAATATAGAATAAATCGCTTCAAATGGTCCGCTAAAATTACAAAAAAATCGTAAGTTTGTCGTATACTATATAAATTAAATGATTGGGTTTATGGAGAATGTTATTTGCAGTATTGAAATTCGGGATTTGTGGCGTAAATATGATTTTCGTTGGGAAAAGTTGAATCAGGATGTGAATATTTTGATTGGTATAAACGGAAGTGGTAAAACTACTTTGTTTAATATTATTGATTCGGTGATGATGGCTGATGTAAAAAAACTGAAGGTGTATGGCGTTGATGTGAAAATGGATGTTGGAGGACGTGAAGTGGAATTTCATCAAAAGATGCCGGCTTCGGAACTGAAAAAAGTATTGGAAGGAGTAAAATACCAGAAAATTAGTACATTTGATGTTCCTTTCAGGGATAGGCCTAAGGCAGGTAAGGAGTATAGTCAGCTGTATAATGAATTGCATACCATTGTATATGATATTGGTGGAAAGAATCCGTCATTTTCTGATTATCGTCTGAAAGCTACTAATTTCCCGAAAGAAGCTGATTGTATTAATAAGCGCATTCGGATGTTGTTTGAGACAGTGGATCGCTTGTTTGTGAAAACCCAGAAAGAGATTAAGATAGATCCCCATACAAATCATTTAATATTTATTGATGATGGAGAGGAGATTCCATTGTATAAATTGTCTTCCGGTGAAAAGCAGTTGCTGCTTATTTTGATGCGGGTTTTTTTGATGGAGGAACAGCCTTATATATTGTTGATGGATGAGCCTGAAATTTCACTGCATATTGAGTGGCAATATAAATTGTTTGAGGAGATTCGCCGTTTAAATCCGAATTGTCAAATTATTACATCTACGCATTCGCCCAGTTTGTTCGGAGATGGTTGGGGAGACAAATTGGTTTTTGTTGAAGATTTGATCCAGATGAAAAAGTGAGAGTATATGTTGGGAGGCTGTTCAAAAAAAGAAGGAATAGATAAAACGGCATACCGCACAGCTTATTATTCGGCTGCAGCACGACGCTTTGCATTGGATGCCAGGATGTTTCGGTGTAGAGCTGCTGTACATGTGGAGAATAAGGATGATATTGCGTTTTGGGGGGCTGTTTTGAAGCATTTCCGGCCGGGGGACAAATTTCATTTTTTGGCCGGTTCAAGGAATGAATTTGGCCGGGAAACATATGGAGTGACTCAATGTTTGAAATATTTTGATTATTTAAATCCTAATTTCTTTATTTGTATAGATAGTGATTATCGTTATTTGTTGAGGGAAAGGATGATTAATGTAGAACATTATGTTTTACAGACATATACTTATTCATTTGAAAATCATCATTGTTTTGCGGAAGGATTGGATGATGTGTGTAGCAGAGCAACTCATATGAAAAATACCGTGTTTGATTTCCGCCGTTTTCTGAAGATGTTTTCGAATATATTATATGATCTTTTTGTATGGCATTTGTATTTTCAAAATGCCGACCCAAGTTTATTCAGTCAGGCGGAATTTGATTCATATCTTTGTCTTTCTAATTCGAAAAAAAGACCATTGATAACCGAACATGGGGAACCTGTGTTGGAAGAATGGAAAATTAGAATTGAGAAAAAAGTGGAAGCTTTAGGGCGTAAGTATTCTAATGCTGATCTGGATATTGTAAAGGAAAGGTATCGTGAATTGGGCTTGACTCCGGATAATGTGTATTTGTTCGTTAGAGGGCATAATCTGTACGATTTAGTGTTGCTGCTGTGTAAAGAAGTTTGTAAATTGTTGCTGAGAAAAGCCAGGAAAAGACAAAATGCACATAGTGAAATGATGAAAGAAGTGTATCGGGGGCGCTATAGTGTGGATTATGAATTGCGGCAGAATATTAAATATGGGGCCTATTTGCCAATTTGTAAGATAGAGGAAGATGTTATAAATCTATTAGGAAAAAATTAATTTTGCGAAACAAAAGAGGGGTAAAATACAAATGGATGAGCTATGAATGAATTTGATATCAGGGATAATACTTTAAAGGAATCTGACTGTGAGTTTGAGCGGGCGTTGAGGCCTCTGAATTTTGGAGATTTTCAAGGGCAAAAGAAAATAGTCGAAAACCTTGAAATTTTTGTAAGAGCTGCCAAGATGCGTAGGGAATCGTTGGATCATGTCATTTTACATGGGCCTCCAGGTTTGGGTAAAACGACATTGTCTACGATTATTGCCAATGAATTGGGAGTTGGTATAAAGGTGACGTCTGGTCCTGTATTGGATAAGCCAGGAGATTTGGCTGGATTATTGACAAATTTGGAGGAAAATGATGTTTTGTTTATCGATGAGATTCATCGTTTGAGTCCGCTTGTTGAAGAATATCTGTATTCTGCAATGGAAGATTATCGTATTGATATAATGATAGATAAGGGTCCTGCTGCACGTTCTGTGCAAATTCAGATAAATCCTTTTACTTTGATAGGAGCGACAACTCGTAGTGGGTTGTTGACAGCTCCTTTGCGTGCTCGTTTTGGCATTAACTGCCATTTGGAATATTATGATATAGGTGTGTTGACGGGGATAGTCAACCGTTCTGCTTCGATTCTGAATGTTGGTATAACTTCTCAGGCAGCGCAAGAGATTGCTTCCCGTAGCCGTGGCACACCACGTATAGCGAATGCATTGTTGCGAAGGGTAAGAGATTTTGCGATGGTGAAAGGGAATGGAGAGATTGATCATGAGATTACAAAATATGCTTTGGAAGCTTTGAATATCGATAAATATGGGTTGGATGAGATGGATAATAAAATTTTGTTGACTATTATAGAGAAATTTAAAGGAGGTCCTGTTGGATTAACTACGATTGCAACGGCAGTTGGAGAGGATGCCGGTACATTGGAAGAAGTTTATGAGCCGTTTTTAATAAAAGAGGGCTTTTTAAAGCGCACTCCACGGGGACGTGAAGTTACGGAGTTGGCGTATAAGCATTTAGGTAAAGATATTGATAAAATAAAAGATGTTCAGATGTGTTTGTTTTGATAATGTTTGATACAGGGTGTTGTAAAATTATTTTTGTAGGTTAAACTCTGTTAAGTATGTAGTGGTGTAATCTGGAAGTGTTAAATTTGTGGGTATGAGAAAGAAGCAAATCATCATATTAGGTGTTGTTATGGGTATTGCCTTGTTGGGCTTGATATTTACGCAGGCTCGATATTTCCAGACTGCTTTTAGATTGAAAAAAGCTCAGTTTGACTATTTGGTAAACAAATCAGTAGATCAAGTGCTGAATATTCTTGACAAGCAGATGAATGTGAAAGAACAGGCAAATGCAATATGTGAGAAGGGGGAGAAAATGATACATGAAGTACCTTTTGGATTGGGGATGGAAGCTTCGGCCCATAATATGAATATTGTGATTGATTATGCGGATACTCCGTTGAAATATGGAGAAAAAGGAACATCTGTCAATGATGTGTTCGGGCAGAAAGGAAATAAAGGATTATTGAATTCTATTGAAAAATCGAGACAGGCATTAAAGAAAAAGTTTGGGAAAAAATATGATTTGGTAGTTGTGAATAAAGAGTATGATTCTCCAAATTTGGAAGTTCAATTGGAAGAGGTGGATTTTGCTAAAATTATTAGAGAATGCTTAAATAAAAATGGAATAACGAATGATTTTGAATTTGCTGTGAAAGAGAGAGAACGTTTTATTTTAATGTCTCCTCATTTTTTTAATAGCAGTTCGGATTATTCATATCATTGGCGGTTGTCTATAGATGAAGTGTCAAATGGGACAACATTATTTATAATATTTCCGGAAGAGTTCCATGATTGGGTCTCATCGATTTATATGGTGTTGCCCAGCTTGTTGATTACATTATTGTTAGTTGCTTGCTTTGTGTTTTGTATCATGGAAATTGTAAAGCAAAAAAAGATGTCAGTGATTAAGAATGATTTTATTAATAATATGACTCATGAGTTTAAGACTCCAATAGCAACAATTTCTTTGGCGGCTCAAATGCTTAAAGATGGAGTTGTCAGTCACTCTGCTGAAAGTGTTGATCGTGTTGCCGGTATTATTCGGGATGAAAGTAAGCGTTTGACATTTCAAGTGGAAAAGGTGTTGCAGACGGCATTGTTTACAGAGACTCGTATGAAATTGAAGTTGAGGAATGTTAATCTAAATGAGATAGTGGAAGGACTGGCAGCTAAGTTTAGTTTACGGGTAGAGGATAAAGGTGGTAAATTATTCTGTTATCCCAATGCGGAGCATGATGAAGTGTATGCTGATGAAGTGCATATTACAAATGTTGTATCAAATTTGTTGGATAATGCGATAAAATATTGTGCAAAAACACCGGAGATTAGTATTAGTACGAATAATAGAGGTGACAATATTATAATAAGTGTTGTAGATAATGGCATAGGAATTGCAGCAAAAGAACAGAAAATGATCTTTGAGAGGTTTTACAGAGTTTCTACCGGAAATCTTCATGATGTAAAAGGCTTTGGATTGGGATTGTCTTACGTAAAGACCATAGTGGAAGCTCATGGTGGTCATATTGAGGTAGAAAGTGAAGAAGGTAATGGGAGTTGTTTTAATGTTATCTTGCCCTTGGCTGCAAAAAAACAAAAGGTGAAGAAAACTTTATTTTTTTAATATGTATCTTTTCAAAGATTTGAATTAAATACTTAATAGTTATGGAAGAGAAAATAAAAATTTTGTTAGCAGAAGATGATACTAATTTGGGGATGCTTCTGAAGGAATATTTAAGAGCGAAAGGTTTTGATGCCGTGTTGTGTGAGGATGGTGAAATTGCTTATGATGCTTTTTTGAATCAACCTTTTGATATTTGTATATTTGACGTTATGATGCCTAAAAAAGATGGTTTTACATTGGCGAAGGAAGTTCGTCAGATTAATAGTGAAATCCCAATTATATTTTTGACAGCCAAGAATATGAAAGAAGATGTTCTGGAAGGTTTTAAAATAGGGGCTGATGATTATATGAGCAAACCGTTTTCAATGGAGGAATTGTTATTGCGTATTGAAGCAGTATTGCGTCGTTCTTCAGGTTTAAAACCTGAAGATGAACAAGAAATATTTAAAATCGGTAAATTAACCTTTAATTCAAAGAAGCAAACTTTGAGTGATGGTGTCGAAGACCAGAAATTGACAACTAAGGAGTCGGAATTGTTGAAATTGCTGTGTCTGAATGTAAACAAAGTGTTGGAGAGAAATTATGCATTAAAAAATATTTGGGCTGATGATAATTATTTTAATGCAAGAAGTATGGATGTGTATATTACAAAATTACGTAAGCATTTGAAAAAGGACCCGTCTGTAGAGATTATAAATGTTCATGGGAAAGGGTATAAGCTAATTCTGTGATTTAAAAAACGATTTTATGAATATATAAGGTTAAAGGTTGAAAATCTTTCCAAAGACTTTCAACCTTTAACCTATTTTATTACCTTGTTTTTGCTTTTTTATCTATGAAAGTTTTTTTATCTTTACCGAACAAATAATGTATGTTAAGATGGATAATAAATTGAATATATATAACACTCTTTCGAGGCGTAAAGAAGTGTTTGAGCCGATCACTCCCCCATTTGTGGGATTGTATGTTTGTGGACCAACTGTTTATGGAGATGCTCATTTGGGACATGCTCGTCCTGCGATTACATTTGATTTGGTTTTTAGGTATTTGCAATACCTTGGATACAAGGTGAGGTACGTGCGGAATATTACGGATGTGGGGCATTTGATGAATGATGGTGATGATGGTGAAGATAAGATAGAAAAGAAAGCGAGATTGGAGCAACTGGAGCCAATGGAGGTTGTGCAATTTTATACAAATCGTTATCATAAAAATATGGAGCAATTGAATACATTGTCTCCCAGTATTGAACCGCATGCTTCCGGACATATCATTGAGCAGATGGAATTGGTAAAAAAGATTTTAAGTAATGGTTTTGCTTATGAAAGTGATGGGAATATCTATTTTGATGTCGAGGCTTATAATAAAAAGTATGATTATGGTAAATTGTCTGGTCGTAAGGTAGATGAATTATTAGCCAATACACGACAATTGGATGGGCAGGACGGTAAACACAATCCTGCAGATTTTGCTTTGTGGAAAAAAGCAACACCTGAGCATATTATGCGATGGCCTTCGCCTTGGGGAAATGGATTTCCGGGATGGCATTTGGAGTGTTCTTGTATGAGTCAAAAATATTTGGGAGATTATTTTGATATTCATGGCGGTGGCTTGGATTTGCAATTCCCTCATCATGAATGTGAGATTGCACAAAGTACTGCTGCATATGGACATGAGGCTGTAAAATATTGGATGCACAATAATATGGTGACGATAAACGGTAAGAAAATGGGGAAATCATTAGGTAATTTTATTACCTTGGATCAATTGTTTTCTGGAGAGAACGAAGTGTTGGAACAGGCTTATTCTCCTATGACAATCCGTTTCTTTATTTTACAGGCGCATTATCGTAGTCCTCTTGATTTTTCAAATGATGCTTTAAAAGCCGCCCAGAAAGGCTATGAACGTTTGATGTCAGCAGTGAATGCATTGAATAAAGTGAAGGCCGGTGCTGATAATACAGTGGATATTGATATATTGGTAGCAGAATGTTTTGAAGCTATTAATGATGATTTGAATACACCGGTTTTGATTTCTCGTTTGTTTGATGGAGTGAAAATAATAAATTCTCTTGTTGCTGGCAGTGAGAAGATAAGTGTGGAAAATTTGAACAAATTAAAAAAATTATATCACGATTTTGTATTTGATATATTAGGATTGAAGGCAGAGGTAGAAGCCGTGAGTAAAGATCATGAAGTATTAGGTAATATTTTGGATATGGTGATGGCTATTCGAGCAGAGGCAAAACAAAAGAAAGATTGGGAGACTTCTGATAAAATACGGGACGAATTGAAAATAGCAGGAGTAATTGTGAAAGATACGAAAGATGGATATGAATGGGAATTAGAAAGTTAAAGTAATATGTCTTATTGGTACTATTTTATTTGTTTGGTTTTATTGATATCTTGTGGAGGGGGTAATGCAAAGAAAGAGCATAAAGAAATCGTAGTGAAAGCAGATAAAAACGAGGTGAAATATGTAAATAGTCTGAACTTGCTCTCGCCTGAAAAGAATAGCTTATATTCTTTTGACGAAGAGTTAGTGGTAGAATTTGAAAGTAAGAATCGGTTTGTAGTGGATTCTTCTGCTATTTATATGGATGGCAGTGAGGTTGCGCGTTTAGGAGCTGGTGTGACTCGTTTTTCATTACCGATAGGAAATCTCAAGACGGGTTTGATGATGATAAAAGTTGTTGCATGGCATCCTGATAATAAGAAAGGTGTGGCAACGGGTTCGATACGGGTGAAACCAGCTAAAGCTCCGATTAGATGTAAGTATAGTGTGCTGAAGGAGTACCCTCATGATTCGAAGGCATATACTCAAGGATTGACTTATCGGGATGGTTTTATGTATGAAGGGACAGGACAGTATGGCGAGTCTTCCATACGTAAAATAGATATGAAAAGTGGAAAAATACATTCGGTACTAAATATAGACGGTCAGTATTTTGGAGAAGGGATAACTATTTCCGGAGATAAAATTTATCAAATTACATGGCGTTCGCGTAAAGGATTTGTTTATGATTTGAAAACTTTTTCATTAGAATCCTCATTTGAATATGATTCTGAAGGTTGGGGAATTACGACGATGGGGGATTGTTTGGTTATGAGTGATGGTACGAATAAACTATATTATATTGTTCCTTCTACCTTTAATATATTGAAAGAGGTTGAAGTATATGATAATCTTGGTCCTGTTGAGCAACTGAATGAATTGGAATATATTGATGGTCTGATATGGGCAAATGTCTGGTTGACAGATCGAATTGTAGCCATAGATCCGGATAGTGGAGTGGTAAAATATGATATTGATTTAAAAGGTTTATTGTCCGCTGTGGAAAGAGAAAAGTTGGATGATAAAGATGATGTGTTGAATGGTATTGCCTGGAATCCGTCAAGAAAAACTTTTTACCTGACAGGAAAACGGTGGCCAAAATTGTTTGAAGTAAAGGTGGAGATACCTAACTAACATTTTTATAATATCAAGTGTCAATATGGATGTACAAATAGAAAAATCTTGGAAAGCACTTTTGAAAGATGAATTTGATAAACCTTATTTCTCCAATTTAGTGGAATTTGTACGAGGAGAATATACTACTTCTCATGTCAGTATATATCCTCCTGGACGTTTGATATTTAATGCTTTTAATCGTTGTCCGGTTGAAAATACGAAAGTTGTAATTTTGGGACAGGATCCTTATCATGGTCCAGGGCAGGCACACGGACTTTCTTTTTCTGTTCCAGAAGGAGTGGATTTTCCCCCTTCGTTGCAGAATATTTTTAAGGAAATCGAAAATGATTTGGGAATACCTGTACCGAAGTCTGGAAATTTAGAGCGATGGTCTGAGCAAGGGGTGTTGTTATTGAATGCTACATTAACTGTACGTGCACATTGTGCCGGATCTCATCAAAATAAAGGTTGGGAATTTTTCACAGATGCTGTAATTAGAAGATTGGTTGATAAAAAGGAGCATTTGGTATTTTTATTGTGGGGGGCTTATGCACAGCGTAAAGGGGCATTTATTGATCCTAATAAGCATTTGGTATTGAAAGCAGTACATCCTTCTCCTCTTGCTGCAAATCGGGGAGGATGGTATGGAAATCATCATTTTAGTAGGACAAATGCATATTTGCGAGAACATGGTTTGCAAGAGATTCAATGGTAAGTAATTATAAAGTATAATATTATGGAATATCAAAGAGGGTTATCAACGAAGGAATATCAAGGAACGGTGGCAATTGAGAATACATTGGTGAGAAGTGTATATATATGGATGTGTACCGCCTTGTTATTGACAGGAGGTACGGCTACATTGGTAGCAGGAAGTTCTCAGTTATTGGAAATGTTTTTTGGGAACAGTTTTTTATTTTGGGGAATATTGATCGCACAATTCGGATTAGTTTGGCTTATCTCTGCGAGAGTCTCTTCTTTTAGTTTGCCAGTATTGTCAGGATTGTTTATGTTATATTCTGTGTTGACTGGAATTACTTTTTCTGTTTATTTTTTGGCTTTTACGGCCGAGTCAATCGCTACCGCTTTTTTTATTACAGCCGGAACTTTTGCAGTAATGAGTATTTACGGATTTGTGACAAAAAGGGATTTAACTCAAATGGGGAATTTGGCATTTATGGCATTAATTGGCATTATAATAGCTTCTGTGGTTAATATATTCCTCCATAGTACAATATTGAATTGGATTGTTACTTATGTTGGTGTTTTGGTATTTGTAGGATTAGTCGCTTGGGATACTCAGAAAATCAAGGCTTTGATATATGCTGAAGATAATGAATTTACTCAAAAATTGGCAATTTGTGGAGCATTGAGTCTGTATTTGGACTTTATTAATCTCTTTATAATGTTGTTGAGAATTTTCGGACAAAGAAAATAAATTAACTTTAATACACAACAAATCATGGTTAGCTACAAAGAATTAGGTCTGGTAAACTCCAGAGAAATGTTTAAAAAAGCCATGGAAGGCAAGTATGCAGTTCCGGCTTTTAATTTTAATAATATGGAGCAGTTGCAGGCGATTGTTTCTGCATGTGTGGAGACAAAGTCTCCGGTGATTCTGCAAGTTTCAAGCGGAGCTCGTAAGTATGCCAATCAGACTCTTTTGCGGTATATGGCCCAAGGTGCTGTTGAATATGCCAAAGAGTTGGGATGTAACCTTCCCATTTGTTTGCATCTGGATCATGGTGATACATTTGAATTATGTGTTTCTTGTATTGAAATGGGTTTTTCGTCTGTAATGATAGATGGTTCTTCTTTGCCGTATGAAGAAAATGTGGCTTTAACTAAAAAAGTGGTAGATTACGCACACCAATATGATGTTACTGTTGAAGGTGAACTTGGTGTTTTGGCTGGTATTGAAGATGATGTTGTTGCTGCAGCAAGTGTATATACGAGTCCTGATATGGTTGAAGATTTTGTTAAAAAGACAGGGGTTGACTCTTTGGCAATTTCAATCGGAACTTCTCATGGTGCTAATAAATTCAAACCGGAGCAATGTACTCGGAATGCTGATGGCGTCTTAGTGCCGCCTCCTTTGCGTTTTGATATTCTGGAGGAAATTGAGAGACGGATACCTGGATTTCCAATTGTTTTGCATGGCTCATCTTCAGTGCCTCAGGATAAAGTATCGATTATTAATAAATATGGAGGAGCTTTAAAAGATGCTGTCGGCATTCCGGAAGAGCAATTGCGCAAGGCTGCAACATCTGCCGTTTGCAAGATTAATATTGATTCTGATGGCCGTTTGGCTATGACGGCAGCCATTCGAGAAGTATTTGCTGTTAAACCGGCAGAATTTGACCCGCGGAAATATTTAGGACCTGCCCGTGAAGCTTTGAAAGAACTTTATAAGCATAAAACAATTAATGTATTGGGAAGTGCAAATAGAGTAGAATAAGCAGCAGAATAATCTTTTTTCATAAAATAGAAAAGTTGAAAGTTGAAATTACTGACTTTCAACTTTTTTTTGTTTTTCGTTCTCAACAAATAATTGTACTTTTGTATCAGTAAAATAAAGATAAAATGCGGAAATTAAGAAACATCGCCATTATTGCGCACGTTGACCACGGAAAAACAACCATCGTGGATAAGATGATATTGCAAGGAAAGCAATTCAGAGAGAATGAAAAACAAAGCGGAGACCTGATTCTCGACAATAATGATCAGGAACGTGAGCGAGGGATTACAATCCTTGCTAAAAATGTGTCAGTACATTATAAGGATTATAAGATAAACATTATAGATACTCCGGGACACTCGGATTTTGGAGGTGAAGTAGAGCGTGTATTGAATATGGCAGATGGTGTTTTGCTATTAGTAGATGCATTTGAAGGCACAATGCCTCAGACACGATTTGTATTGCAAAAAGCATTGGGGTTAGGTAAGAAAGCTATTGTTGTAGTAAACAAAGTTGATAAGCCGAATTGTCGTCCGGATGAGGTGCAGGAAGAGGTATTTGATTTGATGTTTTCTTTAGGAGCGAGTGAAGAACAGCTGGATTTTAAAACCATATATGGAAGTGCAAAACAGGGTTGGATGTCAACAGATTGGAGACATCGTACAGATGATATCACTCCATTGTTAGATGCGATTATTGAAGATATTCCAGAACCGGTTATTGCAGAAGGAACTCCCCAAATGATGATTACATCTTTGGAATATTCATCTTATATCGGCCGTATTGCAATAGGTAAACTGACGCGTGGTAAGTTGAAAGCAGGTATGCCTATTACTTTGTGTAAGCGTGATGGTGTAACACAAATAAAGAGTCGTATCAAGGATTTGATGTTGTTTGAAGGTTTGGAAAAACAGAAAGTCGATGAAGTTGAGTCAGGAGAGATCTGTGCAATTGTCGGTATTGAAGGTTTTGAAATAGGTGATACTATCGCTGATTATGAAAATCCGGAAGCACTGACACCAATTGCTATTGATGAGCCGACGATGAGTATGCTGTTTACCATAAATAATTCACCTTTTTTTGGTAAGGATGGTAAATATGTAACATCTCGCCATATTAAAGAGCGATTGGATAAAGAGCTTGAAAAGAATCTTGCATTGCGGGTTGAACCGGGTTTAAGTGCAGATTCATTTATAGTTTATGGGCGTGGTGTGCTTCATTTGAGCGTACTTATAGAAAGTATGCGGCGTGAAGGATATGAACTTCAGGTGGGGCAACCCAAAGTTATCATTAAGGAAATCGATGGGCAGAAATGCGAACCGGTTGAAGAGTTGACCATCGATATCCCGGAAGAGTTCTCCGGGAAGGCTATAGAAATGGTGACGAAGAGAAAAGGAGTATTGAACAATATGGAAACTCGTGATGAACGAGTGCATTTGGATTTTGATATCCCGTCACGCGGTATTATCGGTTTGCGTAGCAGTTTGTTGACTGCTTCTGCAGGAGAAGCAATTATAGCCCATCGGCTAAAAGGGTTCGAACCGTATAAGGGCGATATTGAAATGCGAATTAATGGTTCTTTGATTGCCATGGAAACAGGAGATACCTATGCTTATGCAATTAATAAATTGCAGGATCGTGGAAAATTCTTTATCGAACCGGGTGAAACTGTTTATGCAGGACAAGTGATAGGAGAGAGTACTCGTCCTGACGACATTGTGATTAATGTTTGTAAGTCAAAGAAATTGACTAATATGCGAGCTAGTGGATCTGATGATAAAGTGAATATTGCTCCTCCGGTTAAATTTAGTTTGGAAGAAGCATTGGAATATATCCAGGAGGATGAGTATGTTGAAGTAACTCCTCATTCAATGCGGTTGCGTAAAATTATCTTGGATGAAATAGAACGTAAACGGCAAAGTAAAAGATTGAACTCAACAGGGGAGTAATCATTTATATGGAACTATTAATACATTAGTAGGATAGAAAGTATGAAAGTTGCAATTGTTGGAGCCAGCGGAGCTGTTGGTCAGGAGTTTTTTAAGGTATTGGAAGAAAGAAATTTCCCAATGGATGAATTGGTTTTATTTGGTTCCAGGCGTAGTGCCGGCAAACAATACACCTTTAAGGAAAAACAGTTGACCGTTCAGTTGCTGCAACATAATGATGATTTTAAGGGTGTAGACATTGCTTTTGTATCTGCTGGAGGGGACACATCAAAAGAATTTGCCGACACTATAACTAAATATGGTGCTGTGATGATTGATAATTCCAGTGCTTTTCGGATGGATAAGGATGTCCCTTTGGTTGTGCCGGAAGTGAATCCACAAGATGCATTAAGTCGTCCACGGGGAATTATTGCAAATCCTAATTGCACGACTATATTAATGGTTGTGGCGCTGAAGGCAATAGAAGAGTTGTCGCATATCAGAAAAGTCCATGTTGCAACCTATCAGGCGGCCAGTGGGGCTGGTGCGGCAGCAATGGATGAATTGTATATCCAACATCGGCAACTGTTGGCTGGAGATGTCCCTGTTGTTGAAAAATTTGCCTATCAGCTGGCATTTAATTTGATTCCTCAGATTGA
This sequence comes from Odoribacter sp., assembly GCA_020024465.1. GTDB lineage: Bacteria > Bacteroidota > Bacteroidia > Bacteroidales > Marinifilaceae > Odoribacter. The sequence goes on from JAHHTT010000020.1 coordinate 23,381, forward strand.
TGTGTTTACAGACAATGGATACACAAAAGAGGAAATGAAAATGTTTAATGAAACTCAAAAAATCATGCATTCAGATATAAAGGTGAGTTCCACTTGTGTCCGTGTTCCTGCATTGCGGGCTCACTCTGAAAGTATTTGGGTGGAAACAGAGCGGCCGATAACAGAGGAGGAGGCTCGTGCAGCTTTTGATAAGGCAGAAGGAATTGTGTTGCAGGATAATCCGCAAGAAAATGAATACCCTATGCCGCTGTTCGTTTCCGGTAAGGATTCGGTGTATGTGGGACGTATTCGAAAAGATTTGGCCGATGAACACGGCTTGGCATTTTGGGTTGTTGGAGATCAAATCAAGAAAGGTGCAGCATTGAATGCTGTCCAGATAGCAGAATGGCTTATTAAGAATGGAGACATCAAAGTTTAAAATGGCTGATGGAAAACGAATCCGGTAATTGACGGCATACATAACTGCTATAATTAGAATCTATAGGGCATTCCGAAACAGTCACAGACAGTGAGGAATGCCCTCTTTTTAATGTGACAATATCTCCGTCAAAACAGACTTCAAATGATGAGAGCTGGTTACTTAACCCTTTTCCGGTATACTTCAGGTAGCTCTCCTTGACAGACCAATAATTGAAAAATAGTTTCTGTTTTAATTTTTGATCGGTCGTTTTATCAATAATTTCAAACTCGTGAGGATGAAAAAAACGTTTTGCTACATTTAGGCGGGGAAGACTCCATTGTTCAATATCAATTCCTACTTTTTGGTCACTGATGGCGCATAAAATGTAGTCACCGGAATGTGAAATGTTGAAATGTGCCGATAGGCCATGAATGTTAAGATAAGGTTTCCCGTGTTCTCCTTTTTTTATTTGATAATCTTTAGATGATAACCCCCAGGTTTGGGCAATGAGTCTGCGGGTTAGAGTTTCTCCTAATAACTTGGTTTGACGTACTTTTATATTGTGGAATTGTTGTACATTTTTATATGTGTTATTGCTTACATAAGGTATGAAATACTCATCTGGATATGATTGGTAATCGGATAGTTTTAAGTAGTAAATATGTAACATGGGATTATTGGGTTTTGCTTGTTTGCGCAAAAATACGATATGGCGTTGAAATCTGCAAGTCAAAATAAGGATGTTAAATTAATTAAGGATTGATTATGTCAAAATTTTGACTTTAACGTTTTATTTGAAAAAAACGTTTGAAATGTTGTTTGCTATTCCATTTTTTTTTACTTTTACCCCGCTGAATGAATTGTAAATAACAACACAAAATTTATATCATGGAAGTAAAAAAGTCACAGAAAGCAGATCTTGAAGACAAAAAAGGAGTTTTCTTTGAGGTCGGTCTTACTCTGGCTTTAGCAATCCTGCTATTTGCCTTTGAATGGAAATCTTCTTCTGAAGAGGTAAGCCAGTTTCAGACGGTTGCTGAAGAACAGATTGAGGAAGAAATCATTCCGATTACGCAACAAATGTTAAAGCCGCCACCTCCGCCACCTCCGGCTCCGAGATTGACAGATTTGATTGATATTGTTGAGGATGATAATCAGATTGATGAAGAACTTGAAATTCAAGATGTAGACGATACCTCTGAAAATACAGATACTCCGACTGATGCTACTGATTTCGGTGAATACGGAGATGAAGATACCGGTGATACGGAAGTCTTTGTAGTGGTAGAGGATATGCCGAGTTTTCCTGGAGGTAATGTTCAGAAATGGATTGCCAAAAATGTAAAATATCCGGTATTGGCTATGGAGAATGGTATTCAAGGTAAAGTGTATATTCAGTTTGTGATAGAAAGAGACGGTTCTATTACCGATGTGAAAGTATTGAGAGGAGTAGACTCATCTTTGGATAAAGAAGCGATGCGGGTTGTAAAAGCAATGCCCAAATGGAAGCCGGGTAAACAGAGAGGTAAACCGGTAAGAGTTTCTTACACATTGCCGATTAACTTCCAGTTGTCTCAATAATTGATAAGCGGATTAATTAGAATACAAAGGGCTGTCATATGTTGTGTCAGCCCTTTATTTTGTCTTAGAACCATTGTTTTATGTATTATACCGGAAAAAAAACAGAAAAAGCGATATTGGTAGGGGTTGCCTTGCAATCTAAAGATGTAACCTATAATCAAATGTGTGAATATTTGGATGAGCTATCTTTCCTGGCGGAAACGGCAGGTGCGGAAACGGTGAAGATATTTACCCAGAATTTGGATAAACCGGTACATGCTACTTTTATCGGAAAGGGGAAATTAGAGGAAATACAGGCTTATATTGAAGAACATGAGACAGACATGATTATCTTTGATGACGAACTTTCTCCTACGCAGCTGCGTAATATCGAGGGAATGTTTAAAGGCATTAAAGTGCTCGACCGTACGAATCTGATACTGGATATATTTGCCAGTCGAGCGCGTACAGCTCATGCGAAAACGCAAGTTGAACTGGCGCAATACCAGTATTTACTGCCTCGTTTGACGGGTATGTGGACCCATTTGGAGCGACAGAAAGGTGGTATTGGTTTGAGGGGACCGGGAGAAACTGAAATTGAAACCGACCGTCGTATCATTCGGGATAAAATCACTCGTCTGAAAGAAGAATTATCTAAAATAGACCGTCAGAAGATGATTCAGCGCAAAAATCGCGGCAAATTGGTTCGTGTGGCATTGGTCGGTTATACGAATGTAGGAAAATCCACTTTGATGAATCTGCTAAGCAAATCGGAAGTATTTGCGGAAAATAAGCTGTTTGCAACCTTAGATACCACTGTGCGTAAGATAGCCATAAAAAACGTGCCGTTATTGTTGGCAGATACGGTAGGGTTCATTCGGAAGTTGCCCCATCATTTGATAGAGTCATTCAAATCGACTTTAGATGAAGTGCGGGAGGCTGATGTTATTTTGCATATTGTGGATATATCGCATCCGCAGTTTGAAGATCAAATGCGGGTGGTGAATGAAACGCTTGCCGAATTGCTGAAGGATCCTAAGCCGACAATTACGGTATTTAATAAAATCGATGCTTTTCGGTATGTAAAAAAAGATGATGATGATTTGACTCCTATATTACGTGAAAATTACAGTTTGGACGATTTGAAACAAATGTGGATGTCTAAACAGGGAGGAGAAACCGTCTATATTTCTGCGGCAAAAAAAGAGAATATTGACGAACTAAAAGAAAAACTCTATGCAGTGGTGAAAGATATCCATTCGGCACGGTTCCCTTATAATGATTTTTTATATCAGGATCTTGAAATTGAAGAATAAAAACAGCTGCTTGTTTATCAGGCAGCTGCTCTTTTTATCTGTCTATTTTACAACGATGAGGAAATAATTCTTTTTACCGCTTTGGGCAAGAATATATTTTCCGTCGATTAAATGCTCTTCATTGATAATGACCTCCTCTCCGCCGGCCTTTTCCTTGTTGATGGAAATGGCGTTGGATTTAAGGGCGCGGCGGGCTTCGCCTTTGGATGCCATGATAGCGGTCTTGTCTGCAAGGAAATCTACGATACTGATACCGGCCTTTAAGTCGGATGCAGAAATTTCAAATTGAGGCACTCCTTCAAAAACAGACAGGAAGGTTGGTTCGTCAATTTTTCTTAGCGACTCGGAAGTTGCATTGCCAAATAGAATCTGTGATGCTTCCAGTGCAGAATTATAAGCATCTTCCCCATGAATCAGACAGGTGATTTCTTTTGCCAGAGTCTTCTGCAGTTTGCGAAGGTGGGGAGCCTCTGAATGCTCTGCGATGAGGGCATCGATTTCAGCCGGTGGCAACAGGGTGAAAATTTTTACATAACGTGCGGCATCTTCATCGGTTGTATTGAGCCAGAACTGGTAGAACTTATAGGGTGAAGTGCGCCTGGGATCCAGCCAGATGTTGCCTGATTCTGTTTTGCCGAACTTTTTGCCATCGCTTTTAGTCATTAAAGGCCATGTTAAGCCGTATGCCTCCAGCCCTTCTTTGCGGCGTATCAGCTCTGAACCGGTCGTAATATTGCCCCACTGGTCCGAGCCTCCCATTTGCAGCATACAGTCATAATGTTTGCGGAGATGCAGGAAGTCATATCCTTGTACCAGCTGATAAGTAAATTCGGTGAAAGACATGCCATCGGCAAATTCTCCGTTCAGACGGCGTTTGACAGAGTCTTTTGCCATCATATAATTGACCGTAATGTGTTTGCCGACATCGCGTATGAAATCTAAAAATGAGAATTGTTTCATCCAGTCGTAATTATTCAGCATAATGGCAGCGTTGGATGCCGTCGAGTTGAAGTCGATGAAATGTGACAGCTGGGCTTTGATTCCTGCCATATTTTTTTGTATGGTTTCTTCTGTCAGCAGATTTCTTTCCTGTGATTTTCCGCTGGGGTCGCCAATCATTCCGGTTGCTCCGCCGATGATGAAAATGGGCTTGTGTCCCGCCACTTGAAAATGCTTCATCATCATGACAGACACCAGATGTCCGACATGGAGAGAATCGGCTGTCGGATCAATGCCGACATAGGCGGTTGTTTGTCCTTTGGAGAGTAATTCTTCGGTTCCGGGCATGATGTCATGAATCATACCCCTCCATTTCAATTCATCTACAAAATTCATAGAGTTATTATTTTGACTGTTACTATATTCTGTATTTTATCCGGTATATTTGTTCATTCGCGAACGTTTGTTCATTCGCGGATCGAATGATATATTTTCTCCGCAAAATTAAGAAAAGGATGGAATAATATGCTCTTTTCCAATGTTTCTTCACTTATAAACAGGAATTTTTCATTTAAGACGTTTATTATCATGATGAGCGTGCAGAGAATCAGGGCGACTTTGATTGCACCCATGACAGCCCCGAGCAGTTTATTGACAAATCCCAGCAGTATGACATCTATAAGTTCGGTAAGCAGTCTCCCTAATGCAAATACAAGCATGACAACCAGCATAAACGTGATAAAGAGGGCAATATACGAAGAATATTTTGATGATATATCCAGAAAGTTTTTCAGGACGTCTTCCAGAATATAGGCATATTTCATGGATGCATAAATACCTGCTGCCAATCCCAGCAGAGTCGTGATTTCTATAATCAGTCCCCGGATAAAACCGTGTATGGCTCCAAGCACAATGAGCGCTAAAATAATGATGTCAATATAATTCACCTTGATCTGTTATAAATTCACCTCAAAGATAGAGTAATAATTTGCAATTTTCAATTCCTAATTTTCAATAATTTCATAAATTCTTAGTATTTTCGCCAATTGGTAGAATCGGACATCCGTTTCTTTATAAAAAGATAACAGAAAACTTTATAACATTACGATATGTATAGAACACACACATGTGGAGAGCTGCGGCTTGAAAATGTCAATCAAAAAGTAATATTGAGCGGTTGGGTCCAGAAGGTTCGTAATCTGGGTGCGATGACCTTTGTCGACCTTCGGGACCGGTATGGAATAACACAATTGGTGGTGGAAGAATCCGCTGCCGAAGAGATAAAGAAACAGGTGGAACATTTAGGGCGTGAATATGTCATCCGGGTAGAGGGTACTGTAGTGGAAAGAGCCGGCAGGAATGCAAAGATCCCGACCGGGGATATCGAAATACTGATTGGGAAAATCAGTGTGCTGAGTCATTCTGAGGTTCCTCCTTTCACGATAGAGGACAATACCGACGGAGGAGATGAAATCCGGATGAAATACCGTTATTTGGATTTGCGCCGTCGGGCTGTCCGTAAAAATCTGGAATTACGCCACCGTATGGCCCATCTTGTGCGGAATTATCTGGATTCCTATAACTTCATGGAAGTGGAAACACCGGTCCTGATTAAGAGTACCCCGGAGGGAGCACGCGATTTTGTCGTGCCTTCGCGTATGAATCAGGGACAGTTTTATGCATTGCCGCAGAGTCCGCAGACATTCAAACAATTGTTGATGGTGGCCGGATTCGACCGCTATTACCAGATTGTAAAATGTTTCCGGGATGAAGACTTGCGTGCCGACCGGCAGCCTGAATTTACGCAGATTGACTGTGAAATGTCTTTTGTGGAAAGAGATGACATACTGAATCTTTTCGAAGGAATGATCCGTCATCTTTTTAAAGAATTACGTGGAATCGATTTGCCGGAATTGCCCCGTATGTCCTGGCATGATGCAATGGAGTATTACGGTTGTGACAAGCCGGATATCCGTTTTGACATGCAATTTGTCAATCTGACGGATTTGGCCAGGACAAAAGAATTTGCCGTATTCAATACCGCGGAATATATCGGCGGAATATGTGTCCCGGGCTGTGCCTCTTACACTCGCAAGCAATTGGATGCACTGACCGATTTTGTCAGACGTCCGCAGATTGGAGCCAAAGGTCTGGTATATGTCAGATACAATGAAGACGGAACAGTCAAATCTTCTGTAGATAAATTCTATGCGGAAGACGATTTGAAAACATGGCTGGATGCGTGTGGGGCAAAGCCGGGTGATTTGTTGCTGATTCTTTCCGGAGAGAAGAAAAAGACTCTTCCGCAATTGTGCGAACTGCGGCTTGAAATGGGCAGTCGTCTCGGATTGCGGGACAAGGATGTGTTCAAACCGTTATGGGTGGTGGACTTCCCGTTGTTGGAGTGGGATGAAGAGACCCGGCGTTTTTATGCAATGCACCATCCGTTTACTTCGCCGAATCCTGAAGATGTGGATAAAATGGAATCCGATCCGGGCGCTGTGCGTGCGAATGCCTACGATATGGTCATCAACGGCGTCGAAGTCGGAGGTGGATCCATCCGTATCCATGACGCCGGAATGCAGCAGAGAATGTTCAGATGCCTGGGATTCACTCCTGAGCAGGCCGAAAAACAATTCGGCTTTTTGCTGAATGCCTTTAAATACGGAGCACCTCCTCATGGTGGTATCGCTTTCGGTTTCGACCGTCTGGTATCGATGTTTGCCGGTCTCGACAGCATCCGTGACACCATTGCGTTCCCGAAAAACAATTCCGGCCGGGATGTGATGTTGGATTCTCCATCTGAAATTGCGGAAGAGCAATTCAGGGAATTGGGAATTAAATTGAGCTGATATTAAAATGATTATTTTGAATATAAAACAATACGGGTGTTTAAGGATGTAATCGGACATGAAGATATAAAGCAGCGGCTGGTGCGTGCCCTGCAGGCAGGACACATCAGCCATGCACAGCTTTTTGCAGGCAGTACGGGGTATGGCTCGCTTGCGCTTGCTTTGGCTTTTGCCCAATATATTTTCTGTACCGGCGATAAAAAAGAGGACGCGTGCGGAGAGTGTCCTGCCTGCCGGAAAATGCAGAAACTTATACATCCCGATTTGCATTTCGTATTTCCGGTAGTACGCAAGAGCGGCAAAAACCAGACAAGTGACGGATACATTGGCGAATGGCGTCACTTGCTTGCGCGGACCCTTTATTTCGGGCAGGAAGAGTGGTATGCCGAAATGGGTGTGGAGGATAATGCCCAGGCGATGATATATACGGAAGAAAGTTCGAGTATCCTGCGCAAACTCAATCTGAAATCTTTCGAATCCGACTATAAGATTATGATAGTGTGGTTGCCGGAGAAAATGAATGATGAATGTTCCAACAAACTGTTGAAAATAATAGAGGAACCGTTTGAAAAAACATTGATTCTAATGGTTTCAGAGCATCCGGAACAAATCATCAGAACCATTCAGTCGCGATTGCAGCGAATCAATATACCCCCTCTTGATTCAGAATACATTTCACGGCAGCTGATGAGCCGGGAAGGCTTGTCCAAAGCGAAGGCGGATGAATTTGCCCATGTCGCTGCGGGTGACTGGCACAGGGCTATGTGCTTGCTGAATGAAAGCGGGGAACAAATATATAATCAGGAAAAGTTTGTCAGTCTGATGCGTCTTTGCTGGGAACGTAAAATGCCCCCGCTAAACGAATGGGTGAATGAAATGTCCGGATTGGGACGTGAACGGCAGAAAAGTTTTCTTCTGCATGCGGTGCGTATGGTCCGTGAGAATTTTATACGGAATTTTCATATAGACAAATTGAACTATATGACAGAACGGGAACAGAGCTTCTCTGTCCGTTTTGCTCCTTATGTGCATGAGGGAAATATCATCCCGCTGGCAGACGAACTTGAAAAGGCATATAGTGATATAAACCGGAACGGCAATGGTAAAATCATTTTGACGGACTTGTGCATCAAAGTGATGCAGAATATCCGTCCGAACTGAAGTAAATGCCGTAATGTAAACATAACAGTATAAATAATGAATTATGAATGATACTCGGAAATTTAATGATATAGAGCAAAATCCGTCGGAGAAGGTCGAGGCCGTGTGCGGAGAAACGGATGTAAAGAAGAGACAGGCTCCTGGCGGGGATAAGGAATCCGAAGAGAGAGTGGCGATTGAGGCCGGTGAATTTTCGGCACAGAAAGAAGAGAAGGAGGAGGAAGAGGTGCAGCAGAAGCATACACGGCATCCCCACCCGGAAATACCGATGATAGACCACCGTCTTCTGGCCGGCAAATTAGGGGTGTACAATTGGCTTAAAGATGTACCGGCGGTTACGGAAATTCCTGAAGTCGTAGAGGTGCGTTTTAAAAATACCCGTAAGGCTTTTTTCAGCAACCCTTCCCGCCTGCCGTTGAAAGAAGGAGACATTGTGGCGGTGGAAGCTGCCCTGGGCCATGATATTGGTGTCGTTTCACTGTCGGGCGAATTGGTCAAGGAACAGATACGTCTGAAACATATTGACTGGGAACGCAATCCCTTGAAAAAGGTCTATCGCAAGGCGAAGCCCCACGACATCGAAAAATGGCAACAGGCCATTGCTTTGGAACATGATACGATGATCCGTTCCCGGAAAATTGCCGCAGACCTTCATCTGAATATGAAAATCGGTGATGTGGAATACCAGGGGGACAAGACCAAAGCTATTTTCTATTACATTGCAGACGACCGTGTCGACTTCCGTACCTTGATAAAGGTGTTGGCCGAGACATTCCGTATCCGTATCGAAATGAAACAGATCGGAACGCGTCAGGAGGCCGGACGTATCGGTGGAATCGGTCCCTGTGGACGCAAGTTGTGTTGTTCCACCTTCATCACCAATTTTGTATCCGTATCTACTTCTGCTGCCCGCTATCAGGATATCTCTCTGAATCCGCAGAAGTTGGCCGGTCAGTGCGGGAAATTGAAATGCTGCCTGAATTTTGAAGTAGATGCATACGTGGATGCCCAGAAAGATTTCCCTTCAACGAATGTTCCGCTGAATATCGGCGACGGCATGCTTTATCATCAGAAAACGGATATCTTCGGCGCTGCCATGTTCTATTCTCCGGACAAAGAGGGCAAAGGGGCCCTTGTACAGATTCCGGTGCGTAGAGTGAAGGAAATCATTGCCATGAACAGCAAGGGTATCATTCCTCCTAAAGCGGTGGAAGACAATGGAGAAGAACGCGAGGACATTAAATATACGGATGGTGTCGGAGAGGAGAGTCTGAACCGTTTTGATGAGAAAAAACAGCAGAGACGGCGTAATAACCGCAACCGCGGCAATGGTGGCCGCAACGCTAATGTGCGTGATAATGCAAATGCTCCCCAGGACGAGAAGACGGATAAGAACCGGGGCGAGTTCCGCCAGGGACAGCCTCGCCGGCAGAGAAACGGAGCTCCTCGCCAGCAGAACCGGCCCCGTACCCGAAATGACCAGAACCAACAACCGAAAACTGAATGACCATGCAGAACTATCGTCCTTTTGCGGGCTTGACGCCTGCGGTGAAAGCTCTCCTGATTGCCAATGTCGCCATGTGGTTACTGACTATTATGGCAGGCAAGATGTTTCAGACCGATTTGGATAACATTTTAGGTCTGCATTTGCCGCAGTCCCAATATTGGGCTCCGTGGCAGTATGTTACCCACATGTTCATGCATGCATCCCTGTCGCCGTATGGCCGGATTGAATTTACCCATTTGTTCTTTAATATGTTTGCCCTTTTTATGTTCGGGCGCATATTGGAATCGGTATGGGGCTCCGCACGTTTCCTGGTCTACTATTTTGTTTGCGGCATCGGGGCCGGGCTGCTCAACAGCGCTGTCGGCTGGTTTGAAGTGCACGGCATGTATGAGCAGTATCATCTGTTTCTGGAGTCGCCGGATCCGTATATCCTGGCTGATTTTGCTCAAAAGCAGTTGGGTGAACCTGCCGGATGGGTGTGGAATACCATTGATGCATGGATAAACAACCAGTCTTCGGCCGAATACATGGAAGCGGGCAAACAGATATTTGCGCGGATTATCGATTTGAAAGCCAATGTCCCGATGGTGGGGGCATCGGGAGCCGTTTTCGGTATCCTGTTGGCATTCGGCATGCTTTTCCCGAATACGGAACTGTTCCTGATGTTTGTCCCGATACCGATCAAGGCAAAATATTTTGTCGTGGGGTACGGACTGCTGGAGCTGTATCTGGGCATGGTCAATTCAGCAGGAGACAACGTGGCCCATTTTGCCCATTTAGGAGGCATGCTCTTCGGATTTATATTAATCAGATGGTGGAACAGACACCATAAGAATTTCTATTAGCCGGATGATATACTATCGTAATTATGGACAGGATTTCCCGAACGGTTTTAAGAAAAGTATGTTCCCGTCTTTTCGGGACGGTTCGGCTCTGACGCGTTTGATTTATATCAATTGCGGATTGTTCTTTGCAGTCAGTGTGGTATATATTCCTTTTCTGCTCATGGGTTTTAAGGGGATATATTATGATGTGTTGCTCGAATGGCTGGGGGTGCCGGCAGATCCGGAAGGTCTGATTTATTGTCCCTGGACGCTCTTTACGTACATGTTTACCCATTTCGGTTTTTTTCATCTTTTGTTCAACATGTTGTGGCTCTATTGGTTCGGATCGCTTTTCCTGAACCGTTTTACAGAGCGTCAACTGACGGGAGTGTATTTGCTGGGAGGGATTTCCGGTGCCGGTCTGTTTATCTTGAGTTACAATATCTTTCCCTATTTTGACGGGATAACGCGGCTTTTGTCCTGGACAATCGGAGCATCCGCATCGGTGATGGCAATCGTATTTGCCGTCTGTTTTCATTCGCCCCGGCAGCAGGTATATATTTTTTTGATCGGTCCGGTAAGAATGATATATCTGGCATTGTTTACGGCCTTGATAGATCTTTTAAGCATACAGGGCGATAATGCCGGTGGCCACATTGCCCATCTGGGAGGGGCTTTTTTCGGTTGGCTGTTTGCCATGGGCATACGCAGCCGGCGGGATCTGGCTACTTGGATCACCCGGCCGGCGGACTGGTTCAGGCAAATGCCCCGGCGTAAAAAAATGCATGTCAGATACCGCCGTGCCGCATCCGGAATGAACGGAGGAGAAGGCAATGCCGATAAAAAAAGAGAGGATGCCCGGATAAATGAAATCCTGGACAAAATCTCCCGTTCAGGCTATGAAAGCCTGACCGGAGAAGAGAAGGCGCTGCTCTTTAAATCAGGGCGTAACTGACGTAAAAAGGAAAAAGGTATGTTGAGGCTATTGGATAGGTTTTTGTGTATTCTTGCCTTTGTCTGCATGATAGCGCTTGTGGGGGCTTATCTGGCGCCCTATATCGATCCGGACGATTTTATTCTGCCCGCTCTTTTAGGTCTGGCATATCCTTATCTGTTAATAGCCAATCTCTTCTTTTTATGTTGCTGGCTACTGGCTTGGCGGCGGAGATTCTGGCTGACATTTGCAGTGATTGCGGCAGGTATCCCTGCTTTTATGACTTATTACGGTACGGCTGACGTACAGGAAGCCGGTCCGGAAGCCAATCTTTCCGTACTTTCCTATAATGTCCGTTATTTTGATTGCTACGATTGGTCCGGTGACAGGCAAATCCGGAAGAAACTCCTTGATTATTTGAACGGATATGAAGGGGAGGTTGTCTGTCTGCAGGAATTTTCAATGAAGTCCGGCAGTGCGGAAGAAAAATGGCTGGTCGGGCAATTGAAGAAATATCCTTACTATTATGTCCATGACAATACGGCCGTATTTTCCCGTGTGCCGATTATAAAAAAAGGGCATGTGGCTTTTGAAGGAAAGCATACGGGAGTCTGTCTCTATTGCGATTTGAAACTTGGCCGCGACACGTTGCGTGTTTACAGCATTCATCTTGAATCCTATCGGCTTGGCAAGAAGGAACGGGATTTTGTGCGGCAGCTCCGACAGGGGGCGGGAGAAGGCGGATTTTCTGACGGAGTCCGTAATCTGGCAGCCCGGCTGATGGCGGCAAACCGGTGCCGTGCCGAACAGGCGGAGCAGATTCACCGCCATATACGGCGTTCGCCGTGGCCGGTTGTGGTGTGTGGCGATTTTAACGATACCCCGTTGTCTTATACTTACCGTAAAATCAAGACCGGGCTGGAAGATGCCTTTATCGAGAGAGGGCGTGGTCTGGGCAACACCTATATCGGGGAATGGCCCTCTTTCCGTATCGATTATATTCTTCATTCCCCTCATTTAAAGACGCTGTCCTATCGGCGGGACTCGATGGTTTTGTCCGATCATTATCCCGTGCGTGCCCGTTTCTCTTTGAAATGATTCTGCCGGCGCTGTATGCCCGCACGGTTCCGGTACTTTTGAAACGGGACCGGATGAAAGGTTGTGAAGGAGGGAAGCTGTACGGAACGCTCCCCCCGTCGGAGTCCGTTCATGCACTCTCCCGCTCCCACTCATCTCTTACGTTTTTCCGTTCTTAATCCGAAGTTTGTCCGAAGTTTGTCCGAACGACCGGCGAAAAGCAACGGGAAAGCTGCCTGCCACCTTGGGAGGAAGATAAGGGAGAGGTAATGCGTACCTAAGGCGGAATAATTTTCATTACTGTTTCATTCATTCTTGTTTTAGTGTTCATTTTTAATGAACATTGGAAAATATAAAATCGCTTGACCCACTATTATAAAATACCTCTGCCCCACCTTTATAATCAAAACTGCTCCACTTAAAATTATAATGAAAATTGACCCTATAGAATTATGATATTCCAGAATTGCTCACCGGATAAAATTTTTAAAGAATGAAAATAAGAATCAAGCACATACTTTGTTGTTATCAGTCAGTAAT
>JAHHTT010000021.1 GCA_020024465.1 Odoribacter sp.
GCATAAAATAGATTAATAGATAAATGAAAAAAGCATTATCTTATATATTATCAGTCTGTTTATTTGCATACCTAATAATTGTGCTTACCTTTGTAACTATTAAATTGAAGGAGGTAACATGTAAAGGAGTCCAAGTTGTAATTAACGATGCAAAAGAAAATGCGTTTGTTGAGGAAGAAGATGTACAGAAAGCAATAAAACATCATTATGGAGATCTTAGTAAGGTAGATATTGTTACAATAGACAAAGATAGTATGGAACGAATATTAGGAAAATATTCAGTTATAAAATCTGCACAAGTTTACTATAGTTTAGATGGTTATTTTCATATAAGTATTACACAACGGACGCCAATATTGAGAATTATGTCGAGAGGAGGATATTACATAGATGAAGATGGAAAATTTATGCCGTTATCTGAGAAATATACTTCTCGTGTAATGGTAGCCACTGGTAATATTTCTAAGAAGTTTGCATGTAGAGAATTATATCCTTTTGTGATGACTTTAAAAAATGATCGTTTTTGGGATGCTTTGATAGAACAGATAATTGTTACTGATAAAAATGAAGTAAGTCTGATACCCAAAGTCGGTAATTTTCGTATAATTTTGGGGAAGTTAGAAAATGTGGATAAAAAGATGGATAATTTGCGATTATTTCTTCAAAAAGGTATAATTTTGAAAGGATGGAATTTTTACAAAGAAATCAACTTGAAATTTGATAGTCAAATTGTTTGTGTTAAAAGATAAATTTTTATCATAATAGTAGGCAGCTTATGATTACTGCATCTTTAGATATGGGATCTGAAAAAATGGTTATGGCACTGGCTTCGGTAGAAGGCAATGCATGCCGTTTGTTTGGGATAAAAACAATAGCATCTCAAGGAATAGAACGTGGAATAATAAATGATTTGAAAAAGGTTCGCGATTGTGTGCATATCTTTATGTCTGAATTGATAAAGGATCGTGAAGTGAATGTCCTGAATATTGTTTTACCACCAGAGTCATTAAGAATATTTGAGCATAAAGTAACTGTTCCGATTCAGAAGAAAAGTGTTAATGCAATGGATTTACTTTTAGCATCACAATATTGTCGCGAGGAGTTAAAGGAAGAGTGTGAAGAGTTGATAGATATGATTCCTGTTGCTTATTCGATTGATAGAGGTGAATTTGTGATTGATCCTATTGGGCGTGTTGGCAGACATTTAGAGACTACGTTTCAGGTGTATCTTGCTCGGGGGGAGTATTTGGATGATATTTTTTCATTGTTTGATGGATATAATATAGGTGATATATATTTTTTCCCTACATCCAAAGCTTACATGGAAGCTTTGGATGTAGGGAATGCTAAAGATTTTGCATTGGTTGATTTAGGAGCTTCAGGTATTAATGTGGAGTTGTTTAGAGATGGTATGTTGGAGTATGAGACTCGACTTCCGTTGGGTATTCGTACAATAGACAAGGATATTATGTTAGCATTTGCCATAAATACTAGACAAGCAAGAAAATTAAAGCATGAATATGGACAAGCTTTACGCTCATTATGTAAATATAGAAAAATACAAATACCAGATACAAATTTAACAATTGAAAACAGAGATCTTGCAACAGTAGTACAGTGCCGTGTTGAGGAATTATTGGAAGGCGTAGTATTTTTATTGCAAAAGTGGGGATTTGATAATTCTGATGATGAAATTTTATTGACAGGAGGAGGAAGTCGTTTGCAGAATTTAGATTTATTGTTAAATCATTTTTCTGGGCATCCTGTGGATAAAGCTATTGCAAAAAGAATTCAGGTTTCAAAAGATGATATTCTGTCAACTCCGGAATATTTAGTTGCTTTAGGATTGTTATTTTGTAAGCATTCTATAGAGGAACATCCTAGAGATGGATTTTTAAAAAAAGCAAAAACTTTATTTACTAAAGTTTTTGGTGTCTAAATAAAATTTTTGCGTATAGAATGTTTAATATTTTGTTATCTTGAGTATGATAGATATAGATGATAATATGATTTCTTGGGACTTACCTAGCAGTTCTCAGGAAGAATCAATTATAAAGGTTATTGGTGTTGGTGGTGGTGGAAGTAATGCAGTGAATCATATGTTCAATCAAGGAATACATGGAGTCGAATTTGTTGTTTGTAATACAGATATACAGGCTTTACGGCAAAGTAGAGTAAAAAATAGAGTACAACTTGGTAAAGAATTGACAGAGGGGCGTGGTGCTGGGTGTCAGCCTGAGCGTGGGCGTTTGTCTGCAATTGAAAATATGGACTTTATAAAGACTATATTACAACGCAATACTCGTATGGTGTTTATTACAGCAGGAATGGGTGGAGGAACTGGTACAGGGGCAGCTCCTGAAATTGCCAAGCAAGCTCGAGAATTAGGTATTTTGACTATTGGTATTGTAACTGTTCCATTTAGTTTTGAGGGTAAACGTAAAATTGAACAGGCAATGGATGGTATTGATGAGTTGGAGCAATATGTTGATGCTTTGTTAATCATTGCAAATGAGCGTTTGCGTGAAATATATGGTGATTTAAAATTATCTGATGCTTTTGCAACGGCAGATAATGTATTAACTATTGCAGCAAAGAGTATTGCAGAAATTATAACAGTAAAAGGTTATGTTAATGTAGATTTTGCAGATGTTGAAAGTGTTATGCGTGATAGCGGAGTTGCTTTAATGGGGGCTGCAGAAGCCGAAGGGGAGAATCGTGCAATGGAAGCCTTGAATAAAGCATTGATATCGCCTCTTTTAAATAGTAATGATATTCGAGGGGCATCTAATATATTATTGAATATGCTTTATGGAGATAAGGAGGTGACAATGGATGAAATTACTCTTATTACAGATACATTGCAAGAAAAAGTAGGGCGAAGTGTTAATGTAATTTGGGGTTCTGGAAAAGATAATGTCTTAGGAGATAAATTGAGAGTGGCTATCATTGCTACAGGTTTTAACCAGACCAGTTCTAAGAATGTTGTCATTAATGATAAGCTGGATGATGTTGAGAAAATAACTATCTCATCTCATAAACCATACTTTCCAGTGGAACAGATTCCAGAAGATTTGGAAATGCAAACAATGAACTCTACTAAAATGGAGGAGGAAGCTCGTAGAAAACGTGCTCGTCAGGAAGAAGATCGTCGTCGTAGGCAGAAACGAGAAATAGAACGTCGTACAAATAGTTTTGAAAAAAGCAAAAGAGGCTTGAATGAATCTCCTGATACAGATAATTGGTTACAGCGTAAACTTGGGACTCTATTTAGCGATGAAGAGTAACCCAATAAAAAGTAAACAAATAAATCAAGATAGTCATGAGTGACGGATTTATAAATTTTAATCTGAATGAAAAAACTCCAACTATAATAAAAGTGATAGGTGTTGGAGGTGGAGGTGGTAATGCCGTAGAATATATGTATGATAAAGGTATTTGTGACGTAGATTTTGTTATTTGTAACACAGATTATCAGGCATTACATAGTAGTCCAATACCCAATAAAATACAATTAGGTAAAGAACTGACAGGAGGGCATGGAGCTGGTAATAATTCAGAAAAAGGAGAAAAATCTGCACAGGAAAGCCTTGCAGATATAGAAACAGTGTTGCGTAAAGATACTAAAATGGCATTTATAACAGCAGCCCTGGGAGGAGGAACAGGAACAGGAGCTGCACCGGTTATAGCTAAATTATCAAAAAATTTAGGAATTCTGACGGTCGGAATTGTTTCTGTACCTGCTCGTTTTGAAGGTCCTAAACGCTTAGAGCAAGCACGCGAAGGATTAAAAAAAATGAAAGAGCATGTGGATTGTTTAATCGTTATTGATAATGAAAAAATTAAATCCATATATGGTTCACACACAATTACAGAGGCTTTTGCAAAGGCGAATGACATATTAAATATAGCGGCTAAAGGTATTGCAGAGATTATAACTTTGCCTGGGTATATAAATGTAGATTTTGCTGATGTAAAAACAGTAATGACCGATAGTGGAGTTGCTATTATGGGTGCAGCAAAGGCTTCTGGTGAAGATCGTGCGATTCGAGCTATATCTGAGGCCTTGGAAAGCCCGTTGTTAAATAATAATGATATTCTTGGAGCAAAAGACATATTATTGAATATAACTTCAGGTACAGATGAGATTACGATGGATGAAATGTCTCAGATTACGTCTCATATTATTCGTAAAGTAGGTAATAATGCTGCGGTTATTTGGGGCGTTGGCACAGATATAAATTTGGGTGATGCAATTTCAGTAACTATTATAGCTACAGGTTTTCCTGTTGCAGAATTGGAAAATGAAACAAAGGCGCATATAGTTACAGAATCAGGTGTAAAATTGACAGAAAATGAGATCGTTTTGAAGCCGGGAATATCTGCCGCCCGTATTAAGGAATTGGAAGATACTGCGGCTTTTGAACGTAGAGATTTGCGATTTTAACTAAAATCAAGAAGAAGTAATTAAAGTTACTATAATATGTAAAGCGGTGTTGACCGCGTGATTAAATGAATGGAAAAATTTAAAGAATTAGGTTTAGAAGGAGAGATCCTAAAAGGTATTGAAGATTTAGGTTTTCAAGTGCCAAGTGCAATACAAGGGAAAGTAATTCCTATAATTTTGCGTGGAGAAAATGATTTGGTTGCTTTAGCACAGACAGGAACAGGGAAAACTGCCGCATTTGGTTTGCCGTTGTTACAAAAATTGGATGTTTCTTTATTGAAGATACAAGTTTTAATTTTAAGTCCAACAAGAGAATTGTGTGTACAAATAGGCAAAGATTTACGGAATTATTCTAAATACCGTACAGATATAAAAATATTGTGTGTTTATGGAGGAACGGATATTCGACGGCAAATGAAGGATCTAGAACGTGGTGTACAAGTATTGGTGGCTACACCAGGACGATTATGTGATTTACTGAAGCGTAATGCTGTGAATATTGAACATGTGCATTCTGTTGTATTAGATGAAGCGGATGAAATGCTAAACATGGGTTTTAAAGAAGATCTTAATTTTATTTTAGATGAAACTTCTGAAACTCGTAATACCTATTTATTCTCAGCAACAATGCCCAAAGAGGTGGAGCGTATTGCTAAAAATTATTTACACCATCCTCAAGAAATATCTATAGGTAAAAAGAATCAAGGAGCGGATACGGTTTCACATGAATATTATTTAGTAAGAGCTAAAGACTGTTATGAAACATTGCACCGTGTGATAGATTGTGATCCTGATATGTATGCAATTATTTTTACGCGTACAAAAATAGATGCTCGTGATATTGCTCGTAAATTGCAGAAGGGTGGAATTGATTGTGATGCATTACATGGAGATTTGAGTCAGGCTCAACGTGATGATGTGATGGAGCGTTTTAGGGCTAAGCGTTTAAAGGTCTTGGTAGCAACAGATGTTGCAGCACGAGGATTAGATGTTGATAATTTGACACACGTAATTAACTATAATCTTCCGGAGGACGTAGAGAGTTATACGCATCGTAGTGGGCGTACTGGACGTGCTGGACGTGCTGGTATTTCTGTTGCTATTATCAATTCTAAAGAAAAAGGCAAATTACGGAAGATAGAAAATATTATTAAGAAAAAATTTCAATATCGAGAAGTTCCTGGAGGAGAACAGATTTGTCGTGCTCAATTACTCTATTATGCTGATAAAATAATAGTGGCAGAGCCAAAGGAGACTTTGGATAAATATCAGCATGATTTATTTAAAAAATTCGAGGTGCTGACTAAAGAAGAATTAATTCAAAAAATGGTATCTTACGAATTTAGTAAATTGCTGAAGAAATATGCAATGGTGGAAGATTTAAACTTATCCGAGTCTGAGCGTAATGAAAGAGGTGATGATAAAAAGAGGAGAGGTAGATGTAGTGATGGACAGCGAGAATTTACAACTTTTAGTGTTAATATTGGGCGTAATGATGATTTTACTTCTCATGATTTAGTGGCAATTATTAATGAAAATGCTCCACGTAAAGGTTTGGAAATAGGGAATATACGGATTTTTGATACTAATACTAAATTTGAAGTAAATATTCAAGGATTGAATGAATTTATGTCCTGTTTTCGTAATGTGAGTTTTAATGGATTACCATTTACTTTAACAGCGATTAAAGATCGCTATAATCGAGATAAAAGGTATGGGCGAGATAGAGCCTTACAACGTAAAGAACGTCGTAATTCAACAGCGATTAATAAATGGCAGGTGGAAAAAAAACGTAGTAACAATAGTAAACACGGGCGTTTTGCAGGAAAGAAAGAAGGTTTAGGAATAGTTAAGTTTCCCCAAAAATGAAGAAGGATATTGTTATAGTGTAAAATAAGTACATAGCGGAAAAGTAAATTTGAGCAAAGCGTAGCGAATTGGCTGATTTAGCGTTCGTCACGCTTTGTTTTTCTATGGAGCAGAGCCAATAAAATAACATGAGGCAAAGCGTAAGAGTTCAGTTAGAAAATATAAAAGTTGATTGTCCTACCTTTATAAAGGTAAAATGCCCAAACTCTAGGCAAAAATTCTGTGAGATTCTTTTCGTTGTGCTGATAGAACGAAAGTTTCTGAAGAACGTCTTCCAGACATTCCCTCGTATTGACTCCTGCAGTTTCACAGGTTCCAATGAGTGTGTACATGATAGCGGCACGATAAGCTGATGCATCATTACTGCAGAACCGCTAGTACTTGAGTCCAAAGCCTGTGGTTTTATTGCATTTTCAATGAGATTGTTATCAATGTTTATCTTTCGACAGCCTAGGGAGAAGACGGTATGTGTATGCAATGGCTTCTCCAAGTTTGCTTTTGGGCAATACTTTTAGATATGATTCCTGAAGCCTTTTTTTTCGAATAACTGGATTGTAGGATAGGATATTTTTAAGAGTTGCTCTTTGTGTTCGTCATGTGTCAGCCTTTATTCGTCTGTAGATACTCACTAAAAATCCCTCATATAGTCATAAAAAAGGGACACTTAAAGTAGCAATCAAATATAAACGAGTTATTTTTCATCGACTATTTTTCACATGATTTTTTAGTTTCCCTGGTCCTAAAAGACTGCCCGGTCATATTAATTAAAAATGCTTTGTGACAGAGTCTGTCTACAAGAGCAGAACAAAGGATTTTGTCTTTAATAGTCTCTTCCCATCTTGTAAAAGGCAGATTTGTAATGATAATCGTAGCACGTATTCTAGTTCTCAGTGACAAGTGGTTAAACCATAGTTTCACTTCCTCTTTATGAAAACTGACAACCCCATTTCGTTACAAATCCCATTGATGCTGTACGGCATCCAATATCGTATCATTCAGAACATCCTTTTCCTTATAATGGCAAGTCTTAATTTTTTTTGCATAATGTACAATTAATTCATTATCATTTGTTTTCATATTGTCAAAAGTGGATTTATGCCATTAGGTAATAGGGCTATATAAAAAATAGTTGTAAAATCTTGATTTTACAACTATTATCTGCTTTTTGAAGGCTAAAATGAAGACTCTTGTGAAGAACTTCTGAAACCTTCTTGCGGTACGGACGGGACTCGAACCCGCGACCCCAGGCGTGACAGGCCTGTATTCTAACCAACTGAACTACCGCACCAATTATTTCTTCTTATTATATGAAACAACCTCCGTTGTTCCTAATTGCGATTGCAAATGTAGAGGCTTTTTTTGAAATAACAATAGATTTCGAGGAAAAAAAATAAAATATTTTTTAATACATTAATAATGAGTATGTTGACTTGTTTCTTGTGAAAAGAAGAAATTAATTTATAGAAAGATTAGCTTATTTGACTTTTTAGATTAACTTTGACCTCAAATTACAATTCAATCGTTTGTGTTGTAATCTCTGGAAGGAAGTATAAAAAATTCCGGTAGTAATTAAAAAATATTTAATCTAAATCATTAATAATGAACGTACCAGTAGAATTAAAGTACACCAAAGAACATGAATGGATTCGTGTTGACGGTGAAGAGGCATTTGTAGGAATTACTGATTATGCACAAAGCCAGTTGGGAGACATTGTTTTTGTAGAATGTGAAACAGTAGGAGATGATTTGGACGCTGGCGATACTTTCGGCACGATCGAAGCAGTAAAGACAGTTTCTGATCTTTATTTGCCGGTCAGTGGAGAGATTCTTGAATTCAATGAAAAATTGGAAGATGAACCGGAAATTGTAAATAAAGATCCATATGGAGAAGGATGGATTATAAAAATTAAAGTAGACAATGAATCAGAGTTAGATGGATTATTAAGTGCAGATGCTTATAAAGCTTTGATTTAAGTATAAAATGAAATAGGATGTCCGGAAAGTTATTTTTCTTTCCGGACATCTTGTTTTTGTATACGTTGTATTTTGATCAGTAAAAGTTTACTATTATATTTGGATTGTGTAACTAAAATTGTTTGTGATATGACATTAATAAAATCCATTTCTGGAATTCGAGGGACAGTAGGAGGATGTCCAGGGGATAATTTAACTCCATTAGATGTTGTAAAGTTTGTTTCTGCTTATGCAACTTGGTTGAAAAAAAAAGTTGGTAAAGAAAAAACAAGAATTGTGTTGGGACGAGATGCACGTATTTCTGGAGATATGTATGCAAAATTAGTATCTGCGACGTTATCTGGTTTAGGGCATGATGTTATTGATATAGGTTTATCCACAACACCAACAACAGAGATTGCAGTAGTAGCTGAAAGAGCGGACGGAGGTATTATTTTGACTGCAAGTCATAATCCTAAACAATGGAATGCTTTGAAACTCTTAGATAACAGAGGAGAATTTTTATCTGATAAGGACGGAAAACAAGTTTTGGCTATAGTCGAGAAGGAGGAGTTTAAATATGCGGAAGTAGATGATTTGGGGGATATTGTTGAAAAAGATTATACACAATATCATATAAATAAAGTGTTGAACTTAAAGTTGGTAAATGAAGAAGCTATTGCAAAAGCTAATTTGCGGGTAGTCGTTGATGCTGTGAATTCTGTTGGAGGAGTAGTTATTCCACGTTTGTTGAAGGCTTTAGGCGTGAATAGTGTGATTGAATTAAATTGTGAACCGACTGGGCATTTTGCTCATAATCCGGAGCCAATTCCAGAGAATTTAACGCAAATTGTTGAAAAAATGAAAGAATGTCAAGCAAATATCGGTATTGTTGTTGATCCTGACGTAGACCGTTTGGCTTTGATATCAGAAAATGGCGAGATGTTTGGCGAAGAATATACGTTGGTAGCTGTCGCAGATTATGTTTTAAAGCATACTCCAGGAAATACTGTATCTAATTTGTCTTCTTCGCGTGCTTTAAAGGATGTTACAGAGAAGTATGGACAACAATATAATGCGGCTGCAGTTGGTGAAGTAAATGTGGTGGCTAAGATGAAAGAAACCAACGCTGTGATTGGAGGGGAAGGTAACGGTGGTGTAATTTATCCAGATATTCATTATGGCCGTGATGCATTAGTCGGAGTTGGATTATTCCTTTCTCATTATGTGGCAGAAGATAAAAGTATGACAGAATTGAAAAAGACATATCCTCAATATTTTATTTCAAAAAATAAAATAACATTGACATCAGGAATGGATGTAGATAAAATTTTGGAAGGATTAAAAATGAAATATTCTAATGAAGAGGTGACGGATATAGATGGAGTGAAAATTGATTTTGCTGATGGATGGGTGCATTTGCGTAAGTCAAATACAGAACCGATTATTCGAATTTATTCAGAAGCAAGAAATGAAAATGCAGCGAACGCGTTGGCAAATGAAGTGATACTGGAGGTTCAGGGTATGGTGTAAGGGAAGTGTCAAAATGATATGAACCCCGAAAGTTTTTGTCTAATTTTCGGGGTTCTATTATGATTCGAATGAAAAAGAAGAGACATGTCTTGATGGATTTGCTAAAATATATGCATCTATTGGATGAAGGTCATTCATTTGAATCTACTCACGTAACCTATGGCATAAATAAAGAAAGACTAAAAGTTTTAAGAATAAACTACCGTTAATAAGGGGTATCTGTATTACATAAAGGTAAAAATATTAAAGCAAATTTTGCATTAAAACGGCAAATAATACCTGATATTGAAAATCTTTATTTAACTTTATATGCGGTTTCGTTGAAATATGAAGTATCACCTCAAAGTATAAGTAGGTGGTTACATCTATAATATGGCGAAGAAGCTATAGAATCTCTTGATTATGTTAAGGCCTTAATGATAGAAAGGATGCTTATCTAAAAGAGATTGGGCATAGGCCATTGAAGAACATGAGGGAGGAAGTATATTTTCTTGAATATATGCTTGAGAGGATTAAGATGGTACATTTCTATATTATACTATCATTAAAAGTATCAATAAGACTGATAGTTATGAACTAGGCTGTATATGACGAAAACGAGGGCAAATATGGTTATAGGAAATCTGCTTGCTTACACAATGAAGGTCTACAGATAAATATCATAAGACTGTACAAAAACTGATATAACAATCGGTTTCAAAGCTATAATGTAAGAAAAGTCACTCTACTTTAACTGTATCAAATTGTATTTTAATATATATTTTGACACACTTTCTTATTTAATCGTTTTCGGAACAAATATCCACTTGTTTTTCTATGAGTTGGTCTAACGAAATGAAAGATTCGGTTTTGGCAATTCCTGGGATATTTTGGAGTGTATTAATTAGAATGTCCATTAGATGTTGATGACTATTGCATCTGAGTTTTAAAAATAATGAATAATGGCCTGTTATAAAATGGCATTCAATTACTTCTGGTATTTTTTTTATTTCTTTTATGACGGTTTTGTATTGATAGGCATTGTCAAGTATAATGCCTATAAATGCGCATATTTTAAAACCTAAAGCGCGAGGCTTGACAATAAAGCGTGAACCTTCAATAATTCCAGAATCTTCCATTTTCTTTACTCGTTGATGAATGGCTGCTCCTGATATTCCGCATTCGCGTGCTATTTCTAAGAATGGTATCCGTGCATTCTTTACTAAGTGAGAAAGAATTTTACGATCAATGTCATCTAATTGATATTTCATAGTGTTAGGTTTTAGTTTCATATTTTATCTGAAATTCAATACCCTATATAGCTGTTTGCGTTGTTTGTAATAAGCGCATCCTTCTTCATTTGTGATGTTTTTCACAACATTGTCGATAAGTGTTGTGAAAATTGTTGCAAATGTAAAGCCTTCTGGAGGATAAATTTCAGGATTATGTATATCGTTTAATTTAGCGATATACATGCGGGCAATCATTTCGCTGGAAACATCTTTTTTATACATACCCTGCTTCATTCCTTTTTCTATATTGATTTTTATTTTTTCAAAAATAAAATTTGAACGTAATTGGAGATGTTCCTCAAAAATATCTGAAAATACTTTTGATAAAGTAATAGTGATAGCTGGACTTATTTCAAAAAAACGGTTACTAATTTCATTGCTGACAATAAGCATTATATCGATGGCATTCCATCCTTCAAAATTGTATTCGCTAAAAATATCTTCAAAACATTTCCTTTCATATTCAAGAATGGTTTTAACTATATCTTGACGGTTTATGAAATTCTTTTTCAGTTCTCCTAGAGAGAGTCCTACTTTTTTAAGATGTTCTTCATTAAAATCGTTTATACCGTAGCGTGAAATATAATTGCGTAATTTCTCTGCAAATATGAGTTTTTCTTTTGTCATGGTGTTGTAAATTTCTTTTTGTGTTCCAAATATACTAAACAAAATAATAGGAATTGTTGGAAATTATTATTTTAAGAAATATTTTTCCGTTGTAAATGTCATTTTATGAACTTGTTGGCAAAATTATATTTATATATATTTTCATTAGTGTCCCATTTTAACGGGACACTAATGATTTTGTATATAAAATAAATAGCGATTTTTATAGAGCAGAAATCAAAATAGGAAAACTAAAATAACTTATCCCGCATCTGAAAAAATAACGATGAAAACGAAACATAGAAAACGCTACTTGGGCATTGTCATTACAAAATTACGGATTTGCCGTTAAAAATAAGGTTTGATTTCTGTATTCTACCTATTTTTAAATGAAAATGCAAGTCTTTTTTGTGTGAATAAAAATGTTTGAATTGGTAGTTTCATTCATTTGATATATTTTTGTGTTAGAAAAGATAAAATTATGAAAGAGGCTATATTGGTAATTTTGCTGTTAGCAAATATGACTACATTTGCAATAGAGGAAAGAACAAAATTGGTAGTTGGAATTACAATTAGTAATTTTTATCCGGAGTGGTTGATGTTTTATAAAAACGATTTGTCGGAAGGAGGATTTAAACGGCTTGTGTCACAGGGGAAACATGTTGTTGCAGATTATAATTATATGTATTCACAAACAGGAGTGGATCACTCAACAATTTATTCGGGGATGTTGCCTGCCGAACATGGAATTGTTGCACATGAATGGTTTGATCGTTTGCGTAATAAACGTCAAAATAATGTTGTTGATCAAGAGTATATGTTGATTGGTGATGCTGGGGAAGGAGTTAGTCCAAGAAAATTAGGTTCTTTAACTTTGGGATGCGTCATGAAGATGAATAATCCGTTTTCTAAGGTTTTTAGCATCGCGGCTAATAGTGAAGAAGCTGTATTGAGTGGAGGGAATGCTGCTGATATGGCTCTATGGTTTAGTACGTATAATGGTAAATGGATCTCTTCCAATTATTATACAGATTCATTGCCATATTGGTTAAGTGTTTATAATAAAAGAATTGAGAGTGATTTTTTTATTCGTAGAGGGTGGAGAGCATTGGCTGATGAGAATACTAATAATACAACTTTAAAGTTGAAAAGTAAGGTGGGGCTTACTAATAATTTCTTTTATGATTTGATGCAGGCAAAGCGTAAGTATAGTACGTACCAAATTTTGAAAGCTACTCCTTACATGAATACATTAATTGTCAAATTGGCGACAGAACTTGTAAAGAATGAAAATATTGGTCAAGATAATGATGCTGATTTGTTAGCTTTGAGTTTTTCTTGTCTTGATTATATGAATCGGGATTTCGATATATATTCACGTGAATTTTATGATGTTGTAATGAGATTAGATAAAGATATTGAACGTTTGTTAAGCGATTTGGATTCTCAAGTTGGTAAAGATAGCTATACTGTTTTCCTTACTTTTTCGGAGACAAGAGAGTTGTTGCCTCGTGATTTGCAAAAAGTGCGTTTGACCTCTGAATATTTTAGTATTTTTAAAGCTGTTGCATTGATGAAATCGTTTTTAAGTTCTATGTATGGACCTGGAGATTGGATTGTGGATTATGATGCATCGCAGATTTATTTAGATCGTACGTTGATTGAGAAGAATAAGATTTCTTTGAAAGAAATACAGGATAAGATA
The DNA here is from genome assembly GCA_020024465.1 of Odoribacter sp. GTDB lineage: Bacteria > Bacteroidota > Bacteroidia > Bacteroidales > Marinifilaceae > Odoribacter. Next base: position 13,385 of record JAHHTT010000021.1, read on the forward strand.
GCAGATTTTCTTGTAGAATTTGAGGGAGTATCTCGTGTGGTGACGGCTCATGCTTTGACTCATAATGCTACAACTGCAGGTTCTGGTGTATTGTTTCAAAATGCATTTTCACAGAAAAGAAGTGGTGATGTTCTTTACTCTTTACAACCTACATGGGTTGCAGATTTAAAGGATCGTGAAGAGTATTATGCACATTATAGCAAGCGTCATCGGGTTCCTTTATATCTTTATGGTGCCGGAATTCCTGTAAATATGAGCTCAAGATGCCAAATGACCCAGTTGTTGTCCGTAATATGTCAGATATTGCAAATTCCGATACCTTATACTGCAGATCAATAACATTTATTGCTTGAGAGAAATTTTTTCGTATTTTAATTTTTTGATGCGGCGATTGTCAACTTCTAAGACGGTAAATTTGTGTTCATGATATGTGACTATATCATTTTTATTGGGTAATTCTCCTTTTATTTCCAATATCAGACCTGCTAGAGTATCCGCTTCTCCTTCAATATCTTTGAAGCTATCTTGATCTGCATCAACTATTTTTAAAAAATCATTAAGAAGAGTGCAAGCTTCAAAAATATAAGTGTCATTTTTCAGAAGAATATATGTTTCTTCTTTTTCATCATATTCATCGTTGATTTCTCCGACAATTTCTTCTAAGATATCTTCCATTGTGACGATGCCGGAAGTTCCACCATATTCATCTACAACAATGGCCATGTGTACCTTTTTGAGTTGGAATTCTTCCAATAAATCATTGATTTTTTTTGTTTCTGGGATGAAGTAAGCAGGACGAATTAAGGTTTGCCATTTAAAATTGGCTGATTCATTTAGATGTGCCAATAAATCTTTGACATAGAGAATTCCTTCGATATTGTCAAGATTTTCACGGTAAACAGGTTGCCGGGAATAACCATGTCTGATAACCGATTCTTTGACAATATTAAAGTTATCTTTAATATCAAGGGCAATGATGTTGATGCGAGGCTGGATAATGTCAATGGCATGGATGTTGCTAAAACGTACAATCCCCTCCAAAATGTCTTTCTCATTATCAATTTCTGCATCTTCTGTTAGTTTAAGGGCTTTTGATAATTGATCGATGGAAAGGCCATTTTTTTTGGCTATGCGTTTACTGATAATAGTGGTTGATTTTATTAGTAACAACGATAATGGGCGAAATATATAATTTGCAAAAGTGAGAGGTCCGGCCATTAGAATAGCCACATTGCTTTGTGAACGGTTAGCGTATAATTTAGGTATGATTTCACCGATAAGAAGGATTATAAAAGTGATGACGATAACTTGTATGACAAAACCCAAGATAGGATAAGCGGAAAAATTAAAGAATGAATTTACTAAGTAGCTGGAGATGATAACAATGCCAACATTGACGAAATTGTTGGTTATAAGAATTGTGGATAACAATAAATCAGGTTTTTTCAATAGACCAAGTATTTTGTTGTATCCATTTTTTTTAAATTTATCCAACTCACTGGGGGATAATGAAAAATAGGCAACTTCAGAAGCAGAAGCAGAAGCAGAAAATAATAGTAAGAGTAAAAGGACAATGATAAGTATGATATCTATAATGTCAAAAGTTCCGCGGAAAATACTTTGCACCGCGTCATAAGTGTCTGTTTCCAAAATTTAGAAAATTAATTAAACATAAAATACTCCAGTTATATCTAACTTAAAAGCTATAGACTGAAAGCAGTACGCAAATATAATACAAAAAACATATTTCTTAAAAATTTGCTTACTTTACTTTTGTCTATAGCTTTTCTGTGTTATATTGTTCTTAATATTTTAGAATGGCAAATCGTCATTGTCATCAGCTGGCATACTAGATGGTGATTGTGTAAATGTGGATGGTGATGTGGTTGATCGTGAGGTTGTTATATTGTTGTCTTCAGTGCGTGAAAGCATTTGCATATTATCTGCAAATATTTCAGTAGTGTAGCGCTTAACTCCATTTTGATCATCCCATGAACGAGTCCGTAATCGGCCTTCAATATAAAGACGCATACCTTTCTTAACATATTTTTCTACAACTTCGGCTAAGCCTCTCCAAAGTACAATGTTGTGCCATTCTGTTTGGTCAATATTTTCACCGTTTTTGTTTTTATATCTTTCTGTTGTGGCCAATCGGATATTAGCTACAGCTATTCCTCCGTCAAGATATTTTACATCTGGGTCGGCACCCACATTTCCAATTAATATAACCTTATTAACCATAATGTATTTTTTATTGTATTAAACACTCGAATTTTTTGATGTGTTATTGAGAGCGAAGTTAAGGAAAATTTTCTGAAATGGAAAAAAAAGACAAAATTCACTTCAATTTTTTCATACTTAATGGAAAAACTTTATATTTGCAGACTGAAAACAGGGTATGAATAATATATTATTGAAAATTAAATATTTAAGAAAAATGACAAAAGCGGATATTGTTAACGAAATTTCGAGAACGACCGGGATTGAGAAAGTAGCCGTTCAAGCTACTGTTGAGGCTTTTATGGAATCAATAAAAAACTCCGTGATTGAAGGAAGAAATGTTTACTTGAGAGGATTCGGTAGCTTTGTTGTTAAGCAGAGAGCTGAAAAAACTGCTCGTAACATTTCTAAAAATGTTACGATTAAAATTCCTGCTCACAACATTCCATCATTTAAACCTTCTAAGAGTTTTGTTAACGAAGTTAAGGAAAAAGTAAAAAAATAAGAAAGGAGGAATTTATGCCAAGCGGAAAAAAAAGAAAAAGACATAAGATGGCAACGCACAAACGAAAAAAAAGATTGAGAAAAAATCGTCATAAAAAGAAGTAAAACTTTGCGTTTGTGAGAAAGGTATAAACCTAAAGGCATTTGTCTTTAGGTTTATTTGATTAAAGACAATAGGACTTATTTTGATTTTCTAACTAAATAGGAATAGTGAGCAGTGAATTAGTTATAGATGTAAAGGCAGATGAGATTGTTATAGCCTTGCTGCGTGAAAAAAAATTGGTAGAACTCACCAAGGAGAAAACGAGTATGCAATTTGCTGTTGGTGATATTTACCTGGGGAAGGTAAAGAAAATTATGTCTGGCTTGAACGCAGCTTTTGTAAATGTGGGGTATGAGAAGGATGCTTTTTTACATTATCTGGATTTAAGTCCACAATTTCATTCTTTGGATAGCTATATTAAGCAATGTATAGCCCGTAAAGGGATGTCTGTGTCAAAATTAAAGCTTGAGCCTGAAATAGCTAAGAATGGAAAAATTTCTGATATTCTGACAGTAGGGCAGTGGGTCGCTGTACAAGTTGCTAAAGAACCTATTTCAACCAAAGGACCTCGTTTAACATCAGAATTAAGTATCGCAGGAAGAAATCTGGTATTGATGCCTTTTTCTGATAAAGTATCAGTTTCTCAAAAAATTAAGTCGCCAGAAGAACGGAAGCGACTGAAACGTTTGATAGAAAGTATCAAGCCGAAGAATTACGGAGTAATTGTGCGTACGGTTGCAGAAGGAAAGAAGGTCGCTGTCTTTGATGCAGAATTGAAAGAATTAGTGGAACGTTTCGAAACGGCATTTAAGCATATTCGTGAAATGGAACCACCTAAACTTGTTTTAGGTGAAATAGATAGAACTAGTGCTATTTTAAGGGATATTCTTAATCCTTCTTTTGAGAATGTCTATGTGAATGATATTACTTTGAGTAAAGAAATTAGACATTTCCTAAGTACGATTGCGCCTGAAAAACAAGATATTGTAAAATATGTATCTCCTGAAATACCTATTTTAGACCATTTTGGTGTAGATAAGCAGATAAAATCGTCTTTGGGTAAGACCGTTTCCTTTAAAAATGGAGCTTATCTAATTATTGAACATACTGAAGCTTTTCATGTCATTGATGTAAATAGTGGTAATCGTACAAAATTGGGAGATGATCAGGAAACGAATGCTTTGGAGGTAAATCTTGCGGCAGCGGAGGAGGTGGCTCGTCAATTGCAGCTTAGAGATATGGGCGGAATTATTGTTATCGACTTTATTGATATGTTGAAAGCAGAGCATCGTCAACAGCTTTTTGACAAAATGCGTGAATGCATGGAAATAGACCGTGCTAAACATACTGTTTTGCCATTAAGTAAATTTGGATTGATGCAGATAACTCGGCAGAGAGTGCGTCCGGCTATGACTGTCGATACAATGGAGGTATGCCCTGTTTGTCATGGTACAGGTAAGGCGGAGGCAGCCATTTTAGTGATTGATAAGATAGAAGATACTCTTGAGTATTACGTAAGCGAAAAAAAAACAAAGAATATGGTTTTAAAAGTCCATCCGTTTGTTGGAGCCTATTTGAAAAAAGGAATTTGGTCTTTGCATAAGAAGTGGATTTTTAGATACCATATTTCTCTGAGAATAATAGAAGTCCCTTCTTATTATATATATGAATTTCATTTCTATAATAAATATAATAGGGAACTGGAAGATTAGAGTGATAGAAATGCATATTTAAAGGCTAAATGCGGACATGATGAGTGAAAAGTTTTAGCCTCTTTTTTAAGAATGCTTCTTAAAGAAATTTGAAAAAAAATAGGAGGCCATTAATTATATGTTAAACTTGTGTTGGGGTTTATTGTAAAAAAAAATTAATAATATTTTTGTGTGGAAATTGCATGGTAAATGCGTAATGATGAAAAAAAATCACTTTATTAATAATTCACGAGGAAAATTTATGAAAAAAGGATTGTTTGCTTTTTTATTAACGTTCATCGTAGGAATTTTTTCTCTGTCTGCACAGGTTGAGAATCCTGCTAAATGGTCGTTTTCCCAGAAAAGCCTGGGAAATAATGAATATGAATTAGTATTCAAAGCTACTATCGAGCCAAGTTGGCATGTCTATTCGATGTACACTCCTGCAGGAGGACCGATGGCTACAACTTTGTCAATCGAAAATATTGGGAATGGCATTGAGTTGGTCGGTAAAGCTACTGAAAATAAACCAATGAAAGCTCAGGATGCTGTATTTGGAGTTGAGGTATGGTCATTTGAAAATGAATATGTGCTTACTCAAAAAGTGAAAATTGCTGATGCTTCTATTGCCGTAGTAAAAGGAATCGTGGAGTATCAGGCGTGTCGTGAAGGTCAATGTGTGATGTTTGACGAAGAGTTTAGCATAGAAATTAAGGAAACTAAAGTAGAAGCAACAATAGGAGCAAAGGAAGAGACTGAAAAAGATGAATCTCTGTGGTTGTTCTTTTGGGGTGCATTTGTAGCAGGTCTGGCGGCAGTTGTGATGCCTTGCGTATTCCCGATGATTCCGATGACTGTTTCTTTCTTTATGCATGGTGATTCTAATAAGGCTAAGGCTAAAGCTAAAGCTATTTTCTTTTCTTTGTCCATTATTGCCATTTATACAGCATTGGGATTGATTATTTCTATGTTATTGGGACCTGATTTTATTAATTGGTTAAGTACAAATTGGGTACCGAATGTATTCTTCTTTGTCATCTTTATGATTTTTGCAGCATCTTTCTTTGGGGCTTTTGAAATCGTACTGCCTTCATGGATTGTAAATAAATCAGATGCACAAGCTGATAAGGGAGGTTATGTAGGAGCATTTTTTATGGCATTTACACTAGTGCTAGTTTCTTTTTCATGTACTGCTCCTATTGTAGGTACAGTTTTGGTTGAGGCTGCTCGTGGTTCAGTTTTGCGCCCCATTATTGGTATGTTGGGATTCTCTGTAGCTGTTGCTCTTCCTTTTGGATTCTTTGCTTTCTTCCCATCAAAATTAAGCAATCTGCCAAAATCTGGCGGCTGGTTGAATTCAGTGAAAGTCGTTTTGGGATTCATAGAGGTTGCTCTTGGTTTCAAATTTTTGATGGTTGCAGACCAGACATATCATTGGGGAATCTTAGATCGCGAGGTTTATATTGCAATTTGGGTGGCTGTATTTACTTTGCAGGGACTTTATTTGATGGGTAAACTTAAATTTGCTCATGATAGCGAATTACCTTATATAGGAGTGCCGCGATTGATGTTTATTATTGCGACATTTACTTTTGTTATTTATTTGATTCCGGGTATGTTTGGTGCTCCGTTGAAAGCTTTGGCTGGTTATTTCCCTCCTCAGGAAACTATTGACTTTGATCTTAGACGTATTGTTCGTGAGGAAATGAAAAACATTACAGTAAGTAGTGGTACCAAAACTGCAGCTAAACCATCAGAATGTGAAGAACCTAAATATGCAGATTTCTTGCATTTGGCCCATGGCTTGGAAGGGTATTTTGATTATGAGCAAGCGCTAAAGTGTGCACAGGCGCAAGATAAACCGTTGTTTATTGACTTTACAGGGCATGGTTGTGTGAATTGTCGTGAAATGGAACAAACAGTATGGGCAGATCCACGGGTTATGAAAATGTTGAAAGAAGAGTATGTGATTTGTGCCCTTTATGTTGACGATAAAACAAAATTGCCGGAAGATGAGTGGTATGTTTCTGAATATGACGGTAAGAAAAAGAAAACATTGGCTAAGAAAAATGCAGATTTTCAAATAAAAAAATTTGCTTCTAATGCTCAACCTAATTATATTCTGTTAGATAGTCGTGGTGGTCATGACGATGATCTGCAACAACATGTGTTAGCTCCTGCTCGTGGCCATAATTTGGATAAGGATGCTTTTGTGGAATTCTTGAAACAAGGTTTGGAAGAATATAAAAAAAGAGGACTGAAGAAGTAATTTTTTTGATACTTTACAAGAGAGTCGGTTGGCGATTTATCGTCAACCGATTTTTTGTGTTGTAGAATGTGGCTGATATTAGTGTTTTTGCTAAATTTGCAACTTTATGAAATTAACTTAATTTTTTTATATGGAGTGGATTAGCAGTTTGTTGTTTGGATCGGGAATCGGACATTCGATTCTGTTGATTGCTGGGGTTATTTTTATAGGTATCTTGTTAGGGAAAGTAAAAATAGCAGGAATATCTTTGGGAATGACTTGGATTTTATTTGTTGGGATTATATTAAGCCACTTTGGAATGCGTATGGATGGACATGCTTTGCATTTTCTTAAAGAATTCGGATTGATATTGTTTGTTTTTTCAGTTGGTTTGCAGGTGGGACCAGGATTTTTTTCCTCTTTTAAAAAGGGGGGTATGACACTGAATCTTTTGGCTGCAATGGTTGTTGTGTTGGGCGTTGCCGTAACTTATATTATTTATAAGATTACAGGATTAGATGCGACGATTATGGTAGGGATATTGTCCGGTGCTGTGACGAATACTCCAGGATTGGGTGCTGCTCAGCAGGCATATTTTGATATGACCGGCAATGAAGGAGCACAGATTGCAATGGGTTATGCTGTTGCTTATCCTTTAGGTGTTGTAGGAATTATTTTGGCTATTATTTTTGTGCGTTATATTTTTAGAATCCATTTGGATAAAGAAGCTGAAGATCTTGAACGTAAAATGGGAGCAAAGGCATCACATGCGACCCATGTTTCTATATTGGTGCAGAATCCTGGATTGATTGGTAAAGAAATACGGGAAGTGTCAGGTTTAATAAATAAAAAATTTGTAATTTCAAGGGTGTTGAGTAGTGAAGGTGCTTTAGAAGTAGCGACTTCTAATACACGTTTGCAGGAAAATGATCGTCTGTTTGTTATTATTGAAGAGCAAAATGTAGAAGCAATTGTTGCCTTTTTGGGAAAGAAAATTGAAATGAATCAGGCGGATTGGGACCAGATTGATGAGCATATGATATCAAGACGTATTTTAATTACACGTTCGGAGATAAATGGGAAAACATTGGGACAATTACATTTAAGAGGGGGATTTGGAGTGAATGTGACAAGGGTGAATCGTGCTGGTGTAGATTTGGTGGCAAGTCCTGCTTTGGAGTTACAAATGGGAGACCGGGTGACGGTCGTTGGATCGGAAAAGAATATTGCGAATGTAGAAAAATGCTTAGGTAATTCTTTACGTCGTCTTCGTGAACCGAATTTAGTACCTATATTTTTGGGAATAGTTTTAGGTATTTTACTTGGAAGTATTCCGTTTGTTTTTCCAGGTATACCACAGCCTGTAAAATTGGGATTGGCCGGAGGTCCATTGATTGTAGCTATATTAATAAGTAGGTTTGGAGCTCATTTTAAGTTGGTTACTTATACGACAATGAGTGCTAATTTAATGTTGCGTGAGATTGGTATTTCTCTTTTTCTGGCTTGTGTGGGATTGGATGCCGGTACGGGTTTTGTTGAGACTGTTGTGAATGGAGGGTATGCTTGGATTGGTTATGGGTTTATTATTACATTTGTACCGTTGATGATTGTGGGGCTGATAGCAAGAATGGTTTATAAAATAAATTATTTTGTGCTAATGGGATTGATAGCTGGTAGTACAACGGACCCGCCGGCTTTGGCTTATGCAAATAGCATTGCTGGAAATGATATGCCAGCTGTTGGATATGCTACTGTATATCCGTTGACAATGTTTTTGAGAGTTTTAACTGCACAGATGTTAGTGTTGTTGTTAATGTGATATTTTTTTGATAAAACTGATATAATATGGCTTTCGGTATAGCAGACTTGAGTATTATTCCTATGCGAAGAGAACCGTCAGAAAGAAGCGAAATGGTATCGCAGATCCTTTTTGGTGAGTTATATGAGATTTTAGAAGAAACGGAAAAATGGATATACGTACGTTTGTTTCATGACGGCTATGAAGGTTGGATTGACCGGAAAATGTATGTGTGCGTCAATGACGAATATTTGCAGACTTATCAAAGTAATATACAAGTATTAGCAACAGAAGTTTTTAATATTGTGACAAAAGAGGGAGAATGGGGAAACAAATTACTCGTGTCTGGTAGTGTGTTTCCTTTTTATAATGCAGATACTAAGAAAATGAGGATTGGTAATGATGTATATACCTTAGTAAGTAAAATAAAAAAAGTGAATGTACAGAATTTGCGTGATTTATTAGTGAGTTATGCATTGATGTATTATAATACTCCTTATTTGTGGGGAGGGCGTTCTCCTTATGGAATTGATTGTTCGGGATTATCACAAATAATATATCGTTTGTGTGGTATAAATTTACCAAGGGATGCTTCCCAACAGGTCGTTTGGGGGCAAGATCTTTCATTTGTAGAGGAAGCATTACCGGGAGATCTGGCTTTTTTTGGTGATGAAATAGGTAATATTACCCATGTAGGGATTATTTGGGAGCAAAATAGAATTATCCATGCTTCAGGAAGAGTGAGAGTGGATAGAATAGATCACCAAGGTATTTATAATGAAGAGTTAAAGAGGTATACGCATAATCTAAAAGTGATTAGGCGTATACTTAATTCGTAGTTTATAATTTTTCTTTGGCTTCTGGTCCACAGCAGAAAATCAAATCGAGAATACTTAAATGTGGCGTGAATGGGAAACGATCATTAAAAGTTTGTCGATAAGGGTGTGATGGAAATTCTATTTGTGGATTTCGGTGTGATGCTTTGGGATGGATTGCTGTCCGTAAATCGGTATAATTCGGAGTGCCTTCAGGAATATAGTGGGGAGTATATAAAATATTTTTTTTAAGTTTTAGCAACTTTGAGATTGTAGCTGTTATAGTATTATTCAGGTCTAAAAGAAATATTTCTTTTTTCTCAAAAAAAGGAATAATATCATCAATATAATATTCATAGTAGGGTGAATTTTTGTATGCAGATTCGATACTTTTAAAATGGAGTTTTTGCCAATTCGTTGTATAGACTATTTTTAAATCTTTGATTAATGTCTTACTATTGGCTTTTGCAACTGGTATAGACAGGGGGATAGTACCGTTTGCTGTCATGATTTCACAACGATTCCGATAACTTTGCTTTCCAAAGTTTTCATATTGTTCTATATAGATATGTTGTGCTTGGTTAATTGCTGAAAAATAGGGAATGGGGGGGAAATATGCTGTCGTCAATAAAAGATTATCTGTATTCATTTGAGTAAGTTTGATTATGTATTTCTTTTGTTTTATTTCATAATGCGAAGATAGTGAAATGTCATAATGACAATAACAAACTGCATTTTGTACGGTTATTAAATAATAGTTATCCCTTAAAAGTTAGTGTGTGGTATGAATGTTTGGATTAATGCGCCAGATTTGTCAGTTGGAGACTCAAACAGCATCGCTATTGTCTTTTATTTTGCCCGATAGTGCTCGTCTTTAAGTATTCTAAGAACCTTTTCCTTTACTTCTCCTTGAATAATGATTTCTCCGTCTTTGACAGATCCTCCTGTTCCACATTTGTTTTTCAGTAATTTTGCAAGTTCTTTCAAATCGTTTTCACTTCCTATAAAGCCTTGAATGAGGGTAACTGTTTTTCCCTTGCGTTGTTTTGAATCGTATTGGACTCGAAGGCTTTGTTGTTCTGGAGGGAGAGTTTCGATAATTTCTTCTTGAAAATACTCGTAATTATAATCAGGATTTGTAGAATAGACTACATTTATACGATTCTTCCTTTCGTTTTTCATAGTATTTGGTATTAAACGGTTATAGAGAAAATCTGTTGGATTCTCTATGGTCTTAATTAAAATACAAATATAGACGTTTTTGTTTAATTTTGTGTTAAATGATTGTTTGTGCGAAAATAGAGAGTAATTTTGTATGTTGTAATGTGATATGAGATGAGGCGAGTATATGCAAAGTAAGTTATAATTGCAAACTATAAATGAGATGAATAAAATTCTGAAAAAGACGTATTTTTCTGAACGTGTAGTTCAGTTGGTCGTAGAAGCTCCGTTGATTGCGCGTTCGCGTAAGCCGGGAAATTTTGTGATTGTACGCGTAGGTGAAAAAGGAGAGCGTATGCCGTTAACGATTTCGGATGCCGATATTGAAAAAGGTACAATTACACTAGTGGTTCAGAAAATGGGCGTTTCTTCCACGAAATTGTGTGATTTGAATGAGGGTGATTATATTACAGATTTGGTAGGACCTCTTGGAAAACCAACTCACATTGAGAAAGTGGGTACCGTGTTAGCATGTGGCGGTGGTGTTGGAGTTGCTCCATTATTGCCTATTATTCGTGCATTCAAGGCTGTAGGCAATCGCGTAATAAGTGTGTTGGCTGCTCGTACAAAGGAATTGATTATCCTTGAAAAAGAGGTTCGGGAGACCTCTGATGAAGTGATTATCATGACGGATGATGGCAGTTATGGTGAAAAAGGGGTTGTCACAGCAGGAATGGAGAAGGTAATTGAGCGTGAAAAAGTGGATTTGTGTGTGACGATAGGTCCGGCTATAATGATGAAATTTTGTGAATTACTTACTCGTAAACATGATATACCGACTATTGCCAGTTTAAATGCATTAATGGTCGATGGTACAGGTATGTGTGGCGCATGCCGTGTGACTGTTGGAGGTAAAACTCGTTTTACTTGTGTTGATGGTCCGGAGTTTAATGCTCATGAAATTGATTTCGATGAAATGTTATCCCGTTTGGGTGGTTTTAAGAAAGCAGAATCAGAAAAGATGGAAGAATTTGTTCACCACCATGATTGTGCTTTAAGTGATAGAAATGCAGAGTGGCGGAAAGAATTGAGAAATTCAATGAAGGCAAAGGACCGTATGGCTGTCGAACGTGTCGTAATGCCGGAACGTACTCCTGCAGAGCGTATTGCTAGCCAGCGTTTGGAAGTAAATACTGGTTTGACGAAAGAAATGGCCGTACTAGAAGCTAAACGTTGCCAAGATTGTGTGAATCCTACCTGTATGGAGGGATGTCCCGTAAGTATTGATATTCCTGGATTTATTAAAAACATTGAACGGGGAAACTTCTTGGAAGCAGCGGCTGTGTTAAAACGTACAAGTGCTTTGCCTGCTGTTTGTGGACGTGTCTGTCCTCAGGAAAAACAATGTGAATCTAAGTGTTTTTATTTGCAGAAGTTGAAAAAAGCTCCGGTTGCAATTGGTTATTTGGAGCGTTTTGCTGCCGATTTCGAACGTGACTCTGGTCAGATTGCTATTCCGGAAGTGGCTGCTCCTAATGGTATTAAGATTGCCGTTATCGGCTCAGGTCCTTCAGGATTGTCATTCGCGGGTGATATGGTAAAGCGTGGTTATGATGTTACTGTATTTGAAGCATTGCACGAAATAGGAGGTGTATTGAAATATGGTATTCCGGAATTCCGTTTACCTAATCATATTGTGGATGTTGAAATTGACAACTTGAAAAAAATGGGGGTGAAGTTTGTTACAAACTTTATCGTTGGTATGACAGAAGGCATCGAGGATTTGAAAAAAGAAGGTTTTACCGGATTTTATGTCGCTTCAGGTGCAGGTTTGCCTAATTTTATGAATATTCCGGGAGAAAATGCGAATGGTGTTTTATCTTCCAATGAATATTTGACACGCGTAAATTTGATGGGTGCTGATAATGAGTTTTCTGATACTCCGGTATATCGTGGTAAAAATGTGGTTGTTGTTGGTGGCGGTAATACGGCTATGGACTCTGTACGTACAGCCAGACGTTTAGGGGCTGAACGTGCAATGATTGTTTATCGCCGTAGTGAGGAAGAAATGCCGGCTCGCTTGGAAGAAGTAAAACATGCTAAAGAAGAAGGATGTGAATTTATCACTTTGACAAATCCTGTTGAATACATTAAGGATGAACGTGGCTATGTAAAGCAGGTTCGTGTACAAAAAATGGAATTAGGAGAACCGGATGCGAGTGGTCGTCGCCGTCCGGTGCCAGTTAAAGACAGTGAGTATTTGATAGATGCGGATGTCGTTGTAGTTGCTGTAGGGGTATCTCCGAATCCTATAGTACCGCGTTCTGTTGCTGGATTGGAGTTGTCTAAGAAGGGTACGATTGTTGTGGACGAAGAAACGATGCGTTCTAATTTGCCCGAACTCTTTGCCGGAGGTGACATCGTACGTGGAGGAGCTACTGTTATTCTAGCTATGGGTGATGGAAGACGTGCGGCAGCACATATGGATGAGCAATTCAAAAAACAGAAATAAGTATATTGCTAATCAATCTGAATTATATAACGGTTTTGTTTTAACAGAACCGTTATATTTTTTATTAATATCTTACTGTTCGTTTAGGAGAACCGCTCCATGAACATCCAAGACAATAGATGGTTTCTATATCAAATCCTTCCAGATTTTCGTTAGGTTTAGAAGGAATAACTTCAAAATCAATTGAAACATATACTAAGCGGCGTTCTCCATTTTTGTTTAGTACATAGAAATTGGCAATTTTGCATTGGGGGCATAGTCTTTTTCTCATAATTCAGTAAATAGAAAAATATAGGTTGTTATAAATACTGCTCTTTGTAATTGTTTTGTCTGTTGAAAGCTCCTAGTCCGAATAGTGCAAAATCGTATCGGATAGGATCAATGGGATCAAATTTCTGAAGGTGTTCTGTCAATTCTTTTACAGCAATGGCATCGTTCTGTTTACGGGTCAAGAGGCCTAGTTGGCGGCTGATATTGCCTGTGTGTAAATCTAGCGGAATAAGTAGTGCAGACATTGGAATGTTTTTCCATAGTCCGAAATCAATTCCTTTGGAGTCGTTTCGCACCATCCAGCGTAAAAACATATTAATTCGCTTACAGGCAGAGCCTTTATCCACATTGGCAATGTGACGTAGTACTCTTGGTTCTGCTGGTAATGCCGTGAAAGAATGATACCAGTCACTTAAAACTTTGAACATATTTTGATGTCGTTGCCATGAATTTGTAAAGATGCTTTCCAATCCTCCGTCCTGTCGGTAAATCTTTGCTAACGATCGCATGAAATAAATGCAGTCATAACCATTGAATGTACGGTGTTTAAAATGTTTAAAGCGTTCAAAATCTGTATCGGGTGCATTCATAATGAAGTCGTAAGGGACAAAATCCATGTATTGCATTAATTCCTTGCATTTATTGATGATTGTCGGACGTTGTCCCCATGCCAAAGAGGCGGCTAGAAAACCTGAAATCTCAATGTCTTCCTTGCTCTCAAATAGCTTGGGTATCTGTATGGGATCTGTTTTTATAAAAAAATCAGAGCGACAATAAGCTATATATTTCTCATCTAAAAGTTGTTTGATTTCTTTTGATGTCATTTTATTCAAATTGCAGATTTGAAAATTATAGTATTTTATATGCACGCAACATTTCTCGTTTGCCTGGTGGTCCCGGGAGGCGTTTAATGGTAAAACCGACTGATCGTAGAGCCTGCTTGACGATCCCTTTTACACAATAAGTGACAAGTATACCATGGGTATGTAGGGAGGCATGGAAACGGGCAAAGACTTCTGTTGTCCAAAGATGGGGTTGAACATCTGGATTAAAGGCATCAAAATATACGATATCGAATATTGGGGGTATGTCAATGTCGCGAAAATCGCATTGGTGTTTGCAGATTCTGAAAAAAGGAGTCAGCTGTTGCTCCTTTTCCCAAGAAGCTGTATGAAGCGCATCAAATAATGATTTATCACAATTATCAAGCTGTATCGGATAATTTAGATGCTTGATTTCCTCTGGAGTTAGTGGATATTTTTCAAGCGTATGATAGCATACGGGTATCTGCTTTTCATTGGCATGGAGCAATGTAAGATAGGCATTAAGACCTGTGCCGAAGCCTGCTTCTAAAATACGGAGAGTGGTTGTATTGGGATTTACTCCCAGCCAGAAATCAAATCCTGCTTGTAGAAAAATATGTTGGGATTCTTGTATTGCACCATGGACTGAATGATAATGTTCATTCAGTTCCGGAACATATAATGTGACGCTTCCGTCTTCTGTCTCTACAAATTTATGCATATTAGCAAAGTTCGGCACGTAATAAATTCACAAATTCGATAATGTCGCTTTCTGTTGTATCAAAAGAACATACCCAACGTACTTCAGATGCGTTTTCGTCCCATACATAGAAGAAGCATTGTTCTTGTAATACCTGTATTTTATCGCGGGGGATAATGGCAAATATTTCATTGCCCTGCACTTTTTGAGTGATGCGGACTCCGGGAATTTTAGAGGCTTCGTTTGCAAGTTTTTGGGCCATACGATTGGCATGGGATGCTGTTTGAAGCCAAAGATTGTCTTTTAAGACTGCCGAAAATTGAGCTGCAATAAAACGGGTCTTGGAGTGTAACTGCATTAATTGTTTGCGGATAAAAGGTATTTCGCCGGTCGTTGAAGTATTGAAAAAGATTACAGCTTCTCCAAATATCATACCATTCTTAGTACCTCCGAAGCTTAAAACATCAATGCCTGCATCTGTTGTGATTTCTCGTGGGGAGCATTTCAAATAGGCGATTGCATTGGAAAGCCGCGCTCCGTCCATATGTACATACATGTTGTGTGCATGTGCATAGTCGCATATCTCTTTCAGTTCTTCCCGGTCATAGACTGTGCCTAATTCTGTGCATTGGGTCAGGGAAATGATTTTAGGCTGTACATGGTGTTGATCTCCAAATCCATGCATATGGTTTTCTATCAATCCGATATTGAGTTTTCCGTCGAATGTCGGTACTGTTAGCAGTTTGCTCCCACTTTGTTTTTCGATAGCCCCGCATTCGTCTACATTGATGTGTGCTGTTTCTGTGCAAATGATGGCGTGATGCGAACGAGTAAAAGCTGAGAGACTCAGAATATTGGCTCCTGTACCGTTGTATACAAAAAAAACTTCAATATTCTCGCCGAATATTGCCTTGAAATCCGCAATGGCCTTTGCTGAGTATTCATCCTCGCCATAAGAGTGCTGGTGACCGTAACTCGCTTCTTCCAGCGCTTTAAATACTTCCGGCAGTACTCCGGAAAAATTGTCACTTCCGAATCCTCGAATCATGATTATTAGGTTTATACTTGGTTTAAGTTATTGGCAAAGATAGTAATTTGTTGAAAACTTTCGATAAATTGGAAAATTGTATTATCTTGGTCTCCAAATTTAATATATGAAATCTATGTTTTTAGACAGATTCAGATCGATGTGCTACCGTTGTTTGGCCGGATGGATATTTGTTGCTCTGTTGATGGTTGCCTGTGGTCGTGAAGAACGGACTGTTGTCTTGTTGCACACCAATGATAGTCATGGGAGTATATTGCCTGTGAACGGTTTCGGTGGAATGGCAGAACGGGCAACTGTCATAGACAGTTTGAGAAAATTGTATCAGGATAAGATTTTATTGCTCGATGCAGGTGATTTTAATACGGGGCAGGCTGTTTCCAATATGTTTTGTGCACGTCCGGATATTTTGGCTTATAATTATATGGGATATGATGCAGTAACATTGGGAAATCATGAATTTGACCAGCCGATAGATACCTTGTTGCAACAGATGAATTGGGCGAATTTCCCTTTTGTCATTTCTAATGTTTCCTACAAAGGTGAACCATTGGGGACAGAAACGTTGGTGAAAAAGGTGAATGGAGTGCGTATAGGACTTTTTGGTATTTTGACAAAAGCTACGGCACAAATAAGTGTAAATGTTCAAAATGTGGCTTTTACGGATGAAGTGGAAGCTGCTCGCAAGGCTGTGAAAAAACTGCAGCAGCAGAATGTTGATCTGATAATCGGAATGGTACATCTGGGTTTTACAGAATCGACGTCTGAATATATTACTTCCCAAAAATTGGCTGCTGCGGTAGAAGGGATAGATATTCTTGTTGATGGCCATTCTCATTCTTATATAGAAAAGCCTCTGAAGATTAATGGAACATGGATTGTAACAGCCAACCAAAGCGGACGTTTTATCGGTGAGGGGAAAGTGAAGGTGTGTAAAGGTGGTATTGTTTCTTTTGACTGGAAACCACTACCGGTGAATAATATATCTCCACATAACTTTTTGAAGACTGTGTTACAGCCTTATGTAGATGCCGCCAATAAAGATTTGCAGACAGTTATTGGTGAAGCCGACGATACATTTGTACTGTTTAGGAATAAGGAAAATTTGGGGCGTTATAGAGAAGTGGCATTGGGAAATCTGCTGACAGATGCCTTGAAGTGG
The DNA here is from genome assembly GCA_020024465.1 of Odoribacter sp. Lineage (GTDB taxonomy): Bacteria > Bacteroidota > Bacteroidia > Bacteroidales > Marinifilaceae > Odoribacter. Next base: position 30,357 of record JAHHTT010000021.1, read on the forward strand.
AAAACAGAACAACTGCATTTGAATGTCGATTTTGCTCTGACCAATTCGGGCGGGATCCGTGAAGAGCTGGCACAGGGAAAAATAACCAAAGGAGACATTCTTTCCATTCTCCCCTTTGGTAATGAATTGGAGGTCGTTGCGATGAAAGGAGAGGATGTTGTTAAATTATTTGATTTTCTGGCAACAGTTGAACTGGGAAGCGGTACGTTTCCGCAGGTGTCTGAAGAAGTGAGAGTTGTTTTTAATCAGGATGATAAAACATTGAAATCCCTGACAATTGGAGGAGATCCTGTCGATAGGGAGCGGATATATTATATGGCAACTTGTGATTATGTGGCAGCTGGAAAGGATGGTTATTCGGCTGGTTTGTCGAATGTCATGGATCGACAGAAAACTTCTGTTTTGATAGCGGAAGCCTTGATGGAATATATTCAGCATCTGGAGAAAGTCTCTCCTAAAATAGAAGGGAGGATAAAATTGTAACTGTTTTATTGTGATAACTTTTTTGTTTTATCCGTATCGGAGAATGATTTGTTGTTAATATATGCGTTGGATTTTAAATATATTTATATTCAATATTGTATTGATTATAGTATCGTGTAATTCTAAAGTTTTTATTGACGAATTTCTGCAGGATTCTTCTCCAGTTTCTGTAACGGAAGAAAAAGGCGATGTAATGCTGAAATTTAGAGCGGATAATTGGGATATACTGGGTATAGGCAATATAAATTCGGATTTTCATGTGGAAGCGATGGATTTGGAGGGTAATTCTAAAGAACTTCCTTTTAAGAATGGTGAGACAGGTATTGTGCGCTGTCATAATGATTTCTTTGATTTTAGCATTGAAAAGAGACTGGGTGATGAACTGAAATTTACCTTATGGGAAAATTTATACGATTCTCCGGTTGGCATATCTGTAAAAGTCGGTAATCAATATGAGCAGAAAGATATAGAAGTCAAGGTAGGAATAATGCAAAAATATCGGATTGACAGCGTGGTATATGATTGGGAGAAATGGGATTTATATACGATAGGCATTGTTTTGGTGGATTCTCTGGTGGCAGACAATAGTAAAGGTATCTCCCCTCTTGCCGTTACATTTTATCCTTATAAAAATGCGGTCCGCCATATAAAGCTTTCTTCCTCAAATGGTCTGTGGGAAAATTTTAAGGAAGAATGCCGTAGATGTTTGGGAATGCCTCTACCACAGATAACTGTCCCTGATTTGAAGGATGGACATCCGGTGTCGGGTAGTACAACGATTACATTCGGTTTGGAGGAACAGCAATTAGCGGTGGATTTGGATAAAAATCTGAAAGCGGAAAAAAACGTAGTTGCAGGTGATATCAGAAAATTGATGATTTATAATGGACTTGATAGATATTCTGTCCCGTATAAAGTTTATGTATCCCATCCGAAAACAGGGCGGCAGAGGATATTTGAAGGAATATTGCAGAGTGAATGCCCCAGGGATTATTTAGTGGTGTCTGAAAAAATCATACGATAGAATGAAATTGTTTTTGATAACATGGTTCGTCTGCATATTTGCGTTCTTGAGTGTAAAATCTACATATGCAGAAGAGAGGGATTCGACGGAGAGCAAATTGCAGCATTCTTTGGGGCTTGATTTCAAAACTGCTTATGTATTTCCTACAGACCGCTTTTTTAAAGGAGAAAATGCGGGACAGACTCCTATCCGGAAAAATCTCTCTGCTCATTTGAAGTATGGCATAAAATTTTTGCCTGCTACATATTTGGGAAAGTATTATCCTTATGCTGTTCAGGGAATAGGAATTGGATATAATTCTTTCAATAATCCCACCGAATTGGGTGATCCCTTGTCTCTCTATGTCTTTCAGAGTTCTCGGATTGTTACGCTGGGACGTCGGCTTTCGTTGGATTATGAATGGAATTTCGGAGCTTCGTTTGGCTGGAAGAAATATGATGAGAGGACAAATTTCTATAATAGAGTTATCGGTTCAAAAATAAATGCTTACATTAGTTTCGGTGTCTCCTTGGACTGGAGAATTACGCCTGCCTCTAATCTGAGGATTGGTGCAATGCTTTCTCACTATTCTAACGGAAATACAAGATTTCCGAATGGAGGGATTAATACAATAGGAGGGACTGTCGGTTTCGTTCACTGCTTGGGGAGGGCGGATAAACGGCAGACTCCCGGAAATCTCAATTCGGATATAGAATGTGGTGTTTTATTTCGTCCTCACATGAGTTATGATGTGGTTATTTATGGTGCAACAAAAAAGAAAGATGTGCTATTGGAAGGGGATAATGTGATTTTGATTCCCGGTTCTTTTGCGATAGCAGGTCTGAATTTTACGCCTTTCTATAATTTCAGTAAATTTTTTCGGGCCGGTCTTTCATTAGATATGCAATATGATGAAAGTGCCAATATTTCTGAACACATAGCGGATATAAATCCGATGCCTGATAATACGGATGTTAAATTCTACCGTCCGCCTCTTATCGAGCAGTTTTCTGTAGGATTTTCTCTCAGAGCCGAAGTGGTGATGCCTGTATTCCAGATAAACTTAGGTGTCGGAAAAAATGTTGTATGTAGAGGATCCGATACCAATTCTTTTTATCAGATATTTGCATTAAAGGCGAACATGACAAAAAATCTGTTCTTGCATGTCGGCTACCAGCTCTACCGTTTTCAGGATCCCAATAATTTGATGCTTGGAGTTGGATTCCGTTTCAATGCCAGGGGAGGCAAATGAATCTTACCAATAGATGATCAAACCGGCAGAACCGGCGATACAAATCATCAGAATCGGATGTATCCTGTATTTCCAGCTGAGAAAAAACGAACCTGCAAAGATAATGACGCTTTTGTAGTCAATAAAGTTTTCTTCATTCATTAACATTAATCCGGCTGCTGCAATTAAACCTACCGTCATCGGACGGAGACCTGAAAATGCAGCTGCGACATATTTGTTCGTTTTGAATTTTTCATAAAAATATGAAATAAGCAGAACTAATAAAAAGGAGGGAAAACAGACGGCAAAGGTCGCTATGGTGGATCCCCATATATTCCCCGTAGCGGTGTATCCGATATAAGTGGCGCTGTTGATACCGATGGGACCGGGTGTCATTTGCGAAATGGCTACAATGTCTGTAAATTGTTGTGAAGTGAGCCATTGGTGTTTTTCCACCACTTCATGCTGAATCAATGAGAGCATGGCATAGCCGCCGCCGAAGCCGAAGATGCCTATTTTGGTATATACGCAGAACAGTTGCCAATAAATCATCATGATTGTTTGTTTTTAAGTTTATCTTTTAGACGGAATGTATAAAGCAGACCGCCTATGATACCGGCGAGAATGATGTATATGGGTGAAACTCCGCATTTCCAGATGAGTAGCGCACCTAATAAAGGGAATATCAGTTCAAACCGTTTTAAATGAAGCGAGCGGGCTGCTGAAAGACAGGGTACGACAATCAAAGCGACGACTGCCGGGCGGATTCCGTTAAAAATTTTCGTTACCCAGACATTGTCCTGATAGTGGTTGAACAATAAGGCAATGCTTAGAATGATGCAAAAGGATGGTAGAATTGTTCCGAGTGCGCAGATTATGCTGCCGGGAATCCGTCTTAATTTATAGCCTACAAAAATGGAAATATTGACGGCAAAAATGCCGGGTATGGATTGGGTGACGGCAAAAAGATCAAGAAAATCGTTTTTCTCCAGCCAGCCGCGTTTGACAACTTCCCGTTCAATAAGCGGTATCATGGCATAGCCGCCGCCGATGGTGAACATCCCGATTTTGACAAAAGTCAGAAAAAGCGTCCGATACATTTTTTTTTGATGAAAGTTTAAAATTATAAATAGCCTCTCTGTAGATATGCAAAGGTATGTTTTTTTTGTTACTTTTGTCACATGACCGGCTGAAATGGGAAGGTAGAATATATGGTTATGAAGATTAACAAAACGAATGCCGCGCGTTTGTTGGATAAGGCTAAAGTGGCATATGAATTAGTGCCTTACGAAGTTGACGAAGAAAACCTGGCAGCAATGCATGTGGCAGAACAATTGGGAGAAGATATTTCACAGGTATTCAAGACACTTGTCTTGCGTGGTGACCGTAACGGCATCTTTGTTTGTGTAATACCGGGTGATTGTGAAGTTGACTTGAAGGCTGCCGCCAGACTTTCGGGCAATAAAAGTGCTGAAATGCTTCACATGAAAGAGTTGTTGCCTGTCACTGGGTATATCCGTGGAGGATGTTCACCTATTGGCATGAAAAAGCCATTCCCTACATTTGTTCATTCCACCTGTATGCGTTTCAGCTCGATATATATCAGTGCAGGAGTGAGAGGATTGCAGATAAGAATAGCTCCGGATGATCTGGTGGCTTTCACTGGTGCGACAGTTGCAGAATTGTGTGTCTAATATGGAGTGTTTTGGAAATAGCAGGTATATTAATTGATTGGTACGCTGAGCATAAACGCGAATTGCCTTGGCGTGAAACAGAAAATCCTTATTGCATATGGATTTCTGAGATTATATTACAGCAAACCCGCGTAGCGCAAGGATTGGATTATTATCATCGTTTTATGTGGCGGTTTCCGGATGTGTATTCGTTGGCAGAAGCTTCTGGGGATGAAGTGATGAAGTGTTGGCAGGGATTAGGATATTATAGCCGGGCACGCAATCTGCATACGGCTGCCAAGGATATTGTTTCGCGTTTTGGAGGACGGTTCCCGCAAAATTATAAAGACATACTTTCTTTAAAAGGTATTGGTGAATATACGGCCGCTGCAATCTGCTCATTTGCATGGAAGCAGCCTTATGCAGTGGTTGACGGTAATGTCTACAGAGTCTTGTCGCGTTTCTTCGGTATGGATACTCCTATTGATACTGTTCAGGGCAAAAAAGAATTTAAGCTGTTGGCCCAGGAGTTGATTGATTGGAAACATCCGGATTTATATAATCAGGCAATTATGGATTTTGGAGCGATGCAGTGTACTCCGCAATCTCCCGATTGTTTTCGATGTCCTTTGCAGGATGGATGCCGGGCCTGTGCAGAAGGACGGGTAGAAAAGCTTCCTGTGAAAGAAGGGAAAACAGTCATAAAACCTCGTTTTTTCAATTATCTTCATATTTGCTGTGGCGATTCCATCCTTCTACAACGTCGTGAGCTGAAAGATATCTGGCGGAATCTTTATGAGTATCCGTTGATAGAAACTGCCGAAGCCGTTGATTTCCATGAATTGCAGAAAAATGCCGCCTATCAGAATCTGTTGGCGGGAGTCGGATCTGTGCAGGTATTGCGGTTTGTAGAAATGCCACGTCATATACTTTCTCATCGAATCATATATGCACGCTTTTACAAATTGGAAGTAAGTCATTTCGGACCGGGAATGTCAGGCTTCCTGCAAGTGAGGGAGGACGATCTTGATAAATATGCTGTTCCCCGTTTGATTGAGTTATACTCTATTTCAAACGGAGAATTAAAATGCTGCGGAGAGGAGAAATCTCAACTTTAGTCTGTGTCATTTTCAGTACACCTTTTCAACGCTCACTCCGTCTACATACAGACCTTCACCATCTT
>JAHHTT010000022.1 GCA_020024465.1 Odoribacter sp.
AATTAATTCTGTTGATACCAACTTCTTAGCTGAGAGAGCAAATTGTCAATGCTTTTGATTAATATCGCTTCTTTATTTGGGAGCTGTAAGATAAAAGTATCAGGCTCATTAGTACGGGTTTCAATGCAAATATCGGATACCACATTTCTATTTGCTAAAATTTCATTTCGTTGCAAAGCCTTACGTACCATTGCATATTTATATCCGTGTCCAGTCAGACAAATTTTTTTGGAATAATTGTTGGTGATACGAAATAATCCGGTTTCCATATCAAAGACAATGCCTTTACGTTGAAAGAAACTGCTTAGATTTCCATTTAAGGCGAGGTCTTCCGGTGTACCGGTCATAATACCATTATTACGATCCATAAGCCATATTTTATCTGCAATCTGTAAGGCAAGCTCTAGATCATGAGTTGACAAAAAAATGGTTTTGTTTGTTTTACGGGTCAAATTATGTAATAATTGCATGATTTCCACTTTGCTTGGAAAGTCAAGGAATGCTGTGGGTTCATCTAGATAAATAACTGGAGTTTGCTGAGCTAAAGCTTTTGCAATCATTGCTTTTTGTCTTTCTCCATCGCTTAATGTGTGAAGCATTCTTTCTGTTAAATCCTGAATATTGACTAATTTGATAGCTTCGGTTATAATGATTTGATCTTTTTTGTTCAATTTTCCCCAAAAACCGGTATAGGGACTGCGTCCCATGCCGACCAGTTCTTTGACTGTCATGTTGCGAATGTCACATTTTTCTGTTAAAACGACACTGATGACGGTAGATAAGTCTTTATCATTATAAGATTGAAGAGGTTTCCCCATTAATTGTATTTCTCCCGATAAAGCTGGTTGAAAGGCACATAATGTACGTAGTAATGTGGATTTTCCGACACCATTGATACCTAATAGACAAGTTAATTCTCCACTGCATATCTGACTGTGTATGTTTGAAGCTACGGTTTTATGAATATTCTTGTTTTTGTAGCCGATTTTCAGATTGTTTAACTTTATTGTAATGACTTTATTCATTCAATTCGCTTTTACGTTTACGGAATAATACAGATGCAACAATGGGAGCACCGATAAGTGCTGTTACAGAATTGACAGGTAAAGCACCTTCAAAGCCTGGCATTCGGGCAATTAGGTTACAAATCAATGCTAGAGCTGCACCCATAAAAATGGAAGCAGGCATTAATATACGGTGGTCTGAGGTATGAAATAATATCCGGCATAAATGAGGAACGGCCAAACCTAAAAAAGCAATGGGACCACAATAGGCTGTTACAATAGCCGTTAATACACCAGCAGATGTGATGACAGCTATTCTTGCTCTTCGTATATTCAAACCTAAATTACGGGCATATTCGTCTCCCAGTAATAGAAGATTGAGGGTCTTTACTAAAAGTAGTGAAAAAGGAAGTAATATTGTCATGATACAGATAAATGTGGTCATTTGCTCTCCAGAAACTCTTGAAAAGCTACCTAAACCCCATATGACATAAGCCTTTACATCTTCTTCTACACTAAAATATTTTAAAATACCGATGATGGCATTTGCAAGATAGCCAATCATTACGCCAATGATGAGTAAAGTTACATTTCCTTTCACTCTGTGGGAAACAAAAACAATCAGAGCCATGACAGCCAGAGCTCCGGCAATTGCCGCAATCGTTAAGGCAACTTCACCTAAAATGCCAGCACTGCTTAAAGCTGTTCCACCAATGGTGCCAGACATTAAAACAACAGAGGCAACTCCAAGACTGGCTCCGGAACTAATTCCTAATACAGATGGATCTGCCAACGGATTCTTGAAAACTGTCTGCATTTGTAAACCGCTGACGGCTAATCCTGCTCCAGCAATTATTGCTGTTAATGTTTGAGGGAAGCGAGATTTCCAAATAATATTTGTCCAGTTTATGGGAGTCCCTTCTTGACCGATTATAATATCCCACACTGTTGGAAGAGGTATATGTATAGATCCTAATATCATATTTAAAAATATGAATATGACAATGGCTAATAGTATTGTACTCCATAGTATAGCGCTTTTTATTGAACCGTGCATAGGAATTATTCTTTCAGTAGTTGGTAATAGGTTGGCTGATAATCTGGCAATAATTTAGGATGAAATACTTTGATAAAATCTGATAATAGTAAATCCGGCTCCATTGGCATATTTTCATAATAGGATTGTTCCTGCATATTACAATATATAATACCTTTTTCTTTGAAGGCTCGGAAATCTGCATAGCGTGCGTCTTGAGCTTTTAGTACATTATATGAATATTTACCTGGATAACTGTTTAGTATTCGCCAATATTGTGGTTTGTCAGCTTGGTTATATACTGTTTCAAAATCAAGGTTGATACCTCCGGCATGAGAATCGTCTTTAAATACGTAGTCAGCACCTGCATCTTTAAAAATTTCTGCAAGGAAACTTTTCCCGCCAACGGCATACCATGAATTACCATGAATTTCTCCGCTGAGAACAATGGGGCGCAGCTTTACATTGCTCGTGAGTTGTTTGAGTCGATTGTACCTTTCTTGAATGCCTGTAAATATCTCTTCTGCTTTTTTTTCTTTTGCAATTAATAAACCTACGAGTTTAATCCATTCTGCTTGACCTAGAGGATTCATTTCTTTATATCCCAAGTGAGGAATTAAAGGAATACCTACTTCTTTCATTGCATCATAACCTCCTTGCTTAAATGGAGATATTAGTATGATGTCAGGAGAAAGGCTGAGTATAATCTCAGGATCAAAATCTCCTTCAATACCGATTTTTTTTGTTTGTCCGTTTGCCAGTTGTTTTTGCATTTGAGAGTTACTTAGAAAACGAGTGCTACTGATGCCAACAACGTTTTCTGTTGCTTCCAAACGAATAAAATTAGATAATTGTAGAGAAGTCATGCAAATCAATCGTTTAATGGGAAGGTCGATTATTGCTGTGTTTGGGGGGATATTGGGAGTGCTACCTCGTTTGCGTAATGCAAAAATATATTCGGTACTATTTTTATTTTGAGGATCTTTGATATGGAGCAGCTGGTAGCCTTTGCATTGTTCAATCCAAAAACCTTTGGCATATAGAATGCCATCTGTTCGTATTGAATCGTTGAGTGTCGTTTTATTTGTGTTTTTTCCAGACTTGCAAGCTAAAAAATTGATACTGCAAAATGAGATGAATAGCAATAGAATGCAGGTACATTTTTTCATACTCTTTTCCTCCGAAAGATAAAATGGTTATGTGAAATTATATTTAGTGTGTCAGCAGGTATTCTGGCTTGTCGTCTTTTGCCCTTCCCGGTGATTATTATTCCCTATTACCCAGTGGGTTGTTTTAAAAAACCTGTCGGTAACAATATAGACTTTACAGTTGCGGGGACAGCTCCGGAGTTTCACCGGATTCCCTTCCCTAAATGGGAGTGTCACTAACACAATTGCAAAGATAATATTAATTTTGTTGGCTTGAATTTTTTTATGAAATTTGTAATTCAATCAATAAAATATAGTGATGGAAGTAACAGAAAGAATAATAGGAGTGTCTTTAGGGCCAGGAGATCCGGAATTAATAACGCTTAAAGCTCTGAAGATTCTTCAGCAAGCGGAGGTGATTTTTTGTCCGGCAACGAAATTAACAGGAGGTGGAATGAAATCCAGAGCGTTTGATATACTGAAAGCTTTGCCTGTCAAACTTGCTAAAATACAATTGTTCCAAATTCCAATGTCTCAGATTCGATCAGAAGCGATTGTTGCTTACGATATTGTTTTTAATCGTATTATATCTTTTGTAGATGAAGGTAAAATGATTGCACTTGTTGCCGAAGGGGATGCCTGTTTTTATTCTTCTGCCAACTATTTATATGAAAAATTGGCTCAGGCGGGCTATCCTGTTAAAATGGTTGCGGGAGTCCCGGCGTTTATTGCAGCTTCTTCTTCCATAGGTTTGCATCTTGCGAAGCAACAGGAGCGTATGCTGATTATTCCCGGCGATGTTTTAGTGGATGAATTGCTCGAATCGGTAGTGTTAAAGCGTATTCTTGTTATTATGAAAGTATCTTTGGGAGAGGCGATCCTTCGTCCTTTTATAATCCGTCACCCGGAATTGGAATTCCATTATTTTGAGAATATAGGAACTTTAGAGGAATATTATACCTCTAAAGTCGATGTTATATTAAGCCGCCATTTTGTTTATTTTTCCATACTGGTCATTCGCTTGAAAACTTGTTAAGATAATAATGTTTATCCATATAATTTAAAGGGTAAACATTATTGTCTGTAAAAAAATCACGGCTATTTTAAATTGTAGAAAAACAGCCATGGATTTTCTCCGGATTTTACTTTACTGAATAATATTTTCATTTTGTCAGTAAGCTTCACTTCATTTTTCTCTAATTCGGCTTTTATTGCAAGTAATTCTTCAGGTGCAAATATGGCAATTATTTTTTCTCCTTGCTGTCCCCATAAGTCGTTGGGATATATCATATCTCCTCGAGTGGGTAAATCTTTGGGAATGTAAAAACCTTTCTGTTGATTTTTTTCATAGAAGATTTTGCCATTATCGTAGGTGATTATAAACCAATCTTTTGTTTCGAACACTTCTTTTTTTGCATAGAAACCTTTTTCTTTTAGTTTGGCTAATAAACTCCAATAATCTACTCTGGTAGGAATGAAGTTTGTGGGTACTGAGCGATGGGTTGTAGTGATGAAACGAGGGATGAATTTATTATTTGTATATGCGTAAATAGTATCACTCAGAGGAGCAATGCAAGTGATGTTATTCTTATAAATTGCAATAGGGTGAGAGGAAAAATCAGCATAACCCATATTGAATGTGACAATATGTTGTCTCAGTGTGTCAAATTTATTGAAATCCTTGTCTGTTGTGAAATAGCACATTTTATTACCTGTACCGCAAGCACAGTATCCAATATATTTGCCATTACCGATTGGGTATACTTGTCGTGTGTAGAATGAAGTAATTCCTGCCTTTCCTGTTGTTACGGGCAGTTGTGAACATTTATTCTCTTTGTTTTACAGAGGGTAATTCTTCTTTTCAGAACAAGAGAATATATTCATTTATGAGTTCTGGTGGAACCATAAATCAGATTACTTCCTTATATATAAAAACAGATGATGATAAAAACGGGTGACAATTGGGAGAAATTATTTTAAATTGATAAAGATATTTCTTAACAACAAGTATTTCAATGAATAAAAACATTAGAACCCTAAATCAATACCGTGTCAATTTTATGGTATTTCTATAAGAAAGTTTTTAACAAGATCGGTAGAACTTTATGAGAAGCTTACCATTATGATTTTTGATAGGCTTTTATATGATTGGGTATAGATTGTTGTTGATTTATTAGGAAGATCCGATGGATAGGTCAAATCTATTTCAAAAGAAGGTGGTACATAAAAAGATTGAATTTGTCGGCATGGCGTTCTCTTAGTTGTTGTATGGCTCTGCGTAATAGAGTCTTGACCGTATTGATTGAAATACCCAAGTGATTGGCTACTTGCTGGTATTTTTCCTTTTTGTAGAAGATGGCTTTTACAATCTCACGGGTTTGTGGGGGCATATTTTCTATGTCCTGTCTGATTTGTGAGAAGATTTTTTCATTGAATTCGGAGTATGCCTCATCTTCAATTGCAATATTATGTAGGTCTGCACTACTGCGGAGGATGTCTTTCTTTTCCCAAAAATTGATACAGGCATTTTTAATGGCCCGTAATAGCCATGGTTTTACTTCATTTATAGATATTTTAAGATAAGTCTCTGATTTCCAAAAATTATAAAACACCTCTTGCACAATGTCTTCTGCGTCACTCTTTGAATGAACAAAAGTCAGAGCATATAGTAGCATTTGTTGTGAGTATTTGTGATATAGCAGTTCAAATTTCTTTGTACCAGCTCTGGAATTTGACCATATAGTTATGTCCATGTTATTGTGAATCAAAAAGTTCCTGCAATATTAAAAAGTTTTTTTGATATTAACAAATATCTGTTGAGCTTTCAGATATAAAAAGCTACGGTGATGGCATGACCGTAGCTTTGTAAGTAATTAATTCATGAAAGGAGTTATGTTTTATTGCTCATTTGCGAATATTTATTAATAAAATGATGGTAAAATCATGGCTATTTTAAATTGTAGAAAAACAACCATGGATTTTCTCCGGATTTTACTTTACTGAATAATATTTTCATTTTGTCAGTAAGCTTCACTTCATTTTTCTCTAATTCGGCTTTTATTGCAAGTAATTCTTCAGGTGCAAATATGGCAATTATTTTTTCTCCTTGCTGTCCCCATAAGTCGTTGGGATATATCATATCTCCTCGAGTGGGTAAATCTTTGGGAATGTAAAAACCTTTCTGTTGATTTTTTTCATAGAAGATTTTGCCATTATCGTAGGTGATTATAAACCAATCTTTTGTTTCGAAAATTTCATTTTTTGAATAATATCCTTCATTTTTTAATTTATCCAACTGTCTCCAGTAATCTACTTTTGTCGGTTTGTAATCAATAGGCACAGAGCGATGTACTGTTGTTACAAAACGGGGGATAAGTTTGTTGTTGGAATATTCAAAAATTGTATCGCATAAAGGAGCTACACAGCTTACTCTATCTTGGTAAATTGCGATAGGGTGGATAGAGAAATCTACAAAACCCATAGGAAAGGAAGCGATGTGTTGTCTTAGTGTGTCAAAATTGTCAAGATTTTTATCTGCTGAAAAATAACATATTTTATTGTTCAGACCACATGCACAATAACCGATATATCTGCCATTGGACAAGGGATATATCTGTCTTGTATAAAGACAGACCAAATCAGCATTTCCGTCAGATATAAAATTACCGTTAAAATCGTACGTAATTCGTTTTTGGGAATTAAATCCAGCATATAAACTAATGTGTTGCTTTTCTAAATCGACCCAAATCATTCCTAAATTTCCATGTTTTTTTTCTTTCTTTTCCTGTTTTCCTATCTGATGCATGAATTCTCCCGACAGTTTGAATTGCATGATTCGCTTTTCTCCTGCTTTGGAGTCTTTTGCAAAAAGAAAATCGCCATAAATATAACAAGCCTCGATATTTTCTAGACGGGAACTGTCATTTGTTTCCAAAGCGATGTATTCCCACGAATCGATTAACTTGTCCCAATCAGTTGGGGAATGTAAATCAGTGATGTTGTCTTTGTCCAAAGTAATGGGTGCTACTTCTTTTTTATTACATCCCAATGTACTAATGCATATCAATAAAATAAGAATTTTTTTCATTGTCATTTGTTTTGGTTGATTAGTTTTTGAGCCATTCTGTTAGTGAGAATCTCACAAATATTTCTGCTTTGCAAATCGGTATGTGTTTTTGCCAGTTGTTGCAGTTGCCTATATACATATTGCATTTCATTTAAAGATATGATAGAGGCCATATCCTGATTTTCAAATATCTTGTTTTTTTCTGCCATTTTGAGCCAAATGCCAATTCCTAATACTTGAATATCCATTTGTTGATATGTAAAAGGTGTCTGAGGGTTAAAGTTTGCAAACAATGATTTGTACAAGTCCTTGAAAAATGTCTGAACCGTATAACTGTTGATTCCTTCTTTTTCGGATTTTATCAGTTGCTCTATCAGTTCTTTTGAAAAAATTTTTTCAAATATGGATTCTCCGTTTCTGACTATTATTTCTGTAATATCAGCCAATTGGTTTTCACGAATTACTTTTACGTCAACAGGTAGTGTGCCGGAAAAAAAATAACGGGTTAATATATCCATGGCTTCTTGTTGTTTCTGTAGAGAGAGTGAGCTGCCGAGACATGCAGTTGCCAAATTTAAATAATGATTATACATATTCATTATATTTTGGCTTAAATTTTTAATTGCAAATCCATTATCTTTAATGGGTCCGTTATAGGCGATTCTTTCTATATTTTCGAAGATGTATAGTAAGTTTTCAAAGCCTTGATTGAGTGCATCCACACATTCTTGAGTCAGATCTCCTTTTCTGTTATGGATGTCCTTACAGTCTGTTGCATATCTGTGGGCAGGTTGGTTGGCTGTTGCCAAATAGGATTTCAGTGATTCTCTATCTGCATAGCAGTCTTTATTTTTGGGGAACTCTTTATAAGCCCAACCGATAGCCCAGCAATCGTACTCTCCTACATGCGGTACTAAATTTTTGGCAGCAATACGGTCTTTTGGTGTAGCTGCATAGTGATATGGATTTTCATCCATCACAGAAGCTGTATATCCCCATTGGGAAACGTGTTTGGCATTTTTGATTTCTGTTGCTGTATATGCAGCACTTCCTGCATAATTAGGTTTTAGCCCTAATATTTCTCCGATACTTTTCATTAAGGCGCTTGCCATGATATTATGTATAATATCTTTATGTAGTTGCTTGGATATGATGCGTGAGTCTGTAGCCCCGCATTGTAGTAAATAGGATGTTAATTCTTTAGGAATGAATCCGTGACCGATATTGATTCGGCATGATAAAATCTCTCCTGTACGAGGATGTACGGTAAAAGAGGATTTAATACCCGGTTCAATCAAATCGTATGCGATGACTGCCCTCTGTTCTTCCAGGTGAGTATGTTCGTCTGCAATTTTTATTTGAATGGCATTTTTATATCCTGCACGTTTAAAAGCTTTGTTCCAAGCTCCAGCAGCCTCTTCTATGGCAGGTATATATTCGTTAGGCAGATAAGAATCGACATAAAAAATAATGGGATGTACAGGGATTACAAGTTCGCCCTTGCGATATGCAGCAAGGTCTGTATCAGCAATGCCTAAATTCCAGCGCATAATGATGGAATCTCGTACCACTGCATATGGATTTTGACTGAAATCCTGAAATTTGATGGTTTTGAATCCAATTTTGTTATTGGCCAGTCGTAATTTCATATCTTGTTCCGGAAGCAATTGTATCACACATCCGATTTCTGTTTCCATAAGACCTTCCGGTAAGATAATCATGGCTCCAGCTGAATTTTCCCGTTCAGGATTGTAACCATACATCTGATGAATGGTAAAACTGATTCCTTCGTCAAAAGAATGCACTCCTGTTATTCTTGAATATTTAGAATTTAGTGTTCTGACATGATTATATTTCATTTGAAACCATTCATTGCCATTTTTTAAAATATCCGTAATATTAATGATATAGCCTTCTTTATTTTTTGAATAAGCTACAATGGGATATAAAATATCTATGGGCTGTTTGTTAGAAGCTTTAAATGTTTGTTGTAATTCACTTTTTTCATCCAATACCCGTTCGGCAAAAATTGCTTTTTGAAAGCAAATAGTCTGTTTTTCACCCATTTCTAGTCGAACAACGCCCAAACTTTGCATGGGACGGGCTATCATATCAAGTCCACGATTTATTTGAGCGCGAATTTCTATCTCTCTGCCTATCAAATTTTGTGGAATTTCCAGATAAATGTTTTCATTTTCTTGGTAAATGGGCAATATACCTTCTGTTTTTGTCATTTTATCTTTGAAAAAGTCATCAAAAGCAAGAGGCTTTTCTTTTTCTTGGGCCAAAATTGAAGGTGAAGGTAGTAGATAAAATATAAAGAATAATATACGCAGTCTGTATCCTATAGTTTGTTTATTAATTTTCATGGGTATATATTTTTATGGGTTGGATCAATTCTTGTATTTGAATGGTTTTTTTCCCTTCTTTATTATTTTTAATGTACAACATTCCTGTTTTATCAATACGTTTTAATTCTTCAAATACATTTACAAGTACGTGTGAAGGAACGTAATTGGAGTATTCCATGATATTACATAATTTTTCAATATAACATTGCTGGAGCATTTGACGTGAATTACTGATATATTGATTGTTATCCCACTCTATAAAAATGGCGCTATGGAGTTCTGAAAGATATTCTTTCAAAGAATAGGTGTCTGCTAAGCCGGATTGTTCTGTTTTGGATATAGGAATGAAGCGCTCAATTAAATTGGATGTGATTTTATCGTAGAAATCGAATACTGAATTTTGAATATCTATACCGAGAGGGGTAATAATATCAGGATTGAACAGCCAGTCTGTTGGGCTGCAGACATAATTTTTTATGAATGTCATAGCATTTCTTGAATGCATTTGGGATTCAAATGTGAAAAATCTCATGGAATCCTGCATTGCTTTATTGTTGTTTGTATATCCTCCTAGATGTTTTAAAACATGATTTATTAGATTGATGTAGTGTGAAACAATAGCTTCATAACGTCCGTTCAGCACATGGCGAGAGGTGGCGTCTTTAATTTGCCATATCTCTTTCATGTTCATTAATTGTTTTAAATTTTCTATTCCTTGTTTATTGAGTGCTACATGGTTGTTTCCTAAATCTTCTGCTTGGGCTTTAATATCCAGCCCGCTTCCAAATAAATTTCTGGAATCGGCTTGTTTTTCTGCCAACCAGTTTTCTCTGTTTTTTTGTTGTTCTTTTTGAGTAGCACCAGGAAATATACGATACCCCCATTCTATAGCCAATTTGTCATATTGTCCGATACGGGCGATTCTATTTTCAAAATCTACTTTGTCTTCTGGTCTCAAAGCGAAGTTGCATCTTGTATAATCCATGATGGATGAGGTGATTCCGAATTTATTTAAGAAATTATTGTCTCGTAGCTGTTCAATGGAATTGTGGCTGCTGGCAAGAAAATTGTGTTCTAGACCTAATGAGTGACCCACCTCGTGTGTGATAACTAGTTTAAGCATTTCACCCAATACTTCATCTGGTACATATATTTCTCTAGCTCGTTTATCAACGACTCCGCATTGGACAAAATACCATTTTTGCAAGAGGTTTAACACACTACTGAAAACTCCGACATGACATCCTGAAATTTCTCCGGATCGGGGATCGCAGGGCGAAGGGCCATAAGCATTGCTTTCTCCGGAAGGTTTCCAAGAGATGTAGGCATGACGTCCGTCGTATGGAGAAAAATTTGGATCTTCTTCTTGGGAGGGAGCTAACTGTGCTTTTATTGCATTCTTGAATCCTGCTTGTTCAAAAGCAATTTGCCAGGCATTGACAGCTTCTATGAAATAAGGAACCCAACGGACTGGAGTATTCCGGTCTATGAAAAATATAATGGGATTTTTAGGCTCAACCAATTCTCCTTTGTCATATTTTTTTTGGTTTTCTGGAGTAAGTTCCAATCTCCAGCGTTTAGCTGCTATTTGCTTGTTCATTTGATAAGGATGTCGTTCAAAATCCTGAAATCCAATACTGAAATATCCTACTCTGCTGTCTGACAAGAGTATAGGTAATGGTTCCTTGGGTAAAAGAGTGATACATACAGCAGCTTCCCAACTCATGGGATAACTTTCTGTATTCACAGTAGAGAATATGGGACGATAATTGCGGTTTATGTAGATAATAACACTTTGTGGTGTGCTTTGAATATTTTTGATAATGGTTTTATCCGGATCGCAGGAGGTTACTTTCATTTCAAAATTGAAAGGCTCGAATGTGAATAAAGGGTTGCGTTGCAACATGGTTGTCACATCGATCAATACGGATTGATCATTTTTAGCTATTATGGGTAGAGTTGTATATTGCCGTTCATTGCCTCTTTGAGATAAAATGGGATAGAGAGGATGGATGCTGTCTGTCTTAAGACGGTCGTAAAGAGGGTCGACAATCCAAATTTCATTTTCTCGTTTTTGGAAACGTAATAAAATCGGACCGAATGAATCACCATTGAATCCGTAGCGATTTTCATAGTTCCTGTTTTTTTGTGCTGCGCCTTTTACAATTATAGTTGTCAGTGCAAGATCATGTCCTAACAATGTATCAGGTATTTCCCAGAATATTCTATTCCCTAGTTGATAGCTTTGAAATAGACCCGGAATTCTGATTAACGAATCTTTCGTTTGTTGGGATTGTAAATAAGCTGCGATATCCTGTTGTGCAGAAACAGACAGAATTGTTCCGTAGCTAAACAATAGCATAAATCCTATTTTTTTCCACATATGCTTTATGAAATTCTCTGATAGATTAAGAATTCAAAGAGTATCGTTTCGATACTCTTTGAATATCATGGAATATTTTAATAATATGTAAATTTGAAACTATATTCAAAATCAATAATTTTACCGAATCCTTTGTATTCATGAATACCCTTGTTGTCTCGGGATACATCGCCTGCACTGTTCAGCGATATTTCAACAATACTGTTATCGCTTCCATTGTCGACAGAAGCTGTTAGCTGATATTTGTATTGTGTTTCATAATAAGAGTCAGGATATTTGAATTTAATGCGGGTGATTTTGGCTGCAGCGTTTTCATATTCGTAAATAACAGATAATTTAGGCTGTGCTCTTTTGGTGTCTAATTTGTAAATTTTGTTTCCTCCCGCTACAAATAAAATGCCGTTATATCCTGATGATATGGCAAATGACAATTCTTTACCGTTCTGTATTCCTTCAGGAAGCGTTACATGGAAATAATCATCACAACGGGCAATATTGTCAGATGCAGGCCATCCGTCGGCATTGAAGCGGAAAATATGTAACATATTGTCGGTGCCAATGGCACAAGCATAAGTATGTGTAAAATACTCTCCTCCTGAAATGATATCCAATACTTGAGCGATTCCTTCTACATGATCGGGATTGAATTTATTCTCCACATCTGTTTTTCCAATCGTTTCAAGAATTGCTCCATTATTGTCTGTTGGAGCCGAAGAACCGTTATAAATGGCTTTGTTATAATTCGTTTCATAATAAAAATCGCTTCCTTTCAAACACACAAGAAACCGTTGTTTGGAATTATCGTATACGATGTAACCTTTTTTGCCCAAAGCTCCGACATTCTGTGCTGTGAATGTATCTGAATCATTCATTTTGACAGTGCGAAATAAGGAATATCCATCCATGTTAGCCCAATATAATTTATTGTTATTGATTAACATTTCGCCATGTCCTTCAACAGATAATAGTTTTTGAGGAGCTGGGGTAAAGTCTCGTATACATTTCATCATGGTGTTCAGATATTCAGAATGGATATTTCTGAAATTTCCGGTATTCATTACCATAGCATTTTGGTCGGTGATGATGGTAATGACTCGTTGTTTTTTATTGCATCCGTATAAATGATATAAAGATTCAGGCAAAGGACATACACTTCCGTATGTTTCATTGCCGACTAATGCGATCGGTCTACCGCTAATGGGGAGTTCTGTACCTATTTCATTTTTGTATATATTAGGTATGACTATTCTAGCATCCCCTTCTCCGTCAATAACTCCCAATATACTATTGCCTCCCACTTCTTGTAATACGAAATAAGAATTGCTGAATGGAGGTATCATTTTCAAAGAGATTTCCTTGTACCACTTTACTGTGGTAGAACCGTCTGTTACTGTCAGACGAAGTTTGAAATCTTTGCTGTTGGCTTTTATGTATAGCGAACAAATCTTTTGTCTGCTATATTCGACGGGCTTTTCTGAAATATTGGCAACATTGGTCCATAAAAAACTGAGGTTGGATTCATTGTCCAATAGACTCTGTGATAGTTCCGGAACAATTTCAACTAAAGTAGAGTCATCTCCTTTGGGAAGCTGGACATTTATGGTTTCATTCAATTTTATACCGACTTCGTTGATATCAGTATAGTTGTAATTGCCTTTATCATCATAACAGCTGTATGTCAGCATAGCAACTGTCAATAATAACAATGTAATTTTGACAATATTTTTCATAACATTAACTTTTAAGTTTAAGGAAACACAATTTCTTCTCCATCGTCATTTAAAATGGGACCATGTTCTTTTTTGTAATTTTCATAGGCTGTTTTTATATCGCCTCCATCTCTTGGCATTTCGTTATATATTACACCAAAATGATCTAACATGAATATGTATTTGGCATTGCAATAGTCACCCCATGCCCACTTATCCCATTCATATTGCCAATTAGGGAATAATTCATATGTGACTTCTATTCTGCAGGAGTCTTTATCTGCTCGTCCTTGTTTCCATTGATGATTGGGATTTTGAACGTCAAATTTTAGCCAATTGCGATAAATGTCGTTTTTCCCTCCGATTTTTTTAGGACGCTTTACCTTGATAAATATTTGTTGGAATACTGTATCTAATGCAGTATATGTGTATTTCTCTGCAAGAGAGATATCGGCAACCATTGTATCGTCAGGAATAGGATTGGTTTTAAGTACGAAATCTTTGGCTGTCGTTAATAGCTTGCCTTGAAGTTCAATAAATACTCCTATTTCATGATATTCATTCCCTTTTATATAGTCGGTATCACAAAAATTGTAGGGAATTGCGATGTTATACCTGAAATTTATTACAGGGTTTTGACTATAAAAGGCGATTTCTTCTTTTTGGCAGCCTGTGTATATAAATGTCAAAAGGAATATGACAAATAATAATCTATGTGTTTTCATACATTCTTGTCTTTAATTATTGTTACCAAAACTGATTTCATCATTGGGCAGAGGCCATTGGTATTTATTGCGTACATCATTGAATGCACAGCCGTCAAATGTTTTGTAGTTGTGCCGTTTGTAAAAATAAAACAACATTCCTTCTGCAAAATATTCTTTGCGTATCTCCTTCATGATTTGATCGGTACGGTATGTTTGCGTTGGATCATATTTATCGTTGTTTAATGGTTTATCATATCCGTCATTTACGAGTATTTCGTCCTCATATGAAATTCCTCTAGCCCATCTCACTGTGTTCAGAGCTTCTGCGCTTTCTTTAGGAGAACCGCATTCTGCTATGATATAGTACATTTCTGGTAAACGGATCAGGGGAATAACATCTTTCCCGTTAGAGGCTGAGAGTCTGTCTTGTTCATATTTGCGACAAAGTTTCCAGTTGTTTTCGTCTGTCCTGGTGGAAAAAGCCTGATTGTGAGAACGCCAGTCTGTATTTCCTCCATGTCCATAGTTAAACATGGTTTCAAATCGTGTGGGGTCCATATAGTAGGCTTTATTGATTGGTGTAATGGCATTGGTTAAACCTGTCGGAAAGTCATTCTCAATGATTTTATTTAATTCATATACGCTTAATGAGAAGATATGTTCTCCATATAGAATAGGGTTGCCGTATGATTCCCACAATACAAAATGAGGGGCGTCAAGTACTGTTTTTGCGTATTCTACAGCTTTTTGCTTACTTTCCTCATCGCCTTTATAACAATAAATTCTTGCCATTAGAGCTTTTGTCGCAAAGGTATTCATGCGGAATTGACGATTTACCAAAAATGGATCATATTTTTCTTCGCTGAATACGCCATTTTCATAAAAAATACGGGAATCATGCTCATTTAATATGGAGTCTGCGACAGTCAGATCTTCTAATATTTTCTCCGTAACTTGAGAGGCTGTCAATACGGGAGTCGCTTGCGAGTCGAAGGACGTTCTGTAAGGTATTGCTTTGCCGTCAGGATGTTCGCTGTAAACAGGACCAAACATTCTTAATAAATCAAAATGTAGAAAAGCTCTCAATCCTAATGCTTCGCCTTTCATGATTTCATAGTAGTGTTTGCTTTTTAATACCTGACGATTTTGTTCTAAATATTTTAAAAAGTTGTTGATATTGGCAATTAAGTTGAATATCTCTGAATAGATACCATTCTTTTTTGTTTCGAAATAATTGCTGTAATCCCAAATTAATTCCTGCCATTTGACCCCCACGTAGTTGGGATAGTTGTCATAATTTCCTGCCAGGGTTTCTATATAGCCGAAAGTCAAATCTCCAGCATATAATTGAGTGGAGCCCATCTTGATATAAATTCCTGTCAATACATCCTTGAATCCGGATTCTGTTTCAAACAGTTTATCTCCAGGGATAGAGGTTTTGGGTTGAACATCCAGCCAATTGGAACATGAGCTGCCACCTAACATTATAATTGTTAATATTGTAATATATATTCCTTTCATGGTCATTGATTATTATTAAAATGCAACATTTAAAGAAAGTGAGAATTGGCGGGCGAAAGGATAGCTTATGCCTCTTTCTCGTTTGATAGATGAAATGTAGAACAAATCTTCCATATTGAAACCTACTTTGACAGAACTTAGTCCCAAACGTTCGATATATTTGGCATTTGTTTTATCCATGCGGTAGCTTAATGCGAGACTACCCATTTGAAATGTGTTTTCATCCATGACAAATCGGGAGGATACCTTTGAACTGGATCCGTTTTCTGAGCTGGAGATTGCTTGATATCGACTGATATCACCTGGTTTTTTCCATCTCTGTGCCAATACTCGCTTGTCGGCATTGTAGATAAGATTTGCATTTTCCACTTTGTTCATTAAGGTTGAATTGTATGCCTGTCCGCCGAATTTATAGGTAAAGTTCATATCGATACCAAAGCCTTTGTATGTAAACGAAGAATTTATATTACCCTGCCATTTAGGTTCGGTTGAACCTACTGGTACAAGGTCTACGACATCGTAGATCCCCGTCATCCGTCCATTGCGTTTCAAGAAGATCTCTTTACCTGTTGCCGGATCAATTCCCAACGAACGCACAGCCCACAGACGATTAATGGATTCTCCCTCGACGTAATGTGGAAGAGGTGCATTGGGGCGGTTTTCACTAGACAGATTGTCATTATTGAGCTTACCTGAATTAATTTCATTCATACGGCGCATAGCTTCAGAAATTTTTTTCAACTTGTCGGTGTTGTGTGAACCATTGAGTGTAATTATCCAATACGCCTGACGTGAAGTGTTTTGGTATGGGATAAATGCGAGATTCAATTCAATTCCTTTATTTTCTAGTGTTCCTAAGTTTTCAGGATAAGTTTCAAATCCTAACGAGGGAGCTATGGTGATTTGAGTTAGAGAGTTTTTTGTAAGTTTTTGAAAATATTCTGCACGTGCTGTGATGCGTCCTTTAAGAAGACCTAATTCTAATGCAATATTCCAAGTGTTAGTCTCTTGCCATTTGAGTTTTTCATTAGGCATGGCAACTAATTCAGCTCCAGTCGCATCCGAAGATTCATAAGGTTGTAATAAATTTCCGTATGTATATAACTCTCGGGATTGATAAGGTGCAAATCCCTGAGTACCGGTTACTCCATATGAACCTTTTAATACAAGATCGGAAATAAAGTCGATATTCGACATGAATTGCTCTTTTTTGACATCCCAGCGCAGACCTGTAGACCAAAAGGGTGCAAAGCGGTTGTCTTTTCCAAATTGTGATGATCCGTTGATGCTGATATTGAAATCGACGGAATATTTGAAGTCATAAGAATATCCGAAACTTCCACTGACTGCTACAAGGCGCGAAGTATTCTCTGAACCAGTCATTTTTTCATCGTATTTTTTACCGAATAGGATATCATCCATATTTTCATTTGGAAATCCGGTAACATAAGCACCGTAATTGTGGTCTTTGTTTTCTTGTAGAGAAAAGCGGGCATTGGCTGTCACATAGTGTACTGCACCAAATAATTTGTTGTAACTTGCAGTTAAATCTAGTGCATAATCAAAATTTTCATTTTGTATACGTCTGAAATCTCCCTTTTTAGTTGGATCTTTTACTTCGTCGAATGCTGTATGTTGCGCAGGACGGAAAATCTCTGTTTTACCATTTAGCTTGGAAAGCGAGAAGGCTCCTGTCAGACGTAAATCACTGTTTGGGTTATATTCGATGCTAAATTGGTTTCTTACTCTAAAACTGCTAGTACGATTGATGGTATTTAATTGTGCATTATACATTGGATTGGCATAACTAAGAGGTTGGAAGATACCCCGGAAAGTCATATCAAATTCATCCAAACGTTTTAGAATTTCTCCGTTTTCTCCATAAGGACGTAGATAAGGATTGAGTCGGGTGTATTCGGAAAAGTCGCCCCAAGGAGATTCTTCACCTACGGCATTTTCTACGCTGATGCTATTTTTTAATAATACTTTATTAAAGCGGTATAATAAATCTAAAGCTCCGGTTAGTGTATTTCTTTTGGATCCTTTCATTACACCGGGAGTAAAATTACCTCCAAAATACAGTTTGTAGCGTAAAGCTTGATCACCACCTTCAAAGCTAAGAGAATGGCGATGTTGTACTGCTGTGCGTAAGGGTTTATCCAGCCAATACGTATCTACTCCGCGTAACACTTCTCTTAATTTGGATGAATATAAAGCAAGGGGTTCTAATGAACCATTATTTGAATCATAAATACCGGCTAATTGTTCGGCTTCTAATTTTTCTTTGGCATTCATCAGGTTGTAATCAGAAAGGTCTGGCGTTTCCAATCGGGCATTGCCACTGTATGTTACCCATAAGCGACCGGCTTTAGGAGCTTTGGTCTCTATGACAATCACACCATTGGCTGCTCTTGCTCCATAGATAGCCGTTGCTGCAGCATCTTTTAACAGGGTAATCGCTTCTACACGGTCCGGATCTAAGTCTATCATGGCTTGAAGGTCAATTTCAAATCCGTCCTGAATGATTAAGGGTTTGTTGGGATATGTGTCGTATTCTCCTTGTAAAGAGACTATGTCGGTAGAGGCTCCGGATATTGTTCCTCCAGGAAGAGTGGCTTGGCCACGCATGCGAAGGTCGGGAAGACGGTTCGGATTTGAACCGCTTGATATGTCTTCCATGATACGGAAACTAGGATCTACTGCTGCCAATGCTTTGGCAATATTTGTGGTACTGATTTTTTTCAAATCATCGCCTTTAACACGTACGGCAGAACCTGTAAATCCTTCTTTGCGACGGTTAAACATTCCGGTAACCACCACTGCATCCATTTCCATCGCATCCATTTCCATCCTGATGGAGATTTCTTTTTGTCCGGCGTAGGTGAATTCCTGAGATTTCATACCGATGAAAGAGAATTGCAATATGATGCCTTGGGTATCGGGCAATTCGAATTTAAATGTACCGTCTGTGGTAGTCGATGTTCCTAATGTGGTTCCTTTTACAACGACCGTAACTCCCGGGAGCGGATTGCCTTTGGCGTCAATTACCTTTCCACGTATCACTTTGGCTGATTGCGTATACGTTTGCGGAGAGTTCGCTTTTTTCAGCAGAATGGTTTTTTCTGTAATCTCGTATGAGATACCTGTCCCCGACAGTAAAGTATTGAGGACATCTTCTATAGAAGCGTCATAAAAATTCAAGTTTTTCACATTTGTTTTGGGTAAATCCCAGTCGCTGTATACAAAATTGAATTCAGACTGACGGCAGATTTCATTGATGATTTCTTTAAAACTGCCGTTTTTTACTTCCAGATTTAGTTTAACCTGTTGAGAGTAAACTCGGGCATTGGTTTGTAATGTCAACAAAAGCAGGAAAATAAAAAATGTCTTCATTACCAGATAATGAATGATTTTTCTATACCCCGGATAAGGGCATGAAGATTTTTTTTTCATAATTTTGTATTTAAAGTTTAACTTGTGTCCATATACTGTTACGGGCAGTTATGAACATTATTTTGTGGATGGTATCTGAAGATGCCATCCACCTCTTTTTTATTTAACAATAATCGTATTCTCTTTGATGTCAAAATGTACTCTCCCGGTTTTTTGCATCAATTCCAATACACCGTCAATTTTTTCATGTTTTCGAATATTGAGTGTGAATGGAATTTGTTTTGTTTGGCTGTTGGTATAGAACACTTCAAATGAATACCAACGTTTTAAATCACGTAAAATCTCTTCCAATGGGCAGTTGTCGTATATCATTTTGCCGTCTTTCCAACCTATATAAAATTCAGTATTAACATGTTTAGTGGTGATATTTTTTGAATTTTTGTTGTAAACGGCCTGTTGGGATGGAGTCAGTCGGACTTTCCCATGCGTACTTTGTACTTCCACACTGCCGGTTACCAGCGTAGTGAAAATTGTATTTTCTTCTTGATATGAGCGAACTCCGAAGGATGTGCCTAATACTTTGATGTTAACGCCGTCAGTGTGGATAATAAATGGTTTTGATGGATTTCTTGCTACTTCAAAATAAGCTTCTCCACTTAATTCTACCATTCTTTTATCATCGTTGAAACAAGTTGGGAATTTTAATTTGGATTCAGCATTTAGCCATACCTTGGTTCCGTCGGATAGGGTAAGATGATATTCTCCGCCTTGAGGGATCCATATGGAATTGTCCATTAATGTCGTTTGTCGTTGACTATGATGCTCTTTGGCTTTAATTTGTAGATGTCCGATGGAATCTTGTAAGATCCCATCTTCTTCTGTAATTGTGATGTATTGGCATTTTTTTTCGTTTAAAGTAATTTTTTCCCCGTTGGCCAGAGTCAGTATGGCTTTTGAAGAACCGATTTCTCCTAATGTCTTGCTCGATGAGATAACTTCTGAATTGCTGGAATTCCATAGAAGCACACTGCCTGTCATAATAATCAGTATGGCAGCCACTCCGGTTATTTTCCATGAAATTTTTTTCAGCCGTTGAATATACATTTGTTTATAAAGACGCTTCTTTACCGTTTCTTGCATCGTTTTTGTGAGATCATTATTTTCAGTCATTTCGATACATGCGTATAGTTTAAGCATTTTGCGATAGTAGGCTTGATGCGTCACATCGGCATTCAGCCAATCAATTAATTCTCTTTGTTTTATAGAGGACAATTCTCCTCTGCGGAACAAGAGAATATATTCATCTATGAGTTCTTGTGGCAACATAAATTTGATTATTTCTTTACATATAGAAACCGATGATTGTAAAAACGGGTGACACTTAGAAGAAATTATTTTAAATTGATAAAGGCATTTTTAATGAATCGTTGTAAAATAGCAGTCCAAATTTCTTGAGTTTCTTTTATATTTACAAATATCTGTTGAGCTTTCAGACATAAAAAGCTACGGTGATGGCATGACCGTAGCTTTGTAAGTAATTAATCCATGAGAGGAGTTATTCGACAACAATACAAATATAGAATGTTGTATCGAGAGAAGAAATCCCTATAAATGAGTATTTATATATGAATAATTTAATGTCTGGGTATTTATGTTTTTTATGTAATCAAAAAATGTGTGTATAATTTAATCTTTCGTATTATACTATTCAGAACCAATATATATAAACTAGAGTGCTTATGCTGATGACTGTCCATAATAATACTCCTTGAATAAGTGGTTTGATGCCGACATCTTTTAATACATCGCGAGAAAGGGAGGCTCCTATGAAGAAAAGTGTGATGGTAAGTGTTTTACGGGCAAATTCGTTAATGGATGAGCCGATAGCTGCTCCGGTTTCTGTTGTGTTAAGAATGTATGTATTGAAAATCATGGCAAGAATGAAGAAAAAGATAAACCAGGGGATGCTGATGCGTTGTCCTTTGTTTTTAAAGATAAAGGAAGTGAAAAGTGCGATGGGAATAATCCAAAGAGCTCGGGTCAGTTTGATGGTGGTAGCTATGCGTAGAGCTTCCTCTCCATATGCAGCACCAGCTCCTACAACAGAACTTGTGTCATGGATGGCAATGGCTGCCCAGATACCGAAATCTTGCTGACTCATATTCAGGGCATGTCCTATTGCAGGAAAAATGAAAAGCGCGATGGCGTTGAGGATAAATATGGTGCCTAAAGCCACAGACATGTCGCTGTCTTTGGCTTTTAAAACTGGTCCGACGGCAGCGATGGCACTACCGCCACAAATGGCTGTGCCGGAGCTGATGAGGTAGGTTGTGTCACGGTTGATTCTTAAGATGTGGCGGCCGATAACCCAACCGATGAGCAATGTACCGATGACTGAAATTATTGTGAATTCCATCCCTTCTTTTCCTGAAGCGAGCGACGCATGGAGGTTCATACCGAATCCTAGTCCTACAACTGAATATTGCAGAAGATATTTGGATGCTTTTTTGTTGAATGTCGGATAAGCTTGTTTGCATAAAAGAGCGAAGACTAGTCCAAGGGAAAGGGCCACAGGCGGTGTCACCCAACGTGTCAGGCGGTGCATCCCCGGTAAGTAGTCAATGAAAAGAAATATACTTAAGATGGAGAGGGTTGCGATGTAAATGGTTTTGCTGTTTTTTTGTAATGCTGTTTTCATGTCTTTGTATTTTTCG
Organism: Odoribacter sp.; assembly: GCA_020024465.1. GTDB lineage: Bacteria > Bacteroidota > Bacteroidia > Bacteroidales > Marinifilaceae > Odoribacter. The sequence goes on from JAHHTT010000022.1 coordinate 22,033, forward strand.
TGTTTTCCATGGGCAAATTTATGAGGTAGTCATAATATATCATAATACATAATATTTATATACTATAACTGGAATTCATAACTATTGGGGCGTAATATATTTGTTTTTTGTCATTATATTTTGTCTCTAACTAAAATTGATGGTTATGGAATTTCTTGCTGAATACAATCTTATCGGACTAATAATTGAAGTTGCAACATTTCTTATTATCGGACTGTTTCATCCGCTTGTGATTAAGTGTGAAATATTATTTTGGAGTCGGTTATTGGTGTTTTTTTGATGATGGAGATATTGGCTGTCGTCGCGTTAGTTCTTGTTTGTCATATTTTGTGGACATCGTTTTGATCAATCGAAGAGCTTTTTGAACGACCTAAGTGTGTAGAAAAAGGTTGATTTCCGGTGAATCCGAAGCAGAAAGAAAAATAAGGTGTGGAATAGCATAAAAAAAGAATTATATTTGGCGGGCGTATGATTGTTTTTTGGCCTTTACAATTATGTGCTTTAAAAAGTAATAATGCAAAATGTTTAGAAATGAAGAAAAAATTGTTGTTTGCCATGCTGTTTTGCGTTTCGTTTGTTTTTGCGCAAAAGGCAGATTTTCGAAAATGTGATAAGTTTTCGGAAAAGAATTTAAAACGATATTGTCCTGCTTTGGGTATTTATCCTTCATGGATACCAAAAACTGGAATGTTTTGGTATAATTATATGACAGATGAAGGGCTGAAGTATTATATTGTTGACCCTCGAAAGAAAATAAAACGAGAGATGTTTTCTTCAGAAGATATGGTCGCTTGGCTGACAGAAAGATTAGGTAAAACATATAATGTCAGGGATTTTCGCCTTAGTACACTGACATTTGAGGAGGGGAATGCAAATAGGTTTACTTTTTTGAAAGAAGGTAGGAAATTTCGGTATTATATTGATGAGAAAAGATTGGAGGAAATAGAGGAAGCAGATGCTTGTCATTTCTTCCCTCAAAGAGGTCCTGTATGGCAATCTTGGTCGGCCGACAGCAGTTGTCGGGTGTATGCGTGGAAACATAACTTGTATCTGTTGAAAGGCGAGGATACCATACGTTTGACTACGGATGGGGAGAGGGGATTTTCCTATAGTGTCATGCGGGATAAAGATACTGAGAATAAAACGACTCCGGCTATTTCATGGGTTGGTAATGAAAATATATTTTATGTGTTAAGACAGGACAGACGACAGGTGAAGGAACTTTGGGTGATTGACCATTTGGCTGAGCCGCGTCCGAAATTGAAGACATATAAGTTTCCAATGCCAGGAGAAAAGGATGTTTATAGATATGATTTACAATTATTTTATCCGATAACAGGGGAGAAGATAGCCGTAAATATCAATAAATATCCCGATCAAGAAGTAAGTATTATTTCCTCAGATTTGGAAAAGTATCCGGATGATTTGTATTTTACTCGTAAGAGTCGTATGTGTGATTGTATGGATTTGTGTCGAGTGAATACTCGTACAGGGGAAGTGACAGAGGTGATAAGCGAGGTTTCAAAGCCTTATTTTACAGAACAATTATTTGATTGTCGCATTTTGAATGGAGGGCAGGATATCCTTTGGTGGTCGGAGCGTACAGGTTGGGGGCATTATTATTTGTATGATAGGGATGGACGGTTGAAGAATGCTGTGACGAAGGGAAATTTTGTTGTTTGCCACGCTTCGCGAGTGGATGTTGAGAAACGTTGCATGGTGTTTGAAGGGTATGGAAAAGAAAAGGGAATAAATCCCAATTACCGGTTTTACTATAGTGTAAATTTTGACGGATCGGGAATGCGTTTGCTGACTCCTGGGAATGGATATCATTCAGTGGAATTCGGACGTGGGGAACCTTATTTTGTAGATATTTATTCACGGGTGGATATGGCTCCGATATCAGTAGTGAGAAATATGGAAGGAAAATTGTTGGTGGAGTTGGAGAAAGTGGATGTCAGTAAAATGGAAAAGATTGGTTGGAAGGCCCCTAGAAGGATACAGGTAAAAGCTGCTGATGGGGTTACGGATTTATACGGAGTGATGTATACGCCGTTTGTGATGGATTCAACGCTGAGTTATCCGATTATTGCGTATGTGTATCCTGGCCCACAAGAGGATCAAGTGCCACAGGTTTTTGCTTTGGATGATAATAGTAATCAGTCGTTGGCTCAATTGGGTTTTATAGTGGTGCATGTAGGTTTTCGTGGAGGTAATATGTTCCGGGGGAGGAATTTTTATAATTTTGGTTATGGAAATTTGCGGGATTATGCCTTGGACGATTGTAAGTATATGATAGAGCAGTTGGCTGACAGATACAGTTTTATTGATTTGGATCGGGTTGGTATCTATGGGCATTCAGGAGGAGGTTTTATGTCTGCAACATCTTTACTTACTTATCCGGATTTTTACAAAGTGGCAGTGGCAACTTCAGGTAATTATGATAATAACATTTATACAAAGTGGTGGGGAGAAATGTATCATGGAGTGAAAATGAAGGGCGAAAATGAACGACATGGCAGAAAAGGTTATATATTTGAATCTAAAATACCGACAACAATTGAATTGGCAAATCGTTTGAAGGGTAAGTTATTGTTGATAACTGGAGATATGGATAATAATGTGCATCCGGCTAATACAATGCGTTTGGTTCATGCTTTGATTGAAGCTAATAAACGTTTTGACATGCTGATCGTACCGGGTGCAGATCATGGGATAGAATCGCCTTATTATTATAATGTGGTCCGCCATTATTTTGCAGAGCATTTGCTAGGGGATTCGATGGATGGGGCGGATTTTAAATAGTTTTTTTGGTGGCGCGGTATAGTAAGCAGATAAAATGTTGTAATGGAGAAGTACTGTTCTTTGAAGATTTTTTCAAAGAGTACTTCTCTAAGTTTTATGCTTTTGCTATGCGTTTTATCGAGAATAGTCATGCTTGTGAAGATATTGTTCAGGATACCTTTATATCTATTTGGGAAGGGAAAGGAGAATATGAGTCAATATTGATGTTTCATGCGTATATATATAAAACGATTCGGAACAAGGCATTGAATTATTTGAAACATTCGCAAATAAAGAAACAATATTCGCAGACCTACTTGCAGGAGGTAGAGTCAGAGAAATTTGTGGTGGAGTCTGTGTTAGAGGAAGAAACCCATTTTGTGCTTTATGAGGCAATACGACAATTGCCCCCTCAGTGCCAGAATGTGATAAAATTGCATTTGGAAGGTAAGTCGAATAAAGAAATTGCAGAGGAGATGCAACTAAGTATTGTTACGGTTAAAAGCCATAAAATAATAGCATACAATAAGTTGCGCGAAATATTGAAAAATACTTCTGTAATTGTTATGTTTTTTTTGAAAAAAAATCTGTTTTAACTCATACTTTTTTTGATTTGAATTGTTTCCAATATAAAGGATGAAATGTATTAATGGGAATAATTCAAGAATATATCAGAATTGCGCATTTATTGGCGAAAAAGCTGTTGTGGTCTTTGACTGAAAATGAGGAGCAACAACTAGTGAAATGGTATACGGAAAAGGGGAAAAAATGCGAATCAATATTATCATTGCATTTTACACAATTATTAGAACGTTACCAGAAAATAGATTCAAATCGGGAATGGGAAAAATTTCAACAGCGCTTGGATAAAAAAAAGTCACGGATATGGAAGCGGTTGATGGAGGGGGCTGCTGGTATTTGTTTAGTGGTGGGAGTTTCTTTTTTATTGCGGTGGCAAATGGATGACAGGCAACAGGTAGTGATCGGTGACGATGATGGTTTGGGGATTCATTTGATTATGTCTAATGGAAAGAAGTTGAATCTTTCTGATCGCCGAAGTTTTGATTTGCGGCAAGTGGAGAGGAATGTTGTGTTGCATAGTGGATCTTTGGATTATCGTGAAAATACGGTTGCCGATGGCGAAGAAACAGGAGTGAATACGTTAGTAGTGCCTAAGGGGGCATTTTATCACTTGATACTTTCTGAGGGAACGAAAGTATGGTTGAATTCGGATTCAAAGATAACTTATCCAATTTTGTTTTCCGGAAATACCAGAGAGGTGGAATTGGAGGGGGAGGCTTTTTTTGATGTTGCTAAGGATATGGAACATCCCTTTCTAGTGAAAACAAAAGTATTGCAGGTGCAGGTGTTGGGAACATGTTTTAATGTGAATACTCATGGAGATGATGGACGAGTATTTGTTGCATTGGAAAGGGGAAAAGTAGAAGTTGGTAATATAGAAGGTAAGGGGATGTTGTTGCTGAAACCAGGAGAAGTGGCAGAGATAGCTGTAAATCAGCGTAATGCTCAGGTGAAACTATCAAATGTGTCGTTGCAGGAGCAGATTGCCTGGAAAGAGGGAATGTTCTGTTTTAGAAGAATGCCCTTATCGGAAATATTAAAACAAGTTGCAAGATATTATAATGTCCAGTTTGTTGGAGGAGAAGAAATAGAACGGGATGTTTACTCAGGAGATATTTCTCGGAATGTGACATTAGAGGAGTTATTGAAGGCGATTGAATCGCAGACAGATGAAATTCGTTTTGAAGTGGTCGGTAAAGTAGTATATGTTATAAAAAAAAGAGATTAGGTTTAATTTGGCCTTTACCTAATCTCTTTACACAAAATGTTTATACAAACAAAACATACAAATATAAGAGAAAAAGAGGTTTAACATTTTATTTTTGACAAAATGAGGAAAAAGTTTCGACGACTAATCATGTGCATGATTATGCTGTTTGTTATGGTAGTTCCGGGGTATGGATCGGCTATGTTGCAGCAACGGATTTCTTTGAAGTGTGCCAATGTTGCTTTTGTCAAAGTATTGGAAGAAATACGGAAGCAGTCTGGCTATAATTTTATGTATAATGAACGGTATGTGGAAAATATAGACGATGTTTCGGTAGATATTGTTGATTGTACTTTGGAGGATGCAATGCAGGAGGTGTTGAAAGGTACCGGTTTGAGTTATAAATTACAAGGGAATATTATTATTCTTCAGGAAGGAAAAGTTGAGCAGGGAAAGTTCAGAAAATTGATCGGTATTGTGAAAGACGAAAATGGGACAGTGATTCCGGGAGCTACCATATTGATAAAAGGTACATCAACCGGTCTATCCACAGATATGGAAGGAAAATTTATGCTTGAATTACCCAAAGGAGTGAATGTGTTACAAGTTTCATTCGTAGGAATGGAAACACAGGATGTGAAAATTCCGGAGAATACAAATCACATAACCATTGTTATGCGTGCTCATGTAAGTGAGTTGGAAGAGGTGATTGTCAGTACTGGTTATACCCAGACCACCAAGAAGCGTGCTTCAGGTTCTGTTGCTGTAGTAAATAAAGAAGTGTTTGAGAATAAAGCGATCCCTACAATGGATAAGTTATTGCAGGGACAGATTGCCGGAGTTAATGTTACAGCACGTTCAGGGCGTCCTGGAGAAAGTGCCAAGATTCGTATTCGTGGTACTAATACTTTGACTGGAGATGCGGATCCTTTGTGGGTGGTGGATGGAGTGCCTTTGCAAAAAAACATTCCGGATATTGCAACTAATCAGATTAAAGCGGGAGATTTTAGCAGTATTTTTACAAATGGGGTGGCAGGAATTAATCCTAATGATATTGAGAATGTAACTATTTTAAAGGATGCTGCTGCAGCAGCAATTTATGGTTCGAGGGCTGCTGGTGGAGTTATTGTGGTTACTACCAAAAGTGGAAGGGCTGGGAGACTGTCCGTGAATTATTCTATGAACATGTCTGTAGTTATGAAGCCAAGCAGGGATGCTGGTTTGATGAATTCGCAAGAGAAATTGGCGTGGGAACAAGAATTGTGGGATGAGTTTTCTGCGGCTAAATATGCTGCCGGAGAACGTTATCCTGTTGTGGGAATTATAGGTATGATTCGTTCTGGAAAAGAAGAGTTTGCTTTTATGAATGATGTGGAAAAGAATGCTTATATACAGAAATTGTCACAGGTAAATACTGATTGGATGGATTTGTTGTTTAGAACTGCTTTATCACATAATCATTATCTTTCTTTTTCAGGGGGACAAGAAAAGGTGACTTATTATGTGTCTATGGGATATTCTAAAGATAATGGGGCTGTGAAAAAAACAGATTATGAGCGTTATAGTCTGTCTGGGAAAATTAATGCACGTCCAAGTGAACGTTTGAGTTTTCAGTTAGGATTTGATTTATCAAAACAAGAGTCAACAGGCCCTGCTAGTTCTGTTGATCCTTTTCAGTATGCTTATTTTGCCAATCCTTATGAGCAGGCTTTTAATGAAGATGGTTCATATAAAGCTGATTATACTTATTTTAAGTTGGCAAAAAACAACGGTCAATTTGATCCGACAGTTCCGCCTAACGGGTTTAATATTTTGAGAGAGATGAATGAAACTAAAAGCGAAACGAACAATATTTCAGTTTCATCGCGTTTCCAGTTGGATTATACTTTTTTTAAGCAATTAAAATTTTCAGGATTGGCATCTTATTCTTTTACAAACAATAAAGGAGATAGTTATTTGGGGAAAGATACATATGCAGCTTATATGGATCGTCTTTATTTTGATACTCAGGGAACTAGTACTCGGACGTATGGGTCAATTTCGCAGAGTAATGCTAATAATTCAAGTTATTTGTTACGAGGACAATTGAGTTATTCAGATGTCTTCAATGATATTCATCGAGTATCAGTTATTGGAGGTGCTGAAATTAGAGGAGAGAAAGCAGAAAGTATTTTTGAGAAACGTTATGGATATGATCCGGTAACCGGAAATTCGGCTATGCCTATACCTCAAGCTCCAACTGGTACGGATAAAATAGATTATAGTGATATTGTTGCGTATGCTGATATGGTAAATCAATTGTCAGGACAGTCGATTGTTGAAAACCATTTTGCATCGTTTTATGGAGCGTTAGATTATTCAGTATTTGATAAGTATATATTGAATTTATCGTTCCGTACAGACGGCTCTAATAATTTTGGTAGTGAGGAGCAATTTAATCCGACATGGTCTGTTGGTGCTGCCTGGCATGTTAGCGAGGAAGGTTTTATGGATGGTTTACGACCGATATTGAACCGTCTGTCCCTAAGAGTTGCAACAGGATTTACCGGAAATATCAGCAAATCTGTAAAACCGAATCTAATGATGGATTATAGTAAGTATTTTCGAGTAGTAGAGGATGAGAGCTTTCGAATGGGAAGTATACGGAATGCCCCTAATCCTAATTTGCGATGGGAGAAAACAAGAGATGTGAAGATTGCCTTGGATTTTGGCTTATGGAATGAACGGATAAGTGGTTTGGTGGAAGCATATTGGCGGAAGAGTGTAGATTGTGTAACCTCTGTAACAGTGCCTGTAACGACTGGTTTTTTTTCACAATCGTTTAATACGTCTGAAATACAAAATAATGGTGTAGAGGCTTCGTTGAGAGTGGCTGTTTTGAAAGGCAAGGATTATAATTTAAGCTTGTCTGGCAATATTGCCTGGAATCAAAACAAACTGACGAAATATGAATCACCCAACGGAGCTTTGACATTAGGGACATACGTGGATTATCCGATGGAGTCGATTATGGCAGGCAAATATGAAGGCATTGATCCGCAAACTGGTCTCTATACTTTTGCTTTACGCCCGGATGCCGTTATAAATCAGGATACTGATAAGGCTAAAGCAGATAACTATTACTACTATTTAGGGACAAGTATAGCTCCGCTTACAGGGGGGGTGAATTTAACTGCATCATATAAGAATTTTTCGCTAAATGTAGGAGGGTCTTATGCTATTAACAGCAAGATTGTTGATAATATAGAATCTCCGGCGGATTATACGCTTGCCGGAAGTGCAGGTAGTCGGAATGAAAGTGTTCCGACATCCCGTAATGATTTGTATGTAAATCATCTGAATGTACGTAGGAATGTGACTGACAGATGGATGCCGGAGAAAACAACAGGAGTGAAATTCCCTCGTTTGATAGATGCTTATGGTGAAACGTTGGGCTATTATTTTGACCATCCGACAACATCAGGAATAACACGTGGTGCGCTACTTGAAAATGTATCGTATTTGAAGATTAACAATATTATATTTGGATATAATTTGTCATCAAAGGCATTGAAAAAAATGTGTATTTCATCAATGAGTTTTAGCTTGGCATTGAATAATTTCTTTACAGTGACGAAGTATTCGGGAATTGATCCGGAAGTGCCCGGTGCAACCTATCCGGTATCTCGTTCGGTGACTTTTGGTATTAACGTAGGATTTTAAGGATATATGGATATGGGACGTTTTAAAATAGTAATAATTGGATTATTGGCAGGAGGTTTGTTGTCTTGTAATAGTTATTTGGATTTGAAGCCTTATGGACAAGTAATTCCCAAGACTCCTGATGAATTTGCATCATTGTTGAATTCAACCTTATATGAAATTGATTACGGTAGTGACAATAACATTATAGGTAATGCAACGACTATATTGAATTATGAATGTTTTGCGGATAATTTAGATGCCAATCTGACAAAATATCCTGCAGGTAATAGTTTGGTATTGTATGTAGGTAATTCTTTAAATGGCATGCAGAATAAGTATAGGCAACTTTATGAGAAAATTCGGGATTGTAATCTGATTATTGAAAATATGAAAGATGATAATTCAGAGTTGGGAAAGGATATTACAGCTGCATCCTATACTTTAAGAGGAGTGTGTTATTACAACTTGTTGCGTTGGTTCTGTGAACCTTATGTCCGGGAAAATGTGGATAATCAATTGGGACTTTCGCTAATTGACCATTTTGACATGGAAGCGAAAGTGAAGCGTTCAAATATGAAAGAGACAGTAAAGTTTATAGAAACGAGTTTGAAGGACGGATTGGCTTATAATATGCAAAACGATGTGTATCGTTTTAATGCAGATGTTGCTAAAGCTTATTTGGCCAAATTATATTTTTGGACACAAAATTGGAAGGAAGTGATTCCGTTATGCGAAGTGTTGCTGGATAAGTATCCTTTATTGTCGGGGACAGATTATGTGAATATGGTGCAGGATTTATCTACAACAAAGACGAATGTTTTAATTCGTTCTGCTATTTACCAAGGTAGCAGTAGTGGTAGTGAAACGGAGATAACAACGTCTGTTGAAGCACGTCCTGTAAGCAAGAAATTTATAGATTTATTTATTGAAAAAAAAGCAGATATTCGTTATGAACTTTCTTTTAATGCAAAGCGTGAGGAAATGAAGCGTTTGAGAGGGCGGGTGAGAATTGCAGAAATAGTATTAATGATGGCTGAGGCTTATGCCCATCTAGACGATACAAAAAATGCTTTGAAGTATTTGAATATGTTGAGATCGCACCGTATCTCTCCCTATACCCCTTATACGGAAGCTACTTTACCGGATGTTGATACAGAATCGTTGCTGAAAACAGATGCAACAGGTAAACCATTGACGAAGTTGATGTGGGCTATCCTTTCTGAACGACAAAAAGAGCTGTTTATGGAAGGTGATCGCTGGTTTGAATTGAAGAGAAACGGGCGACCGGAATTTTGGGTGTCGGCAAATGGTTTGAAATATACTACGCAAAAATTTATGTACACTGCCCCTATTATGCAGGCTGATGTTGAATTGGTCCCCGGTATGCAGCAGAATCCAGGTTATGAACTTTAAAATTTGAGGATTATGATAATAAAATATATGATAGGAATAATAGGAATGATATTTCTTTTCTGTAGTTGTGAAAAAGAAAACGAGGTACCACCATATCAAAAGACATTGAACTCCAGTTATGTGATGCCGAAGCCGGTAGCATTGACGGCTGAAGAGAGAACGTGGTTGAATGATTTGAGAGAAGAATATAATAATGCAATTAAAGGCCAATAATTTATTAATTATTAAAAATCAGAATTTATGAAAAAAGTTATGTATTTAGTAGCATTCTTGATTAATGCAATTGGGGTGTTTCCTTCTTGTAGCGATGATAATAATTCTACAACAAAACCTGGAGATGAACCGTCTACTACGGAGGAACAAATTATCTATTCTTTTGTAAAGGAAACGGATGCGTTAAGTGGAGAGGTGGTTGTGGGTATTGAACTGAAGAATATGGATGGTATGAATTATATTGCTAAAGAGGATATACATTTACCATTTGTTTTTGCAGAAACTTCGACGGCTGTGTTGAATAAACATTTTACAGTTGAAGATAATGCGACTGAGTTTGTTGTGCCTAAAGGAAAACGAAACGCAACTATTAAGCTGAAGTATGTTGTATTAGAGGAAGGGAAAGATCTTATTGAAATGAAGATCAATGCGCCGGGGAATTTTGTGGCTGGTAATTATGATAAGATCAAAATTAAGATATATGGTCCAACAACTGTGGGTAAGTTGTTTGGTAAGTGGGTTTTCAAAGGAACAACGAGCTTTGATGACATAAAAACAGCTTATGAAGGAGCAACAGAACCGAGTGATTTCGTAAATATGCCGGTAAACAATTCGAATCTGGATACATTGGAGTTTGTTCCAGGAGATAAGGATATGTTGAAATTGCATGTGGCTGGCAGTATGAAGAATTATTTCAGAGATTGTGATGTCGTTTATCTTGATGATAGAACGATACGAGATCCATATAATGGTGAACAAAAAACATATTCTTATATTGAATTCAGTAAAGTAAATGAGAAATTTTCAGCAACTGTCTTATCGGAGAGAAAAGCTGAGGTAGCAGTACGTATTTTGGAGGATGGAACTTTGGAAGTGATGGTTTTTGATTATGTACCAGTTGATTTCTTCCAAGGTATTTTGTCTGTGATGGGAACAATGGAATATACTCCGATTATTTATACTTTTACAAAGATTGAAGAATGATGAAATTGTGGGGATTATTAATAGGGGTTATATATCTTGGGGCATGCAATCCTAAAGAACAAACAGAGGTTTCATTAAGAGGGCGAATTGATAATCGACTTGGTGATAAAGTGGTGCTTGATGTGTGTGGTCAGGATTCTGTGTTTGAGGTTCCTTTGAATGCAGAAGGACGTTTTGCATTTAATGTGAAGCTTGCGAATGGTAAATATGCGCGTTTGTTAAATGGTAAGGCGGTATTTCCTCTTTATTTAGCCCCTGGAATGGAAATGGAATTAGAGGTGGATGCTCAGGAAGTGAAAAGAGGTAATTATACTTCAGTAACACTTGGTAAGGGTATTAGTAAAGAGACGCAAATGATGGCTTATTATTATGAGCATCAATGGTTCCCTTCATCACAGGAAATGTTTTCACAAGAACCTGACGATTATCGTAAACTGCTTCAGGCTGTAGTAAATCATAATGATAGTATTATTGACGCTTTTTTAAAACAGGATAGTGAAAAATATGATCAAAGATTTGTAGAATTGTTTAAATTGCAGGTAAAAGTGCCTTTGGCTGTATCTTGTTTTTATTATCCAACATATCATAATTTGTTAGGGGCAAGGAGCGATAAAGAATTGTCGGAGTATATTAATGTTTTTGACAAGATATTGCCTAAAAATGATAGTGCAGTATACAATAATGTTTATCGTTATAAGACTTATGAAGTAGCATATTGGAATAATATAGTGACTGATGCATTGGTTGATGTGGCTGATGAGGATATTGTGAATGCCTATTTTGATAAATTGGAAGAATTGAATGTGTTGCCACAAATCAGAAGGGATGCTGCCCGGATTTTTTTTATGCAAGAAGTGACAGGGCTGTCTCAGCTAGAAAAGGATTTGATTGAAAAACGAATAGAAGAATTGGAG
>JAHHTT010000023.1 GCA_020024465.1 Odoribacter sp.
TCGTCACCTCTTCCACTTCCGCCTTCCACGGACCCTGAGTGGTAAACCTGATACCTTCGTCCCTTATGCCTTTATCATTGGCATAAATCACCTGTTCGGTCTGAGTGCTCTTGTCCAGGACAATACCGTCCTTCCCGTCACAGCCGCCGTCGCATTTACCGTCATCGGAACACGACCAGCACAACGCTCCTGCCCATAACAGGCAGCCTGCCAAATAAACAATCTTTTTTACCATGTGCCGTCAGTTAAACTGATTTTCAAGGCTTAAAATCTGAAGCTCAAAAAGAAGCGCGGACCTTTAGCCTTCAATTTCATATCTATGTTTTCTTCTTCTTCACCCCAGGGATAACTCAAGTTCGAATCTCCCCAACGCTGCTCCACTCCAAAGGAAATCACCCGCCAGGCTATGGAAGCGCCATAAGTGAAATAAGTGGCATAGTTACCCTTGAATTCTTCATCGCTGTAGAGCATGGAAAAACAAGGCACCGCACGGAAATAGAAAGCTATCTTCAGCTCATGCACCGGATTCACCGTCAGTGAAGGACCGAACTGCATGCCCGCCTCTCCCTTGTATATATCGGAAGAATCGTCCTCATCTTCATCTTCATCATCCATCTCATTATAAGACTGTTTCATGCCGTCCGGATAGTAATAACTGTCACCCGTATTCATGAAAGACCCGGAATAACAAGCGGCATTCAAATCAAAATAAGTCCAGTCCAGACCGAATTTCATCAATCCCAAAATCGGACGTTTGTGCAGATAAAAAGTGCGCCCGGTTGAAATGCCTGCACCCCAATCGCTGTGCAGACAGATATCGCTTTTATCTATTTTCAGACTCTGCTTGCCATAAACAAAATTGAACCATGCTTTCCGCTCTGTCCAAACCTTTTCCTGCCGCTCCGAGCGGTAAGGGCTTTTTTTCTGTGCCACTGTCACATTTACTGCCGCCACCAGCAGCAACATACCAATAATAACAAATCTTTTCATATTTTTTACAACTAAAATCCAATTAATCTGCATATATCACATTCATAAACATTCTCCAACACTGTGAGCTGCCCATGTCCTGCACTTCCATCGTACGAGGCCTGTTTTTTTCGTCTTTCGACCATATATAATATACTCTCGAAAAATTTGCCTGATATTCCTCTTCATTAGAACCCTCCATATAATTGTGTCCTAACGCCAGATACTTTTCTCTCGGTATCAGATAACCACACATGTTCAGTATGTTCAACAATTCATTCTCGAATACGAAAGAGACGGGAGCATTCAGGTCTATATTGGCGTCGTTGGGCACACCGACATCCCCTTTATAAGGGATATTCATCCTCCGCAATTCCTTACCGGTAATATCATCCTGAACCAGCATTTTGCCTGAGGAACCATCCTTCCTCCACAAATATCGAATATGACGCTCTTCATCCCGGATACTCATTTTCGTTTCCTCACGAGCTATCCGTATCAACGGCTCAAGTTCGTCCGTCCCGTCCACCGACCGGAAAATGTCCTCCAACAGACCGTTGTCATTCAGACGGCAATGCAATACGCCCTGAGTTTCATTGGAAACAACGACCAATTCTTCCCGAGAAAGGTATTTGAAATAAAATTCCCGCCTCTCCTTCATTGAAGTGAAAAGCACCCCGTACAACCGGTTGCCGTTGTCGCTTTTCTCATATGTAAACTGATAATCCCCCCGATCCGTCTGTATATTATCCACCATATGTCCGCGATACACTTCCGGATGCATCTGATCGTTGCTCTTTCCCAGTGTCAAATATCCCAATTCCATTTCATAACCGGCATGAATCAAATAAACAGAACAGTGTTCTTTCACACCTTCGGGCATGATGAATTTCAATGCCGAATCAGTCACATCCACAATCTCGGCATTCCATTCCCTGGTAACCCTCGTACCGGAATCATCCAATTCATATCCTTCGATACGCACCGATTCATTCCCGTCAAAACCATTCCCTTTCACCAGCACCGTATCACCCGACATTATCGGATCTTCTAAACTTGTATACGGCAATTTCGCCGTAAACGGCAATTTCTCGTCATCCATGCAGGAGGACAAACCAATAACACATAAGAACGCAACAGTCCAAACTGTTCCCATTTTCCTTAAAAAATCACTGGAATACATCATTATTTCACATATTATATTCTGTTTACGATGCAAACATACAACATTTTACACTCATATGCAAAAAAAAAAAAAAAAATACAACATGATACAATACATTGTTTTCACACCCTTCCCCCTATCCTTCCCCCTTACCTTTTTCCGCCCCTTTTCCGAAGCTCTTCCACAGCTGCCTCCATCCCGTTCGGACAAGCTTCGGAGAAACTTCGGACCAAGAACGGAAAAAGGTAAGAGGGGCATGAGACAACATTGAGACCCAAAGATGACAGACGACACCCATACGGGAGGCTTCTTTTTCCGAAACCGACCGATGTGAAACATTCCGGATTTCATCTGCAAGCGGACTGGATACTGGCATATTTTTTGTATCTTTGTCAACAGACAATAAAAAACGAGAAAACATGAGAACACTGTATGTACTGGCAGCATTATTGCTATTTGCACCGGCACCGCCTGCAATTGCCCAGAAATTATCCAAAGAAGAAAAAGCCCGTCAGGCAGAAGAAGCTTTCAAATCCATCCGTACACTGATTGAAAGCAGAGCATTTCAAATCGAAATCAACCGGGTATTCCCGGCAAGCGGGAAAGATGTCTCGCGCTTTAACCCCCGGGGTAAAATAAGCATCAACGACACCCTTGCCAAAGGCCACCTGCCGTTTTTCGGCCGCGCCTACAGCCTGCCCTACGGAGAAAGCGGCGGAATAGAATTCGACGGGAAAATCAGGGATGAGAAAATCAAAACAATCGAGAAAAAGAAAAAAAGATCGATTGTCTATACTTTCTCTGTCACCGGAAAAAACGACCATTACCAATTCACGATAGAAGCCGCCGGAGGAAACAACTGTACAGTCAGCTTAAACAGCAACAACCGGGCACACATTTCCTATTCCGGCACCGTTTCCCCGTTGGAAAAAGATGCAAAAACAGAAAAACAAGAACATTAAATTATATAAAAACTGACATAAATAGTTAAAATAATCTTCTGAAAGCCACATTCTATCACGACATACCCCCCAAACTGCAACGCAAAGTGTTTCATAAATCATTTTTTTTATGTAACCTTGCAGTTTGAATGGGATGTAATTTCCGTATCCGGAATTACATGATTTATTAACCAAATAAATTACTATGTCACTTAAAAGAAATATTCTTGACTTAAGAAAAAGGAAAGAGATTGTACTTCAGGGTGGTGGCGAGGACGCTATTAAAAAGCAGGCTGCAATGGGCAAGCTCACTGCACGCGAGAGAATTGAAGGAATCCTGGACAAAGGTTCATTCCACGAGTATGACATCTTCGTAGAACATCAATCAAAAGATTTTGATATGGATAAAAAGGTTCTCCACGGAGACGGTGTTGTTATCGGTACCGGAACCGTATACGGAGAACCTGTCGCTATTTATGCGCAGGACTTTACGGTAGCAGGCGGTTCTCTGGGACTGATGCACGCACGCAAAATCACCAAAATCATGGACCATGCCATCAAAATGCGTATGCCGCTTATCGGGATCAACGACTCCGGCGGAGCACGTATTCAGGAGGGTGTCGACGCATTGGCCGGTTATGGAGAAATCTTTTTCCGTAACACGCAGGCATCCGGAGTCATTCCGCAGCTTTCTGTCATTCTGGGTCCCTGTGCCGGTGGCGCCGTTTACTCACCTGCCCTGACCGACTTCATTTTTGTAGTGGACAACATTTCAAAAATGTTCATTACCGGTCCGGAAGTCGTGAAAACGGTATTGGGGGAAGAAGTCAGCACGGAAGAGCTCGGAGGAGCACGGGTACACGCTTGTGTAAGCGGTAACGCCCATTTCTTTGCATCGACGGAACAGGAATGTTTTGAACAAATCAAAAAGCTGCTGACATTCATCCCGTGGAACAACCAGCGCAAAGCCAAGGCTTTCCCCGTAAAATTACCGAAAACAGAATATAATATAGAAAAGATTCTGCCGGCAGATCCTACACAGCCTTATGATGTACGCGATATCATCAAGGCCGTGGCAGATGATTCGGACTTTTTCGAAGTACAGGAGAATTTTGCTCCGAACATCGTTGTCGGATTCGGACGTATCGATGGCGAGACCATCGGTTTTGTGGCAAACCAGCCTCTGGTACTGGCCGGAGTATTAGACTGCGACTCTGCGGACAAGGCCGGCCGCTTCATCCGTTTCTGCGATGCATTCAATATTCCATTGGTGACATTCGAAGACATGCCGGGTTATCTGCCGGGAGTCGAACAGGAACACATGGGCGTTATCCGCCACGGCGCGAAAGTACTGTATGCATACAGCGAAGCCACCGTACCTAAAATCACCGTCATCCTGCGCAAAGCATACGGCGGCGGTTACATCGCCATGAACTCCCGCCACTTGAAAGCAGACTTCATGTTTGCATGGCCTACCGCAGAAATCGCCGTAATGGGTCCGGAAGGAGCCGCAAACATCATTTTCCGCAAGGATATCAAGGAAGCGGAGAATCCGGAAGAGATGCGCAAACAGAAAGTGGCCGAATACCGTGAAAAATTTGCAAATCCATACGTTGCAGCCTCCAAAGGATATATCGACTCTGTCATTGAGCCGGCCGAAACACGTATGTTGTTGAAACACTCCATCGAAGTGTCTGGCAACAAAACGGTGATGACCCCGAACAAAAAACACGGTATTCCACCGTTCTAACAGTCTGTAATGTTTGTAAAGCCGTATGACTTTATTGACTTTATAGCTTTTAAAACTTAGTAAACCGTAAAAGAATGACAGAGAAATTAGAGAACTTCATGCTGAACGGCGTAGAATATAAAACACGCCTGACAGACAAATGGAAAAACAGGCAAAAATGGGAAGAGCCCAATCCCTACCTGTTGGTTTCACACATTCCGGGCACGATCATGGAAATTGAAGTGAAAGAAGGACAGGAAGTGAATGAAGGCGATACATTGCTGATACTTCAGGCAATGAAAATGAACAATAAACTGACTGCTCCTTTTGACGGAAAAATCAAGAAAATCGATGTACGTAAAGGCGATAAACTGCCCAAAGGGACATTGATGATCGAGATGGAAGAGAGATAGACTGTTTTACAACAGAATAAAGAGGTGGCTGGAAGACAGTCACCTCATTTTTACATTTTTTTACCTTATGAATTTTTTTGTAGCCCAACATATCATTAAAAATTACGCCAATCACCGAGCCCTGGACGATGTGTCCATTGACATCCCTGAAGGAGCCATTTATGGACTGTTAGGTCCCAACGGAGCCGGTAAAACATCACTTATCCGAATCATAAACCAGATAACCGGACCGGATTCCGGAGAATTGTTTTTCAAAGGTCGCAAACTGGAGCCGGCAGACATGAACCGCATCGGGTATCTTCCGGAAGAAAGAGGACTTTACAAAAAAATGAAAGTAGGAGAACAGGCCGTATATCTGGCCCGCCTGAAAGGAGTATCCAAACACGATGCTATCCGGCAACTGAAAGGCTGGTTTGAAAAATTCGGCATCGAAGAATGGTGGGACCGCAAAGTAGAAGAACTTTCAAAAGGCATGGCCCAGAAAGTCCAGTTTATCACTACCGTACTGCATGAACCGGAAATGCTGATATTCGACGAACCATTCAGTGGCTTCGACCCCATTAATGTGGAACTTCTCAAACGCGAAATACTGGAACTTCGCAAAAAAGGGACTACCATTATCTTTTCCACACACAATATGGCTTCTGTCGAAGAAATATGCAGCCACATCGCATTGATAAACAAATCAAAAAAGATTATAGAAGGCCCTATCAACCAGATCCGCAACAAATATGCAAACAACACCTATCAGTTAATCTGCAAATACCGGCCCGAATTCAATCCCAGCCGAACGGTCGGTGAGGAATATGAAATACTGTCAGAGAAAATAGAAGACGGACAGCACGAAATCATACTGCAACGCCTGACAGCCTGCCCCACCAATACCCTGTTGCGCAGACTGCTGGATAAGACTGATATCATTTCTTATCAGAAAATCATCCCGGGCATGAACGACATTTTTATCAAACTGGTAAAAGACATGCAATAATATATGAACAAGACACTCATCATCATAGGACGCGAATTCACGACGAGAGTCAGAAAAAAAAGCTTTTTGATACTGACTTTGATTGTACCCATCCTGATGGCAGGATTTTATGCCTTTTTAATGTGGATGCTTTTGAAAGACGATATGCAAGAAAGAAAAATTGCAGTTGTCAATCATTCAACGATAGACGCTCCATTCCGGAAAATCAACAACACCGTTTTTGAATATGTCACGGAAGACATTCCGGAAAATACGGCATCCGATTTTCTGAAAACCAACAACTTTTATGCAATTATCGAAGTTCCGGAAGATGTCATCGAAAGACCGGACATTCCAATCCTGTCCTATTCACAGGTCCCGATGGAATTGAAAAATGAAATTGCCTCACAACTGAAAGAGAAAATAGAAGGCATCAAACGCAATGCTGTAATTGCCGGAACCAATATACCCGATTTAGAACAGAAACTGGCAGCAGTCAATACACCGGTGCTGGTACGCACCCTAAAAGTTTCAGCAGAAACAGGCGAAGCCAAAGAAAGCTCTTCAGAAATAGCCTCGGCAATCGGCCTGATTGCCGGCATGATTATCTATTTCTTTATCTTTATGTACGCTTCACAGGTAATGAAAGGAGTCATTGAAGAGAAAACAAACCGCATCATAGAGGTTTTGGTTTCTTCTGTCAAGCCGTTTCAATTTCTATTGGGCAAAATCATCGGTGTTGCCGCAGTCGGGCTGGTACAGTTTCTGATTTGGGTTGCATTTGGTCTGACACTAATCGTTGCCATGCAGACATTTTTCTTGCCGAATCTCGATTTGGATGCTTTACGCCAAGCCGGACCGATAGCAACTGATATGACTGCAATTACCGGTACTGCAGAACTCAATACAGAACAACTGCAAATCATTCAGAAAGTGGCACAGACTATCGACCCCATGTTTATTGTCAGTTTCCTGAGTGCGTTTTTATTCTATTTCATCGGAGGATACCTTCTGTATGCCTCGCTATTTGCAGCCATCGGCGCTGCGGTAGACAACGAGACAGACTCACAACAATTCCTGACACCGCTCTCTATTATTCTGGTCGTAGGGTTATATATCGGTTTTACAGCCATGAAAAGTCCGGAATCCCCGCTTGTATTTTGGAGTTCACTGATACCCTTCACCTCACCGATAGTCATGTTGGTAAGGATTCCATTTGGAGTACCGACGTGGGAAATCGTCTCTTCAATGGCTTTACTGGTAGCATCATTCATATTCTTCACCTGGCTTTCAGGACGTATCTATCGGGTAGGCATCCTGATGTATGGAAAGAAAGTCACCTGGAAAGAACTTTATAAATGGTTGAAGTACTGATTCAAATCAGTACTTCCGCCCCCTTATTTCTTTGTCCAGACGGATTTGGCAATACAATGGGTCAAAGAGTCCGATTCGTCCCGTACCTGATGAGACACAAGCATCTGTCCGTTTTCTTCCTCTATCCGGTAAGAAGAGTAAATCCTGCTGTCAGGCATAATCTCATGAGCATAAATCACTTCCACATCTATCAATACATATGTCTTCAAAAACTCAAACGGCAGAGAATTAGTCAGCCAGCGCATATATGAAGCCTGGGTCACATGTCCATTAAAATCTATATTGTCAAACGTCGCATCAAAATAGCGCCCGCCTTGCGAAGTCATGGCAAATTCCTTTTCATTCAGAATGGATTTTATCTGTAAATGAGGAATCTGATGGCCGGCACTGATATTCACCACCCTCTCCGGCTGACGCAAAGGACGACGGCGATTCAGGTCAATATACATCCACTCAGAAGTAGCACGTACCAATTCCTCGCCATTTTCACGAATCATGCGATAATCACGCAAAGCAAAAAGACGCTCTACTCCGGACGGCCAGGTTTCAATATATACTTCTTCATTCTCACCGGGCATCTTGTTCAAACAGATATGCAGACGGTGAAGCATCCAAGTAGCTCCGACAGCATTCAGCGTTTCAACATCCACACCATAGAATTTGGTCTGCACCTCAGCCACATCATTAAACAAATCACATAATGTCTTGACAAATAATCTTCCCTTATAATTAGTATAATGTTTGAAGATTTTTACTTTCTCAATATATTTCGTTACTTGCATATCATTTATATATTTGTCTGAAACACATCATAAAACATATACTTCCGGCTCGATCATAACCCCGAATTTCATAAATACACTTTTCTTGATTTCATTGGCAAGATGCGAAATTTCCAATCCGCTCGCACCTCCATGATTGACCAGCACAAGCGCCTGCTTTTCATAGACTCCGGCACGTCCCAGTGTTTTACCTTTCCAACCGCATTGTTCAATCAGCCAGCCGGCAGCCAATTTGCAACGCTCCCCATCCACCGGATAGAGCGGTATCCCAGGATACTGCCCGGCCAATTTCCCGGCAAAAGCACGACTGACTACCGGATTTTTAAAGAAACTGCCGGCATTAGGCAATTCTTTTACATCCGGCAACTTGGCCTGCCGGATACGGATGATGGCCTGCCGGACGGTTTCCAATGAAATTTCACATTCCATCTTCTCCAGTTCTCCCTTTACATTTCCATAGTCCAAACAGAATTGAGGATTTTTGGACAAACAGAATGTCACATGAGTTATAATAAAACGATTTTTCCACTCCTGCTTGAAAATACTGTCCCGATAAGCAAAACGGCACTCTGCAGCAGTAATCTTTACACATTGGGCCTTTTCCAAATCAACGGCCTCCACAAATTCTATCACGTTTCCCGCTTCCATGCCATAGGCCCCGACATTCTGCACGGGAGCAGCCCCGACATGACCCGGAATCAGCGAAAGATTTTCCACCCCTCCATATCCATGACCGACAGCCCATGCGACAAAATCATCCCACACAACTCCTGCCCCTACCCGCACCTTTATCCGCTGTTCGTCTTCTCCCGTCACAACCATGTCCTTCATTACCGGATAAAAAACAGTGCCGTCAAAATCTTCAGTAAACAGGAAATCGCTTCCTCCACCCAAAATCAATACCTCAAAAGGATTCCACTCGTATGCAGCCACAAAATCCAACAATCCCTTCACATCATCCGCCTCGACAAAATATTTACAACAGACATCAATATCAAAAGTATTGTAAGGCTTCAGGCTATAATTTTCACTGATTTTCATACTTTATTCTTAGTAATAACTCTAAATATCTATCTTTGTACTGCAAAGATACAGAAACATGAGCACTTTACCCGCCACATTTGAAGAAAGAATAAAAAAAGAATTCAAGGATGAAGCAACGGCTTTTATTGCAGCCCTGCAAAGCCCGGCCCCTACAAGCATCCGCCTGAATCCGGGGAAAATATCCCCAATAAATCAACCCGGAATAATCTCCCGTTGCGAAAAAACGGTGGAATGGTGTCCGGAAGGCTATTATCTGCCAGAACGGCCACTGTTCACCCTCGACCCCTGTCTGCACGGCGGAGCCTATTATGTACAGGAGGCTTCCTCCATGTTTCTAAAATATGTCCTGGAGCAGGTGCTCCCTTCTTCGCCCGTCAGAATGCTGGACTTATGCGCAGCTCCCGGAGGCAAATCCACACTGGCGGCTACCGTACTACCGCAAGGCAGCCTGCTGGTTTCCAACGAAGTCATCCGTCCCCGTGCTGCTGTCTTAAAAGAAAACATTATCAAATGGGGCCATGACAATATCGTTGTCACCAACAACGATCCGGCCGACTTCTGTCAACTGGAAGGGGCTTTTGACATCATTCTGACCGATGCCCCCTGTTCCGGTGAAGGAATGTTCCGCAAAGATGCCGAAGCCGTCAAAGAATGGAGCGAAAACAATATCCGCCTATGCAGCGAACGCCAACGGAGAATCTTATCGGATATTTGGAGCTGCCTGCGCCCCGGCGGCATTTTAATATACAGCACCTGTACATACAACCGGCAGGAGAACGAAAATATCCTGGAATGGCTGCTTTCCGCTTACAAGGCCGAAAGTATTGAAATCCGTCACTCGTTCGAAGGGATTACACCGGCAGACTCCCAAGCGTACGGTTACCGGTTTTATCCTCATAAAACTGTCGGCGAAGGCTTTTTCATCGGAGTAATCCGCAAGACTGACGGTAAGGAATATTCTTCCGGAAAAATCAAGAAAGACAAAAGCAACAAACCCTGTCCGATACCGTCTGAACTTCGGCCGTATATCCAAAAACCGGACAACTATTCTCCCTGGCAGGATAAAAATACATGGAGAATCGTTCCTGCGGAACACGCCGGATTTATCCAACAACTTGAACGTCAATTACGAATCGTTTACAAAGGCTGCGAACTGGCTGAAATCAACAATAAGAAAATCAGACTTCTGCCGGCTTCCGCCCTATGGCAGGGACTTAACCGACAAGCATGTACGGTCTATGAAACAGACTATCAGACGGCCTTGACATTCCTGAAAAAAGAAGAGATACCACTACCTCCCGAACTATCCGGCAACTGGTTGCTGGTGTCCTATCATGGAATCGGCTTGGGCTGGTGTAAAAACTTAGGCAACCGACTCAATAACTACTATCCCAAAGAATGGAGAATACGAATGCAACTCAATGAAAACTATATACATAATTAATAAAATATCATTATGACGTACACCGAAATAAAGTTTAGCATAAATCCTTACGAAGAAGCTGTTGCAGATGCTCTGATAGCCGGATTAAGCGATATCGGTTATGATGGATTTTCATATAACGATGATGGATTTACCGCCTACATAAACAAAGAACGGTATAATGCCAAAGCCATTGAAGAACTGGAAATCCGAAAATACTTTTCAGAATTATACCGGATATCCGTATCGACACAAGAAATTGAAGACCAAGACTGGAATAAAGTATGGGAAGAGAATTTCACACCCATTGTCGTTGACAACCGCATTCTGGTACGGGCCGGTTTTCATCAGCCGATTCCCGGCATCAGCTATGAAATCATTATCGAGCCCAAAATGAGTTTCGGTACGGGCCATCATGCAACCACAGCCCTAATGTTGCATGCCATACTGGAACATGCTCCTGAAATTCAAAACAAACGCGTATTGGATATGGGATGCGGCACCGGTATTCTCTCCATCATGGCCTCCAAAGTCAAGGCCCGCGAAGTTGTAGGCATAGACATTGACGAATGGGCCTACAATAATGCAATGGAAAATCTGCAAAACAATCACACCAATAACATCTCCATCAAAATCGGCAATGCATCGCTGCTGACGGCAGAACAACCTTTTAATGTAATATTAGCCAACATCAACCGCAACATTCTGCTTAATGACATGGAGCATTATAACGCATGCCTCCTACCAGACGGATTACTGATTATGAGCGGATTTTATGAAAAAGATCTCCCCATGATCCGTAAAAAGGCCGAATCTTTAGGAATTCAATTCATCAGCTACCAGAAAAAAGAACAATGGGTAGCCAGTGTCTTTCACAAAAAATCATAGCCAAATTCCATTTCTGACAATAATCAATGGGTATTGTTTTCAATGAATTTAACAATACCCATTGATTGTATGAAAAAATAAACATCAGAAATTTAAAACTTTACCTGATATCATGGATCGCACGCATATAAAAGAATACCGGTTCAACATTATCATTAGCAGTACGATCTTTGGATATACGTTTAATAAAATTACTCTTGATATTCCAATAAGGGATATTAGTGGATTGAGGACCGAGATTGTCACTCTTTGTCAAAGAAATAATAGACCCGTTTTTTCCTCCAAACCATTCTTCAGGGAAAGACATACTTAAAATTGCAGCCTCCCGCAAATTAGGAACACGCCAATGATGCAAATCGGCACCGATGGGATCTTCATAATAATTATAAGCCAAAGTATGTTCAGGACCATGATACCGATAAACATCTACCAGATCATCGGAAATTCCTTCCGGTCCGTCTGTCCAGACGCCAGCCATTTGCCACCAGGTCCGAGGGATGCCATCTATATGGGGATACGGGTTATTATCCAATGAGTTACGATAAGACTTATAGCCTATTTTATGCTTGGCCACCACAAACTCACGATACAGCCAATTCTGTTTCTGCTCATGCGTATGATGTCCCAATTCGCCCACATCGACATAATCACGAAACGCATCCACATTTATCTTATTCAATATAATATAATAATTATACCCGTTGACACGCTCTTCATAAGGAACCGGACTTCCGTCTTTTGTCCTACTGACAATATAAATCGGATCTTGCATTAAAATTTTAGAATCCGATGTATTTTCAAAAGCCAATCCCGTACTGGTATTTCCAAATTGAGTCAGCATACGGGCCATCCGAATTCCATAAACGACCTCTTTACCCGCCGCATCATATCTACCTTTTGAACATCCCTCTTCTGCCCAAAATATCCGAGCATGTTCATTATTGCTACTACTCATATAATGAGCCAAAGGTATTCCTTTTATCCAGTCCTCACCACTCATTCCACTTTTTAAAACAATGGATTTTTCTCTTTCAAACAATGGATTTTCAAAAACCGGAGAGCCTCCAAGAAAGCAAAGCGTATACTGGTCTACTGCAGGGATAAACCAACGTACTTCATCAGCATCCAGCCGGTTATTCCTGTTCAAATCACGGTTGCGTGCATACACAGCCCATTGCCCCCGTCTATTATTGCGTCCCTCTGTGGTGGAATTCGCTACAAAATTGCTGTTATCCAGTTCTCTGCTCCGCGCTTTCTCCGAATAATACCCTTGTGCCTCGCTCCAGGGAATTACATGTTGCCCGCTATTATACCACTGCATTGTATTATAGAGCCCGTTATCAAGAGTATTCCCTGCAAAATAATGTTCTTCATATCTCCGACAATTGTATTTAGCCCGAAATTCATCAATCCCCTCTATTCCAAAAGCCACTTGCGGCACAACCTGCCCACGATTTGCATTCACCGCATAAAGCGTTTGGATTGACTTCTGATAAATCACTACATGTGCATCAGCATACCAGCTTTCATTATCCGCACTAAATTCCTCTTTTTCCATAAAAAGAAGCAATTCCCGGCGAGGTTGGTTGCAGAATTTTGTCCAGTCGGTCCGTGCTTTTGTTACAGGATCAAAATCATAATAAAACTCGTCTACATAAAATGTAAAATACAATTTTTGCATATCAGCAGGTCTCCCTGATTTTTTCCACTTAACAAAATAAGTCCATACCAATTTCGAAAATTCCGAAACATTCAATAACTGATAAGGATGATCCTCGTCCTTATCATGCGTCAACTGACCGTTTTTATCCAAATAGCTTTGCTGGTCCGTATATCCTCCATGTGTTTGAGAATAAAGTATTCCATTCCCATTTTCATCGATCAAGGATCGGCCCGGCCTGTTTGGAGTGCCATGCCAGGCAAAATGTACCCAATCCAAATCATGTCCGCGGATACCTTCCACTTCCACTCCGTCTTTATCTACAAATCCCACTTCTCCGTTTTCCTTTATATGCATGGTAATCCGCATTTTTTCATATGGCGTTAATAAACCGAAAGAAAATCCATCATCGTAATTTTCCGGCATCCGGGCAAAATCTATTACAAGATTCCTGGTTTCATAATGAGAATCAAGTTCATAAAGATGCTGGCTTTCCACTACCAATCCTTCTGCCCCGGGCTGTTTTTCCTGCTCCAGAATATTTCCTTTATTCTCACGGGTGGCTTCCAGTTTGATATTCTCTACTCCAGCTACTTTAATTGTGTAAATATAATGATGGTTGCGTAATACATTATAGTCATTCAGCTTTTTCTTAAAGTCATCAAAATCAACTATTTCTTGTTTTACCGGTTCAGCATTCATATCATAATTGCCACCTCCGACATAACCTAAATGCACCCGATAAACAACCGTTGCACTACGTGCACGTTTGGCTGCTTCCTCCTTTGTCCGTACCGGCTGCTGCATTTCATTCAGGTAAGGATGTGTATCAAACGATATGTCCGGATGGCTATCCCTGTCCTTTCTTCTTTTTACAGGCTCCTGTGGATTATAATACTTGCCTGTCAATACCAGATAACTGGAATTTTTCGGAGCATACTTATAATTCACATTTTCTACAAATATTTCCTGATCATTATTGTCCGGGACATTGGGGACGTACTCTGTCCCATCTTCTTTTCTCTTGTTTTCTTCCTCACGCAGGGTATAGGCAAAAGTTGTAAACTTATTGGGATAAACAACTCTTTCTCCATCATAAAAAGCAGATGATATATCCGAAGGTTTGACACTCTCTCCTCCCTTCAGATTGTATTTTTCATTATAAACATCGGCTATCGTCTTTAAGTCTATCTCATCAAACGACTCATTTGCATTAAGTTTATCTATATTGAAATTTTCAAACTGATAATAAGAAAAAGTCCATCCTTTGGTAGAAGTAGGCGTGATGTCCCGCTTAAACAATTTACTAACGGCATATTCATTCGCTGACATCCGTTCTCCTTCCCAAAAAATATTTTCAGAAACAGGGATATTGACTATCTGCCAGGATTTCAATTGAAAATAAGCACCCGGTATTTTTTTCAATTCTCCGTCCGGTTCTATATTTACAGTAATTTTAGCATCCAATCTATGTGCAAAAATAGCAACCGGTTCTCCTTGCTCACTGCTTCCTAATGGCCGACAAGCCTTTCCGGTAAAAAAATCCTTTATTTTTATTTTTCCATTTCCATCAGCCTCCAATACAAACAGACACTGACTGCCCAATGTATAATCATGCTTCTCCACCGTCGACAGAAAACCACTCATCAAATGGTGTCCCTGCATACGCTCAACATTCACTTCCTTAACTCCGTTCCCGCTTTCCTTGTCGAAGGTAGTGTATAAAGAAGCTGACAGGCGTTTCAGCGACTGTAAAGAGGTCAGCGTGTCACATTGTGCCAACAATTCTTTATCATTGGCAACTCCCTGCACGTTTGAATAGCCCAAATTAATGATAGCAAAAATAGCAGCTTTATTACAACTCAATGTCGGTATATTCAACTCATTTACATGAAAAGTTTCACTCCCCTCTTGAACCTCCTGAACAGAAGATGTCATATCATAAAAATATCTACGTGAAAGTATTTTGCAATGCCCGGGACCTTTTTCAGATTCGTTCATATCAATAACAAAGACATAGGCTGAATGCACATGTTGCTCTGTCGTCAATACTGTCCCCCGGGTTGATATTTTGTGTTCGGAAAAATTACCGGGCAGTAAGGATAAATCCAATTCACCGGAAATACCTTCCTCTACGCGTTGTGCCCAAGGCAGTTCTTCTCTCCAGTCATCTTTACAGGCGGACAATGACAGGACAATGATTCCAACAAATAGGATATGGGTATAAAATAAATATTTCATTACAATACGATTGATTTTAAAATTATTCAAAAGGAGGAATATCATCCACTTGTGTTTCTATCCAAGGATGGGTTGTCACCTGTAAATCCAATTTATTGCTGACTGTATTGATATAGCATATCACATGATATGTATAATTGCGCATTATCCCATGGTGTCTTTTACCCGGCCAATAATTCGGGTCATACAAACGGGCAAAAGCCCGCTTGTGTATCTCAGTCCCGTCCTGCAATATAAAATGATAGAAAACTTCCAAAAAAGGGTCGTCTTCCAAAGATGTCCCATTCCATTGAAAAGAATATGTATAATAACGAAAAGGTTTAGCCTTAAGGTTTATTGCTCCGGACATCCACGGATAACGGCATACTACATTATACTCCTCACGTGTATCATAAAAGATCCTCATGTCCAAATTATCACCCAAATGATACGACATTCCAGACGCCGGCGTAAGATTCCCTATAAACGGTTGCTCGCGACTCCCATTTTTAATAAGAGCTTTCCCCCACATGGTCGGAGAATTTCCCAGTTGGTAACCGATCTTTTCATCAGAAGTATTAAAAACTTTCGTACGGTTCATAAGCCGGCTGACTCGTACGGAATCTATGACAATTGCATCGGACTCCTGAATCCCCTGCCAGCCGAATGTATACCATAACCGGCTATACACATGCTCCACCTGCACCACAATCGCCGAACTTGAAACGACAACCTGCTTCATATAACCAGCCATCATGGGAGTTTCGAATGAACGGGAAGGATTATTGTCGGCAATGATCTCTTTATTCAAATCCTGTTCATACACACAATTCATCCAGTCCTGTCTCTTTTCTTTATTCTCAAGATATTCTTTCACCACCGCAATCGGATTAGCAATAACACAAACAGTAGCATCTCCGTCTTTAAACCAATCCGGATTCAGATTCTGGATCCGGTATACATCCCCGAGATATAAAGGCGAATCCAGATTCTTGCATTCATAATGCACTCTATCATCTCCTTTAAAGATGGCATAAAGCAATTCCACCACTTTCCCTTCTTCCGAAAGCAAGCCGACATTGTCCTCTGTCCGTACTCCCACGCCGGAAGTTGAAAAATGCAATTCGATACCGGCAGGTGCTTCCGAATCAGACCAACGCTCCCTGTTGCCGTGGCTGCATCCATTCATGCTACACCACAACAGACAGCCGATTATAACTATATAACAAATCCTCATACTCATTTTTTTATAAATGCTGTTTCAATAGTTACGGATTTCCCCAATACCTCTTCATTCCAATCCGGATGTACTTCCAATTCTTTCCATTTTTCAAAATGGACATTCACGACATTGGGGGAAATTATGAATTTCACCTTTAAATGGTCGTTCCGGCAAAGAAATGGAAGTCTTATTTCACTTTCGCGCCCGTCAGACAACGAAATTCTCAATTGTGTTATACGGTTACCGACAAGATCCTCCAGGCCATTCTGCAATCCGACATCTGCATTCTGCTGTTTCCCATAAGAATTCTGACATAAATAACAGGATACCAATGACTGAAAGGTATCTCCTTTATTCAAAAGAACCGGCTGTTCCAACAAAGGGAAAAGATCCGAAATGGCAAGAGTCTCATTAAATACCATCTCTTCAAAATTCATTTTCAAATCCGTATTCCATACAGCAACACGGTCTCTTGCCACCCAATAGTTTTCTCCTTGCCAAACGGGAAGTAATGCTCCATCTCCTGTATAATTAAAAATACTGATTCCATTAATTGCCACCGGTAATGCACCATCATCCAGTTTTGCTTCAATCGAAATTTTTCCCAAAGATCTGAATAAAGGAATCACATTTATCGGCTGGAATACATCGGGAACCGACGGATAAAGCAACACTTGCAAAGGATTTGAAGGAGACACTTTCAAGTCTGCTGAAAAACAATTACTCATAGGAAATCCCTTAGAAGCATCGGCAATAACTTCATCACCTATAACCTGCTGCAAATCATTCACACTAAAAGAAGGTTCATTTTGGTAAATCTTCAAGGTTTTCAAACGATCTTCAGGACAATTCGCCACCAATTCGCTACGGACATATGGAGGCGGATTAACAAAAATATAAAAGCGCTTACTACCTGAATCATAAATCTTCATTTTAAAACTATACTGCCCCAATTTTCCCTGAGCATCATTCACCCGCTCATCAGCATAATAATCTGATAAAGAAACCGGATAGTTATCATCAAAAGCATACACATAAACAGAATGAATACGCTTTTCATCCGGACTGGCATTTTCCACACTCCCGGCATTCCCATAACTGCGCATCTTACCTGTAGAAACATGCATCTGCAAAAAATATTCTTTTTGAGGTTCATGCCGAACATCCGTATCGAGACAAGCCACCAACAGCAAAAAGAGCGAAATATACAGAATTCTCTTTAACATAATCATCATCTATCATAAATCCGCATCCTGAGGACGTAATATCCAGTCATTGATTTTTATCTGCATAATCATATAATTTCCTTTTCCATCTATTGCAAGCCAGAAAATCATCGCATATTCATCCTGCCGGTCCAGATACTCCTGCACGGGCAATTGATGTCCTTCCATTTTTGTCAAAAGCAAATATTGAATCAGATCGATGTCAACTAACTTTTCCCCGTCTTTCCGGCTGATCTGCAGACGCATCTTTTCATGTTCCACCAACCGCAAAGTATTCATTTCTGTCACTGCCGCAGAAATTCCGTCCTCATCGGTATCCTCCTGAAAAGTGACATTCTGAAAATAATAAGGACGGTAGATGACCGTACTGTCCGGCAACAGGCTATTGTCAAAATTCAGAAAACCATTCCGACCGGTAATGCTGAATTCCAGATCGTCGGATATCAGAGGACTACCGTCATGCATCTGTACCACCAACCGCATTTTATTGGTGTTCTTGGTCAAATCCATTGTTATATGTCTACTTTGTGAATCAGTCAATTCAACATAAGCCTCGGCATGCCACAGGGCATCCAATTCCTTGTTCATATTCGCCACTCCACTCTCTCCGTCCACATATTCGCGCTGCATTTTAACTGTCAACTCATCGGGAGTACTGACTCCCTTGACCAACTCCTTCTTAAACAGATAAGACGATTCATACAAACCGGCCCAGACAATCAGATGATATTTGCCGGAAGGCAAGGGCAACTCCATCTTCCCACTTTCCTCGAATGGAGCCTGTCGGCTAATACAGGTTATAAAACGGTCTTCTGCATCAAAAACAAACAAATCGATTTTTTTCACCTCAACCGGAAAAGCATCAACAAATTTCATATTACGCGTATATGTAAAACTCACATAATTGCTACAAGGTTGAAGTTTTTCGGTAATCGTATGGCATGCAGTATTTACCGTTAGCATAGTAGCAATTATCCAAATATTCTTTAAAACATTCATATTACCGCTCATATTCTATTCTCCAATCTGTTAAATTTCATAAATAATTTCCCGATTTTTCCATTCGCTTACTTCAAACACAACCTCCAGCTCCGGCCATCTCTCATCAAGAGTATTACCATCTGGCTTCCAAGGATTTTCCTGTCCTGTCGGTTCCAACGGATTCCCCAGCGTTTTAATACTGCGGACATTCAATTTATAAACATTATTGCGGACAACTGCAAATTCCATGATCCCCATTTTATAAGGATTGAAATTATCATTGTGCCGATTCCAATAAGTATACCACACAGAATATTTCCCATTTTCATCTTTCAGATATTTATTAATACCCAATTTCGCCAATTCGGTATTCCCGGGAGCAGTAGGCATATTCAAATTCAAATCCGAATTGACAATCGCCCAATTGTCTGTAAAACAATAAACAGAATTCACTCTATAGAAAAACAATTCCGTCCCGGTCGGGACCATTTCTCCATTGATATCGCAAAGCTCAAAACCGCCTTTAAACACCACTCCGGTTGAAAGTTTGTTAATCTGGATATTCACTCCGGGTATCGTATTCTCCGAAGCATAAAACAGGCGTTCATATTTATCCGTGGCAAGCGGAAGACTGACATACTGCAACATCTCTCCGCCGGGAACAGACTTTTCTGAAGAGAAATAAAACAATTCACCCAATTCCGTCCCTGTCAGAGAAAGATAGTTTTTCTTTTCCTTCCAATCCGTATCCACGACATAATTATCGGACATTTCCTGACCATACGGAGTAGGGTAATACGCAAGCTCATCCGACGAAAACATCTTAAGCAGATGAAAAGACCGGCTTAAATTCGTCAAAGCCACCTCAGTCAATTGTACACGGACTTTAACAGACTGTTCTGTAATCCTTTCATCCGTTCGGGTCTTCACCACATAAGATTCCTGACCTTCCGGAAAAACATAGACATTTTCCGGTTTATTTGCCTTGTAATCAAACCGTGCACAAACTCTCTGCACAGATATACTTTTTACGTTATCATTTTCAGGAAGCAGTTCCACCTTATATTCCGATACATTTTTATTGAAAGCATTGGTCATCATAAAATGGTTCTCACTCCATACATTTTCCGATTGTCTGTCAATGTAATCAGGAGCTGTCAATTTAACACTCTGATATAAAAATGTATACCAGGATACTCCTTTTTGGAGGAAATCCGAATCCTTCAAACCGGGTAAAGGATTGGCAATGACAATCATCAGATATGTTCCGGGAATCTCCTCCAGATAGCCGCTCCATTGATCCATATTGCCTGACGGCTTAAATCCCTTTACTTCATGTACATTATGTATCACAATCGGCAGCAAGGAGCCGTCTGCCACACTCCCCAATACAATCAAGGCATCCTCCACCCTACTCTCCTGCACGGTTCCATTTTCCTCTTTTACCGCTTTCCTGTCAGAATAAGTATCAAACCTGTAATCATCATTCCCAGACAATGCCAACTTCAGCGTCAACTGTATCACTTGAGGCGTCTTCTCCATTTTCTCTCCTTCTCCATCCGTACAATCATCAGAAGTGCAGGAAAACAATAACATACAAAAGCCCAGAAATATACCGAAGAAACGTAACATAAACAAATCCACCAAACGATAAAACACAAATAAACAGGCAACCCGTATGCTAAAAACTACGGATTGCCATAAAAATATTTCCAGTATTAAAAATCCACCGTATTACTCCGGACTATCCAGGGAAGCACTTTCACAATCACTTCCAATTGTGCGTCTGTCGTTTCATCCGGAATCTCCGGATCCGGAATAATCGGCTTATCGGTTCCGATACCGCTCACCTTACCGATAGTCATCTGATACCAGTTATTACGCACGACGGCAAATTCCATCGGAGCCAATACATTCTCGTCATTTCTTACATGATAAATCCAATACGGATAGTAACATACTCCGTTTTCATACTTCACGATTCCTTTAGCCGCGAAATCGTCAACTGTAGAGGATTCGGTTAAACCGCCGGGATAACCGTTCGCTTTCTGCAAATCTTCCCAGTCGTACAATCTGCCCATATAGCGGTATACATGAGGAGCCGGCTCCTCATTAATGTGTTTTTTCAGCCGGTAGACTGCCTTATAATACAAACCGGTCGTATAAGCATTATGCTGCTGATTGGCAAGCATTGTATTTTCCAAAGTATAAAACACATCCTCATTTGTGGGAGAATCATTTACATTCAATTTTTTCCAGATAAACTCTGCAGGTTTCGACGAATAAAAATTTGCATCGACCATCTCTTGGGCATTATTATCGAAGTTCGGGTCTACGATATAGTCATTGTTTCCATTGGCACGAACTTTTTTAATCGGGAAAAATTTCTTATTGCCATTGACAAGGGCCACCTCCGTGAAAGTCACCTGATCTCCCGTTTTCTCCACAGTCTTCACCAGTTCCGTCGAAACCTCATCCACTTTTGCGACAGCCCGTTCCACCGGCACGACAACAGTGGTCGGATGTTGCTTGGTTCCCTGGACAAATACCCCGACAGTTCCATCCAAATGAAAATGATATGGATTCTTGCCATTACGATCTACATCATTTTCTACATCATAAACTGTCAAATCCTGGCCGTCTACATTCTGGCTGCGTATATCAAAAGCATTGGTCATCAAAAACTTGCCTTCAACAGAAACAGCATCCACGCTTGCCGCATCCAAAGTAATCTCTTTGCGCAAATTTGCAATCTCCACACCGGCACCCTGTCCGCCGATAGAAGTCTCGGTAAACAGATTTCCTCCATTGACAATGGCAACCACTTTACTTTCACCGCCCTTTACAGCAAACGCGGGAGTGGTATAAGACCCTTCATGCCCGGGCACTTGGGCCAGGTCGCTAAAAGCATATTTTTTAGCCACAACTTTCCCCGCATCATCCCACACATAAATAAGGACATCGGTTATTTTCTGCTCTGCCGATGTTCCGCTACTACTTCCCGTCCCTCCGTTTATCGCTTTACCGGAAAGACCGCTTTGGGGCATTTGGATGGCAAGAGTCATATAGGCATTTCCCTCGTCGGAAGATCCGCCATCCGATGAATCTTCATGATGACAACCGGTCAGCATAGACAATACCAGACCGGAATAAATGATTTTATAAAAACAATTCATAGCATTAAAATTAATAGTCACTCATATTTCCTGTTTTTCTGTTATTTTCCAATTTCAATCTTAACTGCTCCAAATTTTCCTCCGCCTGCCGGACCCCCAGTTTTTTTGCTTGCAGGAGGAATTTCTCTGCCTGCCCATACTCTCCCTTCACAAGACAAAGCACCCCGCGGGCATGGATTGCTTCCGGAGAATTTCCCGCCTTCTCAATATAGCGGGTAGCCCGGATATAGTTATGCTCACTGACTGCCACCAGTGCCGCATTCAGATTAGCCGTCTCATCTTCCGGAAACAGACGCACCGCTATATCAAAAACCTCTTTAAAACATTCACTGCCGAAATCATATCCTTGTGCCACAAGATACATCTCATTCAGGCTCAGCAATTGCGGACGCGTTTTCAGCAAACGGCGGGCCTCCTCCTCTGAAAACGGACGAACGGTATAATGCACCGTATAATCAGAATGGCGCAGCGACGGATACACCTGCCTGAGCAGATAAGCATAAACGGATCCGTCCCCTATACGCTGCAAAAGGACATTTTTCTCATCCTCATCCACCGGTGAGGCTATTATCTTCAATATCTCTTCCCGTTCTTTTAAGTGGGATTGCTCCACCCAGCGCTGCAGGCCCTGCCAATCTTCCGGTGTTGAACGCACCGTAAAAACAGTGTCGCGGAAAGAATACAAACGGCATACATATCGTTTCAACGCTTCCGCCCGTCCTTGCGCCAGACGGCGGTTATTGGCAAAACTTCCCTCCGGTGAGGCATAACCATGGATAACTATGTGGGTAATTGTCGTATTAGTGTCATTTTCAACCAACTCTATTGTCTTCCGGATTTTATCCAGTTCAGCTGTATTACGGCGGTATTCCGGATAAATCTCTGTCTGATTGACCGGAAAATCAAGAAATGCACGACCGGACTCCTCCCGATGTTTCACGGCTTCGACACGGGGAACGGCAAAAGCCAAGACCGGTTCCAATTCATATACCGATGTATCGAAATCTAATTTCTGCAATATCAACTTATTCTGTTCCAAAGGATTGCCTCCACATCCGCACAAATCTTCTGCCAGCATGAAATCCGCCCCATCCATCCAAGCCTCATAATCCAGCGTATCTGCATAATCCACCTGCTGCATCTCTCCTTCATCACGCCGCACCAACATTCCTTCCCGATTCATCCGCTGATAAACAATCGACTGCCTGCGACCGGCCACAACCAAAGGATTCATCTCCCGGATATTTTCACCGTCAGTAATCAAAGGTCTCAACTCCAAAGCATGGTTAGAGGCTACTTCCAATGAATCCAACACCAGGCGTAAACGCACAATAACCTTATCATCAATATTTCTTACTGACATCTTTTCCACAGAAACGCGCGCCGCACTCTGTGCCTGCGCCGGACAGATGTCTGCCATACACACAAACATCCACAAAACCATGCATATACTCATATTCGTCAGAAATCGCATGACATAATTTTTAATATACAACTTATTGTACCCGTAAAACAGCTGAAAAACAAACTAGAAAATATAAACAAAATCCAATCCTATTTTTGTAGGACCGACATAATCCGTATGACCGGAAGCCTTCCGCACGCCACAGGAAGCACAAGGATACTCATCATAAATCACCCTCGCATAACCAACACCGATTTCAGCCTCCAGATTCCAATGCCTCCCCAACAGCCACTGATAACCATAGCTAAAGCCGCCACCCCATAAATCTCCTTCAAAACGGCCGTCCTGTAAAGATTCCCAAAGATGAAAAGGCATTTTCACATTGCCTATGTTAAACTTCATCCAATGCGCATGCAGCCCGATAAAATGGCCGTTGAAACGTTCACAAAACCAATAACGCGCTTCCGGCTGCACCAGAATATGCCGCCATTTGCGATTATTCTTAAAATCCCATGCATTATAATTCCCCGAAACGTCCAATGTCCATTTCGGAGCCAGAGCCGTTTCAACCCCCAAATTAACACTGCCTGTCGCATCATACAGCAAATTGGTCTTCAATCCGACATGCTGGGCCGTCACCCCAAGCGAAAAAATACACATGCAAAAAAATACCCCGAAAATTCCACGAACAACAAAATGCAACTGACAGCCCTTCCGCAAGAAAGACATCCGGGCAGTCATTCGAAATAATTTTTCTTTTACATCCATAATATAATGCCTATCGTTCAATATGCCAATATTCCATTTTCAAACACTATTCCCTCCCGAAATTATCATATGCAAAGTAAACAAAATCGGTGACAAACATAACATGAATTATATATAAAAAAACGAAAGCTATGTTTCTGAAAACAAACTATCCCGATATATTGTAAATCCCTGTGAAACAAAAGTTTTACAGGGATTTACAACACATCGGGACGCCGGTTACCGAAACTGCTCCGTCCTATTCCATAGGAACTTCTATCAACAGAATATCCGAATCGGAAGAGAAATCAACCGATACCTCATTTACATCCCACACCCCTATACCGTCACGTCTTCCAAGTTC
The DNA here is from genome assembly GCA_020024465.1 of Odoribacter sp. Classification (GTDB taxonomy): domain Bacteria; phylum Bacteroidota; class Bacteroidia; order Bacteroidales; family Marinifilaceae; genus Odoribacter. Next base: position 24,697 of record JAHHTT010000023.1, read on the forward strand.
ATAACCCTCCACCCGGACACAACCGTCCAATACAAAAATATACACTCCCGAATCCTTTTTATTCAAGCGGTATACAACACTGCCGCCTGCATCAAAACCTCCCATGGAAAACCAGGCATCCTGCAACAGATGCGCAGACGTTTCCCCTCCTTTCGGTGAAATAAACGTACACAATTCATTACGCTTCAATAATGGACGGATATCATAATTATGGTATTCCGGCTTCGTATCCTTCACATCCGGAATAATCCAGATCTGCAAAAATTTCAAAACCTCAGTATCACTTGCGTTATACTCGCTATGAAACATTCCCGAGCCCGTACTCATAACCTGAATATCTCCCGGCGTTATGGTACTTTCATTTTTCACACTGTCTCCATGCCGCAAATATCCCTGCAAAGGAATGGAAACAACCTCCATATTTTTATGCGGATGCATACCGAACCCCTCACCGGGCGCAACCGTATCATCATTCAAGACACGCAAGACACCGAAATGAATTCTCTCCGGATTATAATAATCGGCAAAACTGAATGTATGGTAAGTTTTCAACCATCCGTGATCAAAATAACCCCGTGTTTCTGATTTATCAACAACAACTTTCATATCTTCATGCTTTAAAAATGAGACATATATACATAGCAATCCACGCAGGATTCCATCAAAAGACAAGCAACCGCTCTTCCAAACCGTTATGATCCTTGGATTCCGGCTGCTGAAGAGGAACACCAAAAGGCATCTGAGCCACCAGTTCCCAATCCTGACTGATCTTCCACGTCTCCTTCACTTCATTGTCAATCAAAGGATTATAATGCTGAAGGGAAACCCCGAACCCCACATCCTCCAACATGGCCCAAACAGCCAACTGGTGCATGGCTGAAGTCTGCTGCGACCAAACGGGGAAACGGTCCTTATAAGTGGGAAAATCCGACTGCAGTTTTTTTACAGTTGTCATATCCTCAAAGAAAAGGACAGTCCCGTAACCGGAAGCAAAACTCGTATCGATTTTTGTCTCGGTCCTGGCAAAAGCTTCCGCAGACGCAATCCTTTTTTTCAAGACATCCTTGGTCAGCGTCCACAACTTTGCATGATTTTCACCCAACAGCAGCACAAGCCTGGTTGATTGCGAATTAAAGGCAGACGGCACATGAAGCAGGGCAAATTCAAGAATCTCTCTTATCGCCCCGTCCGAAACGGGAGAAGAGCCGCCCAGATGATAATAACTTCTCCGGCGCTCCAATACTTCTTTAAAATTTCTTGGCATCATAAGTAAAAGTTCAGATAATACGAAAGCCGCTCACAGACGACTTCCAGACAAACATATATTTCTAACAAATATACGATTTTTTTCGACAATACCAAGAATGATTGAAAAAAAAGACGATTCACATATTCTCCTGTATCCTATCGGAGAATTTTAAAGGCAATATCCAAATACCGATCGAGGTCTATCGTTTTTTCCCGATTATACACATCGCTCCGTTTGTGCCCCAAACGGACCACCATGGCATTCTTCTGCGGAATGACAAAAAGATATTGCCCTCCCAATCCCCGGAAAGCCGGAAATGAAATACCTTTATAATGAACCACCCAGATTTGAAAACCGTAATAATCCAACGCACCGTCACCGAACTCGTTCTCCAGGTAGGAAGCCGGAGAAACCGCCTCCTTCAAATACTCCGCATCAATCACCTGTCTGCCGTTCCAGTTGCCTCCACACAAGATTAGCCGTCCCAAATGAGCCAAATCACGGGCCGTTGTATTGAAACAGCAATAAGTCTTCTCGTCCCCTCCTTCACGGTCAAGATTCCATAACGCATCATTACATGCCTGAATCGGTTTCCACAATTTTTCTCCGGCATACTCACTGATCGTAACGGGAATAGCAGCTTCCAACACAAACGAAAGCAACTGCGTGTCGCCGCTCTTATAAGAATAACGCTTACCCGGTTCTTCCTCCGGCTCGAGATCCATCACCAAGCGGCGGATATTGTCTCCATAATAAGCCTCCGTCGTCTTGGAAACCAAGGCTGTATACGCCTCGTCCCAATTCAGCCCGGAACTCATGGTAAGCAGATGCCTCACCGTTATCCCAGCCTTATCCCCTTCATTGAACTCGGGCAGATACTTGCCCACTTTATCATCAAGACTCCCGATATATCCCTCCTGATGCGCAATCCCCACCAACAGCCCCACGATACTCTTCGTTGCGGAAAAAATATTCGATAAAGTCGACGGAGTCCATCCGTCACGATACTCCTCGTACAACACACTGTCATGCTGGATCACCAGAAAAGACACCGTCTGCATCTCATCCATGAAATCATTCTCCGCCTCCGTCATTTCGTAGGCATTGAAATCCGAAGCCGCAGGAAAATCCCAACAGGAATCAGCCTTTTCCACTTTATTGGAAGCAAATATATAAGTATCCGAAATATCCGGATACCAATGTATCAAAGCCTGCCGCATATAAAAAGGCAGACAGCAGTAAACCGCGGCGGACAGCAGCAACACGGCCCCGAGGCCAATCAACAGTCTTTTGTTACGCATAACAGTCCGAACAATTACAAATCCTCACAATGGCGGAGATCTTCCGTCGTCAGGCGTTCCGGCAAAAACTTCGTGACATCGCCTCCATTCATATAAATATTGCGTACAATCGTAGAACTCACAAAAGTATGCTCGGTAGAAGTCAGTATAAACACCGTTTCAATATCACCGTCCATCGCCCTGTTTGCCTGACCGATCGCCCGTTCATACTCAAAATCGGCAGCCGTACGCAATCCCCGGATAATGATATGGGAATTCACCTGCTGACAGAAATCAACCGTCAAGCCGGAATAAGGCTCCACACTCACCCGGCCGGTATCGCTGAAAGCCTTCTGAATCAGCTTAATCCGACTTTCAGTAGAAAGAAACTCTCTTTTCCCGGGATTAATGCCGACAGCTATAATGATTTTATCAAACAATTTCAATGCCCGGCGCACAATCTCTTCGTGCCCGACGGTAAAAGGATCAAAAGACCCCGGGAATACTGCAATTCTTTCCATCATATTATCAATCCGTCTTTACATTTGGAAGGACAAACATAGCGAAACAAACGTGATAAATAAAAGAAAAAGCCTTAAATCTTAATTTCCGATTCCCGTTTAAAAAGAAATACGCAAACGATTTGAAAGAAATAATGATTTTTTTCCATAATTTCTCTCCATTTATTAGCAGTTGTCATTTTTGTTTTCTATGTTTGTAACATAGTAAAAACACAAACTTACTAAACTATGGTACAGAAACTATTAATCAGAGACCTCACCCTGAGGGACGGACAACAATCATCTTTCGCAACCCGTATGACACAAAAGCAAGTGGACAGGGTGTTACCGTTTTATAAAGACGCCAACTTCTACGCAATGGAAGTCTGGGGAGGCGCAGTTCCCGATTCAGTAATGCGCTACCTGAACGAAAATCCGTGGGAGCGTCTGGAAAAAATCAAAGCATCCGTTGGCAATGTCTCCAAACTTACGGCCTTGTCCAGAGGTCGCAACCTATTCGGATATGCTCCTTACACGGATGAAATCATCGAAGGATTCTGCCGCAACTCCATCGAGTCCGGCTTGGGAATCATGCGTATTTTCGATGCTCTGAACGACGTAAACAATGTCAAATCAACCATCAAATATGTAAAGAAATACGGAGGGATGGCCGACTGTGCCGTCTGTTATACCATCGACCCCAAATATCCGAAACTCAGCTTCATAGACAAACTGAAAGGCAAAAAGAATCCGGAGCCGGTGTTTACCAACGCCTACTTTCTGGACAAAGCCAAACAGATGGCAGCCTTGGGAGCCGATATGGTCACCATCAAAGACATGAGCGGCCTGATTTCTCCGGCCAGAATTGCAGAATTAATTCCTTTATTCAAACAGCATCTTTCCATTCCGGTAGATTTTCACACACACTGTACGCCCGGTTACGGATTGGGAGCGGTGCTCATGGCCATCATCAAGGGAGTGGACATAGTTGACACCAATATCTGGAACTTTGCAGGCGGTACCGGTGCTCCGGCTATCGAACTGATATACATCTTCTGTAAGAAATTAGGCATCGAGCTGGATGTCAATATGGAAGCCGTTGCAAAAATCAACAAGGAATTGTTCGGCATCCGTAAAGAGCTGGAGGCATTCGATGCCAGCAAACAGTTTCCGAATCCGTTCAACCCGCTGACAGACACACTGCCTGCCAACATTGACAAAGAATTCGACAATGCCATTGCAGCAGCCAAAGCCAACAACGAAGAAGCCCTTCTGGCAGCCTGTCACGCCATCGAAGCATACTTCAACTTCCCGAAACCCAACGAACTGGTAAAGAAAGCCGAAGTGCCGGGCGGTATGTACAGCAACATGGTAGCCCAGTTGAAACAGTTGAACTCAATGGACATTCTGGAAAAAGCGATGGAATTGATTCCCACCGTACGTCTGGCTGCCGGTCTGCCTCCGCTGGTGACTCCTACCAGTCAGATTGTAGGAGCACAAGCCGTTAACTGTGCCATGGACCTCAAAGCCGGCAAACCGATGTATAGCAACGTATCCAACCAGTTTGTCAACCTGGTGAAAGGCGAATACGGAAAAACTCCGGTCCCGGTAGACCCTGAATTCCGTTTCAAAATAGCAGGGACCCGTGAAGAAATCCCATACGACACCAGCAAGAACCAGATGCAACCCAATCCGGAATTGCCGGAAGCCGGCGGAGTAAAACTGGCAGCGACAGAAAAAGAAATATTGTTGCTTGAATTATTCCCACAAGTAGCCAAAAACTTCCTGACCAGACAAAAAACGGAAGCATACGCAGCTCTCCACAAAGCGGAAGAGCCCAAGGCTGCCACTCAGTCAGCAGCAGACGAGCAGGCAAATGCCCCCATCACCGGAAAAACCGTGAAAGCTCCCATGCCGGGCAACGTACTCCGCTTTACTGTAAAGCCGGGTGATAAAGTGACCAAAGGACAAACAGTAGTCGTACTGGAAGCCATGAAAATGGAAAACAGCATCGCATCAGATTACGCAGGAACGGTAAAACGCCTGCTGGTAAAAGAAGGTTCGAATGTCGCTGCAGACGCACCGATGATTGAAATAGAAATCTGATCGACAGACCTATAGACAAGCCCGGTATCATGTACCGGGCTTTTATTGTTATTCAACTTACCGGAACAGCCTCCTCTGTCAAATCCCTAACAAAAAAAGCATCCCCGTCATCCCGATATAAATATAGATAACGTATCGAAGCAACAAAATCGATATATGACGAAACACATACGCACCGATGATATTTCCGATAATCACCCCCGCTATTCCGGAAACATACCCGGAAGCAACTGCCGGAGTAAAAAATCCATTACAGGCCCTTGCAACAGTCATCACCAGATTTCCAAGTAAAAAATAAGTCTGCGTCATGGCAATATAATGATTCTTATCCTGCTCCGCATTCACAAAATAAAGCACCGCCGGCGGTCCCTGCATCCCGAAAAATCCTCCCATCAGTCCGCTGACAGATCCGGCGGCAATCTGTACCGATACGGTCGGCCTCACCTTGATACGCCTGCTGAAAAATATAAAATAGACACTCACCACTATCAGCGTGATACCCAGAAGAATATTCAAAATGACATATTCCATCCGCCTCAACGCAAAGACCGCCCCAACCGACATCACCATAAAAGTCAATAAAATAGGCAGAAGCCTGCGCCAGACGATGTATCTCCATTTCTGCACCACAATGATGAACGAAGTCGTCATCGCCAGAATTCCCGAAAGCGTAGTGGCCTCTCCATACGACCCCAGAATAGCCGGCAGCATCGTCATAATAAAGATACCAAATCCGAATCCGGCAGTCCGTTGCACAAAACTGGCCCCAATACTCAATATGAACAGCTTAAATACAAGTGATTCCATTTCTGCAAAAAAATACTCCCTGGGGGTTTTCTCCGAATACCGAGACCGGAAATCATCCGCCGACACTTAGTCCCTCTCCCATTACCCTCCCAAAAATGTCCCACTCCCCTCCCACCTTTTTCCGTTCCTACTCCGAAGTTTATCCGAAGCTTGTCCGAACGAGAAGGTTTTAGCAACGGCAGAACAAGAGACAAACAACGGCTCAAGCCCCCAGGAATGTAAAAGAAAGACAGGGAAAATACCGAAAACAAACAAAACTATTGCAGCTCCATCATCCCTTCCTCTACGACCCGATGCACTCCTTCAACACCCGAATAAAAAGCACGCGCTTCATCTTTCGTGGCACAGGAGGATACTTTTATGGCAACAGCCCTGTAGTTGACATATTGGTGATAAATTTCATCGCCCCGTTCACGGGCAAGAGACGACAGATGCTCTTTAGCCGTTTCGTTTTCATAATAGACGATAAAACGGAACGTTCCATCGGAAACAGGCCTGCCGTCAATCGACACGACCCGAGGCCCTCCCCTTCCCGGCAGCGGATTGAATACGACAACGGTATGCGGATTTTTATCCGTATCCATACAAAGAAATTCATAATTAGTACCGGCCACGATCTGCATACGCACTTTCTTGGGAGTAAAACGCATATCTCCTTTCATGGCCTGAATGAAAAGCTTCTGTATCTCCGGAGTAATTTGGGAAGGATGACCGTAAGCTCCAACCAGAGCATTGTCTTTACTTCTACAAGACACAAAAACAAACAGGATGGCAAGAATGTAAATCAATCGTTTCATCATATAGCTTTAAAATATGGGACCATAACCGGCCCGCATTGTTTACAAATGATATTCATCTGATAATCATCTTGCGAAGATACATATTTGCCCCATCCCAAACAATAAAATGGCGACATATTGTCAACATCATTATTATCACGGTCTGCAATCAAAGCAAAAACACTCTAATCATCGGTAAAACACGCGCTTGCCTTCTTGTCAAGCAAGCGCCTTCGGAATGCTTGAAAAATTGAGTACAGAAACCGCTGCTATCAGAAAATATCCGAAGAAACAGCTAAAAGTCAATATACCCATATCCTACTTTAGCTGAAAAAGCGTATTTTTGCCAATATTAGTTTATCAAACACATAAACACCATGAACACTTCTGACATTATTTGTGCAATCTCCACTCCGCCAGGCATGGGAGCCATAGCCATCCTCAGATTATCGGGAGAAGGTTGCATATCCTTGACGGAACGAATATTTGAATCACCTTCCGGCAAACACCTTTCTGAAGCCAAAGGCAATACCGTGCACTTTGGAAGTATCCGCGACGGCAAGGAATTGATAGATGAAGTGTTGGTGAATCTCTTCAGAGCGCCTCATTCTTTTACGGGAGAAGAATCTGTTGAAATCTCCTGCCATGGCTCTGTCTATATCCAGCAACGGATATTGAAACTATTGGTCGATACAGGCGCCCGGCTTGCTGCTCCCGGTGAATTCACACAACGCGCCTTTTTGAATGGCAAAATGGACCTGTCACAGGCAGAGGCAGTGGCAGATTTGATTTCCTCTTCTTCATCCGCCTCACACCGGATGGCCTTGTTACAGATGAAAGGAGGATTTTCGACAGAACTAATGCGTTTACGTTCAGAATTACTACATATCACTTCATTGTTGGAACTGGAATTAGACTTTTCCGAAGAGGATGTAGAATTTGCAGACAGAGAGGAATTGAACCGTATTGCCAGTCGTATAGAACGCCTATTGGTTCGTTTATGTGATTCATTCTCGTTGGGGAATGTGTTGAAAAACGGAGTACCCGTAGCGATAGTAGGCAATACCAACGTCGGTAAAAGCACGCTATTGAACGCTCTTTTACACGAGGACCGCGCTATCGTGTCCGATATAGCCGGAACGACACGTGACACAATTGAAGACACGGTCAATTTAAATGGAATCACTTTCCGCTTTATAGATACGGCAGGAATCCGTTCAACCTCCGATGAGGTAGAAAACATAGGAATAAAACGAACCTTCACCCAAATAGGACAAGCAAGCATCGTACTGATTTTAACCGACTTAAAACGAGGAGCAGAGTCCTTTGAGGAGTATTACAGGCAAGTGAAAGCACATATCTCACCTGAAGCTCACCTGATTATCGTCCTGAATAAAACAGACGAAGTAGAGGATTTGCTCACACCCCAGGAAACAATACGGCTATTCACTTCCGGCGAAAAGATTATTCCAATCTCAGCCCGTACAGGTGCTAATCTGGACGCCTTAATTGGTGAACTGACAAATACCGTGAACTTGAATCCATTGAATTCATCGGATATCATCGTCAGCAACATCCGCCATTACGAAGCTCTCAACCATGCCCTCGAAGCTATCCTCCGCGTAAAAAAAGGTCTGCAGTCCGGCCTCAGCGGTGAATTCATTTCCCAAGACATCCGCGAATGCCTCCATTATCTTGGAGAAATTACCGGCGAAATATCTACAGATGAAGTGCTCGGTAATATATTTAAAAACTTCTGCATCGGCAA
>JAHHTT010000024.1 GCA_020024465.1 Odoribacter sp.
TTTCAACGATTTTCGCTTATTCATATCTCTTGCTGTAATTAGGGAGTTGAGTATTTTACCTTTGTTTTTGATAATCATGTGAAATTTGAAGCAAGAGAATTATCCTATGGAACATTTTCCATGCGGATGTGTCAAAACTCAATTTTTGAGAATATGAACTTACAATCTGAAATTTGAGTATCTTAAAAGATTTAAAAAAAGGTCGTATCATTACTCAATGCAGAGCTTGATACGACACTTTTAAGTGTTGTTACAATCTTTAATTTTTGGTAATAGTCATTTTAGTTTTCCCCATGTATGTGTTGATTACTATATATACACAGCGGAGTGCAAGCCTCGAAAGGATATTCTTTTCTAACTCAGCAAAACGATTACAGGAAACACACTTGAGGAAAAGATGCTTTGAGTGCTTGTAGACAAATTCCTTGTAAAAATCATTTGCCATTATCAAACTCGCATTATATTAAGATTCGTTATAAGCTATTCACGTTGAAATTTAATATTTTTGCTTTTCAGTCATCCCTGTTGGGTGTTTGTAAAATGCCAATTATTTTCTATTTTTGTATGCTGTTTAGAGTAATCTGAACGATACATATTTAATAAAAGGCGTTTAGTTTTATCCTTATCTTCAAAATCGCCAAATTTTATACAGAGGGATAAACGGTACAAACGCTCATGCTTGCCATATATACAATTCTGTTATATTAATGGTTTGGCGTGGGGGTGACTGTTTATTTCTGTAAAGGTGTTTGGCGATACCTGAAGATAGATAAACTGAAAGTTCCCACGCTTTTGTGTTTTTATATTCTACCGGGGAATTGTAGATGAGTTAATTTAAGTGCAATGAAGAGATTGTTTGATTATTGTCTTTTTATAATTAGGATACTTGTTTTGCTTGATCATTTGGGGATAATTCTTACCAAAAATATTCTTCTATTTCGAAATCTTGTACAAAAAGATCTAACAATAAATAGAGGCGAGGAATACATCTTCTTTTACGTAAGTAAAAGAAGATGTATGAAAAATGCCAATTAGATCTTAATCGATAAATATCATCATGCAATTTAACAATAGTTCGTTAAAAATTCGCCAAGCCTAAGCGGCTCTGGCAGTAAATAAAATGAGTTCTTTGAAAAGTATGTCAATAACTTGCGAGTCTGGGTTAATCCCGAATATGCAAATAAATCGTTCAAGCATATAAGCATTGTGTATGAATGACCTGCAAGAAGATATAGAATAGACTATTCTGAGCTTCTTACATGCCGCTTTGGCCAAGTTGATGGCAGCCAGCGATGCATTGAAGTGAAAATCCAACTTTTTGAAGTCGGTTGACTGACAGTTGGTGATTCCTGCATGCTGCTTTCCATCTCTAAAGCAAAATTCCAATTGGAATCTGGTTCTGTAATAATCCAGCACCTCGCGTCCATACATGGAAGCATCTGTAGAGAAATAAAGCTGCCACTTGTCTGTCCTCGCGTCCATCGGATACCAGACGGCTAAGGAAACATACCTTTTGAGAGCTTTTGCATATACTCTCAATCCGTATAGCTTTTCCTTGTTCACCTCGTATTCCTTGCACCGGGCCAGATCCAGATTGGCAAAGTCAATCCTGCCGTCAAACCACTTGGGATGACCACGTTTTCCTGTTTTCTTTTCCAATGTCGGATAGTACAGGACTACGTCATTCCTAAAGCGGCTGATAACATGGAAATCGTTCTCACACATAGGCGTAACGAAAGTTTCCTTGGAAAAAGAATGCGTCTGCAACCAGCGTTCTGGATAGGTTCTGTAGCTTGTCTTTTCTGCTGATAAGACAGCTGCTATACCAGCCAACCAGGTTCTTGCCTATCTTATCCAGGGTCTTACAATCCGGCGTCTGAATGGAACCTAACGTCATGCATTCATGGTTGTCGATGTCAATAACACCGATACCCATGATTTCCAATCCTCGCTTGTACTCTCTTGCACAACCAGACCAGAAGTAACCTATCCAAGGTGTCTTCTTGCCTGATTTGGGGATATAGGAAGGATCGATAGCGATAGCTTTTCTTTTGCCTGTGAGATGCTTGCTGATGATAGAGGCGTTAAACGCAAACCAGTCGAAAGTTTCATTCTCGAAAAGGTTACGGTATGTCTGTTCCGAAAAACATCCATTGCTCAATTGGAGGAAATTTATACGATCTGGGATGGGCATGAATAATTTCATGGTGTCCATGAACGTTTTTTTTAAAAGGTTTGTGTATATTCACCACTTATTTTCAGTAGGTTATCCTCCATTTTCAGCACATTTCTTCATGCTTAACCATTCGTTTTTGACAACATTTCAATGACCTCTTTAGTGGTTTCGAACCGACTTTTGCCGGTTCTATTGTTTGACTTTTAATTTTTCGGTAAAAATTTACCGAAGTATTGATTTAATACTAATCAAATTTAACCAGTAATTATGAATGAACAAGAACAACTTAAACAAATGACTACTGCGCAATTAAAAAAGAAAATTGCCAGTACTCCTTGTGCCGTAGGTAAATGTTATACTGATGTACGAATAGAATACGCTTTTCGACTTTGGAATGGAATAGGAATACAAAAAGATAGACGAGAGGCTTTTCTCTATTTTAAAGAAGCTGCTGACTTCTGTCATGAAGTAGGTTTAAAATGGACAGCAGAATGTTATTATAATGGAGAGGGTATATCACAAGATTTTGAAAAGTCATTTAAGTATTTTGAGCGTTTATCTCGGAAACATGCGTGGCAGCAAATTGGAAATTTAGGTATGGGAAAATGTTGTTTGCAGATGAAACAACCTCAAAAGGCATTTGATTACTTATATGCAACCAGCCATGATCATAGAATTTCTACGCTAGTTGAAAAAGTCCAAAAAGAAGCTCAATTTCTTTTGGGTATGCTTTATTACGAAGGCATTGGTTGTGAACAAGATTTTGCTAAAGCATTTGATTGTTTTGAAAAGGCTGCTTGTGGGAATACTCCTTTCTTGTCTGCACAATATTATTTAGTTATATGTTATCAAGAAGGTAAGGGTACAGCTGTAGATCTTGAAATGTCAAGATTTTGGGCATTAAAATGTTTTGAAAAGAACAATGGGAAAATAATAGAAGAAACAAAAAAATTATTGGGTGTTGTAACGAAATAAAATACAAAATTTATGACTACGATAGATTTAGGAACGGATTTTTCATGGGCTTCGGAAGAGGTTAAAACTGAATATAATGAAATGTGTCTGATTGTGTCAATAAAATTGAGACAGAAACCATTACGAGAATGCAGTCCTGATGAATTGAATAATATGATTGAATTTTTAGATGCAATTATTGATACCATCGAGTTGTATCCTCAGGAAAAATTATTCCAAAAAGATAATAAACAAATGCGGAAGCTCAGAATGAATGCTAGTTATTTACTACACCAATTTGAAAAATCTGAAAGAGATTGTTTATTCATATTGAACTTATTAGAGGCAGAAAAGCAATCATTTGATTTTTATGAAGCTAAATATGGAGGAATCGGTGCATTATTTGGAGCAGACAACACTTTGAATGAGGAAATAAACCATTATAGAAACACGTTAAACATTATTCGTTCACGTTTTAAAAAAGAAATTTCAGTATTGAATTTACACGATTTTGTTTTTTACAGTGGCCACCATTACCGTTTTGAACAGGGCTCAGAAGTAGGTGGTGGAGCAGTTAAACGAGTTATCCGGATACAAGATAGCATTTCTGGAAATGAAGGTTATTCTGTGACTATATATGATACGGAAGAAGATGATTCTTTAAGAGAAGATAGGGTTTCCATGTCTACCAAACCGATGAAAATACTTGCTTCTTCTCCCACAGAAACAGAGATGCGGGGATGGGGAGTATATACAGTCCCATTGGTTGGTATTCAAATTCCTTATTCTAATTATGGATTGACTATTCGTCATCCATTTGGACAAGTAGAAGAAATCACTCTGCACATGTTTGATCGAAATGTTGATATCAAATACAAACTTTAAACTATGGCAGAGATAACTATTGACGAATTAGCCCATGCAGCAGAACAAGGTGATGCTGATGCTCAGGCACAGTTTGGAATGTTGTTGATAAATAGACATTATTTTCAGATAGGGATACACTTTATGTTGGAGAGCATCTCTCAAACTAGAAATGCAGAACACATATTTTATACCCATATAGCTATAAATAATGTCAAATCTGAGGAAGAAAAAAGACAGATTTTGGTAGAATTGTATGAACGAGCTGATGCAAATGAGTGTACGGCTCTTTATATTTTAGGGGCATGCTTCGAGGATTGTTGTTGGATAGCTGAAGATTATGAAAGAAGCATATACTATTATGAGCGTAGTGCTAGGTGCGGATTTTCTTCTGCAATGTGTAAATTAGGAGCCTATTATTTGGATATGAAAAATGATACTAAAGAAGGAATGTTATGGTATTTTAGAGCTGCAGAAGCAGGTTCTGACGATGCATGGCTTCCCATAGGAAAAAACATTTTTATGACCCAAATCATGATAGATGGAATAACATATGATTTACAGACCGAAGCAGATATTGTTCAAACCTTAATATATTGTGCAGAAAAAGGTGATATTATTGCACAATTCCTTTTAGCTCGTCGTTATGAAAATGGTAAGGGTGTTCCTAAAGATATGTTAAAGGCGCAATATCTGTATGACAAAGTAAAACATTATGTCAAAAATCTATCTGAAATCACAAATTTGATAGATGGCATGATGTATGTAACGCATGGTTATATTCCTACATATTAGATTTGTTTCTAAAGTGATAAGGAGTACCTGAAAGTGGTTGAATAAAGAAGCTTTGCGTATTGTTGGGGCTATGCCTAAATGGAAACCCGGTAAGCAACGTGGTAAAGCAGTCAGAGTACAATATACGATGCCTGTCGAATTCAGATTACAGTCCGCTAAATAAAATGGAATTAATATGTTAAAGTGTATGGTCTTATCAAGGCCATACACTTTAACATGTTATTTTGTATTGATGATAACCTCTGCGTGGGGATAACGGCCAGCCTCTTTTTCAATTTGGCTCAGCGGACGGATTTGAAGGATAGAAGTTGGTTCTATGTTAAAAGTTCCGGAAAGTCGTCCGTTGATGACAAGCAAGGGATATTGGGATTTGTCAAGATTGTATGTATAATCCTGATCCTTATAACGGAAGTGGAGTGTACCGTTTTTGTAGCTGGTAAATCTTCCTAGTTGTTTTTGGGAGGAGACAAAAAGATAGGATTTCCTGATATCTTTTTTTGATGGGATAAGGTCAACGTTCAGAATCTGGTCGGGCATTTGGATGTTGTCTTTCGGAGCCTGTTCGCCATCGATGATGTAGGTGATATCTGAATTTTGGGAATCGATTTTTAATTTTGTCTTGCCGTTTTCTTCCGTGATTTGTACGGAATTGCTGCTGATATTGCCGTCTTTGCCGAAAGATTGGAAAAACTGTTCGATGGCCCCCATGTTGCCGGCTTGTAGCATATTGGAGATATTGAATGAACCGATGCTGTCAATGGTTGTAGGGAAAGCTTGTTTGAATCGTTGTTCCATGTTGGAGAAAAAATCGGTATCAATTCCGCCAAAGAATCCTCCCATCAATCCTTCCAGTGATTGCATCATGCTGTCCGGATCCGCTTCTCCTTGGGGGTGGTTTCTGATGGTAGGTGATAAGAAGGACAGTAATTCCAGACCACGGATGTTTAATGCCTGTGAAAGAAGAGCAATGCGGTTGGTTTGAATGTCTCCCCGCAATTCAATGATGTCTGCCTGATTGGGAGATACGCTCCATATGACCAAATCTGTTACCTTGTCTGCTTCGTTGCGTGCATACACCAGTCGTTCGCTTTCGCCATCGGTGTCGCTTTTGACAAGACGGTAGTCATTTTTGTTTTCCAGCAGAAGGTGGAATTGTAGGAGGACTTTTTCATACTCTTCCCGTTTGCAGCGGTTGGGATCGACCGTCAGAATGTTTACTTCATTGAGTTTTTGAAGCATCATTTCCATTTCTGGTGAAAGGTTTTCATATTGGTAAAGTCCATAGAGACTCTTGTCCAATTGGGTTACGCTGAATCCTGTTTTTTTATGGTATTTAGCCATTTGTTTCCCTAACTGGGCAGAAGCGTAAAAGGGAATAAGAATTACAGCAGTTAAAATGATTGCCAACTTTTTCATGATTTAAGGTATTAAATGTAAGTAAGGCAAATGTACGCTTTTTTATTATAGAGGAATCTGCTTTAACGAAATTTTCATGCGTTGGGGAATGTAGGGGTGCTGTGAGGAATATTTCCTCATTTCAATTATTGTAAGATTTTATATGGACAAGAGAGATGTAATATGATGGTTTGATTATGTATTGATAATTAGTGTATTTGGATAATACATTTTTTGATGTACATTTGCGCGTCAAATTTTTGGCATGTAATTTTCACAATGTAAACGTGGAAAAATATAAATAACATAGAGGAATGATGCTTAAAAGAAATGTAATTTGGTCCCTGCTGGGTTTGTTGATTGCCTTTACGGGATGTAAACGCGAGAAAGTACAGGAACGTATTCCGGTTGTTGTAGAGCAGGCCGGAGTGAAAGATGTTGAAATTTTTGGTGAATATGTAGGGCGGGTCCGTGCTCTGCAGTTTGTAGAGGTTCGTGCGCGTGTAGAGGGGTATCTGGAGAAAATGCTGTTTGAAGAGGGGAAAAAAGTGAAACGAAACCAACCGTTGTTTATTATTAATCAGGCTATCTACAAAGCCAAGGTGGATAAAGCTGCGGCACAGTTGAAAAAAGATGAGGCTCAGGAATTGAAGACAGGACGTGATGTTGAGCGTCTGCGTCCGCTGTATGAACAGAATGCTGCCAGCCAGTTGGATCTTGACAATGCTGTGGCCGCTTATGAAAGTGCCAAGGCGAATGTGGCTATGAGTAGGGCGGATTTGGCGCAGGCTGAATTGGAGCTAAGCTATACAACGGTCCGTTCTCCCATTACAGGATACATTAGTGAGCGTGGTGCGGATATAGGGGCTTTGGTCGGATCCGGATCAAAGGCATTGTTGGCAACGGTGGTTGCCAGTGATACCGTATTGGTGGATTTCAGTCTGACTGCTTTGGATTATTTACGTAGTCAGCAGCGCAATGTGCGTTTGGGGGAACAGGATACTTCCCGTTCTTGGCAACCTTCAATTATTGTGACTCTTGCCGACAATTCGGTCTATCCGGAACGTGGAATTGTAGATTTTGCTGATCCTCAAGTTGATCCGAAGACCGGAACATTCGGTGTGCGGGCAAGTATTGCGAATCCGGACAGGAAGTTGTTGCCCGGACAGTTTACAAAAGTGAAATTATTGTTGGATATGCGCGAAGATGCTGTTGTTGTGCCTGTTAAAGCAGTGGAAATTGAAAAGGGAGGGGCGCATGTATATGTGATGCGCCGCGATAGTACTGCAGAGAAACGTCTGATAGAAACAGGTCCGGAATTCGGGAATTACGTAGTGGTGGAAAGAGGTCTGGGACCCAATGAATTGGTCGTGACTGAAGGGTACCATAAGCTGACTCCGGGGGTGTTGCTTGTTCCTGAAACGGATGAACGTTGGAAAAAGGGAAAAGAGAGTGTTGATAAAAAAGATTAGCGAACAAGAATGTGAGTATAGTATGAAAGTGACTTTTTTTATAGACCGTCCTATTTTTTCGGCGGTACTGTCTATATTGATTGTGGTGCTCGGTTGTATCGGACTTTACCTGCTGCCTGTCGATCAGTATCCGCAGATTACTCCTCCGATGGTGAAGATATCGGCTTCCTATCCGGGTGCAAGTGCTACAACGGTGTCTCAGGCGGTTGCGACTCCGATTGAACAGGAATTGAACGGAACTCCCGGTATGCTTTATATGGAATCAAGCAGTTCGAATTCCGGTGGTTTGTCAATCAGTGTGACTTTTGATATTTCCACCAATCCGGAATTGGCTGCCGTGGAAATCCAGAATCGTGTGAAATTGGCGGAATCCCGTTTGCCGGCCGAGGTGGTCCAGAATGGTATCACTGTTGAGAAACAGTCTTCAAACCAGCTGATGACGCTGACTTTAACTTCTGAAGACCCTCGTTTTGATGAGATATATTTGAGTAACTTTGCTACAATCAACGTGCTGGATATTTTGAAACGTATTCCGGGTGTCGGACGCGTCTCTAATATCGGTAGCCGTTATTATGGCATGATTCTGTGGGTGATGCCCGACCGTATGGCGAATTTCGGCTTGACTGTAAAAGATTTGCAGGATGCCCTGAAGGACCAGAATCGGGAATCGGCAGCCGGAGAATTGGGAAAACAGCCTATAAATGGACAGGATATTACAATCCCTATCATTGCTCAGGGGCGTCTGTCAACAGTTGAGGAGTTTGAGAATATCGTTGTTCGGGCTAATCCGGACGGATCAATCATCCGCGTGAGAGATGTGGCCCGAGTGTCTTTGGAAGCGTCTTCGTATACCACGGAAAGTGGTATGAATGGAGCAAATGCTGCTGTCTTGGGTATTTATACGGTGCCGGGAGCCAATGCTGTAGAAGTTGCAGAGAATGTCCGGAAGGCGATGAAGGAAATCAGCAAGAATTTTCCGGAAGGTTTGGAGTATGATATTCCTTTTGATATAACATCCTATATTTCACAATCTATTTATGAGGTGTATAAGACTTTGTTCGAAGCCTTGGTGTTGGTGATTCTGGTGGTGTTTTTCTCTTTGCAGACCTGGCGGGCATCTTTGGTCCCGTTGGTTGCAGTACCCATCTCTCTGGTAGGAACCTTTGGAGTGATGCTTGCCATGGGATTTTCGCTGAATCTGTTGACTTTGTTGGGGTTGATCCTTTCTATCGGTATCGTGGTGGACGATGCGATTGTGGTGGTGGAAGCTGTGGAGAATTATATGGAAAAAGAGGGATTGACTCCATATCAGGCTACAAAGAAGGCCATGGAAGGCTTGACTGGTGCATTGATTGCTACTTCTCTTGTGTTGGCGGCTGTATTTGTGCCTGTAAGTTTCTTGGGTGGAATCACAGGTTTGCTGTATCGTCAGTTTGCCATTACGATTGTGGTGTCTGTGTTGATTTCTGCAGTCGTTGCTTTAACGCTTAGTCCTGCAATGTGTGCTATCATTCTGCGTCCCTCTCATGGAAATAAGCATGTAATTTTCCGTAAAATCAATACCTGGCTGGCTGTCGGAAATAATAAATATGTTGCTTCACTGACAAAAGCTGTCAAACATCCTCGCCGTGTGCTGGCCGGATTCGGTATGGTTCTGATTTTTATCTTTGTATTGAATCGTGTTGTTCCAAGCAGTTTTATTCCAGAAGAGGATCAGGGGTATTTTAAAGTGGAATTGGAACTTCCGGAAGGAGCAACGTTGGAACGTTCCCGTATTATTACCGACCGTGCCGTGGAATTCCTGAAAAAATTGCCGGCAGTGGAGTATGTGCAGAATGTTACCGGTTCCAGTCCGCGGGTGGGGACAAATCAGGCCCGTTCTGAGCTGACGGTTATTCTCAGACCATGGGAAGAACGCAAAGGAAACGGTATGGGTGTTGACGAAGTGATAGAACAGGCTCGCAAAGAATTGAGTCAGTATCCTGAATCGGAAGTATATTTTTCCAAGCCTCCCGTAATTCCCGGTTTGGGAACTTCCGGTGGATTCGAATTGCAGGTAGAGGCCCGTAATGGAGCTTCTTTTGAAAATCTGGTGGCTGCGGTAGATACTCTGATGGCTTATGCATCTAAAAACAGTGCATTTACAGGGCTTTCTTCTTCTTTGCAGGCTGAGATTCCACAGCTTTTTTTTGATGTGGATCGTGATAAGGCAAAGTTTTTGGGTATACCGATGGCAGATATATTCTCTACAATGAAAGCTTATACCGGATCGGTGTATGTTAACGACTTCAATATGTTTAACCGTGTATATAAAGTGTATATTCAGGCAGAGGCTGATTACCGTGCCCGTCGGGATAATATAGGAATGTTTTTTGTGCGTACTTCCGGTGGAAATATGGTTCCTCTGACTGCACTTGGAGAGGCGGAATACACGACAGGACCGGGAAGTATCCGTCGTTTTAATATGTTTACGACGGCTATTATCCGTGGTAATGCAGCTCCGGGTTATAGTTCGGGAGAGGTGATGGATGAATTGGAAAAGATTGCCCGAGAGCATTTGCCGGAAACGATAGGCCTTGAATGGAGCGGCATTTCTTATCAGGAGAAACAGGCTGAAGGACAGATGGGACTGGTTTTATCGCTGGTATTTCTTTTTGTATTTTTGTTTTTGGCAGCATTGTATGAAAGTTGGCTGGTGCCGATTTCTGTATTATTGTCATTGCCGGTTGCAGGATTGGGTGCTTATTTGGGTATTGCAGCCTTAGGTTTGAACAATGACATTTATTTCCAGATTGGTCTGGTGACGTTGGTCGGCCTGGCGGCCAAGAATGCGATTCTGATTGTTGAATTTGCGAAAATGGAAGTTGATAAGGGTGTGGATGTTATTGAGGCGGCCAAGACTGCAGCATCGCTCCGTTTCCGTCCGATATTGATGACATCGCTGGCTTTTGTTTTAGGCATGTTGCCATTGGTAATGGCATCCGGTCCGGGTTCTGCCAGCCGTCATTCTATAGGAACCGGTGTTTTCTTCGGTATGATTGTTGCCATAACGGTGGGTATTGTGCTGGTTCCTTTCTTCTTTGTGATGATATATAAATTGAGAGACAGAATTGCAGGGATGAAGTTTGGAAAACCCCACGTGGAAAACAGGAAATCGTAAGGTGTTAGTTTAATTTACAATTTTAATTCTATGAAGAGAATATATATATGGGGACTGGTCGTTATGACGATGGTCGCATCTTCCTGTAAATTGGGAAAGAAATACACCCGGCCTGAGTTGGATTTGCCCGAAACGATTGATGGAGTGGCGGGAGATTCTGTTTCTGTTAGTGGGATTCATTGGCAGGAACTTTATCAGGATACTGTTTTGCAGAATTTGATACGCCAGACTCTCGAATACAATAAGAATTTGCAGGCGGCCGCAGCGAGGGTGAAAGAAATGATGGAGAGCAGACGTATCAGCAAGGCTGATCTGTTTCCTAAAATCGATGCTCAGGTGGTGGGAGAATATAAGGACGCGGCATCCATTTCGCATACTTATGGGGGTAAAGGGCTATTGTCCTGGGAATTGGATGTTTGGGGAAAATTGCGTTGGGCTAATCAGGCCGCTTTGGCGGATTATCTCGGTAGTGTTGCCGGTGAGCGGGCCTTACGCATTACTCTGATAGCACAGGTGGTGCAGGCTTATTTTGAATTGACAGCATTGGATCAGGAATATGCTATTGTCAAACAGACGCTGGCAGCGCGTCAGGAGGGTGTTCGATTGGCACGTCTTCGTTTTGAAGGAGGGCTTACTTCTGAAACTTCGTTGCGCCAGTCGCAGGTGGAGTTGGCACGGACACAGACCCTGATTCCGGATTTGGAGAAAAATATCCGGGTGAAAGAGAATCAAATTGCTTTGTTGGCCGGTCAGTATCCCGGACCGGCTCAGCGTGGTAATGGTTTGCAGCAACAGCAATTGCCGGCTACCTTGCCGGTTGGTTTGCCTTCGCAATTGTTAGAGCGTCGTCCTGATATTGTACAAGCAGAATACAAATTGCGTGCGGCGCATGCCAAAGTGGGAGTTGCCTTTACAAGTCTGTTTCCCAAGATTTCTCTGACAGGTAAAGCCGGACTGGAAAGCAGTTCCTTATCGGATTTTCTCAAGAATCCTTATTATTTTTTCGGAGGAGAATTGTTGGAACCGGTATTTAATATGGGTAAAAACCGTGCTAAATTACGTGCGGCAAAAGCAGCAAGAGAACAAGAAGAATACGCCTATCAGCAGACTGTTCTGACTGCTTTTTCGGAAGTCAGCAATGCTTTGATTGCTTCTTCTAAAAGTCGTGAAATCCGGACGTCCCGCCAGAATTTGGAAAAAGCTTCCCGTTCGGCTCTTGATTTGGCTACTTTGCAGTATATTAATGGTATTATTAGTTATTTGGACGTGCTTGATGCTCAGCGTAGTTATTTTGATGCCCAAATCGGTTTGAATAATGCTATCCGTGATGAACTTCTGACAACCGTGCAGCTCTATAAGGTGTTGGGCGGAGGCGATGAATAAGTTATAGTCGGTTGTATTTAGTATATTTATGCCGTTTGTCATTGTCTGTTCAGTAATGGCAAACGGCATTTTATCAAGCATTTCTTTTTTCTATTTCCCTTAGGTTTTCCATCTTCTTTTTGCGGAGGAAACCGTTGATGTCCTCTAGGTGTTCCGTCACTTTTTTATGACCGAATTCGTATACTTTAGTTACCAGTCCATTGAGAAAGTCTCGGTCGTGTGATACGACAATCACGGTGCCGTCGAAATCGGTTAGGGCATTTTTCAAAATGTCTTTGGTCTTTAAATCCAAATGGTTGGTGGGCTCGTCGAGAATCAGCAGGTTGACCGGCTGGAGCAATAGTTTTATCATGGCAAGGCGTGTCCTTTCTCCTCCGGATAATACTTTTACCTTTTTGTCTATATCGTCACCGCTGAACATGAAGGCTCCAAGCAGGTTCTTTGTATTGTTTTTCAGTTCCAATGGTGTTACGTCATCAACGGTTTGAAAAACAGTTAAATTCTCATCCATCAAAGAGGCTGCATTTTGAGCGAAATAGCCGATTTGGACATTGTGGCCTAAAGTCAGCTTGCCGGTATAGTCAGTAATTTCTCCCATGAGACATTTTACGAGGGTCGATTTACCTTCTCCGTTTCTTCCGACAAAGGCAACCTTTTCTCCGCGCTGGATAGAGAATCCTGCATGGTTGAACACTTCGTATTCTCCATAGTGCTTGGACAAATCATCAACAATGACCGGATAGCTGCCGGAGCGAGGTGCCGGTGGAAATTTCAGTCGTAATGCGGAAGAATCCTCTTCGTCCACTTCCAGAATTTCCAGTTTTTCCAACATTTTTACGCGGGATTGCACTTGTAAGGTTTTCGAGTAGGTGCCTTTAAAGCGTTCGATAAATTCCTTGGTTTCGGCAATCATCTTTTGCTGTTCATCATACGCCTTTTGTTGTTGGGCGCGACGTTCCTTGCGAAGTTCCAGATATTTTGAATAGTTTACTTTATAGTCGTAGATACGTCCCATGGTCACTTCAATGGTGCGGGTCGTGATGTTGTCTATAAATGTTTTGTCGTGAGAGATGACTACAACTGCTTTCCCATTGGTTATCAGGAATTCTTCCAACCATTGGATGGAATCTATATCCAGGTGGTTGGTCGGTTCGTCAAGAAGCAGTACATCCGGATTTTTCAGCAACATTTTGGCCAATTCGATGCGCATGCGCCAACCGCCGCTGAAATCGCTGGTCTGGCGTTGCAGGTCTTCGCGTTTGAATCCTAATCCCAATAGAGTCTTTTCAACATCAGCTTCAAAGTGAGTGAGGTCGATGCTGTAGAATTTTTCGCTTAGGGCAGATACTTCTTCAATGAGCTTGAAATATTCCGGTGATTCGTAGTCCGTGCGTTCTGTCAGTTGTTGATTCAGTTCGTCGATGCGTTTTTCCATTGTGAACAGATGGGCGAAAGCCTGAGAAGCTTCTTCGTATACAGTTCTGCCATCTTCTGTCATTAAATGTTGTGGAAGATAGGCGATAACGGTATCTTTAGGGGCAGTGACATTTCCGCGGGTGGGTCTTCGTTCTCCTGCCAGAATTTTTAGCAGGGTTGATTTTCCTGCTCCGTTTTTACCCATGAGGGCAATTCTGTCCTTTTCATTGATTTGAAAAGAAATATCCTTAAACAAGGCTCTGTCTCCGAATTCTACGGTCAATGCGTCAACTGAAATCATAAATCGCTGAAATTATATACTTGTTTATATTGCATAAAAAAAGAGTCAGGATAAACCTGACTCTTCGCCGTTTGTACTCAGGGCGGGAATCGAACCCGCACGTCTGTTGAGGAC
Source organism: Odoribacter sp. (assembly GCA_020024465.1). GTDB lineage: Bacteria > Bacteroidota > Bacteroidia > Bacteroidales > Marinifilaceae > Odoribacter. The sequence goes on from JAHHTT010000024.1 coordinate 14,031, forward strand.
ACTGGATTTTGAGTCCAGCGCGTCTACCAATTCCGCCACCTAAGCAAAGAACTCGGGTGCAAAAGTATGGATTTTTTGATAAACTCCAAAGGATTTGAGATTTTTTTTAAAGGTTTGTATATATTCCGGTTTATACAATTGATTCTTTCGCTATGAACGACCGGATTTGAAATATTAATTGTTTTAATTTGACAAAAAGGAAATTTTACAGATTGATTTTGTAATTTTGTATCAGTAAACTATAAAACATGAGTGGATATGAAACTTGCAGAAGCTCTCAGTTTGCGTGCTGATTTACAAAAACGGGTGATTCAATTGAAGCTCCGGTTGAAAAACAGTGCGAAAGTACAGGAAGGCGATGAACCGGCAGAGAATGTTGAGGATTTGTTTAAAGAATTGAATGAAACTCTTGCTCAATTGGAAGAGTTGATTTATCGGATTAATGATACGAATATGCACACTTTGTGTGATGGAGAGAGTCTGACGCGGTTAATGGCCCGTAAGGATACGCTTTCCATGAGAGTGGAGTTGCTGCGTGAATTGCTGAAACATGTGGCTGAGAATGAAACCCGCTATGGAAGGAGCGAATTAAAGAATATCCGAATCGTAAATGTGTCCGAACTTCAGAAAGAAACGGATAATTATGCCCGCCGCTTGAGGGAATTAGATGTTAAGATACAGGGTTTGAATTGGACGACGGATTTGCGTTAGATTATTGAGGTAGTTTTTCCGGTAATATAGTGGCGGCATGATTCTGTTTCTTCGAAAGAAGAGTTTAGTTGTATGCTTTTGAATGAAAAGCGGTTAAGCAGGCTGCAAATTCAGCACGGTGTACAAATGCATGTTGCATATAGAACAAAATAGTTCTAAAGTTATAGAGCATTACCATATGCCGACTATATGAAAGCGGAAAGATGAGGGTGGGTCAGGGGAAAAATGAAAAAAAACTCTTAATCATTTGATTAAGAGTTTTTTTGTACTCAGGGCGGGAATCGAACCCGCACGTCTGTTGAGGACACTGGATTTTGAGTCCAGCGCGTCTACCAATTCCGCCACCTGAGCAATGAACTCGGGTGCAAAAGTAGATATTTTTGGATAAAAACCAAATGGAAAAGATATTTTTTTTTGTTGTGTGTGTTAACGGTATGGTTTTTCCTATATTTGCACCATGGGGAATTGTTTTGAATGTGGTGGATTGTTTATATATGAATAAGAATATGATTAAAAATGTTGTATTTGACTTGGGAGGAGTGGTGGTTGATTGGAGTCCCGAGCGTTTGCTGGCAACTTACGCGGGAGACAAGGAGTTGCCGATAGCTTTGTTCGAAAAAGGTTTTTTTCAACAGTACTGGTCGGAGTTTGACAGAGGTACTATTACACAGGTAGAGATGGTGAGTGCAATGGGTGATTTTGCGGGACGTACTTATGCGGAATGTTGGGATTTTGTGGAGTTTATCAAGCATTCTTTGGACAATCTGCCGGCAACGTGCGAGTTGATTGAGGAGTTGTCAGGAAGAGGTTTCCGCCTGTTTTGTCTGTCGAATATGTCGGTGGAGTATTATGATTATCTGAAAGACCGCAAGGTGTTTTCATTTTTTGAAGGGCATATTATCTCAGCATTGGAACATGTCATCAAACCGGAGGCGGGGATTTATCAGATTCTTTTTGATCGATATCATCTGCTTCCTGGAGAGACTCTTTTTATAGATGACCTGATTGCCAACATTGAGGCTGCCCGTGCATTGGGTATACAGACGGTTCATTTTACAGACCGCATTGCGGCAGTTGAAAAAATCAGGGAGCTAACGAAACAGTCTCCCGTCTTTTAATTTCCAATAGTATCTGCCGCAAAGCATGATGCCGGTCAAGGTAAGACCTACCGGATAACCGATCCAGATGCCGGTGATACCGAAGTCTAGTATGAAACCGCAAATGTAGCATACCGGCATGGCCAGCAGGAAATATCCTATAAAGGATATAACCGCCATGGATATAACATCGCCGATGCCACGGAGTGAATTGGCATATATGATTTGCAGGGCGTCCCCTAACTGATATATCATCAGAATGACTATCAGTGAAGAAACCAGGCCGATGACTTCCGGTGAAGTGGTAAACAGGAAACCGATAACATTCTGTGCGAAGAAAAATATAGTACAGGCGACCATAACCAGACAGAGCATGATGTGGAATCCTGCCATAGTGCTTCGTTTTATATTGAGGATATCTCCTCGGCCATAAAAGTTGCTGACGCGTACGGAAACAGCTGCTCCTACTCCATAATATATCATAAAGCCTAGGGTGGAGATTGCTATCATAATTTGGTGTGCGGCCAATGCGACACTGCCAAGCCAGCCGATCATAATACCTGAAATGCTGAATAAGGCCGTTTCCAGTCCCATTTGCAGACCTACCATCCATCCCATTTTATTGAGGGATAAAATATCTTTTGTATTATATTGTCCGCGGCGGTAACCGATATAATATCTGCGATAATGTATACTGCGGTAGAAGAGTGCTGCGAAAGCTGCAAACATAAGGATACGCGACAGAAGCGTGGAAATTCCGGCTCCGACAACCCCCATGGCAGGGAGGCCTAATTTGCCGTATATCAGGATGTAGTTGCCGATAATGTTCAGAACGTTGGCAGAAATCATGATGTACATGGGGGTGCGGGTATCTGTGATACCGTCAGCAAATTGCTTGAATGAGTTGAAGAGCATGACAAACGGCAGGGAGGCCAATTGCAATAAAAAATAGGGACGGATGAGGGGAAGAAGTTCTTCCGGCTGTCCCATTTTGTCAACGTTGAACCAGACAAAGGTCATGATAAGTGTAAGAAGCAGGCCGATGAATAAGTTTGTTAACAGACTGTTTCGTAATAATTGTCCGACTCTGAAACGATCGTGGCGGCCAAAGGATTGTCCGACCAACGGAGTCAGTCCATAGGAGAATCCCAGTCCGAAAAGTATAGGAATATTGAAAGCACTGTTTACAAAAGAGGCTGCAGCCAGATGGAGCGTGTCGAATTGTCCGACCATCATATTGTCGGCTAATCCGACAATTACAATACCGATTTGCCCGATGACGATGGGGACACCTAATCTGATAAGTTCCCGATAGTGTTCTTTGTATGCTGTAAAAAAAATCATGAATGATGCTTCTATATTTCAAGATGCAAAAGTATAAATTCCTTTCTATTTTTTACTTTTTTTTCTACCTTGCGCTCTGATACGAATAATTCCTCAATAGGTTGAGGCGGAAAATCTAAATATTGGATATATGAGAAAATTTTGTAGTGCTTTGATGCTGATGTTGCTTTTTACAGCAACAGTTTTTGCTGGTGACGGTATTTTGGAAAAGTTGCGAATGATTCCGCAGATTTCCGATATCAGGGAGCTGAAAGTTGATGGATTTAATGAGTATTATCAATTTTGTTTTGAACAACCGATAGATCACGCTAATCTGTCGAAAGGGACGTTCAAGCAACGGGTGCTCTTGGGACATCGGGATTACAATGCTCCGGTAATTGTTGAATTGGAAGGATACGGCCTTTATTCCCCGAAGGCCGGAGAATTGGCAACGCTTTTTAAAGGGAATCAGTTGACTGTTGAACACCGTTTTTTTGACGGCAGTGTTCCGGATGGAGAAATTCCGTGGGATTGCCTGACGATCAAGCAGGCTGCTGATGATCAGCATGTGATTATCAGGACAATTAAAGAGCAGATATATCCGTCTGCCAAATGGGTGTCAACGGGAATAAGCAAAGGTGGACAGACAACAGTTTTTCATCGTTTTTTTTACCCGGCAGATGTTGATGTGAGTGTTCCTTATGTAGCTCCGTTGAATTTGGAATATGTAGATCCTCGTCTTGAAAAGTTTTTGGATAAATTGGGAACCGGCAAAGGCAGTTTTAAAACGATGTTTGCAAGGGAGGATGTGGATGCCGTCTATTGGACTATCCGTGATTTCCAGCTGTTGTGTTTCAAAAATCAGGATAAATTGGCTGGTATGTTGGATTCGTTGGCCCGGACAAGAAATTATACTTATCAGACTGTGGGTGGAGTGAAACGTGCATTGCAATTAATTATTTTAGAGTATCCGTTTGCTTTTTGGCAATGGGGACATAATCCTGCTGATATTCCTGAGGAAGAGTCTTCTGTATGGAGTGAGATATTTGACTATCTGGTGCAAGTTTCTTCTCCGGACTTCTTTGAAGATAAGTATATAGAACGTATGCGTCCGTTTTTTTATGCAGCTTTGACAGAGACCGGAATGTACGAGTATAATATTAAGCCGTTTAAAAAGTATATGCCTGATGAAAAAAAGAATATTGATTTTTCGTTTACAATGCCGGCTGGGGTTAAGCAAAAAACGTTTGATGAAGCTCAGATGAAAGCTATCAATAAGTGGCTGCAGACAAATGCTGAAAAAATATTATTTGTGTATGGAGGTACCGATCCATGGTATGCTACCGGTGTCGATTTAAGAAGCAATTGGAAGTGTCGGAAGTATGTGCGTGGAGACATGAGTCATACATGTCGTATTAAGGATTTTGATCCGGTATCTAAAGAGGATTTGATTGATACATTAAACGAATGGCTGGAAAATTAGCCGGCCGTTCGTTTTATTGATGAATAAGTTTGTCAACAATGATGGTTGTCGCTCCGAGTTGACTTGTAACATATGCAAGGGCTTTTTCTCCGGCAGTCTGGGCTATTGCCGGGTTGTTGACAAGAGAATCCAATAGTCCCTTTAATTCGGCACTGTTGTTGATTGAAAATCCTCCGCCTTCTTTGATGAGGGTGACTGCTTCGTTGAATTTATGGTATTTGGGACCGAATATGACAGGTATACCATAGACTGCGGCTTCCAGCGTGTTATGTATACCAACGCCGAAGCCTCCTCCGATGTAGGATATGTTACCATAGCGATAGATGGATGACAGGAGTCCGATGCAGTCAATTATCAAAACATCACATTCGGCAATATCTGCGGGTGCTTGGGTATATCGGGCTGTTTTTTTACGGCATTTTTCCATTATGGCCTTGATGTGATTTTCACCGATTTCGTGCGGTGCAAGAATCCATTTGTAATCACCGGAATAGTTGTTGATATACTCCATCAGAATATCTTCGTCCGGTGGCCAGGTGCTTCCGCACACCATGGTAGGATGTCCATTGCAAAATAACTGTACGGTCTCGATGTCTTTGGCTGTATTTGCGATCTGTTTTACACGATCGAATCGGGTGTCTCCGGTTAAATGGGTTTGGGTGATACCGATGTTTTTCAGCAGTTCAACGGATTGACCGTCCTGTACAAAGAGGCAGTTAAAGAAACTCAGCATTTTGCGGTGAAGCCTTCCCCATTTTTTGAAGAAAGGTTGATCCGGCCGGAAAATGGCAGAAATCAGATACACCGGAATATTATTTCGATGAAGTTCATTCAGGTAATTGTACCAGAATTCATATTTGACGAATACGGCTGCATCGGGGTGGAATGTCTTGATAAAGCGGGAGGCATTGCCGGGGGTGTCTCCTGGGAGATAATATATGTAATCTGCTCCGGTATAGTTTTTGCGAATTTCGTAACCTGATGGGGAAAAGAAGGTCAGTAAGATTTTAGTATCAGGCTCTTTTTCGCGTAAGCGTTCCATGACAGGACGTCCTTGTTCAAACTCTCCTAAAGAAGCCGCATGAAACCATACCATGCGATCTTTCCCCCGTTTGAATTCCCGTATCTGCTTTCGGGTTTGTCTGCGTCCTTTTGAAAGTAATGATGCTTTTTCCTTAAATGGGGCTGCCAATTTGATTCCTAACCCGTATACCCGAATGCCGATGTTATATAGAAATGCCATGTTAAATAGATTTGATTGCAAAAATACTATATTAATTTTCAAAAATCCAAATAATACTATACCTTTGCATCATCATTGTGGAAAGATTTGGCTGATTGCAACCACGGAAAAAAATTGCTAAAATGCATAACTTCTGGAATTCAACCATCCATAGCCTTTCCCATAATATTAATTCACCGTTGAGGTAATTCAATTAAAATTAAATTATGGGTTATTTATTTACATCAGAATCTGTATCTGAAGGACATCCAGATAAAGTGGCCGACCAGATTTCGGATGCAGTGTTGGACAAAATCATCGCTTTTGACCCGGAGGCAAAAGTGGCTTGTGAAACATTAGTGACAACAGGACAGACAATTGTTGCAGGCGAGATTAAAACGACAACGTATATCGACGTGCAGCGTGTGGCTCGAGAAGTGATTAATGAAATCGGCTATACGAAAAGCGAATATATGTTTGACGGGAATAGCTGTGGAGTGTTATCGGCACTTCATGAACAGTCTCCTGATATCAACAGGGGAGTTGTGCGAGAAGACCCGATGGAACAGGGTGCCGGAGATCAGGGGATGATGTTCGGCTATGCTTGCAATGAAACAGATAATTATATGCCTCTTTCTTTGGAATTGGCACATTTATTATTGCGAGAGCTGGCGAAAATCCGGAAGGAAGGTCAGTTGATGCAGTATTTGCGTCCTGACTCAAAATCACAAGTGACTGTTGAATATGGTGATGATAATAAGCCGTGTCGTATTCATACCATTGTTGTATCAACGCAGCATGATGATTTCATTAAGCCTGCCAATGAAACTTCGGAAGCCCAATTGAAAGCTGATGAGGTGATGGTGGAATGGATAAAAAAAGATATCGTTGACATTTTATTGCCTCGTGTGAAAGCGCAGTTACCTCGTCGTGTACAGAATCTGTTTGATAAAGAACTGATTTTATACGTTAATCCTACCGGTAAGTTTGTAATCGGCGGCCCTCATGGGGATACCGGACTGACAGGACGTAAGATTATCGTGGATACTTACGGAGGCAAAGGAGCTCATGGCGGCGGCGCATTTTCGGGGAAAGACCCTTCTAAGGTAGATCGTTCCGCTGCTTATGCGGCACGTCATATTGCCAAAAATATTGTAGCTGCCGGTGTCGCTGATGAAATTTTGATTCAGATTTCATATGCTATCGGTATTGCCAAGCCGGTAGGTGTGTACGTGAATACCTATGGAACATCAAAAGTGACATTGACGGATGCGGAAATTGCTGAAAAAATAACCGGCATCTTCGATCTTCGTCCCCGGGCGATTATTGAACGCCTGAAATTATGTAATCCGATTTATCAGGAAACGGCAAGTTACGGTCACATGGGACGGAAACCTGAAATTGTCAAGAAGGTGTTTACTTCCAATTATTGGGAGAGCATAGAGAAGGAAGTCGAATTGTTTACCTGGGAAAAGCTTGATTATGTAGATGAAGTGAAAGCAGCCTTTCAAGATTTTAAAAAATAGTAGTGGTGGGTTCAGTTCTTTTGTTTGAGATTATCGTCAGTGATCCGTTTACGCCGCCGGTAGAGTTGCCAGGAATTGAAAAGATTGTGCCATACACTGTAGAATCCTCCGGCGATGGCGGTAACCGGAGTAAAAAAGGTATAGCCCATCCAAATGGCAAATACGGTGTTTTTTTGTCCCAATGATTGTCCGGCGCTGATTTGATCATTATAGATTTTGCCGATTTTTTTACCGGCATAGAATTGTATGATACAGGAGATTAAAGAAATGACAGCCAATCCGGATTGGTAGAGGATGTTGATTTTGCTATGTACAATACTTTTTACAGTGACAGCAATGGCAAGGGAGAGGGCAACAGCCCACATATAGAAGGCAAGTTCATGGTAGTGAGCCAATAGGGTATGAAATTTGGGTAGAAGGTAGCGAATCAATATGGCTGCAATGAAAGGGCACAACAAAAGCGGGAATACTTTTCCTAATATAAGAGCGGAAGAATTTCCGAATGTCAGTCCGGGGTGAGGGTGTACTAATGGAACGATAAGCGGTATAAGTACAGCGGCTGCCAGATTAATGAGTATGGTGTAAGTGGTGATATGTGCGGCGTTGCCTCCCAGTTTCTGTGTGACAACAGCACCAGCTGTGGCTGTAGGGCATATCAGACAGACCATCGCTCCTTCCAGGAGGATTCTGCCAGGTAGATTGCGGAACAATATCAATACTCCGCCTAGGATGGCGAAACTGATACCTTGTATCAGTAATAACCATAAATGCCAACGACAAGGGCGAAGATCATGCAGATTTACCTTGCAAAATGAAAGAAACAACATCATGAAAATCAATGTCGGTTGAATGAAATTGACAGCTTGATTCACCCAGGAATGTGTCGGTTCTAGAAAAGGGATGTTTACATAAATGAAATAGCCGGCTACTCCGCTCAGCATGGCTATCGGTAATGTCCAGTTTTTGATGAAACGAATAATTTCCATGACTTCTTTGTAAATTGAATGATGGGCAAAGGTATAAAAAAGGAGCTGTCTGTTGGAAGACAGCTCCTTTAAAAAGTTTGTTTTGGTGTATTATTCGCGACGGTTTAAGAATATCATTACATAATATAATAACGTAGCCAGAGATGAGAGGGCAGCGACAACGTAGGTATAGGCAGCCCATTTGAGTGCATCAAAGGCATATTCCTGTGTTTGATAGTTGGTGGCACCGGAATTGCGAAGCCATGCCAAAGCGCGGTGGCTGGCATTGATTTCAACCGGAAGAGTGATAAAACTGAATAATGTCATAATGGCAAATAAACCGATACCCATCAGTAGTAATCCGGGGAATGAATTAATTAACAAAATACCGGCCAATAATATCCATTGCACCCAATGTGAAGCAAATTCAACGGCAGGAACCAAAGATGAACGCAATTGCAGCATATTATAGCCTGTGGCATGTTGTAGGGCATGTCCGGTTTCATGGGCCGCAACGGCTGCAGCTGCGATACTGTTGCCATAATATACATCATGGCTGAGATTGATGGTTTTGTTTACCGGATTATAATGGTCGGTAAGCATACCTTGTACAGAACCGATTTTTACACCTGAGATTCCGTTATCGCGGAGAATTTTTTCTGCGACATCTTTGCCGGTCATGCCGTTGGCTGTCGGAATCTGAGAATATTTTTTAAAACGACTTTTTAATTGGTTGCTGACGAGCCAGCTGATGAGGGTAAATCCTATGAATATAATCCAAATCCACATGTTTCCTCCTGACATAGTTGTGTATCCCATTTTGTTATTTTTTTTGATTTATCTTTTGTTGTGTTGCAAAAAACGCGCCAAACTTTTTAATGATAGAATTGAATAGGACCTTGTTTTTTTGAGATATTTATTTTATTTTACAGCGTCAATTCAAACGTTTGAATTGGTGTTACAAATATAAACCTAAACCTATATAGTATGAAAACCTATAATCCGAATGAAATCAAGAATATCGCTCTTGTGGGTAGTGCTGGGTCTGGCAAGACAACACTGGCTGAAGCGATGATGTATGAGGGCGGGGTCATTTCGCGCAGAGGTAGCGTGAATGCAAAAAATACATCTTCCGATTACCGTCCTGTGGAGCAAGAATATGGGTCTTCTGTTTTTCCGGCAGTTTTGTATGCTGAATGGAAAGAACAGAAGTTGAATTTTATAGATACTCCGGGAGCTGATGATTTTGTCGGAGGCGTTATTTCTGCGCTGAATGTAGCGGACTCTGCAGTCATGGTGGTGAATGCCGTGCGTGGAATCGAGGTTGGCACTGAGATAATCAGCCGGCATTTACAGAGAATGCATAAGCCGATGATTTTTATTGTCAATCAACTGGATCATGAAAAGTCAAATTTTGAACAGACTGTTGAACATGCTCAAGCATCGTTTGGCAAAAAGGTGGTGTTGGTGCAGTATCCGGTGAATCAAGGAGCCGGATTCAATAGGGTGGTGGATGTGTTGAAGATGGAAATGTATCAGTGGAAACCGGAAGGAGGGAAGCCTGACGTATTGCCTATTCCAGAAGAAGAAAAAGAGAAAGCAAATGAATTGCACAATGCATTAGTTGAAGCTGCTGCTGAAAATGATGAAGGATTGATGGAACTTTATTTCGAAAAAGGAAGTTTGACTGAAGATGAGATGCGTGCCGGTATCCGTAAGGGATTGATTGCAAGAGATATGTTCCCGGTATTTTGTGTGTCTGCAGAGAAGGATATGTGTGTGCGCCGTTTTATGGAGTTCCTGGTGAATGTGGCTCCGAATGCAGCGGCTATGCCGGGGATGGAAACAAAGGACGGCAAGCTTGTGCCTTATGATGTGAACGGACCTATTTCTGCTGTGGTCTTCAGTACAACGATTGAGCAGCATTTGGGAGATATTAACTATTTTAAAGTGGTGTCGGGTGTTGTGAAGGAAGGTGACGATCTGATTAATATGACTACCGGTACTAAAGAGCGTATTGCGCAGTTGTATGCTGTAGCGGGTAAGAACCGTACTAAAGTATCTGAACTGCGTGCCGGAGATATTGGCGCTACTGTGAAATTGAAAGGTACAAAAAATGGTGATACGCTGAACAGCAAGGATTGTGATTATGTATTCCCGGCAATTGTTTATCCGAACTCTCGCTTCCGTACGGCTGTTCGTGCAGAGAACAAAGCTGATGAAGAGAAGATGGCAGAGGTGCTCTACCGTATGCATGAAGAGGATCCTTCTTTGCTGGTTGAATATTCTAAGGAGTTGAAACAGATGATTCTTTCCGGTCAGGGAGAGTTTCATTTGAATACAATGAAATGGCGTATTGAGCATAATGATAAGATTCGTATCGAGTTTTATGCTCCGAAAATTCCATATCGTGAAACCATTACCAAGTATGCCCAGGCAGATTACCGTCACAAGAAACAGTCGGGTGGTGCCGGTCAATTCGGAGAGGTTCACATGGTCATTGAACCTTATGAAGAGGGGATGTCGGATCCTGTTTCCTATAAGATTGGCGGAGTGGACAGTAAGATGTCCATCAAGGGAAAGGAGGAATATGACTTGCCATGGGGCGGTAAGTTAATATTCTACAATTGTATTGTCGGTGGTGTAATTGAGGCTCGTTTTATGCCTGCTATCTTGAAGGGTATTATGGAGAAGATGGAGGAAGGGCCGTTGACCGGTTCGTACGCACGCGATATCCGCGTATGTATCTACGACGGTAAGATGCACCCGGTAGATTCAAATGAAATTTCCTTCCGTTTGGCAGGGCGTCATGCTTTCAGTGAGGCATTTAAAAAAGCCAATCCGAAGATTTTGGAACCGATTTATGATGTTGAGGTATTGGTTCCGGATGAGGATTTGGGAGATGTTATGGGTGATTTGCAGACCCGTCGAGCAATGATTATGGGTATGGAAGCAGACAGCGGTTTCCAGAAATTGATGGCTAAAGTGCCGCAGAAAGAGATGCAGCGTTATTCTACAGCCTTAAGTTCTATTACCGGAGGTCGTGCAACATTTACCATGAGTTTTGCAGGATATGAAAAAGTGCCTTCAGATGTTCAGGAAGAGTTGCTGAAGGATTATCATGAGGCTGATGATGAGGAATAAATATGTTGTAATTGTAATATGAGGAATGGGATTCATTATGAATCCCATCTTTTTTTTGTATGATTGGCTATGCAATCTGTTTACCTTTGCCACTCTCTGTACTATCGTATGCAATCTAAGGCAAGTCTAAAGCAAATCTTTCGGTGCACGACATATATTTGTTTTTATCTTTGCCTCGCTTTTTCAAATATCGTTTTTTTTTTCATTAATTTTGTAAGATAAAATTCAATGGTATGAACTTATTTTATACACCGGATGTTTCAGGAGATTACTATACATTGAGTCCGGAGGAATCAAAGCATTGTGTGCGTGTATTACGAATGGAAGTAGGAGAACCGGTTGTGCTGGTTGATGGGCGGGGGAATTGGTTTGAAGGAGAAATCGACCGTGCCGAGGCGAAAGGATGTGGGGTGAAGATTTTAGAGAAAAAAGAGGAATATGGCAAACGATCGTTCAGATTGCATTTGGCCGTTGCACCGACAAAGAATATTGACCGGACGGAGTGGATGTTGGAAAAATGTACGGAGATAGGAATTGACGCTATTACTATGTTGAATTCGGAACATTCTGAACGTAAAGTGGTGAAGGATGAACGGCTGGAGAAGGTGTTGGTGGCGGCGATGAAACAGTCGCTTAAGGCATATAGGCCAGAGTACCATACGATGATAAATTTCAAAGATTTTGTAGTTTCCTGTACAGAGAAGCACAAGTTTATCGCTCATTGTCATGAAGGTGAGAAATTGCGTCTGAATGAGGTGTACCGGCCAGGGGAAGATGTTGTGATTTTGATTGGACCGGAGGGCGATTTCTCCGATGAGGAAGTGATATTTGCTGAAAAGAATGGTTTTCGTGCTGTTACGTTAGGGTGTAGCCGTCTGAGAACAGAAACGGCAGGTATTGTGGCTTGCCATAGTATTGATTTTATGAATAACGTATAGTACATGGAGTATATACTACAAATAGCAGCTATTCTTGCATTGTTTATTATTGTGCCCCGATGGTTGTGGGGTAAGAAGACGGAGCATCCGGATGAAAAATAGTTGTGGTTGTTTTATGAGTTAATATAAATGCCATATTGACATTTGTAAATATATAAAACTGTCATTATGTCACCTATTGCTGTTGTGATTGTTTTGAAATCTTTTGATTTTTGAATCGGTATGCATTTTGTATTTTCATTAGTGCAATAAATTACTAAGCTTATGAATACAAATAATTATACTATCAAATCGCAGGAAGCATTGCAGTATGCTGTGCAACTTGCACAAAGCAAAGGACAACAGGCTATTGAGACTGGTCATTTGTTGAAGGGTGTTCTCAATGTAGGTGAGAATGTCACTCAGTTTATTTTTAATAAACTGGGGGTAAACAGCAGAAACCTGATGGCGGCATTGGACAGGATTGTAGATTCTTATCCAAAGGTATCAGGTGGCGAAGCTTATCTTTCTAACGATAGTAACAAAGCTTTAGAAAGAGCAACAAGACTTGCAAATGAAATGGGCGATCAGTACATTTCTTTGGAGCATATTTTATTGGGGTTGCTTGATAATCGGGATCAGGTCGCACAATTATTGAAAGACAGTGGATTGACAGAGAAGGAAACGAAGGAGTCTATTGCAGAATTGAGAAAAGGTTCTAAGGTGAATTCACAATCTGCAGAAGAGAGTTATGATGCTTTGGGCAGATATGCAATTAATTTGAACGAGCGTGCCAGAAATGGTAAGTTAGACCCTGTTATTGGGCGTGATGATGAAATCAGGCGTGTATTGCAGATTCTTTCCCGCCGTACGAAGAATAATCCGATTTTGATTGGTGAGCCGGGTGTCGGTAAGACGGCGATAGCTGAAGGGTTGGCTCAGCGAATTGTGAATGGGGATGTCCCTTCTAATTTGGCTTCTAAACAAATATATTCCTTGGATATGGGATCCTTGATTGCAGGTGCTAAGTACAAAGGGGAGTTTGAGGAGCGCTTGAAAGCTGTGGTTAATGAGGTCTTGGCTTCAGAAGGAGAAGTTATTCTGTTTATTGATGAAATTCATACGTTGGTTGGAGCAGGGAAATCAGAAGGGGCTATGGATGCGGCCAATATTTTGAAGCCGGCTTTGGCTCGTGGTGATTTAAGATCTATCGGAGCTACGACACTGAATGAATATCAGAAATATTTTGAGCAGGATAAGGCATTGGAACGTCGTTTCCAAAAAGTGATGATTGATGAACCGGATGTGATGAGTGCCATCAGTATTATGCGTGGTTTAAAGGAAAAGTATGAGAATCACCATAAGGTACGTATCACTGATGATGCGATTATTGCTTCTGTGGAGTTGTCACACCGGTATATATCTGACCGTTTTCTACCGGACAAAGCGATTGACCTGGTGGATGAGGCTGCTGCAAAGTTGCGTTTGGAAATGAATTCTGTTCCGGAAGAGATTGATGAACTGGATAGGAAAATCCAGCAGCTTGAAATCGAAAAAGAGGCTTTAAAACGCGAAGGTAGCAGCAAAAAGTTGGATGAAATCCAAAAAGAGTTGGCTGACTTGAATGATGAGCGTACCAAATTGCGGGCACAATGGGAGTCTGAGCGTTCGTTGATTGACGAGATTCAGAAGAATAAAGATGCCATTGAGCAATATAGGTTTGAAGCATCTCGAGCAGAGCGTGAAGGGGATTACGGTAAAGTGGCTGAATTGCGTTATGGTAAAATCAAGGAGGCAGAGCAACGGATAGAGGATGTCAAAGCGCGGTTGGCAGATATGAAGCACGGGCAGTCGCTGATACGAGAGGAGGTGACTTCTGATGATATTGCTGCTGTAGTTTCCAAGTGGACAGGTATTCCTGTTAATCGTATGATGCAGAGTGAGCGGACAAAGCTGTTGCATTTGGAGGAGGAGTTGCACAAACGTGTTGTCGGTCAGGATGTGGCAATTACGGCGTTGGCAGATGCCGTGCGACGTAACCGGGCAGGATTGCAAGATGCCCGCCGACCGATCGGTTCGTTTGTTTTTTTGGGTACAACCGGTGTCGGTAAGACAGAATTGGCAAAGGCTTTGGCTGAATTCTTGTTTGACGATGAATCTTTGATGACTCGTATTGATATGTCTGAATATCAGGAGAAACATTCCGTGTCTCGTTTGATTGGAGCTCCTCCGGGATACGTGGGTTATGACGAAGGCGGACAGTTGACCGAAGCTGTGAGACGTAAGCCGTATTCTGTCATATTGCTTGACGAAATCGAGAAGGCTCACCCGGATGTATTTAATATCTTATTACAAGTGCTGGATGATGGTCGTCTAACGGATAATAAGGGGCGTACGGTGGATTTTAAGAACACCATTATCATTATGACTTCTAATATCGGTGCACATATCATTCAGGATAAATTGAAGGATTTGGATGATAATAACCGGGAGGAAATTTTGGAAAAAACCAACAATGAGGTGTATGAATTGCTGAAGCAAACGATTCGTCCGGAGTTTTTGAATCGTATTGATGAGGTGATTATGTTTACGCCTTTGCGGAAAAGCGAGATTGTTGACATTGTGCGTTTGCAGGTTAAATCTTTGCAGAAAATGTTAGCCAACAACAGCATCTCTATTGAAGTTACTGACCGTGCCGTTGAATGGATTGCACAGGAGGGGTATGATCCCCAATTCGGTGCCCGTCCGGTGAAAAGGGTAATCCAGCGGAATCTGTTGAATGATTTGTCACGGCAGATATTGGCAGAGCAGGTGACAAAGGACAATAATATTGTGGTGGATATAAAGGATGATCACATTGTGTTTGAAAATAAATAAGAGGATTGTCTGTTGGAGTATAAAACTGCGGAATCGTGGAGGTTCCGCAGTTTTTGTTGTATAATAGTTTTTCTTTATCATATCATTGATATTATCATTAAGAAATGTGGATTGATATTCATTTATAATACTTACATTTATCCGTTGGAAAATGTAATAGTTAGATAATTAATATAATAATAGATATGAAGCAGAAATCTGATATAGGATTGATAGGTCTGGCAGTGATGGGCGAGAATCTTGCTTTGAATTTTGAAAGCAGGGGATTTACAGTTTCCGTGTATAATCGTATTCATCCAGAACGAGAAAATGCAGTGGACCGCTTTGTCAATGGTCGTGGTGCGGGTAAGAATTTCCGACCGACATATTCCGTAAAGGAGTTGGTCGAGTCTCTTGAACGTCCACGGAAGGTGATGATGATGATTCGTGCAGGTCAGCCGGTTGATGAAATGATAGGTCAGTTGGTTGAATTTCTGGAACCGGGAGATGTTGTAATTGATGGCGGAAATTCTGATTTTAGAGATACAGAACGTAGGGAGGAACAAATGGAAAAGAGGGGATTGCTTTATGTCGGTACGGGTATTTCCGGAGGTGAGATTGGAGCATTGACCGGTCCGTCGGTAATGCCTGGAGGTTCTCCTGCTGCATGGCCATTGGTGAAGGATTTGCTACAAAGTGCGGCTGCTCATTTGGAGGATGGTACACCTTGCTGTGAATGGATAGGCTCTGGTGGTGCCGGGCATTATGTAAAGATGGTGCATAACGGGATTGAATATGGTGATATGCAACTGATAGCTGAAAGCTATGCGCTGTTACGTAATTACTGGCAGTTGGATAATGATGCGATTGCTGATGTTTTTGCAGAGTGGAATCGTGGAGAGTTGGATAGTTATTTGATGGAAATTACTTCTGAAATCTGTCGTCGTAAGGATGCTGACGGTAGTTGGTTGCTTGACCATATATTGGATGCGGCAGGTCAGAAAGGTACTGGTAAATTGACTGTTGCTGCAGCTTTGGACGAAAGTGATCCATTGACATTAATAGCAGAGGCGGTAAATGCCCGTTTCCTTTCTGCGATCCGGAATGAGCGTATACAAGCAGCGTCATTGTATAAGCGGGAAAATATAATTTCTCAGACTGCTATCCAGACAGAGGCATTGCGTCATGCTCTTTATGCTTCTAAGTTGATTTCTTATGCACAGGGCTTCTCTTTGTTGCGTAGAGCCTCTTTACATTATGATTGGAATCTGGATTTGGGCATGTTGGCTCGTATATGGCGGAAAGGATGTATTATCCGCTCTGTCTTTTTAGGTCAGATTACACGTGCGTATGAAGCAACGCCTTCTTTGGAGAATTTATTGTTTGATGACTTTTTCAGAGCCCGGATACAGGATGCAATATCTGCCTGGAGGCAGGTTGCTGCTGTTGCTATAGCAGAAGGGGTAGCCGCTCCTTGTATGACATCGGCCTTGACTTATTTCGATGGTCTGTGTACAACAAGTTCGGCAGCAAATGTTATTCAGGCACAGCGCGATTATTTCGGAGCACATACGTATGAACGTACGGATGCTCCTCGAGGACAGTTCTTTCATACAGATTGGAATGAAACCGGAGGAAGTGCTTCTCGGATTTATAATGTATAGTGTATTGTTGATGAATCTTGATAGTTTATTTTAATGATAAGGATATGACAAAACCGGAAAATCAGATATTAGTGATTTTTGGAGCCTCGGGTGATTTGACAAAACGTAAGTTATTGCCTTCACTGTTTGAATTGTTCGATCGTAATTTATTGCCTGAGCATTTTGTGATTTTAGGAGTGGCTCGTACTGCCTTTTCAGATAAGGAGTTTCGCTCTGTACAAAAAGAGAATTTAAAGCAGTTTCTGAAAGGGGAAAAGCCATCCGACGAACGTTTGGACGCTTTTTTAATTCGGGTGTATTACCTTGGTCTTGATACTGATAAATCTGAAGAATATCGTTTTTTGGCAGAAAAAGTGACAATTCTTAGAGAATTACATGATATACCTGACAGACTTCTTTATTACTTGGCTATCCCGCCACA
Organism: Odoribacter sp.; assembly: GCA_020024465.1. Taxonomy (GTDB): domain Bacteria; phylum Bacteroidota; class Bacteroidia; order Bacteroidales; family Marinifilaceae; genus Odoribacter. Next base: position 31,360 of record JAHHTT010000024.1, read on the forward strand.
AAAATATGCGATTGTATCATCAGCATTGAAAGAAAATGGTTTACATCAGGCGCAAACGGTAGATGGCTGGAGACGTATCATTGTTGAAAAACCTTTTGGAAGTAATTTGAAGACGGCACAAGAGCTCAATTACCAGCTTTGTTCTATTTTTGCAGAGGATGATATATATCGCATTGATCATTTTTTAGGAAAGGAGACCGTACAGAATATACTTGTCTTGCGCTTTGCTAATCAGATTTTTGAATCGCTTTGGAATCGCAATTATATAGATTCTGTTGAGATTTATGCTTTAGAAAAGTTGGGAGTAGAAAATCGTGGGAAGTATTATGAAGGAGCTGGTGCTTTGCGTGATATGGTGCAGAATCATTTAATGCAATTGATGGGATTCGTTGCTATGGAAGCTCCAGCTGCTTTTGATGCAGAATTGATGCGTGATGAAGTAGCAAAGGTCTTTCGCTCCTTGCATCCGTTGTCACCGACAGATGTCGTGCGTGGACAGTATACTTCCGGGCAAGTTGGTGATCAGGTATTATCAGCCTATCGTGACGAATATGGTGTTGCAGTATCTTCAAGTACAGAGACTTATGTGGCAATGCGTTTTTATATTGATAACTGGCGTTGGGGGGGAGTGCCATTTTATTTTTATACAGGCAAGAGAATGTCGGTATCCCGTTCTGAAATAGTGATTCATTTTAAGAATGTGCCTCATCATCTTTTCAATGGGATGTGTACATATGGTTCTTGTAATCAATTGATTTTAAAAGTTGATTCGCCGGAAAGTATTTCGTTGAAATTTGGATTAAAAGTGCCCGGCTCTTTTTTTGAGGTAAAGCAGGTGAGTATGGATTTTGCATATAATTCTTTGTGTAATACTTATATTGCAACGGCATACGAGCGTTTGCTTTTGGATGCTATGCAGGGAGATTCTACGCTTTATACTCGCACGGATGCATTGGAGTTGAGTTGGCGCTTCATTGATCCAATTCTTGAATATTGGGAGAAATATCCTGAGCGAGGTTTAACCAGCTATTCTGCAGGTAGTGAGGGTCCAGAAGAACGGAAATGGCTTCTTCAGCGTCGCCTTTCCGGAATAGATACGTTATAAAAGGAAAATTAAAAAATAAACGAGTTGATAAAGAATTTATTCGTAGGTTCTTTATTAACTCAGTTATTTGATTGTAGAATATTTGTAGCTAATAAAAAAGCCACCGTTAGACGATGGCCTTTGCTCCTCAGGTAGGACTTGAACCTACGACCTACGGATTAACAGTCCGCCGCT
>JAHHTT010000025.1 GCA_020024465.1 Odoribacter sp.
CAATATCATCTGGATATAGTTTCAAATTCACCAATACTTTATTATTTCCTACTGCATGTAAAATTCCATCTGTATGACCACAAGTATCACTCCTGTCCCAAGGCAAAAATAAGAATTTATGATTTGGAAACAACTTTTCCAGCTGAGAAACAATATAATTCCTATCTATATCAGGATTCTCAATAAATATTTTCTCCGTCATTACAACAACAGGTGTGTATCCTCTACCTTTTTTTATGAATCCCAAGGTAAAATTACCGCCGTCAGCTACAATGGGAGAAACACATATTGAAGAATTTGGAAGTAACGTTTTAGCCACCCCAATAGAAATTTCAGTTGAAGTTTCATAATCGCGAAGTCCCTCCAGATAGTCAGGATGATATTTAAACTGAACAAAAGAATTATTATCTACTTGCACTGGCATATAATCTCTACACCAATAATCGGCAGTTCCTTTCAATATGCCATAATGCACATCATGATTTGACAATATTTCAGTCAATTCATTGTACACTTTAGGATAATATCTTTTCAGATTTTCCGAAAAAAACACATAGTCTTTTGTTCGTTTTAAAATTTTCATTGCTGAGTTGCATCAAGATTAGTAAAACGCCACATACGGTCGGTTTCTTCACCTTCTATTTTTCGGACATTTATTCTGGGAGAAGATTTAATATGCACTTCATTATAATCGTCATTATCCACCCAGACTATAGATAGCCCGCTCCCAAAAATTGAGGCATTACCAAATAAATCTTCCCATAAGTATTGAGGCTTGAATTTATCTATTTCTCCCTCTTTCAACTTTTGGGAAGCCTTATTCGTAAAAGTTTTTTCATCTTTATTGACCAAGGATTTATAAGTGTATCCTCGAATAAGGAATGACGCACGGTATTTTCCTTCACACTCAAAAGTCATGTCAACACCAGACCTATTGGGACAAATCGCTCCTATCGGGAAATAGGGAACATCTCCTACATGGTACATTTGAGGTTCAATTATGCTTTTATTCTCTTCATCATGGAAATAGAACTCAATATCGATCGGATATATCTCGTATTCACCATTTATGACATAACGTCCATTAAATACAATTTGGGCAATGTCCTCAAATTGCTTTGTAAGTCCACTAACAGTATTAGCTGGTGTAAATTGTTCAAGAGTATCTTGTAATCTTTTTAAAGGATTCATTTAATTGTTCTTTAAATGTTCGACAATAATTTTATAGTTTTCAACTCCGATATTGTTCTCTGTAAGGGATTGATTGGCATAATTTTTACTAATCAATAGTCTATTGTTATCATATAAATAATTCCACAGACCTTCTCCCATTAATGTTTTCCATTGGGTTTCGTGCCTCATTACAAGAAACTTTACAAAATATTTCTAAGTAAAATTAATCTTTTCACCTCAAATGTAATATAAAGTCTCATTAATCTGCTTAATAAAGATAGTTATTAAGTTTTTTTGAGTTATAGTTTCACTTTTATTCCATTGTTTCTGTTTTCAAAAGCCTGTGTGAGTGTAAGGGGATATGCCTGTATCCTGTCGGCAACGGGTTAAATATGGTTGCAAAGCTATAGAATGACTGGTAAAACATTGATACGTAAATCCGTTCTTTTGCTTTAATCTGCTGTAATTCGGTGGATATTCCAGAGATTTTTCGTAAGTTTGTTGATATAATATGACTGTTATGATAGATGTCCAAGTGCGTATTCACGACCGATTTGTAGTGGAGTTTAAGATCGGTTATGTGGTAAGGAAGGATGAACCTCGTAGTGATTTTATGATTAATACGTGGATGTTTGTGCCCAATAATTTGGATATAAATTATGATACCTACACAAAGAAGCAATTCTATCGGGATGTAAAGTCCAATATCCGCCTGATTACTCCTATATATTCTCTCAAAGAAGTCGCAAATGAAGAGGCTCTGCCGTTTCAGTTTTTAGAAGTGGCGATAAATGAGTTGAATGTTGACATAACACCAGAGAACTTGGCAGAGGCGGAATATCAAGTGAAAATGTTTTGTTCAATCACCAAAAGTGCTTTGCGGAGAGAAGTGGAGCGTGTGTGGCGTTATTCCGTTGCCGAAAGTCGTTTGAAAGCGATAGATACATACATTCAGCGAGTGGGATGTATATTAAAAAAATATCGGGAATTGAGGGAGTTCTTACCTATTGTCGAGGGAGGAAAGAATATGCAGGTGTCTCATGGTTTTGGTGATGAATTTTTATCTAATCAGGTAGAATTCTATACATTTAAATTATTGGAAAGGCTTAGAAGAAAAGACAAAGATTGTTTTGTATTGGTGGAGAAACGTTTGCTGAAACTTATCTGTAATGAGGTGGCCTATCGTCGTTCTCGGGGATATTTGATTATAGAAAAACATAGTCCTGATCGTAATCGTGCCGCTTTGTTTCGTCGAAGGATGTTACGTCTATATACAGAAAGTCATTTGTTTTTGAAAGCCGATCGTAAAAAGGACGGGGCAATGGTAGAACAACTTTATTTCAGTATTGCAGCAGGTATCTCGATGATTTTTGCAACTTTGATATCATTTTCTTTTCAGCAGAAATATGGGAATTTCACAATGCCGTTGTTTGTTGCTTTAGTGGTGAGTTATATGTTGAAGGACAGAATCAAGGAACTGACCCGTTATTATTTTGTTCATCGTCTTGCCAAAAAGTATTTTGATAATAAGACAACGATCAGTATAAAGGATAAATCTATAGGCTGGATAAAAGAAGGTGTCGATTTTATTACAGAAGACCGGGTTCCTGAGGAAGTGATGTCCATGCGTGACCGTTCTGATATTCTTGAGGCAAATAATCGTCACATGGCAGAAAAAATCATTCTTTATCGCACGCTTGTGCAGATTGACGGTCAGGAGTTGGATGAGAATACTCAATATGATGTTTCCGGTGTCCATGATATTTTACGTTTCAATGTATCGTCTTTTATATTAAAAATGGAAAATCCGGAAGTCCCCTTGGCAGTCCCTAATGACGGAGACGGTTATGAAATCATTAGTGGAGAGCGCATTTATTATATTAATTTTCTGCTACAATTAAGGAGTAGTAATAATGTTGATTATAAGCACTTTCGACTTGTTTTGTCTCGTAATGGAATAGAGGGTATAGAAAAAATGTAAACAAAGATAGTGATGTCTTTTAATTGTCAATTAATTACCTTAGTTTTGCAGAGGTTTATAATCATTATATAATCGCTATCGAGACGTAAAAATGAGAAAATGGAGTATTGAAGATTCAGCAGAACTGTATAATATTAACGGTTGGGGGCTGAGTTATTTTTCTATTAATGAAAAAGGGCATGTAGCAGTGTCGCCTAAAGTTGGCGGTCCTTCAATTGATTTAAAGGAATTGATGGAAGAGTTACAGGTGCGTGATGTGGCTGCTCCGGTACTTTTAAGATTTCCGGATATTTTGGATAATCGGATTGAGAAAATATCCAATTGTTTTGAAGCTGCTGCGCAGGAATATGGCTATAAAGCTAAGAATTTTATCATTTATCCGATTAAGGTGAACCAGATGCGTCCTGTTGTAGAAGAGATTGTCAGTCATGGCAATAAGTTCAATATTGGACTGGAGGCAGGCTCCAAACCAGAGTTGCATGCTGTTTTGTCTATTGACATTGATGAGGATGCAATGATTGTTTGTAATGGTTATAAGGATGAAAGTTATATAGAATTGGCTCTGTTGGCGCAAAAAATGGGTAAACGAATCTATCTGGTTGTAGAGAAGCTCATGGAATTGAAGACGATTGCCCGGCTGGCCAGGAAAATGGGTGTGCGCCCTAATATCGGTATCCGTATTAAATTGGCTAGTTCCGGTAGTGGAAAATGGGAAGAATCGGGAGGGGATGTGAGTAAATTCGGTGTAAATTCCAGCGAGTTATTGGATGCATTGGAATTATTGGAGAAAAATAAAATGGCTGATTGTCTGCAGTTGATTCATTTCCATATCGGTAGTCAGGTGACGAATATCCGTCGTATCAAGACTGCGCTGAAAGAGGCATCACAATTTTATGTGCAGTTGAAAAAAATGGGATATAATATTAATTTTGTTGATATCGGTGGTGGTTTGGGAGTGGATTATGATGGAACACGTTCTGCAACTTCCAACAGTATGAACTATTCTATTCAGGAATATGTAAACGATGCCGTTTCTGCTATTGTGGATGTTTGTGATAAAAATGAACTTCCCCAACCCAATATTATCACGGAGTCAGGACGCTCATTGACAGCACACCACTCTGTTTTGGTTTTCGAGGCTTTAGCGAGTACAAGTCTTCCGGCTTTCGATGAATCTGAAGAAATTGATGAAAATGCCCATGAATTGGTGAAAGAATTATACGAATTGTGGGATAATCTAAACCAGCCGCGTTTGTTGGAAACTTGGCATGATGCTCTACAATGTCGTGAAGATGCTTTGAACCTTTTTAATTTAGGATTGATAGATCTGAATACCCGAGCTCAGGTTGAACGTTTGTTTTGGTCAGTAGCACGAGAGGTGTATGAAATGGCTGATGCAACAAAGCATGCACCGGATGAATTAAAGAAAATTGCAAAGATGTTGCCGGACAAGTATTTTTGTAATTTCTCTTTATTTCAATCTTTACCGGATTCCTGGGCGATAGACCAAATTTTTCCGATTATTCCATTGTCCAGATTAAACGAGCAACCGGTGAAGTCTGCTACAATACAGGATATTACATGTGATTCGGACGGTAAGATTAACAATTTTATCTCTACGCGTAATTTCTCTTATCATTTGCCTGTACATGAATTGAACAGCAAAGAGCCTTATTATTTTGGAGTGTTTCTGGTGGGTGCCTATCAGGAAATTTTAGGAGATTTGCATAATCTGTTCGGAGATACGAATGCTGTGCATATTAAGGTGAAAAATAATGAATATGTTATAGATAAGGTAATTGAAGGGGAAACTGTCGCCGATGTTTTGGAATATGTACAATTTACGCCGAAGCGTATGGCCCGTACAGTGGAGGTTTGGGTAATGTCTTCTGTGAAGAAGGGTATTATTTCACCGGAAGAAGGGCGGGAATTTTTGTCTAACTACCGTTCCGGATTGTACGGATATACTTATTTGGAGTAAGCAGGACTCTAATTATAAAGCAATAATATGCCTGACACTATATATGTCGGGCATAATTTTTGTCTAAAAATGATTTAAAAACATTTGAAATAGGCGCGGTTCTAACAGTATGGGAAATATGAATCCGAATACAGCTCCATAAAAATGGGCATTGTGATTGATATTGTCGCCTCCTTGGCGAGCCATATATTGACAGTAAACTAAGTACAGAACACCAAATAGTATTCCAGGTATGGGAATCACAGCGAATAACAATATTTTATCCCAGGGATTTAAAAAGATAGCGGCAAAAAGTACTGCAGATACAGCTCCGGAAGCTCCGATGGAAGTGTACCATTCAGCGTTCCGGTAGCGTATGATATCGGAGATGGAAGCTGCTATCATGCCGCCGAAGTAAAGTATTAGAAAAGCCCATTTGCCAAAGCCTAAATATCCGAATGTGTTTTCAATATATCCGCCAAAGGACCAAAACGTAAACATGTTCACCAATAAATGAATCCAGTCGGCATGTACAAATCCATGAGTGATTATACGCCACCATTCTTGATGCTGGACAACGCGATAGGGTTTTAAGGACAGGCGTTCAAATAGCTGATATTTATTGAAGCATGCTATTGAAATAGCGGCTGTAATCATGATAAGTAAATCAGTGAACATATTTCGTTATTTAAATCTGAAACTTAAAAATTGGTATATGAGTTTTGCTGCCAAAAAATCCGGAGCTTTATTGTTTTCATTGGGACAGAGTTCAACAACATCAATGCCGATAATATTGTGGCGTTCGTTGATAAGTTTTAATAATGTCAGAACATCGCGATAACTTAAGCCGTCAGGTTCGGGGGTTCCGGTCGAAGGCATATAGGCGGGATCTAAAACATCTAAGTCAATGGTAACATAAACATTATCAAGTAGTTTTTGTGATACTTCATACATCCAGGTTGTATCGCCCAATTCTTTGATTTCATGAGCATAAAAGATTCGATTTGGATCGATGTTGTGTCTTTCTTCAATGGCAGAACTTCTGATACCCACCTGAACGACACAGGGGGTAATGTCTTTGGCTCTTGCCATGACGCAGGCATGATTGTAAGGAGATCCTTCGTATTTGTCACGCATGTCAGAATGTGCATCCAATTGAAGGATGGAAAAATTGTCGTAGTGTCTTGCAATGGCGCGAAATGCACCTATGCTGACAGAGTGTTCGCCGCCAATAAGAATCGGGAATTTTTTGTCATCTAAAATGGCGTTCATGCGACGTTCTACTTCATCGGTCATCGCTTCTGGTGATGAATCTTCGGTTACGGCATCCAAAGTTGCGATACCTTTTTTGAATATTTCAGAATCGGTTTCAATATCATAAAACTCAAGATTGAAAGAGGCTTCCAATAATGCTTGGGGACCTTTGTCGGCTCCTTTAATCCAGGTGCTGGTACCATCGTAGGGTACTGGTAGAATAGCAATTTCGGCTGTTTTGTAATCAGTGTATTTCTCTTCGAAATCTCCGTAAAGTATTTTTTCTGCCATGGTTATTTACGATTATCTATTTTTATCTGTTTTATTTCTTCAATTGCAGCATCCTTGTCTATTGTTTTGAGCTGACGATTTTGCATCAACCATTCGCCATGCACCATAGTTGAATAAATATTTTTGCTATTCATGGCATAGACGATGGCGGAATATTCGTCGTATATCGGCTGCATATTTGATGCATCGGCATGTATAAGGATTAAGTCTGCGCTTTTGCCGATTTCCAATGAACCGGTTATGTGTTCTAGACCGAGAGCTTGAGCTCCTCCTATTGTAGCCATGCGGAGTGCTGTCTTTGCATTTACGGCTTCCGGGTTATAGGCAACGATTTTGGCTAATAAGGCGGCAAATCGCATTTCTTCTACCATATCCAAGGAGTTGTTGCTGGCCGTTCCATCCGTTCCGATACCTACATTGATACCAGCTTTAAGGCAGGTATCAATGGGAGCGATGCCGCTGGATAGTTTTAAATTGCTTTTGGGGCAATGACCGATAGAAGTATGTGTCTTTGCCAATAGTTCTATTTCTTCCGGTTTGAGCCATACACAATGGGCTGCAATGACATTTGTATCAAGTAAACCTAAAGAGTATAGGTATTCTGCAGGTCGCATTCCGGTGCTGGCTTGAATATCTTCCACTTCTTTGCGAGTCTCCGACAAGTGTATCTGTAAAAGAGTGCCGTATTTATCAGCAAGAGATTTAGCCTTTTTCAATGTTTCTGCGGAACAGGTGTATGGCGCATGGACACAGATGGAGGGATGTATTAAATGGTTTCCTTGCCATTTGTTTATTAGGTGTTCAGAAAGTTTTATCCCTTCGGAAAGATTCTTGAAACTGGCTGTTGGAAAGTCAATAAGTGATTCTCCAACGACCCCGCGCATACCGGCTTTGCAGGCTTCTTCTGCGATGGCATTTTCAAAGAAGTACATGTCATTAAAACATGTTGTACCTGATTTTATCATTTCCACTAATGCTAATCGTGTGGCGATACGAACATTCTGTTCGTTGACAAGCCGGGCTTCAGCCGGGAAAATGTGTTCCGTCAGCCATGAGTGTAATGGCAGATCATCAGCATAGCCACGCAACATGGTCATAGGGAGATGGTTATGTGTATTGACAAAACCAGGCAAAATATACATGCCGTGTGCGTCTGTGGCTTCTGCTTCTGGGGCTGACAGAGTTCCGGATATTATTTCCTTAATTTGTCCTCCTTCTATCAGTATGCTGCCGTTGGGTATGATTTCCATGCCGGCATTCATCGTTATGATGTGGGCATTGCTGATTATTTTTTTGTTCATGTTTTTACTTTTTACAAAAGTAGGTAAAACTTCTCAATATTGCATGTGTTTCTGAAAAAAACGAATTAATGGGAAGTGTTTGAAAATTTTTATTGAGAGTCGTTCGCTTTATGGGAGTTATATCTAAAATATTGATAAGTTAATAAAAACATTCGGAGATGTTTATAAAATATCTTTTTCTAAGTAGTATTCCATTGTAAAATTTTATATTTGTGGTGATATAGAAAAGATGTCTTTTAAAAAGATACATTTTGACTAAAATATGATATTATGACAAAGCAAGCAAGATTTATCGGAGAATATCCGAAAGTAGGAATCCGTCCAGTTATTGACGGACGTCAGGGAGGAGTTCGTGAGTCCTTGGAAGTGCAAACGATGGATATGGCAAAGAATGTGGCGAATTTAATTAGCAATAAATTGAAATATAGCGATGGAACTGCTGTGCAGTGTGTGATTGCCGATTCGACAATAGGTCGTGTACCGGAAGCAGCAGCCTGTGCTGAAAAGTTTCGTAGAGAAGGAGTCGGAGTGGTGATTTCTGTTACACCATGTTGGTGTTATGGTAGTGAGACAATTGATTACGATTCCCGTATGCCTCAAGCTATTTGGGGATTTAATGGAACAGAACGGCCGGGGGCGGTGTATTTGGCAGCCGCATTAGCCGCTCATGCTCAAAAAGGTATGCCTGCTTTTGGCATTTATGGACATGATGTACAGGATGCTGATGATAAGAGTATTCCGGAAGATGTAAAAGAGAAACTACTGCGTTTTGCGAGAGCGGGTATTGCTGTTGCAACCATGCGGGGTAAAAGTTATCTTTCTATTGGCAATGTGGCAATGGGTATTGCAGGAAGCATTGTGGATGCGAATTTCTTCCAGACTTATTTGGGTATGCGTAATGAGCAGGTGGATATGAGCGAAATTGTACGTCGTATTGATGAAGGTATTTACGACAAAGAGGAATATACCAGGGCAATGGCATGGGTAGAGAAATATTGTAAGGTTAATGAAGGCACGGATTTTAATATTCCGGAAAAACGGAAGAATCGTCAGGAATTAGATGCAGATTGGGAATATGTGGTGAAAATGTTTATGATTTTCCGTGACCTGATGTGTGGAAATGCAAAATTAAAAGAATTGGGATTCAAGGAAGAGGCTTTGGGACACAATGCTATTTTGGGAGGTTTTCAAGGACAGCGTCAATGGACAGACCATTTCCCGAATGGTGATTTTGCAGAGGCTTTTATGAACACTTCTTTTGATTGGAATGGAATTCGGGAACCATTTGCTTTTGCAACAGAGAATGACTCATTGAATGGTGTTGCTATGTTGTTTGGTAAATTGTTGTCAAATACTGCTCAGATATTCGCCGATGTGCGTACCTATTGGAGTCCTGCGGCTGTGGAGCGTGTTACTGGGAAAAAATTAACGGGAGCTGCTGCCAATGGTATTATTCATTTGATCAATTCCGGTGCAGCAACTTTAGACGGAAGTGGCGAACAGGACAGTCATGGAGAACCGGCAATGAAGCCGTTTTGGGAAATTACAAAGGAAGAAACCGAGAAGTGTCTGCAAGCTACAACTTGGTATCCTGCTAATCGAGACTATTTCCGGGGAGGCGGTTTTTCTTCTAATTTTCTTTCTAAGGGAGGAATGCCTGTTACCATGATGCGTGTAAATATTGTAAAAGGTTTAGGACCTGTATTGCAGTTGGCAGAGGGGTATACGGTAGAAATTGAACCGGAAGTTCATAAGATTCTTAATGAGCGTACAGACAAGACATGGCCGACCACTTGGTTTGCCCCTCGTTTGACAGGTATCGGAGCTTTCAAGGACGTATACTCTGTAATGAATAATTGGGGTGCCAATCACGGAGCTATCAGTTATGGACACATTGGAGCAGATCTGATTACATTGGCATCCATGCTTAGAATACCTGTTTGTATGCATAACGTAGATCAGGATAAGATTTTCCGTCCAAGTGCATGGAATGCATTCGGAATGGATCAGGAAGGTGCAGATTATAGGGCATGTCAAAATTACGGAGCTCTTTATAAATAACAATAACTTGGGATAGAGGGTATCTTTTGCCGATACCTTCTATTTGTTTTAAATGAAAGGATGATGGAAATTACAGAACAACAGATAGAACAGTTTTTAGTTGCTGCCCATAATGTGGGTGCTCGTAGATTGACCCGTTGTAGTAGTGGTAATCTGTCTTGGCGTCTTGGAGATATCGCCTTGGTTTCGGGAACTGGATCTTGGGTGCCGGAATTGCGCAAGGACCAGATTGCTGTTTGTCGTATAGCAGATGGAGTGTCTTTGAATGGAGTGAAGCCTTCTATGGAAAGTACTTTTCATTTGGGAATATTGAGAAACAGACCGGATGTCAATGTTGTATTGCATTGTCAGAGTATATTTGCAACAACAATTGCTTGTATGAAAAACAAGCCGATAAATTTCAATGTGACGGCTGAGTTGCCATGCCATTGTGGAAGTGAAATTGCAGTGGTACCTTATTTCCGCCCTGGTTCTCCAGAGTTGGCACAGGCTGTTATAGATGCAATGAGGAATCATGATTCTGTGATTTTGGAGAAACATGGCCAAGTGTTTGTCGGTAAGGATTTTAATGATGCTATCGAAAAGGCGGAGTTCTTGGAAATGGCTTGCGAGATTATTGTGCATGCTGGTTTGAGTTATACAACTTTGACACAGGAGGAGATAGACGATCTCGATAAGTATATTTTGGGTAAAGTTCAGAAATACTGATGGATTTATGAAGTATATAGCTGCAGATTTCGGAGCGGGTAGTGGACGGGTAATTGTGGGAACTGTCCGCTCCCATTCAACGGAATTGGAAGAGGTGCATCGATTTCCGAATCGTCAAATCCGGTTGGGCGGTGTTGTGTATTGGGATTTTTTGTCATTGTTTGAAGAATTGAAAACCGGTTTGCGTAAAGCTTTCTGTAAATATGATGATATTGTAAGCATTGGAGTGGATACCTGGGGCGTTGATTTCGGATTGATAGACAAGCAAGGACATTTGGTGTCTAATCCGGTGTGTTATCGAGATCTCCGAACGATAGGTATGTTGGAAAAAGCATTTCGTGTAATTCCTAAAGAGAGATTTTATGCATTGACAGGTAATCAGTTTATGGAGATAAACACTGCTTTTCAGTTGTATAGTATGGTTCTTGCAAATGATTCTGCATTGCAGGTCGCTGATAAATTGCTTTTTACTCCTGATTTGTTTAATTATTTTCTAACCGGTCGGACATTAAATGAATTTTCGATAGCTTCAACATCGCAACTTTTTAATCTTGATAAGAGTGATTGGGCTGATGAAATATTTGAAAAATTGAATTTGCCACGTCGTCTGATGCAGAAAATTGTTCCGGCAGGAAGTGTTATCGGTGAATTGTCAGATGAGATTGTTGCCGAAGTCGGAGGTAAAGGAGTAAAGGTGATTGCAGTGGGTGCGCATGATACGGCAAGTGCTGTGGCTTCGATTGAGGCAAGTGGTGATAATTGGGCTTTTATAAGTTCAGGTACGTGGTCATTGATGGGTATTAAAATTGCTGCGCCAATATTGACGGAGGAAGCAATGGAATGTGATTTTACAAATGAAGGAGCTGTTGATGGGCAAGTACGTTTTTTGCGTAATATTACTGGATTGTGGCTGTTGCAGAATTTGATGAAAGAGTGGGAAGTATCCGGGATACAACGGACTTATGCAGAGTTGTTAGAAGAGGCAGAGCAGAGTGATTTTGCTTCAGTAGTCAATGTCGATGATGCTTGTTTTAATAATCCTGCCAATATGGGATGTGCTATCCAGACTTATTGTGTGGAACATGGATTGCAGGAGCCTCAAACACAGGGAGAATTTGTGCGGTGTGTTGTACTTTCTTTAGCTCATAAATATGCAGAGGTGAAACAATTATTGGAAAAATGTGCAGGGCGCAAAATAGATACTATTTATATTGTTGGTGGAGGTTCTCGTAACCGTCTGTTGAATCGTCTCACGGAACAGTTAACGGGGGCTAAAGTGGTGTGTGGGGATGCAGAGGCTACTGCTGTTGGAAATATAAAAGTACAGGAGGCTTGCATGAAAAAATATTAATAACTAACTTTAAATCAAAATAAATATGTCTTCAAAAGCATCCTTGATTCCAAGGAATTTAATTCTTCCTTTTATTTTAGTCACAACCTTATTTTTTGCTTGGGGGTTTGCAAATGATATTACCAATCCGATGGTTAAAGCTTTTTCTAAAATATTCCGTATGAGTGTAACAGACGGAGCTTTAGTTCAGTTGGCTTTTTATGGAGGGTATTTTGTAATGGCTTTTCCGGCGGCTCTTTTTATTAGAAAGTATTCATATAAAGCTGGTATTCTATTAGGATTAGGACTTTATGCCTTGGGAGCTTTGCTTTTTATTCCGGCCAGTTTGTTGGGATTCTATTATCCTTTTTTGATTGCTTATTTTATATTGACTTGTGGATTGTCATTTTTGGAAACCAGTTCTAATCCTTATATTTTGAGTATGGGAGATGAACGGACAGCGACTCGTCGATTGAATTTGGCACAGGCATTTAACCCGATTGGTTCATTGTTGGGTATGTTTGCTGCGATGGTATTCATACAGTCTCGTCTGAATCCGATGAGTACTGCTGAGCGGGCGCAGTTGTCTATGGAAGAGTTTGAAGCTGTAAAGCATGCGGATTTGCAAATATTGATTATGCCCTATGTAGTTGTTGGTTTGGTTGTATTGTTGCTTTTGGTAGTAATATGTTTTACAAAAATGCCGAAGAATGCCGATACAGACCATTCTTTACATTTGGGACGTGCCTTGAAACGAATTTTTTCCATTCCGCGTTACCGGGAGGGTGTTGTTGCACAATTTTTTTATGTAGGTGTGCAGATTATGGCATGGACATTTATCATTCAGTATGGTACCCGTATTTTTGTAAATCAGGGGATGACAGAGCAGGAAGGCGAAATTCTTTCGCAGCAATATAATATTGTGGCAATGTCTATTTTTTGTGTCAGCCGTTTTATCTGTACTTTTTTGTTAAAATATTTTTCTCCAGGGAAATTGTTGATGATGTTGGCTATTGGCGGTGCAATATTGACGGCAGGCGTGATAGGTTTTCAAGATATTTACGGGTTATATTGTCTGGTGGGTGTTTCTGCCTGTATGTCGCTAATGTTCCCGACAATATATGGTATTGCTCTGCAAGGTTTGGGGGATGATGCAAAATTTGGAGCTGCAGGACTTATCATGGCAATTCTAGGCGGTTCAATCATGCCTCCATTACAAGCTGCTATTATTGATTGTCAGGTGGTCATGGGAATGCCTGCAGTCAATATATCCTTTATATTACCGTTTATCTGTTTTATTGTGGTCATGATATATGGCTATAGGAGTTATGCTGTTCACATGAAATAGATTGAGTGAAAAAATAAAACCGACTTTCAAGTCGGTTTTATTTTATTAATCCAATTTCAAAACAGCCAAGAAAGCTTTTTGTGGAACTTCAACATTTCCGATTTGTTTCATTCGTTTCTTGCCTGCTTTTTGTTTTTCCAGTAATTTTCTTTTGCGTGAAATGTCACCGCCATAACATTTGGCTGTTACGTCTTTACGGACAGCTTTGATAGTCTCGCGAGCAATTACTTTGGCTCCGATAGCAGCCTGTACTGCAATGTCAAATTGCTGTCTTGGTATTAAATCTTTTAGTTTTTCGCATATGCGACGCCCGAAAGCATAAGCATTGTCAAAGTGAATCAAAGCAGAGAGGGCATCAACGGATTCTCCATTTAATAAAATGTCAAGTTTAACCAAGTTTGCTTTACGATAGCCGGTTTGATAATAATCAAAAGAAGCATACCCTTTTGTAATACTTTTCAATTTGTCGTAGAAATCAAATACAATCTCGCCCAATGGCATTTCATAAGTTATCTCTATACGATTTCCAGTGTGATACTGTTGGTTAAGCAAAACACCTCGCTTGCCCAAACATAGGGTCATTATAGGACCGATATAGTCGGCAGGGGTGATAATTTGTGCTCGAATAAATGGTTCTTCAATATAATCCAAAGTGCTTGCCGGCGGCATATCCGAAGGGTTGTGCATTTCATACACATCGCCTTTTGTGGTGTGAGCAATGTACATTACGTTGGGGACCGTTGTAATGACGTTCATATTAAATTCTCTGTCCAAACGCTCTTGTACAATTTCCATGTGTAGCATTCCTAAAAATCCGCATCGGAATCCAAATCCCAAGGCTGCGGATGATTCAGGCTCAAAGGTAAGAGATGCATCGTTAAGTTGTAATTTTTCTATAGATGCGCGTAAATCTTCATAGTCTTCTGATTCAATAGGATATATCCCGGCAAACACCATTGGTTTTACCTCTTCAAATCCGTCAATGGCTACGTCACACGGTCTGTTTACATGAGTGATGGTATCTCCGACTTTTACTTCTGAGGATGTTTTGATTCCTGAGATAATATATCCGACATCACCGGTTTTCAATTCCGTATGGGGTTCCGGTTTGAGACGGAGTACCCCGATTTCGTCTGCGGTATATTCTTTGCCAGTATTAACGAACTTTACCAAATCGCCTGTTTTCAGACTACCGTTGATAATACGGCAATAAGTGATGATCCCCCGGAAAGAGTTGAATTCAGAATCAAAAATCAACGCTTGTAGCGGTTGTGTAGGGGAACCTATCGGAGATGGTACTCGTTCTACTATGGCATGAAGAATCGCTTCTACTCCTAAGCCGGTTTTACCGCTTGCTTCAATAATATCATCTCGTTTGCATCCGATAAGTTCGATAATTTGGTCTTTTACTTCTTCCGGCATGGCATTGGGCATATCCATTTTGTTCAGTACAGGAATGATTTCCAGATTGTTTTCTACTGCAAGATATAGATTGGATATGGTTTGAGCCTGTATGCCTTGGGTCGCATCAACAATCAACAAGGCTCCTTCGCAAGCGGCAATAGAGCGCGATACTTCATATGAAAAGTCGACATGTCCGGGGGTGTCAATCAAATTGAGAATGTATTTTGTTCCTTTGTACATGTAGTCCATTTGTATCGCATGACTTTTGATGGTGATGCCGCGTTCGCGTTCCAAATCCATATCGTCAAGCACTTGGGCTTGCAGGTCTTTGCCGGTGACAGTGCCGGTATATTCCAACAGACGGTCGGCCAAGGTGCTTTTACCATGGTCGATATGAGCTATGATACAAAAGTTACGGATGTTTTCCATATATTATAAGATACAATTAAATCAGGGCGTAAAGATAGTAAAATTTAGTTTGTAAAGTATTGTATGTTTTGAGTATCTTTACAGCGTTTTTAGACAAAGACTCTTTAAATCAAATGCTATGGTAAAATCAATGACCGGATTCGGCAAAACTACAGTTGAATTCAAAAATAAGAAAATCGTTATTGAAATTAAAAGTTTAAATTCAAAGCAGTTGGATTTGAATTTGCGGATTCCAAATATTTATAGGGAAAAGGAAATGGAAATCAGGGGATTGGTAAAAGAATATCTGGATCGAGGTAAAGTGGATATGGTGATTTATTTTGATAATGCCGAGTCTGAAAAGGATGTTATCATCAATTTTTCGGTAGTGGCTCAATATTTTAATCAGATGCAGAAAATATCAGAGCAGCTGGGAGTAAATACAGACAAGAGTATTTTGTTGCAGACGGTGATGCGTTTCCCTGATACGCTGCAAGTGAAAGCAGAAGAATTGGATGAAGAGGAATGGAATGCTTTGCATGCAGGTGTGAAAAAAGCATTGGAAGAAATGAATCATTTTCGTATTCAGGAGGGTGCGGCATTGATAAAAGATATTACTCACCGTATTGCATTGATTCAGGACTTGTCAGCTCAAGTACCGGCTTTTGAAAAACGTCGTATAGAAGTGATTCGTCAGAAGTTGCAGGAAAAGCTGGATGAATGGACGGATGTAAAAAATATCGATCAAAATCGTTTGGAACAGGAGATTATCTATTATTTGGAAAAATTGGATATTACTGAAGAAAAAGTACGCTTGGCTAATCATTGTAAATATTTTTTAGAGACGGTAGAAAAGGAAGAAGCTCCGGGACGGAAAATCGGTTTTATTGCTCAGGAAATAGGTCGTGAAATCAATACGATGGGGTCTAAGGCAAACGATCATGATATCCAGAAATTGGTAGTAAAGATGAAAGACGAATTGGAAAAAATCAAAGAGCAGAGTCTTAATGTATTATAATGTCATGGAAGGAAAAGTTGTTATATTTTCGGCTCCGAGCGGTTCAGGTAAAAGCACGATTATAAACCATCTGTTAAAAAAGAATTTGGGATTGGAATTTTCCGTTTCAGCTACTTGTCGTTTGCCGCGCGGTAAAGAGCAGCATGGATGCGAATATTATTTTTTTACACAGGAAGAATTCAAAAAACATATTGATGCCGGTGATTTTTTGGAATATGAAGAAGTTTATCCGGGTTGTTTTTACGGAACTTTATTGAGTGAAGTTGAAAGAATTTGGGCAAGAGGGAATGCTGTTCTTTTTGATGTAGATGTTGTTGGCGGAATGAATATTAAAAAGAAATTCGGAGAGCATGCATTGTCTGTTTTTATACAGCCGCCTTCAGTGGAAGAACTGGAAAAACGATTGATAGGACGTGGTACAGATGCTCCTGAAAAAATTCGGGAGCGTATTTCTAAAGCTGAATATGAGATGGGGTTTGCAGGACAGTTTGATACGATTGTTGTCAATGACGATTTGAATCAGGCATTAGAAGAAGCTGAACATAAAGTAAAGACATTTTTATTATTGTAAAAGCGATGTGTCGTATGAGCTCTATGGTTGGACTTTTTTTCGGTTCTTTTAATCCTTTGCATAACGGCCATTTTAAAATCGCCGAATATTTGTTGGAGGCTGGATTTTGTACAAAGGTGTGGTTCGTGGTGTCGCCACAGAATCCTTGGAAGATAGACAGTTCGTTATTAGAAGAAAAGAAACGCCTGGAATTGGTATCCACTGCTATCGGCAACGATAAACGCATGAAAGCTGTGGATATTGAATTTTCCATGCCCCGACCTTCTTATACTTATCAGACTTTAAGAGTATTGCAAGAAAATTATCCAAATATGAATTTTGCACTTATAATAGGAGGGGATAATTTTCTGAATTTCAGAGAATGGCGCAATGCTACAGAAATTTTGGCAGAATTTCCTATTTTGGTTTATCCGCGTCCCGGGATTTCTCTATTCGGGAGGGCTACCGGAAATGTTACATTGCTTGATGCTCCTTTGGCTGATATTTCATCAACAGAGATCCGTCGTAAAGTGAAGATGGGAGAAGATATATCGGAGGATGTTCCGTCTGATATCGTTGATTTAGTGAAGCATTACTATTGATTTCTCCCTATTTGTAGTGAGTGTTTTCTTTTTTAATTACCTAAAACAGGTGATTGTACAGACCGTTTTTTGCTTCTATCTTTGTAATGTCAGAATTGAGAACGTTTTATTGATTAATATTTATAGTTGCTATGTCACAGGTTTTAGCCGACCTGTGACTTTTTTATTTCTTTTCCGATAAGGTCCCAAAAAAAGAAAAAAAGAAAACACCGGCAGGATGCGACTTGCGGATCCTTCAAATGAAAGGAATGTATATAGGAATCATGGCCACATAATTATGTCCTTGTATACATTAACTCCACCTCCGGTGTTTTTCACAGTACAGTAAACATATATGTGCAGTCGTCCCACTCTAAATCCACGAGAGTGTAGACATTCGCTTGTACGGCAGGTCTTCTGACTTACTTCGTTTCGAGCGCCTTCCCGCCGTGCATTATGCACGACAGTGGCAGGAGTATTGCCCTGAAACTCTTTTGAAGCTCACAGCAGCGGGGCCTGTTCAGGATTTACACCTGATTCCCTTTTTATTTCCCATGTCGAATGACAATTAGGAAAACCTGTACATGGACAAAAGTAATCAATTAATTGAAAATTGAAAACATCTGAGAAAAAATAAATTGAATATAATACCTACTACCTATAAATGACTATGAGTTGTACTTGTTTCATCATTATTGGGGATTGTGATGACGGTATCGAATATCTACTTTTGTTAATGTTAAAAAATGATATTTTATAAATTAATAATATGAAGAAAACAAGTATTTTTTTAGTGATGCTGATGATGCTGGGAGTGGCATTTACAGCTTGTTCTGATGATGATAATGATGGGGATAAATACAAAGGCACTTATGAAGAAAAGATTGTTGAGGCGCATGAGTATGGAGAATGGTCTTATTTTAATTTTGAGACAGGAGAAGTAAAGAAGTTGGCCATCAATAAGGAAGAAGGTGCTGTGACCGGTTTGTATACAGGTTTATTGAAAGGCTCTGGAATGTTTGCTGATATTATTTCGATTGACAAACAATCAATGATTATTAATCGTATCTCTTCCGACAGTGTGGAAATTATTTTATCTGATTTAGTAATGGCCATGCCTGGAGCCTCTGCAGAACCCGTACCTTTTACCATAAAGACTCGTTCCAAGGCAATAAAAGAGGGAAATGTTTGGAAATTAACAGGAACGGCTACTGATAATGTTGTGGAAGATGGTAAGGGAGGTTCTATTATTTATAAATTGACTATCGGAGGAACGATAGGTGTAGGAAAGGGTGAAGCTGTTATGTTAAAATGTACGTTACGCCCAGGTGCTATGCCTATGGATATTACAGCAGATTATAAGGCAACGGTAGAAAATAATTATGTATATAGTGTAAATGCTACAGAAGAGGCTGCTTTGGATTGGGATATTGCAATACATAAGTATGATATCCGAACAAATGGAGGCTTGGTTAAAAAGTTGACTACAACAGATTTGGATGCAGTGAATACTGAAAATTTACCGGTTGAAAGTGAAATGGTAGCTGATGAACTTGGTTCTGTGATGGCGGATATGAGTAATATGCAATTGGGATTTGTAGGATTTCAAGAAGTAAAATTAAATAAAGAGTTGGGTGGTTGGGTTACTGCAGAACCTACTGGAACAATGCCTCCATATACATATAAATTGAACGACAATGTGTTTGTTGTGAAAATAGATGGCAAAGTATGGAAGATGAAATTCATGGCCTATACTTATGGAGGAAAAACTGCTGCCAAGTTTTATTATGGAGAAATAAAATAAGTTATCGTAACTAATTCTTGTGACTTTTATGCAGAAGATACTATGGTTTATGTTCATCCTGTTGGCTTTGCCGGTATGGGCGGAAGAAGAGATGGCTCCAGTTGTGCTAAGTACAATCAGGGGAGTAGTATTGGATGAAACAGGAGCGCCTTTACCGGGCGCTTCTGTTTGGGTAAAAGGTACTACCATAGGAGTTGGTACTAATGCAAAAGGAGAATTTGTAATAACTCTTCGCAAAACCGGCAAACAGGTTTTGCGTATTAGTTTTGTCGGTTATAAAACGCAGGAATATGAGTGGAATGGCAATAAGGGAGAATTAGTAACGATTCGATTGCAAGAGGCTCTTAATTCCATGGATGAAGTTGTAATTACCGGAACCCGTACTCCTAAGCCTTTAAAAGAAGCGCCTGTATTAACTCAGGTAATTTCGCAACGTGAGATAGAACAGATAAACCCGATTGATTTTCAGAATTTATTGGAATTTGCTCTGCCAGGATTGCAGTTTGGTATCGCTCATGGTTCGAATTTACCGGAATTGAAATTTCAAGGTGCTGCCGGTGGCTATGTGCTGTTCCTGATAGATGGCGAACGTATCGGTGGAGAAGGGGCAAATGGGAATGTAGATTTTGACCGTATAGATATAGATAATATTGCCCGTATAGAGATTGTAAAAGGAGCGATGTCTACCCTTTATGGAGCACAGGCAATGGGAGGAGTGGTCAATATCATTACTAAAAATGCAGATCGTCCGCTGACTGCTGATATGACTGCTCGTTGGGGTAATAAAAATGAAATGAAATATGCAGCTTCTATTGGAACGAAGTTGAGTCGTTTTTCTTCTTTGGCATCCTTGTCTTATCGTAAGCGAGATCCTTATACAGTGCAGGATAAAGAGGGACAAGTTATAGAAACACATAAAGATGGTACCATTGTCCGTGATACAGCCGATAAAAAAACATCTCAAATATTGGGTTATGATGCCTGGTCTCTCTGTGAGCATCTGAGTTATTCATTTACAGATAATTTGAAGGCAGAACTGACAGGAAGTTATTATCGTAATAATTTACAGAATCCTTATGAAAATGAAGGTGTTCAAAATCGGAACGAGACTTTTTCATTGAATCCGAAATTGACCTGTATTTTGAATAATAACCATGTTTTAACATTGAGCTATATGCTTGATGACTATATAAAAAAAGAAGTATATGCAGATGATGCTCCTGATAGGAAGATGATGGAAGATTTCACTAATAATGTGCGATTGAATTATTCTGGTCAATTGCATGAAAAACATGTTTTGACAACTGGTTTGGAGGTTTATACACAGCGCATGAAGCATTATTGGTTTGATAAAGAGGCGGATCTTGAATATAAATTTCAGAATTATGTGGTATATTTGCAGGAGGAGTGGAAAATAGCAGAGCAATTGAGTGTTGTTGCAGGTGTCCGTACCGATTGTCATTCTGATTATGGCTTTCATGCCAGTCCGAAAATATCCGTACTCTATCGTTTTGGAGATTTTGCTTTGCGAGGCGGATATGGAATGGGTTTTCGCCTACCGACCTTAAAAGAGTTATATGCTTCTTATCAGATGGGTGGTTTCGGTTTTATGATTTATGGTAATCAGGATTTGAAACCGGAAAAAAGTCACCAGGGAACGCTGTCCCTTGAATTTACAAAGGGAGTGTTTAACGGTTCTGTTTCAGGGTACTGTACAAAATATGAGAATGAAATTTATTTGGGGTATTATGAAGCAGAGGATGGAACTAATGCACAGAAATATTTCAATCACGAATGTAGTAGAAAATATGGTGTTGACATTATGGGGCAAGTACGTCTGGATTGTGGTTTTACATTCAATGGTTCTTATTCTTATGTGAATCCTAATGATAAGACCGATAATGGTTATAATACATCTGTATTTCGTCCGCATAGCCTGACATTTACAACTAATTATGCGCGGCAGTATGGAAAAGTGAAAACCTCTGTGGCATTAAATGGACGTTGGTCATCCAAGGTGGATGTTTGGAGCAAAGATGAGGAGGGAGTGTATATTTGTATGCCCTATTATGCTAATACCTCAATTGATTTGAACCTGTCTGCGCGATTCCCGAGAGGAGTGCGTTTTATATTGGGCTTGGATAATTTATTGAATTTGAAAGCCAAAAATGGGGCTGCCGATTCGTCGGTTATTCCACAACGTGGCATTGGAGTGGTAGGTACGTTGGGCATCAATATTGCCGACCTGTTTAAAATGTAAGTAATAATAAATCAATATTAATGATGAAAAAGGGAGTAATAATCGTATGTATTATGGCGCTGGTGGTGGCGTTAGGAGTATGGAGCTATAATACTTGGTTTGGAACAACGAAGGTGGCATTTGTAAATTTCCAGACAATTAATATGGGAGCTATTTCTAAAGCCAATGATAATCCGAAAGTGAAAGTATATGATGTGACGACAGATTGTCTCGGAGAATTGACAAATTACGATATGGTTTTTGTCAATGGTATGGGATTGAGAATTGTAGAGGAGGAGCGAGCATTGATCCAAAGAGCAGCAGATAAAGGAATCCCTGTTTATACGACAATGGCGACTAATCCTGCGAACAACATATGTTCATTGGGAGATGAACACATAGAAATCGTAGCAGCTTATTTGAATGGCGGTCGGAAAAATTATCGGAATCTTTTGAATTATATTCGCAAAGAGATCGATAAAAAAATAGGTTCTGTCATTGAGCCGGAAGAGCCCGTGGAGCGCTCTTGGGATATTCTTTATCATGCCGGATTGAAAAATCCGGATGAAGAGCTTGAATTTACTTCGGTCGCTGCTTACGATGCTTTTCTGAGGGAGAATGGCTTGTATAAGGATAAAGCTTGTAAGATCGTTGTTACAGGACAGATGGCTGATGCAACAGGGCTGATTGCCGCATTGGAAAAAGCCGGACATAATGTATATCCTATTTCTGCAATGAGTAATTTGCTGTCGTTTATGGAGGAGATAGAACCGGATGCTGTTATCAACATGGCTCATGGCCGTTTAGGAGATCCTATTGTCGGTTTTTTGAAAAGACGGAATATCGTTTTGTTTTCTCCTCTTACTATAAATTCTTTAGTTGAAGAATGGGAAGCTGATCCAATGGGAATGTCAGGCGGATTTCTTTCTCAAAGCGTTGTTACGCCTGAAATAGACGGAGCTATTCGTACATATGCGCTTTTTGCTCAATATGCGGATAAAGAAGGAATACGCCATTCTTTTGCTGTTCCTGAACGACTGGAAACTTTTGTGCGGAATGTAAATAATTACCTGACACTGAAAACAAAACCGAACCGAGAGAAGCGGATTGCCATTTATTATTATAAAGGACCGGGTCAGAATGCGATGACTGCTGCGGGAATGGAGGTGGCTCCTTCTCTTTATAATTTACTGCTGCGTTTGAAAGCAGAAGGGTATAAAGTAGAGGGACTACCGTCATCTGTCAGGGAGTTTGAACAGATGATTATGGAACAAGGAGCCGTGTTCGGTGCTTATGCTGAAGGTGCATTTGATGCTTTTATGAAGAGTGGCAATCCGGAACTGATAACGGAAGAACAGTATAAATCGTGGGTTAAACAGGCTTTACGTCCGGAAAAATATGCTGAAGTTGTGGCCGCAAATGGAGAATTCCCGGGTAGTTATATGTCTACTTCCGATGGTAAACTGGGTGTGGCTCGTTTACAGTTCGGCAACATTGTACTATTACCTCAAAATGCTGCAGGGTCGGGAAATAATTCATTTCAGGTGGTGCATGGAACAAATGCAGCACCGCCCCATACTTATATCGCTTCCTATCTTTGGATGCAGTATGGTTTCAAGGCAGATGCATTGATTCATTTCGGAACTCATGGCAGTTTGGAGTTTACGCCGAAAAAGCAGGTTGCTTTGTGCCATAATGACTGGCCGGACCGTTTGGTTGGAGCTGTACCTCATTTTTATATATATTCTATTGGCAATGTAGGTGAAGGTATGATTGCAAAACGTCGTTCGTATGCCGGATTGCAAAGTTATTTGACACCTCCTTTTATGGAAAGCAGTGTCCGTGGAATCTATCGGGAGCTGATGGAAAAAGTGAAAATATATAATACAAAATTAGGTGCTGAAAAACCGGCTACTCAAGAGGAATTGGATAAAGCTTCTTTGGCTGTAAAAGCTTTGACTGTCAAGATGGGCATTCATCGTGAATTAGGATTGGACAGTGTGTTGAGTTCTCCTTATTCAGAAGATGAAGTTTTGCGTGTCGAGAATTTTGCCGAAGAGTTGGCAACGGAAAAAATTACAGGTCAACTTTACACGATGGGTGTGCCTTATGAAAAAGAGCGAATTATCTCTTCCGTTTATTCGATGGCGACGGAGCCTATTGCATATAGTCTGTTTGCATTAGATAAGATGCGCGGTCTGGCAGATGCCGAAGTTTCAGAACATAAATCTGTCTTTACCCGGCGTTACATTGAACCTGCTCGTAAATTGGTTCGGCGTCGTTTGTCAGAATCACGGGAGGTGAGTGATGAGGAAATTTGTCGTTTGGTTGGTATTACGCAGGCAGATTTGGTCAAAGCACGTGAAATCGATAAAGACCGTAATGCTCCTAAAGGTATGATGGCTATGATGATGGCTGCGCAGAACAAGGAAAATGCGATGGGCACAAAATCAGGGATGAAAGCTATGCATGGAGGGAGTAAATCCGATGGGCATAGAAAAATGCCCAAGGCTATGATAGAGATGGTGAAAAAGATGGATTCTGCCCAAATTGTCAAAATAGCCAAAACTATGGGAGTGGAGGCTGAGGCGGCAATGAAAATGGCAAAAGTCATCAAGAGTGGTAAAATGGATGAAAAAACGGATACAGGACATAAAGCGTCAGTTCCTGATGTATCCGGAATGATGTCTCGAATGGGCAAACAGAAAAAAGAATATACCAAAGAGGAGATAAACATGGGTCTGGCTGTAATGGAGGTGGAGCGGACCATGAAAAATATCGGTCTTTATAAACAGCAGTTGGAACAAAGTCCGGAGATAGAATTGGCAAGTATGATGAATGCTTTGAATGGTGGTTATACGGCTCCTTCGCCCGGTGGTGATCCGATTGCCAATCCCAATACTCTTCCTACCGGACGGAATATGTTTGCAATCAATGCAGAAGAAACACCGACGGAATCAGCATGGGAAAAGGGTATTCAGCTGGCAAAGAGTACAATTGAAATGTACAAAAAACGTCATGATGGCGCCTATCCGCAAAAAGTAAGTTATACTCTTTGGTCCGGAGAATTTATAGAAACGGGTGGAGCGACAATTGCTCAAGTGCTTTATATGCTAGGGGTTGAGCCGGTTCGCGATGCTTTCGGCCGAGTCAGTGATTTGCGTCTGATTCCTTCGGCAGAATTGGGACGTCCGCGTATCGATGTCGTGGTACAGACTTCCGGACAGTTGCGCGATCTGGCCGCTTCACGTTTGTTCTTGATAAATCGTGCCGTAGAAATGGCTGCCGCATCAAAAGATGACCGGTATGAAAATATGGTGACGGCAGGTGTGATTGAGGCTGAGAGGACATTGATGGAAAAAGGGATTACTCCCAAAGATGCCCGCGAAATGGCAACTTTCCGCGTATTTGGTGGTGCCAATGGTATGTATGGAACAGGTATTACAGGAATGGTAGAGGCCGGTGACCGTTGGGAAAATGAAGATGAAATTGCCAATACTTATCTGAATAATATGGGTGCATATTACGGAAATGAGAAAAACTGGGAAACATTCCGACAATATGCTTTTCAAGCGGCGTTGACCCGTACGGATGTCGTGGTACAACCTCGTCAGAGTAATACTTGGGGAGCATTGAGTTTGGACCATGTGTATGAATTTATGGGTGGAATGAACCTTGCTGTCCGTAATGTTACTGGTAAAGATCCGGATGCTTATCTTAGTGATTATCGAAACCGGAACAATAACCGCATGCAGGAATTGAAAGAGGCGATAGGGGTGGAATCACGAACCACTATCTTTAATCCGGCCTATATCAAGGAAAAAATGAAAGGGGAAGCATCCTCCGCCAATACATTCTCTGAGATTGTCCGTAACACTTACGGATGGAACGTGATGAAACCCAAAGCAGTTGATAACGAGTTATGGGATGAAATTTACAATGTGTATGTAAAAGACAAATTCAATTTAGGGCTGAAAGAATTTTTTGAAAGCCGGAATCCGGCAGCTCTCGAAGAAATGACTGCCGTGATGCTTGAAACTGTGCGCAAAGGGATGTGGAAAGCCAGTGAGCAGCAGGTGGCTGATTTGACTCAGCTACATACGGAACTGGTGAATAAGTATAAGCCCTCCTGTTCCGGTTTTGTGTGTGACAATGCAAAATTGCGCGATTTTATTGCATCAAATGTTGACGCTCGGACAGCTTCAGCGTATCAGAAAAATATTTCACAAATCCGTGAAGCGGTGGCTCAAAACGACAATAAAGGTGTGGTGATGAAAAAAGAGGAGCTGAATCAGGAATCCGAACAGCAGACGCAACAGGTGAATGGTTTATGGATTGCTGTTGCAGTGGTGCTTGTCGTTGTTTGTCTGGCTGTCTTGATGCGGAAGAGACGTAAAAACAATGTTTAATGATGGATACAATTGTTTGGATTCTGATATTAATCACTGCTTTTAATTTTCTATTGAAGCAGACTTTCTGGGGATGGACGGCGACTTCGGTTGCCGCCATCATCATGTCGCTGTTTGTTGTCTTGACTTGGGAATATGCCATTGAACAGTCAAAGACTCAGATTGCTGATTGGTTGGCCAACCAGTCTCTGATGCTGAATACTTCTGTTGTTCTTACGGTGGAGGTATCGTTGCAGATGGCATTTTGTCTGTTGTCTGTCCATGTAGCTAATATATCTCAGGTAAAAAGACGGATGCGCTTTGCGCAACGGTTGCTTTATTGGTTTCCTGGAGTGTTGTTTTTTCCGGTGTTGTTTTTTGGACTTACCCAGTTGATTTTTGCATTGCCCGGGGTTGCATTCCGGACGGTTGCCTGGGGATTTGCTATAGCCGTATTATTGTTGATTCCCTTGGGACGTTGGGGATTGCGCTGGCTTTTGCCGGAGACTGATTTGCGATTGGAATTATTCTTCCTTACTAATGCATTGGTTGCTGTTTTAGGAATAGTGGCAACTGTAAATGGGCGGACAGCAGTAGAGGGAAGAGCAACAGTTGACTGGCTGGCACTTGCAGGATGTATCGGGATATTTGTTGTAGGAGGAATTTTAGGACTGCTTCGCTACCGATTGAGAAAGAGATAGAAGAAAGGATATATATAATTTTTGATTCGATAATAAATTAAATAATAAGGGAATGAATACAATTTCTGACATCATGTTTTGGATATCAACAGGTCTGCTTGTTCCTGTTGTCGTGTTACTAATAGTTCTGTTTTTTCGCTCATTGTTATTGGTCGGTAGTTTTTTTGGTCAATATCTTTCCATTCGTAAGACTGATAAAATGTTACGTGAACAATTGGAAACTTTGCGTTTTGCAAATTTGGATGAATTTGACGGTAAATTGCCTGCAAACAACAAATCTCTGGTCGTGATTTATATGCGTCGGATATTGGAATCACAGGAGAGTCATGCTCAGGTGCAACGTCTTTTGGCTAATTTTGAGATAGCTGCTGATAAAGATTTGTCGGCATCTAAAACGCTCACTAAGCTGGGACCGATTCTTGGTTTGATGGGGACACTGATACCTATGGGACCGGCTCTGGTGGGGCTGTCTACCGGTGATATTGCTTCTATGGCTTATAATATGCAAGTTGCTTTTGCGACGACAGTCATTGGTCTGTTCGCCGGAGCTATCGGTTTTCTGACCCAGCAGGTAAAACAGCGCTGGTATTTGCAGGATATGACAAATCTTGAATTTTTGGTTGAGTTGATAAATGAAAAACGTAATCGGGTATGAAGCGTAATTTATTGAAAAAAGAGGAGGATAGCGATCCTATAAGTGTAGTATCCAATTTGTTTGATGTGGCGATGGTGTTTGCAGTTGCTTTGATGGTGGCGCTGGTTACAAGGTATAATATGACGGAAATGCTTTCTAAAGAGGATTTTACAATGGTGAAAAATCCCGGGAAGGAGAATATGGAAATCATTACGAAAGAAGGAGAGAAAATCAATCGGTATACTCCTTCTGAAAATCAGCAACAATCCGGAACCCGCGGTAAAAAAGTAGGTATAGCCTATGAGTTGGAAAATGGAGAAATCATCTATGTCCCGGAATGATTTCCGGGATTTTTTTCTATCTGCTTTTTCCATATAATAAAACTGAAAGCGTTACATTTGGCTGTCAAATATCATTAACAGCCTGATAGGATGATAGCATGTAAAAAAAATGAACGGAAAATACAGGAGACAGCCTCTTTCCTTTTTGAACGGGAAAGAGTAAAATTGCAACGTAGCTTTTCGGCAATGATAAAAGTTGTCGGTCCTGTATGTAATTTGGATTGTGACTATTGTTATTATTTGGAAAAAGATGCTCTGTATCCGGATACTCCTTTCACCGTGTCTGCCTTTGGTATGCAGGATGATGTGCTTGAGAAAATGATTTGTGATTATATCACATCGCAGCCTCAGGAACATATAGAATTTGTTTGGCATGGAGGAGAACCGACTTTGCTGGGATTGGATTATTTTCGAAAGATTCTTTTCTTGCAGAAAAAGTACGGAGCAGGAAAATCAATATTCAATTCCTTACAGACCAACGGAACGCTGATCAATGACGAATGGGCGGAATTCCTTGCTGCCAATCATTTTTTGTGTGGACTCTCAATAGATGGTCCGGAGCATTTGCACAATCGACACCGTTGTCACCCTAATGGAAATGGTTCGTGGACTGAAGTTGTGGCTTGTGCTCGTTTATTTCGGAAACATGGTGTGGAATTCAACACCATGTCGGTCGTGAATGCATCTAATAGCAAGGAACCGATAGTTGTGTATGATTTCTTGAAAGAGCTCGGAAGTCGTTATATGCAATTTACGCCGATTGTAGAACGTATTGCTTTGGATGAAAATGCAGAACTGTCCATTGTTGATAATCGTTATGCAGAAGATGCTGCTCTGATGCGGGAAAATGTCAGTGGAGAGGCATGGGGAAATTTTCTTTGCCGTATTTTTGACCGTTGGATGAAGACGGATGTTGGATATTGTTATGTTAATTGGTTTGACAATACATTGGCTGCTTATATGGGAGAGCAGCCGGCTCTTTGTTCGATGAGAAGCTATTGTCCTTGCTCTGTAGCAGTCGAACACAATGGCGACGTTTATTGTTGTGACCATTTTGTCTTTCCAAACTATCGGTTGGGTAATCTGACCCGAGAGAGTTTGACAGAGATGGTCAAGAGTGACTGCCAGCTTTATTTTGAGCAGTATAAACAGGATTCTTTGTCATCCCGTTGTCGGGAATGCACTTACCTTTATGCTTGTGGAGGAGATTGTCCTAAAAATAGGATTGACAAAACACCGGAAGGAGAACCGATATCCACTCTTTGCAGCGGCTTTAAGATGTTTTTTGAACATACCCGTCGTTATTTTGAATTTATGGTTAATGAATTGAAGAACAATCGCCCTCCTGCCAATGTGATGAGGGTACGGTTGGGATAAAATCACTATAGCAAGATGAGACAAAATCTATTGTTTTCAGGAATTGCAGCTTCGATAGGCTGTATTCAGGTCCAGGCAGTAATTCCTGTCCAGGCAAAAAAAATACCCAATGTTGTTTTTATCATAGCCGATGATTTAGGTTATGGTGATTTGAGTTGTTATGGACAAGAGAAATTCAAAACGCCAAATATCGACCGTCTGGCGAGAGAAGGCTTGCGTTTTACGCAATGTTATTCCGGCACTACAGTCAGTGCTCCGTCTCGAGCCTGTCTGATGACCGGACTACATTCCGGACATGTTCCTATTCGGGGTAATAAAGAAGTGTTGCCGGAAGGACAAATGGCCTTGCCGGCAGAGATGACGACACTTTTCAGTGTTTTCAAAAAAGCGGGATATGTCACCGGTTGTTTCGGTAAATGGGGATTGGGAGCGCCTGATGGGGAAGGTGCCCCTAATCGCCAGGGTGTTGATGATTTTTACGGTTATAATTGCCAGTTACTGGCGCATAATTACTATGCGGACCATTTGTGGGATAATGGACAGCGGGTGGATTTGCCGGAAAATGCCGATGGAGCCTACGGATATTATACCCAGGATTTGATTCATGAGCGGAGCTTGCAGTTTTTGGAAGAAAACCGGGAGCGTCCTTTTTTTCTTTTTTTGCCTTATGTATTACCTCATGCAGAGTTGATTGTTCCGGAGGATAGCATTATACGGAAATTCCGGGGGAAATATCCTGAAAAACCCTTTAGAGGATGTGATTCGGGCCCCTATTTCCGCAAGGGTGGGTATTGTTCGCAACAAGAGCCTCATGCCACCTTTGCTGCGATGGTCTATCGTCTGGATGTTTATGTCGGACAAGTGATGGAACGCTTGAAGTCGCTGGGATTATATGAAAATACTTTGATTGTTTTTTGCAGTGATAACGGTCCGCATCAAGAAGGAGGTGCCGATCCCGACTTTTTTAATAGCAATGGTGTTTACCGGGGATATAAGCGTGACCTGTATGAAGGCGGAATCCGTGTGCCTTTTATAGCTTCCTGGCCGGGGGTTATTACACAAGGCGAAACTGATTTTATCTGCTCTTTTTGGGATATGCTACCCACATTTTCCGAGTTGACCCACATAAAGCAACGGGAGGTTACGGACGGTATTAGTCTGCTGCCGTTATTGACCGGCAGAGGCAAGCAAAAAATACATCCACATCTTTATTTTGAATTTCATGAAGGAGGAGGCCGACAGGCTGTCCGCCAAGGCGATTGGAAACTGGTCCGTCTGGGAGTATCGCAAGATGACTGTAAAATTCGGACAGAATTGTATAATTTGGCCGCCGACCCATCGGAAATTCACAATCTTGCAGCTTGTTATCCGGATAAAGTGCTTGAATTATTGGAGATTATAAAATCTGAGCATGAATCGGATGCAAATTGGCCTTTATTAAAATCCGAATGTAAGCAATGTGAAAAAAAATGATGTATTTTGAATCTGCCCAATATATAAATTTGCTATATTTGCTTTATTATCAAACAAAATATTTATATTATGAACGTGAAATTTTTATTAATGGGAGCTTTGGTCGTAGCACTTGCAGGCTGTAAAGGTTCTGCCACTAAAAATTCGACTCAGGCAAAAACAACAGAGACTGCTACAGAAGTAGTGACCAAGTCCAATGATTTTTATGGCACATACGAGGGAACTCTTCCTTGTGCGGATTGCGAAGGTATCAAGACAACTCTTACGGTGAATGCCGATTCAACTTATTATATCAAAAGTGAGTATTTGGGAGTCAAAGACGGCATTTTTGAAACCAATGGAGTGTACCATCTTTTGAACGGCGATTTGCTGGAATTGATAACCCCTTCTTCAGGAAAAAAGACCTATTACAAAA
Organism: Odoribacter sp.; assembly: GCA_020024465.1. GTDB lineage: Bacteria > Bacteroidota > Bacteroidia > Bacteroidales > Marinifilaceae > Odoribacter. The sequence continues at coordinate 30,741 of JAHHTT010000025.1, forward strand.
TTCTGGAAAATTCAGTGATGCTGTCTGATGAAAAAGGCACCATCAATGAGGGAGAACTTGCAGAATACTATGTTTTGAAAAAAAACTGATGTTGTAGCTATATTTTGCCAAGGATTTAAAAGCCAACCGTCCGTTTAGGAGTCGGTTGGCTTTTTCGTTTTATACTTGTGCTGCTTGTGAGTTTCTCTTTTTCGTCTCTCGTATTAT
>JAHHTT010000026.1 GCA_020024465.1 Odoribacter sp.
ATAACCGGTTACAACCACTTCATCCATCTGAATCCTGTCATTTTTCAATTTTATAGTCAAAAAATTATCCGATTCAATCTTTACCTCCTGAGGTGTCTTACCAATAAAAGATACGACCAAAGTATTACCATTTTCTACAGGAATGGTGAATGTTCCATCCAAACCGGTAGAAGTTCCGACTGTAGTTCCTTTGATCAAAACAGTCGCACCAACAATCGGCTCCCCATTCTCAGATTCTAATATTTTACCTTTAATAATCAACGGTTTTTTCTGCTGTTGTATCACCCTCTCTTTGCGATCAATCATCACAATGTTATCTTTTACCATAAAAGTTAACTGATAATCCTCCAATACATCACGCAGAATACTTTCTACACTGCCACGACGTCTTTTCATCGACACTTTTTTCATTACACTCAAATCTTCCACTCTATATGAAATATACAGAGGTGAACTCAATTTGCTGTTTATCAAACTGAAAAATTCATCAAAAGAAAGATTTTCAGCTTCAATTTCTATCACTTTCTTTAACAGATTCATCTGTGCGGAAGCATAATCCGATTCATTTTGAGCTTTTAGAACCCTCTCTCCTGTCAGCCAACCGGCAAATAAGGGTATCAGAAATGCACATAGGCATCCCCGTGCAAGAATTTTCACTTTTTGCATAAATTAAAAATATTTAGTTAGTTAGGTCTTTAATACACTGTCACTGTGTCCTTTTCATATATAAAATGAACTGTCCGTCCTCGCTCCAAGGCTTCTAATACTCGTTCAACAGGCAATGTACGAGGCAAACGACAATAAAAATTTTCACGTTTCAAAGATTCACGGCTAAACCGAAATTTCACTCCATACCAATCTGCCAAACAAGAAGCTATCTCCTCCAGTGAAGTATTTCGAAAAAAGAAAATATTTTCCCTCCATGCAATCAGCGTTTCCCAATCCACTTCTTTCGCAACCAACTCTCCTGTTTCATCCAACTGTCCCTGCTGACCGGGTTGCAAACGAATTTCTTTCATATCTCCAGATTTTCGCATTCCTACACATCCCTTTATCAACGTCGTTTTTGGAAAATCTGGCTGATAACCATTTACATTAAATGCTGTTCCATAAACAGTATTCTCCATTTTACCCACCGATACAATAAATGGCTTTTCAGTATCTTTCGTCACTTCAAAATAAGCCTCTCCATATTCCAAATGAATGCGTCGTTCTTTCTGACCGTCAAAATTTTCAGGAAATACCAAACGTGAATTCGCATTCACATATACACGGCTACTGTCTGACAATGTAAACTGCCAGATCTTCCCCTGCGGTACGTCTATAATTCGCGGTTCAACCATTTCTGCTGCTGCTTCAACATTAAAAATATCCTCCTCTTCAACCACTGGTTCTTGTTTGTTTTCCAGATTATAAACTTTTCCGTCAGCCGTAATCATACGCACCATATCATCATATTTTCCCGTTGCTGCCACATCGATAACTACCGGCAAACTGTTTTCTGATTTCTGATTAAACAACAGCCAACTACCGCCCAATGCAAGGAATAATATTGCAGCAATACTGCTCCATTTCATTATCCGTAAACGTTTACGCCGATGAATAGAAAGAAAAAGCGAAAAATACAGCTGCTGCAACTCCTCTTCCGAAACTTTTGGCGAAGTCCCGTCAAAATCCTTTATATGCTTTGTATAATTTCTATGCACATCAGAATCCTCCAGCCATTGCTGATAATCCCTATGCTCAGCAAGTGTTGCAGTTTTATCAAAAACTTTTCTGATGATATGCCAGTCTATCTTTTTCATAGCGTCTGTTTCTATAATAACACACGGAAAAATGATTCCATATACACAGAAAATGTTTTTTTTCACAAAAAACGGGAAATAAAATAGGCCAGCATTAAAGAACGTCCGAAATTTTCTCTGAAAACTTTATAAGCACGGGCAATATGCGTATTTACCGTACCCTCGCTGATATTCAATTTCTCGGCTATCTCTTTATAAGATTTACCTTCACTTTTTAAACGGATAACCTGTTGTTGCTGTACAGAAAGAAAAGACATACAACGCTCTATTTCACGGCTTAATTCGCTGTATTCATCCGTACACTCCGCATTCCAACTGATAATGGCTTCCACTAAACGCTCTTCATGTTTATCTACAATATCTTTATGCCTCAAAAAATTCATGCAACGGTTTCGAGTGGCTGTCAGCAAATAGCCCAAAATATTTATATCCTCCGGTAAATTCCTGCTATTTTCATAAAACTGGATAAATACATCCTGAACGATATCCTTTGCTTCTTCACACATCACATAATGATACGCAAAACGATACAGGCTTTCAAAATAAGCCATGTACAATTCTTCAAACTTATATCTATCCTGAACAATAGAAAATTTCATTTTGCAATATTGTTGAAACATTGTTACTCATTACAATCCGCCAGATATATTATCCAAACAGACTTCTGCACAAATCCGCTATCTTCGATACAAAGCAAACCTCTATTGAATCGTTTTTACGGGTATATCCTTTCTTGTTACCTACAGGTACAAATATTCGTCTGAAACCTAATTTTCCAGCCTCTGCAATACGTTGTTCAATACGGCTTACAGCACGTATTTCTCCGGAAAGTCCCACCTCTCCGGCAAAAACCGTATCGCCGGGAAGAGCCGCATCTATATTCGAAGACAATACAGCCATCACTACTGCCAAATCCAAAGCAGGATCACTGACACGGATTCCGCCCGCTATATTCAAAAACACATCCTTGGAGGCCAACCGGAATCCCACTCTCTTTTCCAGTACAGCCAACAGCATATTCAAACGCCGCGAATCAAAGCCCGTAGCCGAACGTTGAGGCACTCCATAAGCCGCCGTAGATACCAATGCCTGCACCTCCAATAAAATAGGCCGGACACCCTCTATCGTGGCTGAAACAGCGATACCACTCAACTCTTCTGCATGATTTGAAAGCAATAATTCCGAAGGATTACTCACTTGCCTTAATCCGCTTTGCAGCATTTCATAGATTCCTATTTCCGATGTCGAACCAAAACGGTTTTTAATCGAACGTAGAATCCGATACATATATTGCTGGTCGCCTTCAAATTGCAAAACCGTATCCACCATGTGTTCCAGAATCTTCGGTCCTGCCAATTGCCCGTCTTTCGTAATATGTCCGATTAATATCGTGGAAATCGTATTCTCTTTGCTGAAACGCAACAAAGCATTGGTACATTCCCTGATTTGTGACAGACTTCCCGGAATCGAATCCACTGCCTCTGTCGCCAATGTCTGTATCGAATCAATAATCAATAAATCAGGCTGTATTGTCCGGGCATGTTCCAGCACCATTTCCAGTGAATTACCAGACAGGAACAGACAGTCATCATTATCTGTACCCAAACGCTGCGCTCTCATCTTTATCTGCGAAATGCTCTCCTCTCCCGATACGTACAACACCCGCCCGCAACGGCTGTGCAAAGCAAACTGCAAAACCAATGTGGATTTCCCGATACCGGGTTCGCCTCCCAGCAGAATCATCGAACCCGGTACCATTCCTCCTCCCAACACCCGATTCAACTCATCGTCTCCGGTATCCATCCGGATATCTGCATTTGCCTTTATTTCAGACAATTTCAATGCCTTGGACGAAGGAGTACCGATTACGGCATTTCCCCTGCCTTTCGTCTGTACCTCCACTTCTTCAACAAAACTGTTCCACTCTCCGCAAACATTACAGCGTCCGGTCCACTTTGCCTCCTTTGCTCCACAATTCTGACATACAAAAATTGTCTTTGTTTTAGCCATGGTTACTCTATTTAGAAAAACTCTTCCTCTTTTTCCTGCACATTTCCATCGCTGCTTTCATCACAATCCAGACGTTTGGTAATACCGGCAGGCATCTCAAATGCACTTTGTTTCAACCCCAATTTCGGGTCAGCATAAGCCTTCTGCAAAAATTTAGCCCAAATAGGCAATGCCATATTGGCTCCCTGGCCATTTGCCAGATTCTGAAAATGAATAGAACGGTCTTCTGCTCCTACCCATACACCGCCTACCAATTCAGGCGTTACACCCATAAACCAACCATCGGCATGAGCCTGTGTCGTACCGGTTTTTCCTCCCATCGGATTCATCAGTTTGTATTTATATCTCAACCTGACACCGGTACCGTCCTGCACGACACCTTCAAGCAAATTACACATCAAATAAGCTGTATTTTCCGTAATCACTTCCCTCGAATCCGCCCGGAACTCTTCCAAGACGTTGCCATATTTATCTTCAATTCGATAAACCGGCAGCGGAACATTATATACTCCTTTGTTGGCAAAAATCGAATAGGCAGCCACCATTTCTCTGACTGAAATTTCCGCCGTTCCAAGAAAAATGGAAGGAACCGGATCAATAAAACTCGTTATACCCATTTTGTATGCCATCTGAGCAACCGCCTGAGGTGTAAACTGTTTCAACACCCATCCCGATATATTGTTTTCAGAATTGGCCAGTCCCCATCTTAAAGTGACCATCTCGCCCTTACGCTTCGAACCTCCGCGGGCTGTCCACAACTTACCGTCAGGCAAAAGGAATGTCTGCGGTATATTAGGCACCTTATCACAGGGCCCCAATCCTTCCTGCATCGCCAGAGTATAAAGTATAGGCTTGATGGTAGAACCCACCTGACGTTTTCCGGAACTTACCATATCATACATAAAATAGCGGTAATCCGGACCTCCAACATATGCCTTGATATGTCCGTTCTTGGGATTCATCACCATAAAGCCGGAACGGAAAAATGCCTTATAATGCTTGATGGAATCCATCGGGGACATAAGTGTATCCCGCAATCCGTTCCACGTAAACACCTGCATATCCACTTTCCGGCTGAATATTTTACGGATATCAGAGTCTTTCAAACCCTCCTTTTTCGCCACACGGTAACGCTCCGACTGTTTCATAGAACGGGTAAGCACCTGATTAATCTGTTCCATAGACATATCATTTGAAAAAGGCGAATTGCGCTTGTGCACCCGTTCCTTATCAAACAGAGGCTGCAAATCTTTGGACAGATGTTCCCGTACCGCCTCTTCTGCATATTGCTGCATCCGAGGATCCAACGTCGTATAAATCTTCAAACCGTCGGCATACAAATCATAATGAGTACCATCTACCTTTACATTTTTCTTACACCACCCATACAATGGATTCGTTTCCCAGGCAATGGAATCCACTCTATATTGTGCCAAATCATGATAATTAGCCCTTTTCGGCATGCTTGCCGTCATAAACAGACGCAAATGTTCACGGAAATAAGTTGCCCATCCTTCTTTATGGTCTACACGCTTAAAATTCACACCCAGAGGCAACTGCTTCAACGAATCCATTTCTTCTTCCGTAATCTTGTCATACTTGCACATTTGCGACAATACCACATTCCGACGATCGAGCGTCAATTGCGGACGTCTCACCGGATTATAATACGATGAATTCTTGGCCATACCCACCAACATCGCTGCCTGTTCCACCCGCAATGAATCCAGAGGCACCTGAAAATAAATATCTGCTGCCGAACTGATTCCAACCGCCAAGTTCAAGAAATCATATTTATTTAAATACATGGTAAGGATTTCCTCCTTCGTATAGCTCTTTTCCAGTTTAACGGCAATCACCCATTCTCTGAATTTACGGATTACCAATTCAAAAGCATTCAAATCCGGTTCCCGTGGAAACAGCATCTTTGCCAACTGCTGGGAAATCGTACTACCGCCTCCTGTCGACGAAGTATTACCAGTCAATACTCCCTTCAACACACGGAACAATCCTCTGACATCAATCCCGCTATGCTCATAAAAACGGACATCTTCCGTAGCAATCAGAGCATCGATTACTGATTGGGGTATCTCACGGTATTCCGTATATTTCCGGTTTTCTTTTTCAAAATACCGGCTCATAAAAGTACGGTCTGCAAAATAAACTTCCGAAGCAAAGCGGTTATTGGGATTTTCCAACTCTTCAAATGTAGGCATAAAACCTAATTTTCCGGACGAAATCAACCAAAAGAAAATCACTACTCCCATGATACCTGCCAACACTACCGACCAAAAAATCACAAGAAATTTCCAATACTTCCTAAACATAAGACAAGCATATTAATTTAAAAAGCAAAGATATACATAAAAAAAAATCCTGCCGCATTTATCGAAATAAATTGTAATATTTAAAATACACTTATAATCAACCTACCCATATCCCAATCAAATCTGACTTTCATCTATACTAAATCCAGATAAAATCTATATAAAATGCTATTAAAATATTATCAATATAGGATTCATATAATATTCATATAGGATTTATATAGGATTCATTCTAGTTTTTACCAAGATTTACCATATATTTGATACGGATAAGAATCGGACATCTGAAAATGTCAAATATTTCATACAAATGCATTGGTTAAAGAAGAAATTTCTAATTTTGCAGTAGAATTGACTTTTAATGAAAATATATGAGAAACAAAACCAAGCGACTGCTTACCATTCGCAAACTGATAGAATCCGAACTGATTTCTTCTCAGGAAGAGTTGCTTTTCCGCTTGAAAGAGATGAATGTTGAAGCTACACAAAGCACCTTGTCCCGCGACTTGAAATTCATGAAAGTGGCAAAAATTCCGCACAAGGAGAAAGGATATATCTATATCATTCCGGAAAGTATCCAAAATGAACAACGGGAAGAGAAAGTGTCAGCTATCATCACAGATACGATCCTAAGCATTGATTTTTCCGGAAATATGGCTGTCATCAAAACATTGCCCGGATATGCCAATGCCGTTACAGTATTGATAGACAGTGAAAATTATTTTGAAATATTAGGCACCATTGCCGGAGACGATACTATTTTCATCGTCATGCGCGAAGGTGTGAGCCGCACGGAACTGATCGATGCACTGATGTCTGTCCATCCCGCCATACATACATTATATAAATAAAACAATAGTTCGATAGAACTGGCAATATATGGGAGGGCTGATAAAGATAAAGCAGCTGAATTCACTATAAAATTTAGATGAAAATTTATCGAAATATTGAATAAAAACAAAAGACGATTTTTTATTCTCAATTATAAATAATACATTTGCACCCCGTATTTCATTAAAATGTCATGCAAGTTTTAAACACTAAAAATGAACTGATTAGTCTGATTAGTGGCCTGAAAAACAAAGGCAAGGTAATCGGATTTGTCCCTACTATGGGGGCTTTGCACGAAGGACACTTGTCCCTCGTTAAGGAATCTAAGAAGAATAGTGACGTTACGGTGGTCAGTATATTCGTAAATCCCACTCAATTCAATGATCCGGAAGATTTAAAACGGTATCCGCGCACTTTAGACAAAGACGTTGAACTGTTGGGAACAGTAGGATGCGATATTGTTTTCGCTCCTTCAGTAGTTGAAATATATCCGGAACCGGATACCCGCAAATTTGACTTCGGCTATATCGAAAGCGTAATGGAAGGAGCTAAACGTCCCGGTCATTTCAATGGAGTAGGGCAGGTGGTAAGCCGACTATTCGATATCGTACGCCCGGATAAAGCATTCTTTGGAATGAAGGATTTTCAACAGATAGCCATTATCCGCAGCATGGTGAAACAGTTGAAATATACCGTTGAAATTATCCCTTGCCCGATTATCCGTGAAGAAAGCGGATTGGCCCGCAGTTCACGCAACACTCTTTTGGATGAAGAACACAAAAAGAACGCTCCACATATCTATGCGACTCTGAAAAAAGCCGCTTCATTGGTTTCAGAAAAAAATGTTGAAGAGATGAAAAAATGGATTGCAGACGAAATTAACAGTAATCCTTTTCTCGAAACCGAATACGTTGAAATCGTTGATGAAGAAACACTGCAAATTACAAAAGACTGGAACGAACCCGGTAAAAAAGTAGCTTGTGTCGCTGTTTATGCCGGCAAAATCAGACTGATTGATAACATTGTATTTTAAACGAAATGAATATAGAGGTTGTAAAATCAAAGATTCACAAGGTCACTGTCACAGAAGCTAATCTACAGTATGTAGGGAGCATCACTATCGACATAGCCTTGATGGAAGCCGCCAATATCATCGAAAACGAAAAAGTACAAATCGTTAATGTAAACAATGGCGAACGATTGGAAACATACGTTATCAAAGGAGAGAGAAATTCAGGTACAGTCTGTCTGAACGGACCGGCAGCCAGAAAATGTGCAGTAGGGGATATTGTAATCATCATATCATACGCCTCCATGGATTTTGAAGAAGCAAAGCAACATAAACCCACGCTTGTATTTCCGGATACAAGCACTAATCAATTGATATAAATATAAATCAAGAAATTATAAAGTAAAACGATGGGCGATTAAGAAATTCTCAGTTTTTTAATCGTCCATCGTTTTCGTTTTATCAGAAAAATTATGGATTATCAAAAATTTATTACGGATAAAATTATCCGAAAAAAAGAAGAACTGGAAAATACTCTGAGTATCTGGAAATTTAAAGAAGAAAAAATTGTCTTCACAAACGGCTGTTTTGATATTTTACACCGGGGGCACGTCGAATACCTGGCCAAAGCAGCTGCATTCGGTACAAAATTAGTGATAGGTCTAAATACCGACTGTTCTGTAAAAAGACTGAAAGGAGAGTCTCGTCCTGTTAATGACGAGGAAGCACGTGCCATAGTTTTAGCATCTTTATTATTTACAGATAAAATAATCTTTTTCGAAGAAGATACGCCTTTGGAATTGATACGCTATATACAGCCGGATATTTTAGTGAAAGGCAGTGACTACAAACCGGAAGATATTGTAGGATATGATATAGTGACATCTAAAGGAGGAAAAGTGGTCACCGTCGATTTAACTGAAGGTTTTTCTACAACAAAGATTATTGAAAAAGCCGGCAAATAGTTGTTGATAAGTTGCGAATAGGGTGTTGAAAACTATTAATAGAAAATGAAAACTTTATTTGGAATATTAAAGAAAAGAATTCATTCCATTTTTTTGACAGACCGCCAAAAAAAGAAAAGGATTTTATTCGATTTTATACTGACTACTTACTAACAGTTTTCAACACTGAAATTTGTAATTATTTTTTCAGTCCGAAGGTTACTGACAATTGTTAATAACGTCTATTCTCAACTTAATTTCAAATAATTACAATTTAATGACATTGTCAATAAGCTTCAGTTGCAATATTAATAACATGAAAAACAACTTTTCCTATCAACATTTATAAAGAGAACTAACAGGCTATAATAATCTTCATATTTTTTTAAAGAAAAAATTAGAATATAATAATGAAATATTGAATGTTGAAAATGTTGATTTGAGTAATTTTGCTGCGAAGGTTGGAAACTTTCTAAAGAATATTCTTCGTAGGATAGTAAAAAAGTAGTAAGTTTGAAATCCTATATTATATTATAATGCAAATTGATTATGAAAGTAAAAATAGTAAACCATTCAACACATGCGCTTCCTGAATATAAGACAAAAGCTTCTGCAGGTATGGATATCCGTGCGAATTTGGAACAGACTGTGATATTAAAACCGTTGGAACGTATACTGATACCGACAGGGCTATATATAGAATTACCTGTGGGGTATGAGGCCCAAATTCGTCCCAGAAGCGGATTGGCCTTGAATGAAGGTTTGGGTATCTTAAATAGTCCGGGTACGATTGATGCGGATTATCGTGGTGAAATCGGTGTAATTGTAGTGAATTTGTCAAATAATGTGATCAAGATTGAAAATGGTGAACGGATATGCCAGATGGTGATTAATAAAGTGGAACAGGCAGAATGGATTGAAGTGGAGACATTGGATGAATCGGAGAGAGGGACCGGTGGGTTCGGACATACAGGAAAAAATTAGAATACTTTTAATTGTCTGTATATGAAAAAATGGATTTTATTATTATTGGCTGTTTTTATCTGTACAGCCGGTTTTGCGGACCGGAAAAAGAAAAATCTTGTGCCTGAACAAGTTTTAAGTGAAGCCCGGCAACTGGAGTTTGACTATTCTTATATGGAAGGGGTGAGATGTAGGATAACCGGTAATTTTCAGGATGCTTTGAAGTGGTTTGATAATTGTCTTAAAATATTGCCGAATAGTCCGGCCGTGAAATATGAAATAGCAGGTTTGTTGAGTATAGGCAATGATTTTAACAATGCATTGGATCTGGCACGTGAAGCTGTAGCCGGAAATTCCGGTAATATGTGGTATAAAGTGCTGTTGGCAAATATATTGCAAGAGAAATCAATGATAGAGGAAGCGTGTCAGGTGTATGCTGAAATTATTGATAAATATCCGGAAAAAGATGAATTTTATCTTTTGGAAGCCGGTCTCTACGCTTCTGTGGAAAAATGGCAAAAGGCTGTCGATGTATTTGATGAATATGAGGAACATTATGGTATAACAGAACCGGTTTCCATTGAAAAATTCAAGTTGTATACAAAATTGAATGATATTAAGAAAGCTTCGGCCGAATTGGTGAAGCTGGTACATAAGTTTCCGGATAAAAGTGAATATCTGGGTCTGCTGGCTGAACTTTATTTCAATTATAATCAGGATAAAAAAGGATTACAGATTTTAGATCGTTTGCTAAAGGCTGATCCGGATAACGGTTTTGTACATTTTTATCTGGCAGATTATTATAGAGAAAAGAAAATTGTTGGAGAGGCGGAAAAGCATATACGGCGAGCTTTATTAAGTGATAAAATAGATAATGGATTTAAAATACAGTATATTTTAAAACTGATATTAGCTCCGGATACTATTGGAGTTACGGATGTTCAAATAGATTCGTATGTAGCACTTTTGCTTGAAAAATATAATGAAGATCTGGGAGTAAGGGCTTTGTATTCGGATCTTTTGAAAAGAGATGGAAAACTGGATGAAGCGAAAAAGGAACTGGAATACATATTGGGACATGACCGTAATAATTATTTGATTTGGGAGGAGCTTCTTTTGTTGTATAATGAAATGCAGGATTTTGACAGTATGTACAGTCGGAGTCTGGAGGCCATACGTTATTTTCCGGAACATCCCCTGCCTTATTTGATGGCAGGAGTGAAATTGGTAATGGACAGTCAGATAAGGAGTGCTTTGCCGTTTTTTGAAGAAGGAGTGACTTTATCTGATGAAAATCCGGCAATGAAAGCTCAGTTTTATGCTAATTTGGGTGAGTGTTATTATCAGTTGGACAGCATAGAGAAAGCTTTTAAAATGTTTGATGAAGCCTTGAAAATTAATTCGAATGATGTTTTAGTGCTGAATAATTATGCCTATTATTTAGCTTTGCGAAAAGAAAATCTCAGTATGGCTGAACAAATGATTACGCATGCGGTAAAAATAGAACCGGATAATGTAACATTTCTGGATACTTATGCCTGGGTGCTTTATGTAAGGGAAAATTATTCTCAGGCTAAATTCTATATGAAGCTGGCTATTGAGAAATCAAAAGAGATATCCGGAGTTTTGTACAATCATTATGGTGACATACTTTATAAGAACGGGGAAAAAGAAGAAGCTTTGAATATGTGGAAAAAAGCTTTGAAAGCCGGAATAAAGGATAAAGAAGAATTAAGAATTTTGGAACAGAAGATAAAAACAGGTATTTTGTCTGAATAACAGAAGTTTGTGAAAGTATGAAAGTTAGATTGTTATTGTTATTGATAATTTGTTTGTCAGTGTTGTCCTGTCGTACTGTGAAGCAGGCTATCGTGAAAAAGGAAGTTCCATTGATTACTGAGAATAAATTACTGAAGAATATTGAAGAAAATGAGTTAAAGTATAATACGTTGTTTGCAAAACGTATTGATGCTTCGTTGAAAACCGGAAAAAAGAGCCATGATTTCAGAATTTCTATGAAAATTCAAAGAGACAGCTTTATTCAGTTTTCTGTGAATGCCCCGTTGGGTATAGAGGTGGCACGTGTTTTATTGACTCGGGATAGTGTGAAATTTGTAGATATGCATAATAAGAAATATTTTGTGTCTGATTACAATTATTTCTTTGATCGTTTTGATACAGAATTGAATTATAATTATATTCAGAACATTTTTACTAATTGTTTTGTGAACATTGATTTTGATGGCAATTCGGAAAAATTGAAACGGTATAAATTGTCTCGTGTAGATGGAGGATATGAACTTTCTGTAATTCAGGAAAAGGCATTGGGGAGGAAAATAAAAAAGCTTTATAAGAAGAAAAGAAAAAATAAAGATTTCATGCTGATACAGCAAAAAGCAGTAGTGGATCCTACAACTTTCAAACCTTTGAGTTTCTTTTTAGAGGACATAGAGGAAGGGGCCGGAGTAGGTGTGGAGTACAAAAATTTCAATAATTTTTCAGGTAAATTATTTCCGGAAAAATTTATTTTCGACCTTTTTTCCGAAGAAAACAAAATGAGTTTGCAACTTGAATTTCAAAAAATAGAATTTGACGTACCCGTAAAATCCAATTTCAGAATATCTTCGAAATATAAACCTTTGCTGTTGCCGTATGAAAAATAGGTTTTTAATATTATTACTCGTAGGAATTTTTTCTTTTGACGGATTGTTTTCGCAATCTGTCAACGATGTACGTAAACAAAAAGAGAAAGCAGAAAAAGAGATTACCTATCTGAATAAATTGCTGAAGGAGGCATCCCGTAATAAGTCGATTTCAACAGAAAAGGTAAATATTTTACAGGAGAAAATTGCTCAAAGTAAAAAAGTAATATCTTCATTAAATGCAGAAGTGAATTATTTGCAGGAACGTATAACTAAAAATGAAAATAGAATTTCAGAGTTGGGTGAAGAGCGGAAAGCTTTGTTGGAGATGTATGCGAAATTGGTATATGGAAGTTGGAAAAAAAGAAATAAAGCTGAAAAGTTGATGTTTATACTTTCTGCTTCTAATTTTAATCAGGCATACAACCGTTTTAAATATTTCCAGCAGATACAAGATTATTCGGACAGACAATTAAAACTTATTCAACGGATAAATGATTCTCTGAGGGTTAAAAATGAAGATTTGAAGCAGTTGGTAGGTAAAAAAAATGAAGTGGTCCGGACGATACATATAAAGAATCAGGAAATGGAATCGGAACGGGTGAAAGAAAACAGGTATGTGTCGGAGTTGCATCGTAGAGAAAAGAATTTACGGAAAAAGCTGGATAAAGAGATTAAAAACCGTCAGCGTTTGGCTAAAGAGCTTAACCGTTTGATTACTGCTCAAGCAAAAAAAGTTTCTCCTGCAAATAACAAACTCATTCAGGAACAAAAGCTTCTTTCAGATGATTTTGCCAAAAATAAGGGTCGGTTACCTTGGCCGGTAGAGGAGGGTTTTGTATCAGAGAAATTCGGAGTGAATGTTCATTCACTACATAAACACCTGAAAATATCAAATGACGGAATAGATATTACTACTTCGAAAGATTCTGAGGTATGCGTAGTGTTTAAAGGAGTAATATTGGATGTCTGTTATGTTCCCGGATTGAATTATACTGTATTGGTACAGCACGGTAATTTTTTTACAGTATATCCGAATCTGTTAGGGGTAAAGGTAAAGCGGGGTGATCATGTGACAACCAAACAGGTTTTGGGCCGTATTGGATATGACAGTGAAAAAGGCAGTGTATTGAATTTTCAAATTTGGCAAAATGTCGGTAAAGTGCAACCTGTCAAGTTGAATCCGGAACTTTGGTTGGCAAAATGATAATATGTGAATGAATAAAAGTGATGATAGCTTTACAGTGCCGTATTTTTTAATTTTAAAACAAGATGAAAGAAATTTTATTCTATAAAGAAGGAAAAATCGATTATCCTTCTTTTTTTTCCGATATACTGATTCGTAAATGGTTGAATGTAATTGCAGAATACTATCATCGTCAATTGGGTGATTTAAGTTTTATCTTTTGTGATGATGAATACATATTGTCTGTTAACAGGCAATATCTGAACCATGATTATTATACGGATGTCATCACTTTTGATTATTGTGCCGGGGAAGTTCTTTCTGGTGATGTTTTTATTAGTCTGGATACTGTCAGATCGAATGCTGCTGAATTCAATACATCTTACGATAATGAATTTCATAGAGTCGTTTGTCATTCCGTGCTTCATTTGATAGGTTTTAAAGATAAAACTGAAACAGACAGCATGGAAATGCGCCGGAATGAAAATATTTGCTTGAATCTTCTTAAAATGGTGTAAAATGGAATATTTGTTACCGGATTATGATGTGATAGTTGCCGGAGCCGGTCATGCCGGTTGTGAAGCTGCGAGTGCCGCAGCACGATTAGGTTCCCATACGTTGCTAGTGACACTTGATATGAATAAAATCGCACAAATGTCGTGTAATCCGGCTATAGGCGGTATTGCAAAAGGTCAGATTGTTAGGGAAATTGATGCTCTTGGCGGTATGACAGCGATTGTGACCGACCGCAGTTCCATACAATTCAGGATGTTGAACCTTTCTAAGGGTCCGGCCATGTGGAGTCCGCGGGCACAATGCGACAGAATGAAATTTTCAGCCAATTGGCGTGATATTTTGGAACATACAGACGGATTGGATATGTGGCAGGATGAAGTGGTGGAAATAATTGTCGAGAATGGGGAAGCGAAGGGGATACGTACTGCTTTAGGAGCCACATTTTATGCTTCTAAAATCATACTGACAAACGGCACGTTTCTTAATGGTCTTATGCATATCGGCAGAGTCAGTTTCGAAGGTGGCAGAATCAGCGAACCGGCTTCTCATGGGCTGACAGAACAACTTGTTTCCATTGGGTTTGAAACAGGACGTATGAAGACAGGCACTCCAGTCCGGATCGATGGGCGGAGCATTAATTTTTCAAAATTGACAAAACAGGAGGGTGATGATGATTTTCATCGTTTTTCATATATAAATTTTGATTATACGAATCATCTGGTTCAGCGGCCCTGTTATATGGCTTATACGAATGAAAAAGTTCATGAAGCCCTGCGGGAAGGATTTGATGACAGTCCGATGTTTAACGGTACGATTCAGAGCGTAGGTCCCCGATATTGTCCGAGTATAGAAACCAAGCTCAATACTTTTGCAGATAAGAGCAGTCATCATCTTTTTTTGGAACCGGAAGGTGAAACCACTACGGAATACTATTTAAACGGTTTTTCTTCTTCTTTGCCATGGGAGGTGCAGTTAAAAGGACTGAGACTCATTGACGGATTTGAAAATGTGCGGATCTATCGTCCCGGATATGCCATCGAATACGATTATTTTCCGCCGACACAGCTTTATCATACCTTAGAGACAAAATTGGTAAAAAACCTTTACTTTGCGGGTCAAATTAACGGTACAACGGGTTATGAGGAGGCGGCAGCACAAGGTTTGATGGCAGGTATCAATGCACATCTTTCAATCCATGGTGATGAAGAGTTTATTTTGAAGCGTGATGAGGCTTATATAGGTGTGTTGATTGATGATTTGGTGACTAAAGGGGTGGATGAACCATATCGAATGTTTACTTCCCGGGCAGAATATCGTATTCTTTTGCGGCAGGATGATGCAGATGTACGTTTGACAGGGAAAGGATATAATTTAGGCTTAGTAAATTTATACAGATATAACATTTTTTTAGATAAAATTAATAAAAGAGATATTTTGATTGATTATATCCGTAATTATAGTGTGAAGCCGGATGTAATCAATTCTTATTTGGAATCTTTGAATACGGCACCTTTGCGACAAGGACTGAAATTGGTTGATGTGTTGACTCGACCGCAAATTACTTTGGCTAATTTGATTGAAGTGTTGCCACCCTTGAAAGATTTTGTACAGGTTAATGAAATACGTGCAGAGATTGTAGAAGCAGCTGAAATATTTATTAAGTATTCGGGGTATATTGAGCGTGAACGGATGCTGGCTGATAAATTGACCCGTTTGGAAAATCTGGTTATTTCTGGAAAATTCAATTATGAAGAACTTACTAATTTATCAATTGAGGCCAGACAAAAGTTGGCAAAAATAAAGCCGCGTACAATCGGACAGGCTTCGCGTATCAGTGGTGTTTCGCCGGCAGATATTAATGTTTTGTTGATTTTGTTGGGGCGATAGCGAAGATTATATCAGAAATGTTTCACGTGGAACATTCGTATTTATTCGCGAATAGAATAGATAAAAGTAGATTAAAAAGATGATATAATAAGCTGATTTTTTTATGCAAATTGAAGGTAATATCATAGATATTGAAAAACGAAAAATTTTTTCTGGTGTAATTTTAGTAGAGAATGGTGTGATTAAATCCATTACGGAAAATAATAATCGTTATAAATATTTTATTGCTCCTGGATTTGTAGATGCTCATGTGCATATAGAAAGCTCCATGTTGGTTCCGTCGGAATTTTCCAAATTGGCTATCAGAAAAGGTACTGTAGCGCTTGTGGCCGATCCGCATGAAATTGCAAATGTATTGGGGAAGGAGGGTGTTGGTTTTATGGTGGAGGAGGCTAAGTATGCTTCTATAAAGATGTTTTTTACAATACCTTCTTGTGTGCCGGCAACATCTTTTGATTGTTCCGGCGGGAAGATTTCATCACATGATGTGGAAAATTTATTTGATTCCGGATTATTTGTAGGTTTGTCAGAGATGATGAATATCCCCGGAGTGCTGATGGATGATATTGAAGTGTGGTCTAAAATTAATAGTGCACGTAAGCGGAATTTGGTGATAGATGGACATGCACCGGGTTTGAAAGGGGATGATTTGATTAAATATATTGCTGCCGGTATTACAACGGATCATGAATGTACAACGAAAGAGGAGGCCTTGGAAAAAATTACCGGTGGAATGAAAATATTGATTCGGGAGGGAAGTGCTGCAAAAAATTATGAAGCTTTAAAAGATTTGATAAAAGAGTATCCGGATGAAGTGATGTTCTGTACCGATGATTCTCATCCGGATGATTTGATTAAAATCGGACATATTGATAAAATGGTGAAGCGGGCTGTGGCGGATGGGTTTGATTTGTTTGATGTTTTGAAAATAGCTTCTTTAAATCCTATCCGTCATTATCATTTGGATGTGGGAACATTAAAAGTAGGGGAAAAAGCAGATTTTGCCATTTATGATAACTTAAAAGATTTCTCGGTTTTATCTGTTTATATTGATGGTATAAAGCGATATGACAGAAGTATAAGAGAAGTTGATGATATTGCAAATAGATCCGGAAATATTATTCTGAATAAATTTGTGAGAAAAGAGATAGAAAAGAGTGATATAATAAAATATGTATCCCATCATGTTCCCTGTATAGATGTAGAGGATGGAAAAATTGTAACAGGAAAAAAGATTTTTAAAGTGGCTGCCGATTCATTTGATTTGGAATCGGATTTAGAATACGATGTTTTGAAAATAGTGTATATAAACCGTTATAAAAATGAGAATCCTCAGATAGCCCATATTCATGGAGTGGGTTTAAAACGGGGTGCTTTTGCTACGAGTATTTCTCATGATTCTCATAATCTGATAGCAGTTGGTTGCAGTAATAAGGAAATTGTAGCTGCAGTAAATGCCGTTATTCGTGAAAAAGGAGGTTTGGCTATAGCTGACGGTGACAGTGGGCGTGTAGAGGTGATGGCGTTGCCGATAGCCGGTATTATGAGTTATCAAAAAGGAAATGAAATAGCCGGGAAATGGGAGGAATTGTGTGATAGATTAAATGAAATGGGTTGTTCTTTGAGTTCGCCTTTCATGACTCTTTCGTTTATGGCTTTGGTTGTAATTCCTGAATTGAAAATAGGAGAGAGGGGATTATTTGAATATTCTACTTTTAGTTTTATATCATAATCAGTGGAAATATGGCTCTGTATGAAGATCGTCTGCGAGTAAAGATAAATGAATTGCCGGATAAACCGGGAGTATATCAATATTTGGATTCCACAGGAACTGTTATTTATATAGGTAAGGCCAAAAATCTTAAGAACAGAGTATTGTCTTATTTGAGTAAAAGCAATCAGTCTAGCAAGACACTTTTACTTGTCAATAAGATACATGATTTGCGATATATAATAGTTAACAGTGAACAGGATGCGCTTTTGTTGGAGAATAATCTGATAAAAAAATACAAGCCTCGCTATAATATTCTTTTGAAAGATGACAAAACGTATCCATGGATATGTATAAGAAAAGAGAATTTTCCACGTGTATTCGTCACGCGCAGATATATTCATAACGGGTCGGAATATTTCGGACCCTATACTTCCGGGAAATTGGCGTATACATTAATATCCTTGATTAAATCTTTGTATAGATTGCGGACCTGTAATTTAGTACTGAATCAAAAATCCATTTGTGCTCATAAATTTAAAGTATGTTTGGAATATCATATCGGTAATTGCCAAGCACCTTGTGTCGGTAAGATTCAAGAGGAAGAGTATGGTGAGTATATTTCGCAAATCCGAAATATTCTGCGCGGTAATTTAGGTATGGTTGTTGAAACGATGACACGTAAAATGAATCGCTATGCCGATGAGTTGAAATATGAGGAGGCGAATGAAGTGAAAAAAGCTTTGGAACTGGTGAAGAATTATCAGGCTAAATCCACCATTGTGCGCACTACAATACATGATACGGATGTATTTTCTTATATTGAAACAGAAAAATACGCTTATGTAAACTATTTAAGAATTATACAAGGAGCTGTTGTACAGGTTCATTCCATCGAGTTAGAAAAGAAAATAGAAGAAGAAAAAGAGTCTGTTCTTGCTTTTGCCATTTTTGAAATACGTCAATTGATGGGTAGCCAATCCAAAGAAATTATTATACCTTTCTATCCTGATATCCTGTTGGATGGTATCCAGTATGTTATTCCTCAAAAAGGGGACAAAAAGCAGTTATTGGATTTGTCTGAGCGCAATATCAGATATTTTCGTCTGGACAAAGAGCGCCAACGTAGTCTTAAAAAAGATGATTTTTCATCTAATGTTTTAAAAACCATACAGTTAGAGTTAAAATTACCTCGTTTGCCGTATCGTATAGAGTGTTTTGACAATTCCAATATCCAAGGTACTAATCCGGTAGCTGCCTGTACTGTGTTTATAAATGGAAAACCAGCCAAACGGGAATACAGAAAATTCCATGTTAAAAGTGTGGTGGGTCCGGATGATTTTGCATCGATGGAAGAAATAATTTATAGAAGATATTCCAGAGTTTTGGATGAAGGGACAGAATTACCGGATCTTATTGTGATTGACGGAGGCAAGGGGCAACTTCATTCTGCCATTAAGAGTCTTCAAAAACTTGAGTTATACGGTAAGATACCTATTGTAGGGTTGGCTGAGCGTATGGAGGAGATTTATTATCCGGGAGATAAAGATCCTTATCTGTTAGGTAAAAATTCGATAGCATTGAAGATATTGATGCAGATCAGGGATGAAGCCCACCGTTTTGGAATTACTTTTCACCGTAAATTGAGAGAAAAATCGCAGACACAAAGTGTATTAAGCGAAATATACGGGATAGGTGAAAATACTGAAATAGTCTTATTGCAGACATTTAAGTCTGTTGAAAATATTTCTGTCCGAAGTCAGGAAGAGTTGTCAGCAGTGATAGGTAGGAAAAGAGCTGCGATAATTTACAATCATTTTCATGAAAAAAATAACCCGGATAATTCCGGGTTATAATATCAAGGGTTCAATATTTTTTTATATTTTTCCTGATTGGCAAGTAGTTCGGCAGCCTCTATAATTTCTTTGTCGTGTTTTGATCTGTATTTGAGAAGTCCTTCAAGATAGTAGTAGCGCTGCAGAAACTGTTCTGTGAGGAATGAAGTTATTTCATTCCGAAAAAGATTCATGTCCCGATCTATCGAGTGTTGTAATTCATGTTTCAGTTTGTCAATTGTTTCTTTGGATGTCTCATAGTATTTTTCATTTTTTGCTATATCAATCAGTTTGTCCAGTGTTCTTTGAGATTCTGTTTCATAGCTGAAATTCATTTCCTTCAGATAGTTTTTGAATTCATTATAAATTTCATCTGTGATCCGGAAGAGTTCTATGTCGTCTATATTCTCATGACGGAGCGCGTAGTTGTTGATAAAATCAAAAGTCATGTCCTGTAATACTAATTCCTGTGTAATTCTGGCATATTCTTGAGGAGCAATTTTTATATCGGGGGTTATACCACCGCCATCATATACTTTGCGACCATTGAGAGTAGAGTATTCGGTGATGAGAGAATCCGGAATTTTACCGACACTTCCATCGGGATTTCTGTGAGTGTAATCAAGGGCTTGAATACATCTTCCGCTAGGGATATAATATTTGGCTGTTGTAACTTTTAATTTTGTGTTATAAGCAAGATCCCGTACATTTTGAACCAATCCCTTTCCGAAGGATCTTTCTCCTATTAAAACGGCTCTATCGAGGTCTTGAAGGGCTCCGGCCACAATTTCAGCAGCTGAGGCAGAACCGCGGTCAATTAAAACCGCGAGGGGCATTTCCGGCACGATAGGATTTTTACCTGCAGTATATTCTTTGTCCCATTGTTTCAGTTTCCCTTTTGTGTTGACCACTTTTGAATTTTTCGGTACAAAATAGTTTACTATCTCTACAGCTTGGTCCAAGAGTCCTCCGCTGTTGCCGCGCAGGTCGAATATCATGGATTCAGCTCCTTTGTTTTTCAGTTCAATCAAAGCTGTCCTAACATCTGCTGCTGATTTATCCGTAAAACTGGTAAGACAGATATATCCTGTTTTACTGTTGACCATTCCGTAGTAGGGTACACAGGGCAATTGTATTTTTTTGCGAATTGCTTTTTTTATCAATGGTTTTTCATGAAATTCCCGTTTTATTTTAATGGTAATTTCTTTTTCAGGTTGCCCTTTGAGCATGGCACTGACACCGGCTACGTCTTTTCCTTTTGTTGAATTGCCGTCTATGGCAAGAATAATGTCACCCGGGAGTAATCCGGCTTTATCTGCCGGAGAATCTTTATATGGTTCGCGAATGATTACCTGTTCGCCTTTTTTGCTGATGACCGAACCAATGCCGGCATATTCACCAGTAGTCATTAATTTGACATCTTCTGTTTCCGATTCGGGGTAATAGACTGTATAAGGGTCCAGCGATTTCAGCATGGCATTGATACCTGTGGTAATCATTTTCTCGGGATTTACCCCATCGACATAAAAAAGATTGACATCTCTGAAAAGAGATGCAAAAATGTTTAAGTTTTTGCTGATTTCGAAGTTTTTATCGTCATTTTTAAGGGACGTCAATCCAATACTTATGGCAATGACGGCTACAGCCATAATAAGAATTCTTTTTGTCTTCATTCTATTATATTTTATCTGTTATTATACATATTGGATATTTAATAAACGAAAATAATAGTTATTCTTGAAAATAAGAAGTAACGGAGGAAATTTATATGTTTATTAAGAAGGCTCTTTATTTTTTTAAGGAACAGGGTCGTATCCGCTTCCGCCCCAAGGATGGCAGCGAAGCAAGCGTTTTATAGCTAGCCAGATACCTTTAATGGGTCCGTATTTTTTGATTGCTTCAACAGCATATTGTGAGCAAGTGGGTGTATATCTGCAAGTAGGTGGTTTCAGTGGAGAAATGCAGTATTGATAAAATTTGACGGGAATCAGAAATAAAAGTGTGAAAATTCTTTTGAGATATTGCATATTATTCCTGGTTAATTTCTGTGGCGCAGCGAGTGGCTATTTTTTGCAATATAATTTTCACTGCTTTTTCTGTTTTCGCAAATGTAGGTAAGCTGTAATCAAGATATACTAACAGAATATCAATGGTTTTACCTTCCGGTATTTCGTTGTAAAGGATCGCTTTATTTAAGCGGAAAGCTTCGCGTACCAATCTTTTTACACGATTCCGCTTTACAGCACGTTTAAATCTTTTTTTGCCGACACTGACAGCTATTCTGGCAGGATGAATTCCGGGAATCGAAGATATTTTGTATATGATCCGGAACGGATATTTTACGAAACTCAGTTCAGACGCAAGTAATTCTTCCACGAGAATTCTACTGCATAAGCGTTCTGTTTTACTGAGTGTGTACATAAATAAGAATGAATTTGAAAATGTCCGGAATTTATGGTTCCGGACATTTGTATGTATTATTTAGATTTATTTTCCTTATTGAACCGTTTGATATACTCTTCAAGAGCCATTGTCATGGAAGGACATTGCTGAGTGGGAGCTTTAATGTCCAGACGTAAACCGGCTTCTTCAACAGCAGTAGCGGTAGCAGGTCCGAAAGCTGCAATAGCTAACGTGTCCTGAACAAAATCCGGAAAGTTTTGAAATAATGACTTAATACCCGAAGGGGTATAAAAGGCAATGATATCATATTCTTTCAAGTCTTTAATATCGCTTAAATCGCTGGCAATGGTTTTATAAAGTATTGCTTTTGTATATTTTAGGTTCAGTTTATCCAGCAGACCGGGAATATTTTCTTTGTGTATGTCAGAAAGAGGGACCAGAAAATTCTCTGTTTTATGTTTCAACAGAATTTTTGTCATGTCGTCCACTTTCTTATCGCCATAGAAAATTTTTCTTTTTCTATAAACAATGTATTTTTGCAGATAGAATGCTGTTGCTTCTGAGATACAGAAATACTTCATGGTATCTGGAACCGTTATACGCATTTCTTGGCAAATTCTGAAAAAATGGTCAATGGCAGTCCGACTGGTAAAGATGATACCTGTATGATCAAGGATATTGATTCTTTCCTGTCTGAATTCTTTTGCTGTTACACCTTCCACTTTTATAAAAGGTCGAAATTCCAGTTTTAATCCATACTTGTCGGCTAATTCCGAATATGGAGATTTGTCAGTAGTCGGTTGTGGTTGTGATACGAGTATTTTTTTTATCTTCAAAGCAATAAAGTTTTAGTTTGTTACTCTTTTATACCACTGCTTTATATAAAAAAAGTAGCGGCAACAATTCGAGAGCACAAAAGTACAAAATCATATACAAAATTGAAACTTTGTAGTGAAAGAATATTGCAAACCAACGAACTATTTTAACCATCATTAATAGACTTAAGCAGATAATCGTTGCTGTAACAAGCTGAGATACTGTTTTCTCTTGTACAAAGAAAAGTGCCATAACGAATGGAGATATAAGTAGTCCTGAGCCGATGTGAAAAGTCCATAGATTGACGATAAATTCGTTGGCAATCTGTCTGGCATGGAACGTCCATCCCAGAAAATATACAGTGAAGAGTAGAGTTAGGTGATAAAATAGTAGACTTCCGAATAAAGCAAGGCTGTATATTGAAAAAAAAGATCCGATTGAGAGATAGGATAGGAAAACTGCCAAAACAGAAAAGGAGAGAATCAGTCCCATACTGTAGAACACCAGATTGGGCAATATTCCTTCATTTAGGAGAAGGACAGTTCTTTTTCTTTGTGCCATGGCATATATGATACCGGAGATCAAATTTTTGCCTCTTAAACGAATTGTGGCAAATATGACCAGAAAAATGATAGTAAAGATCAGGTTGTGTATAAGGTTTTTGCCTGTATCAATTCTGGAATAAGGCATAGGGTATGTTACAGACGGGCATATTTCAAAGGTATCTGCCAAGAGTTCCGCCTTGTCCGATACAGAAATGTCTTCCTGTAGCCATAAGTAATCGGATTCCGCACATTGAACAGAATCTTCCTGCACACTATTTTGTATTTTTTCCAGTTGATACATATGTATAAAATTAGTGTGCTTCATACCAATTATTGCCGAAACCAGTACTGACAGTCAATGGTACGGAAAGTTTTACAACATGTTCCATGCAATTAGTGACAAGTGTTTTCAATAGATATTGTTCGGATTTGTGACACTTGAAGTTCAATTCGTCGTGAACTTGTAGGAGCATGCGTGATAGGAGTCCCTCTTCTTGAATGCGTTGATGGATGGAAATCATAGCCATTTTGATAATATCTGCAGCTGATCCTTGTATTGGGGCATTGATGGCATTTCTTTCGGCCATACCGCGTACAACAGCATTTCGCGAATTGATGTCCCGCAGGTATCGGCGTCTGCCCATGATGGTTTCAACATACTCTTTTTTACGAGCTATTTCTATAGATGTTTCCATGTATTCTTTAACACCCGGATAAAGTTCGAAATAGCCGTCAATCAGTTCTTTTCCTTCTTTGCGACTGATATGTAATCTTTCTGCCAATCCCCATGCGGAAATCCCGTAGATGATGCCGAAATTGGCAGTTTTGGCACGACGACGCATTTCGGGAGTCACTTCTTCTAGGGGTACATGGTATATTTTAGAAGCTGTGGCTGTGTGTACATCAATATCATGGTTAAAGGCATTGATCAGTTCTTTGTCTTGACTGAGATGGGCCATCAGACGGAGTTCCACTTGGGAATAGTCGGCAGAGAAAAATATATAGTCGTTGTCGCCGGCAATAAAGGCTTTGCGTATTTTGCGACCGTCTTCTGTGCGGATTGGAATATTTTGCAGATTAGGGTTTAAACTGCTGAGCCGTCCGGTAGCTGCTTCTGCCTGGTTGAAGCGTGTATGTATTTTGCCTGTACCTTTGTCTATAAAGTTGGGAAGTGCTTCAGCATAAGTAGTGAGCAGTTTTTTTAGTCCGCGGTAATCAAGTATCTTACTGATAATCGGATGTTCGTCCTCCAGTTTGACAAGTACCTGTTCTGAAGTGCTGTATTGTCCGGATTTTGTTTTTTTATGGCTATGGTCGATTTTCATTTTTTCAAAAAGAATCTCGCCAAGCTGTTTTGGAGAACTTACATTGAAAGATTGGCCGGCTAGTTCAAATATCTCTTTTTCGATAGTGTCACAACGTTTTTTGAGTTCGTCGGCAATTTCTTGCAATTTTCGGGTATCAATGCTGACACCTTCGTATTCCATATCGGCCAGTACAAAAACGAGAGGCATTTCCACTTCGTTGTAAAGTTTCCATAGACCTGTTTTTTCAAGTTCTTCCTGTAATTTTTCCTTTAATTGGAAAATAACGTCCGTTTTTTCGCTGAAATCATTATCTTCAGCGGTTTCTTCGTCAAATTGTAAGGTCAGTTGCTGATTTTCTTGTTTTTCGCTTGATAATTTATAATTCAGATATTCCAGAGCCATCCGGCTTAAATCGTGAGACATATCCGGTTGTATCAGATAATGTGCGATTTTGGCATCAAATATTTTATTTTTTACTTCGATTCCTGCTCGTTTCAGCCAAATAATATCGTTTTTGATATCGATAGATATAAGTGTTTTTTCTTTATTTTCGAACAAAGGCTTAAAACTTAAAATGATATCAACGCATGTATCATCTGCAGGTAAATTGATATAACCGACGGAATGTTTTTGAGAAGAAAAGGCAAGTGATACTGGCCGGGAATTGTACAAGGTCCCTTCTTTAAAGGTTGCAAAAAGGACAAATGAATCGGCATTGTCTAATAGTTCCAGTAAAGCAGGAATATTTTGTGAGAAGTCTTGATAGTTGACTTTTATGTCAGTCAATTTTTCGACATTATCTTCTTTATGTTCACTGTTTAACACTCTTCGGGACAGAGAAAAAAGCTCTAATTCTTTAAAAATGGGTTCTAATATATCAGTTTTTATTTGCCTTTTTTTAAGATTGTCTGTTGTAATATCTGTCGGTACTTCAGTACAAATGGTAACTAATGTACGGGATAACAGTACTGTGGATTGGCAAGTCAGTAAATTTTCTTTTTGTTTGCCTTTCAATTTGTCTATATGCGCATATATACCGTCAATATCTCCATATTTATAGACTAAAGAAGATGCACTTTTGGGACCAATTCCAGCACATCCCGGTACATTGTCTGCCGTGTCGCCCATTAATCCCAAAATGTCGACAACCTGCTCAACCCGTTCGATTCCAAAATGATCAAGAACTTCCGCGATACCCCATACTTCTGATTTATTGCCGGAGCGTCCAGGTTTGTACATGAAAATTTTTTCGCTGACCAATTGTGCATAATCTTTGTCCGGGGTTATCATATAGACGACATATCCTTCTTTTTCCGCTTTTTTAGCTAATGTACCAATTACATCGTCGGCTTCGTATCCCGGTATGTCAATACAAGAAATCCCCATTCCCTGAATAATTTGCTTGATATAGGGAACGGATTTTTTTAAATCTTCAGGCATGGGAGGGCGCTGGGCTTTATAAGCTTTGTACATTTCGTGTCTGAATGTGGGACCGTCAGGATCGAAAATAACAGCAATATGAGTTGGTTTTTCCAATTCCAGCAATTCCAATAAGAAATTTGCAAAACCGAAGGTGGCGGAAGTATTGATTCCTGTGGTTGTAATCCTTGGATTATTGATAAAAGCATAATATGAGCGATATATCAAGGCATATGCATCCAGCAAAAATAGCGTTTTATTGTCAGACATGGCTTTCATTTGAAATTTATGTCTGCAAAGATACACCTATTTCGGAAAAATATTCTAACTATGCAAGTTGAAATTGAAAGGATATCGGAGTATGAAATTGGAATTACAGGAAGTTGAAGAATGGGGTTTGTTTGAAAATACGACACATCCGCTGGTTATAGCAGGTCCTTGTAGTGCAGAAAGCGAGGAACAGATTTTCCGGACTGCGTATGATTTGAAATGTTTAGGTATAAATGTATTGCGTGCAGGACTTTGGAAACCGCGTACGCGTCCCAACTGTTTTGAGGGAGTAGGGGAAGCCGGTCTGCCTTGGCTTTTGCGCGTGCGTGGAGAGTTGGGTATGAAAATTTCAACGGAGGTTGCAAATATTCACCATGTACATGAAGCTTTAAAGGCCGGTGTAGATATGTTGTGGATTGGAGCGCGTACATCGGCCAATCCTTTTGCGATGCAGGAGATTGCAGATGCCTTGCAAGGCACGGATGTTCCGGTGTTGGTGAAGAATCCGATAAATCCGGATGTTGAGCTTTGGATAGGGGCTTTGGAACGGTTGAATATGGCCGGATTAAAAAAATTAGGTGTAATTCACCGAGGATTTTCAGCTTACGGAAAACATAAATACCGGAATGTACCTCAATGGCAGTTACCTATTGAAATCAGACGTCGTTATCCGGGTATACTGATGCTTTGTGATCCGAGCCATATCGCCGGTCAACGCATATATATTCCGGAAATTGCCCAGCAGGCGATGGATTTAGGTTTTGACGGTCTGATTATAGAATCGCATATTTGTCCGGAAACGGCGTTGAGTGATGCTGCACAGCAACTGACTCCTGTAAATGTTGGAAAACTATTGAGAAAACTGGTGATTCGTAATGATCATACCGAAAATATCGAATATAAAGAAAATATAGATGAATTACGAGCCCGAATAGATGTTATTGACAGTGAATTGCTTGATTTATTGGCACTCCGTATGAAAGTTTCGGATGAAATCGGTAAGTATAAAAAACAGAATAATATTACAATATTACAGGCAGGACGCTGGGAAAAAATATTGGAAAAGGTATTTTCTTATGGAGATAAACAAGGGTTGGATATTGAGTTTTTGGAGAAAATATTCAAAGCGATTCATCAAGCCTCCATAGACCGTCAAAGCAGTATAATGCAATCGGAAAAAAAATGAGGATGTCATTGTGAAGAGCATCCTCTAAATTTTCATCAGATATTCAATCCAAATCCGATCGTGTAGATATTTAAATCTGTCAGATTTTTGTCTTTAAATAGATTGGTAATCGTATATCCTCCCCATAAGCTGATTTTGCCATAACCGATGCGTGCAATGGCATCCACTTTGAAAGGTACGATATTGAAGTTGCCTTTATGTTTTTCTTTTTCTTTTTTATTGTTTGTGTTGTGATAGACAACTTTGGTTTTAGAATGCATTCTTATGCCGCCCATAAAGCCTCCGGAAACGTAAAAGCGTTTCTCAGCATACTTAGAAGCGGGGAATTGTATTTCAAGCATCAACGGGATAGTCAGATAAAGATTTTTGAAACTACTGCGTTTAACGCTTTCAATATCGTTGTATTTTTCTTTGTTCTTTATGAGGGATGTAGTGCCGTCTATTTTTGTGATGGTGTAGTCGGCATTGTCAAATCTGAAGCGTTGATATTCGAGTCCTAATCCTGTTATAAGTCCGAAATTATTTCGTTTGTTTAATCCTATATTATGGTTGAAGATGTTGAATTGAAAAGTGAATGAACCGGAGCCATTCAGTTTCATGCCATTATATTTTTCCGGCAGATTGGCAAAATTCATAAAGCCTACATGAAAGCCTCTTGAATGACCTTTAAAATAACCTTTAAATGGGATATCATCTTTTTGATATGTTTTTTTACCGATTGCAAAGAGTTCTGCTACACTTTGGGCATTTTTTTGTTTTGTTGTGTCCCTATTATTCTGAGGTGTCTGTGAAAATCCTGCTGATACAATTAAAAGGCATAGGAATAATAAAATGGTCTTCATGTTTTTTATGTTTTGTATTTTAATAAATTCATTTGTTATTTGGATTGCTTTTTGAAGTTTTTTCTTCCGTTTCAAAGGTAAAAGAATTGAAAAATATTTCCCGTTGTTTCAGAAGCATATCTGTATAGCGATTGAGTCCTCCGATGGAAATTTGGTAAATAAAGTCATCTCGGAAGATGAATCGTTTGAAATAGGTCATTTCATGCTTATCTTTGATGATGGAATATTCAATTTCTTTGATAAGCATATTCTCATAAGGTACCGTTGTTTCATTTTTCAGTATAGCCGTTTCCATACTTAAAGAGCCGGCTTTTAATTCTTCGTAGAGAGCTTGGGCTACTTCATGGGTCATTTTTATTTTTTTGACAGAAAAATCAGAACAGACGACTCCGGCAACACAGATGAGATCTTTTGTCTGATAAATGGTTGATGGAATGCCGTTTATCTTCTGCGTTATTTTTTGGGGAGTATTGGGGAATAAAAAAGATATATGTTCAGAGGTATTGACACGAATCCATTTCCCATCAGTAGCGAGGAAACTTAAAGCAATGAGAAGCATTTTCAATATCAGCATTTTTCTATATTTTTGCCGTAAATTTAAATCTTTTTGAGTAAAAGAGACGAATATAACTGTTTAAATTATCTGAATAAAAATTTTATGAAAATTGCAGGCATAGAAGTGGGAACGCGTCCTCTGATATTGGCACCGATGGAAGATGTGACAAATCCTCCGTTCAGAAAGTTTTGTAAAAAATACGGTGCAGACTGGCTCTATTCCGAGTTTGTGTCAGCCGATGCTTTGGTACGTTCGGTAAACAAGTCTGTCAAAAAGTTGACCATTGATGAAGAAGAACGGCCGGTGACTATTCAGATTTATGGACGTTTTATAGATTCTATGGTGGAAGCAGCCAAAATCGTCGAAGAGGTTAAGCCTGATTTTATAGATATTAATTTTGGTTGTCCGGTAAAGCGGGTGGCGCAGAAAGGAGCGGGAGCCGGATTGTTGCGGGATATTCCCTTGATGATGGAAATGGCAAAGAGGGTTGTAAAAGCTGTCAAATTGCCTGTAACGGCAAAGACGCGTTTAGGTTGGGATTGTGAGAATATTATTATAGAAGACATTGCAGAGCGTTTGCAGGATGTTGGAATACAAGCTTTGGCAATTCATGGACGTACGCGGTCACAGATGTATGCAGGCGAGGCGGATTGGGAACCGATAGGAAAAGTGAAGAATAATCCTCGTATCAAAATACCGATTTTGGGGAATGGAGATATCACTTCACCTCAACTTGCGAAAGAAGCTTTTGAACGTTATGGGGTAGACGGCGTGATGATTGGGCGGGCTACAATTGGTCGTCCTTGGATTTTCAAGCAGATTAAACATTATTTTGAAACAGGGGAGTTATTGCCTGATCTTTCTGTGTGTGAGCAGATAGAGATAATAAAAGAGCAGATTATGCTTTCAGTGGAATGGATTGATGAGGTGCGCGGCTTGCTGCATATGCGTCGTCATATGGCAAGTATGTTTAAGGGACTGCCACATTTTAGAGATTTACGTATCCGTATGTTGCAAGCCCCATCAATCGAAGAACTTTGGCAAGTTTTTGATGAAATAGAGATGCGTTATAGAGATTCTTTGTAGATT
>JAHHTT010000027.1 GCA_020024465.1 Odoribacter sp.
AATAATTACAGAGAATTTTTTACTCGGATTTTTGAGAGGATGAGTATTCTTATAAAACCATTAGCAATGTTATACTATATAATATTGCTAATGTGTAATCTTTTAACCTTTTATATTTTAGTATTATGAAAAAAAAATCATTGTTGACGTTTTTATTTTTATTAGGAATGCTAATAAGTTTTTGTCTATGCTGTACAGATGATGATGGAGGTGGTAGAGATGATTTAAAAGCTGAATTAACATCGAGTCCTACAAATTTAGAATTTACAGCCTTAGGAGGAGAGAAAAAAGTTGTGGTATCAACAAAATTAGATTCTTGGAATATTATTCCTGATGATGCTGCAAGTTGGTGTATTGTTACGAAGGGGGATGGTGAATTTATTGTAAATGTAGAAGAGTTTGCAGAGCGTAGAGATCGTAAAGCAACACTTAAAATTACTTCAGGTTGTGAAAGTTTAGATTTTATTGTAATACAAAAAGCTGTTTCTGCAGATTTAAACTTAGAAAAGACTGAAGTTTCAATAAATGGATTTGGGACTGCAGTAAAGATAAAGATAACCGGTAGTTCTGATGAATGGATTGCAACTAGCGAGGAATCCTGGATTCATCCAGAAAAAGATGGAGAAGATTTAGTAATTCGGGCTGCTTTATCTTCTTCAGATAGGACAGGTAAAGTACAGGTATTATTAAATGATGCTAAATCTGAAATCACTGTAAATCAGATCGGAACAGAAACAACTATTGGGAGTGTTGTTTTTGGAGAAGATAATGCAACTGCAATTGGAGTTATTGTTAATAAGGTTGATAGTACTAATTGTATCTATGTTGTTTCCTTAGAAGAAGAAGCATTGGAATTTACGCCAGAAGATAAGTTTTATATTTATACAGATTCTTTGAAAGTTAATGGACAAAAAGCAACAGCATGTTTTAAAGAGGATAAGGGCTATAAAGAAAAATTCCCTGTAATTGCCTATTGCGATCGAATTGAGGAACAAACAGGAATGAGAGGATGGTATATTCCAGCATATAAAGAACAAGAAATATGGCAAGCATTAAGCGATAATAAAAAAACGATTAATACAACTCTGAAGGCTTTAAATGCCGATATTCTGTTGCAAAGCGTTGAAAATATGGACCCTCAATATCAAAATTGCTGGACATCAACAACTAGATCTTATAAAGAGGATGGTTATGCAATGAGTGTGAGAACTAAAATAATGGGATTTTCTGAAGATAATATTCAATATGCATATTACAAACATGCAGCTCGTTGTTTTTTAAAAATTGAATATTTAACAGAATAAACAAATATTACAATTTTAAAAAGCGGTAATGATGTTATTTTAATAAAAAACCACCTACAATGTAGGTGGTTTTGTTGTGACCTCGGAGGGGCTCGAACCCTCGGCCCATTGATTAAGAGTCAATTGCTCTACCAGCTGAGCTACGAAGTCAAATGTTGCATATGGCCATTGCTGTTTGCGGGTGCAAATATGCAACATTATTTCTTATCTTGCAAACAATTTTACTATTATTCTTCCTTGATATTATGATAAACATTAGTGACATCTTCGTCTTCATCCAATTTATCAAGTATTTTATCAACTTCAGCGCGTTGTTCTGAGGTTAATTCTTTTGTGTCAGTCGGAATACGGGTAAATTCACCGCTGACGATGTCATATTGTTTTTCTTCCAAATATTTCTGTACGTTTCCATAGGCATCAAAAGCACCATAAAGGTTGATTACGCCATCTTCATCCTCAAAGATCTCATCAATGCCATAGTCAATCATTTCCAATTCGAATTCTTCAATATCGAAATTTTCCGGTTTGTTGATTTTGAAAACGCATTTTCGGTCGAACATGAAATCCAAAGAACCGGTTGTACCTAAAGAACCGCCAAATTTAGTGAAAGCGTGGCGTACATTGGCAACGGTACGAGTGTTGTTGTCTGTTGCCGCTTCTACAACAATTGCAATACCATAAGGAGCATATCCTTCGTATACAACTTCCTTGTAATCGGAGGTATCTTTGGAAACGGCACGTTTAATGGCACGTTCTACATTCTCTTTTGGCATGTTTTCTGCTTTTGCATTTTGAATCAAAATACGCAGGCGTGTATTGTTGGCAGGATCCGGGCCGCCGGCTTTTACGGCAATATCGATTTCCTTTCCGATTCTAGTAAATGTACGGGCCATATTTCCCCATCTTTTCAATTTACGTGCTTTGCGATATTCAAATGCTCTTCCCATAGTATTTTTATTTATAAGATATATTGGTATCAGTTTGAAGTTGCAAAGTTATATTTTTTCTAACAACTAACCTTCTGATATTTAAAAAAAATAAATGAGATTGGCCTTTGTAAAAAGGTTTTCCGGCATATAAAAATCCTGACTTCCAATTGGAGTCAGGATTTTGTATCAGAGATATCTTTAAAAGTTTTATATCCTTGAGACAGTAGTGATTTGTTATATTTTTCCTACTAATTCGATGCTGGGTTTTAATGTTGCTTCTCCTTTTTTCCATCTGGCAGGACAGACTTCACCGGAATGAGTTGCGACAAATTGTGCAGCCTCTACTTTTCTAAGTAGTTCATCGGCATTTCGTCCAATATTGTTGTCGTGAATTTCTGCCACTTTTATCAATCCTTCGGGATTTACGAGGAATGTGCCACGGTAAGCCATGCCTGCTTCTTCTATCATAACGCCGAAAGCACGGCTTAAAGATCCCGTAGGGTCTGCAAGCATGGGGTATTTAATGGTACGAATGGTTGCAGATGCATCGTGCCATGCTTTGTGCACAAAGTGTGAATCGGTACTTACAGAATATATCTCAACGCCTAATTTTTGGAATTTTTCATAGTTGTCTGCCATATCAACCAGTTCGGTAGGACAAACAAAGGTGAAATCTGCCGGATAAAAGAAAAAAACTGCCCATTTCCCTTTTACATCCTGATCAGTTATGGTGATAAATTGACCGTCTTTGTAGGCTTCAACTTTAAACTCTGGAATTGATGAATTGATAATCGGTTGCATAATCGTTTATTTTTTTGTTGTTACTTATATTTTTCAATACAAAAATATATTAATTGTTTTTATAATTGCAAGTTTTTTGATTATATTATTTTATCTGGTTATAGATAAAATTGAATAAATCTTGTTCTAAGGACGTTGATTGGGAGGAATAGGTTTTGGATAATAGAAAAACTATATCTTTGTATCCGAATTTAAAAGAGGAGAGAAATGAAAAAGTATATTTTTGAACTTGAATTAAAAGTACGGGATTATGAATGTGATTTGCAATGTGTTGTGAATAATGCAAATTATCAGCATTATTTGGAACATGCCCGTCATGAATTTTTGGAACATGCTGGTGCAAATTTTGGAGAATTGCATAAGCAGGGAATCGATGCGATGGTGGCGCGTGTGGAAATAGATTACAAAGTGTCATTGACCAGCGGGGATCGTTTTGTCGTGCGTTTGAATATTGTACGTGAAGGGGCAAAATTAATTTTTCTGGAAGATATCTACCGATTGTCAGACAATA
Organism: Odoribacter sp.; assembly: GCA_020024465.1. GTDB lineage: Bacteria > Bacteroidota > Bacteroidia > Bacteroidales > Marinifilaceae > Odoribacter. The sequence continues at coordinate 3,546 of JAHHTT010000027.1, forward strand.
AACTTTGTGTAAAAGGTCGTGTGGAATCTATTTGTGTGCAGAATGGGAAACTAACTCGTGGAGAGCTGTTTGATGAGATATTTGCGGCTTATTTGTCGAAGTAGGCAGAGGTATTGAATATTTTTTTTGAAAAAAAACAGAGAATTGTTTGGAGGGAAATAAAAAAGCGCTACCTTTGCATCCGCAATCGACAAGATAGCAAGGGTTCTTAGCTCAGTTGGTTCAGAGCATCTGGTTTACACCCAGAGGGTCGGGGGTTCGAATCCCTCAGGACCCACAAAAAGGAAGTCATAAAACGGCTTCCTTTTTTCATTATCTGATGATGATACCTGTAGGACAATGGTCGGAGTGTTTGATTTTCGGAAGAATGAACGCTTCTTGAAGTAGGGGGACTACGTCCGGGGTGATCATGCAGTAGTCTATGCGCCAACCCTTGTTGTTGGTCCGAGCGTTGGCTCGGAAACTCCACCAGGTGTATTGATTTCGTTCTTCTGGATGAAGATACCTGAAACTGTCAGTAAAGCCGGAACGTAGGAATAGAGTCATCCATTCGCGTTCTTCCGGAAGAAATCCGCTGCTGTCGGCATTCCGTATGGGGTCGTGAATGTCAATGGGAGTGTGACATATATTATAATCTCCACACAAAATCAATTTTTTATGTTTTTTGGCTAATTTTACGGCATAGTGTCTGAAGTCTTCCAGCCATGTCATTTTAAATGCTTGTCTCTCATCTCCTGACGTACCGGAAGGATGGTATATGCTGGCAATCGATAGGTCTCCATAATCGGCCCGTATGAAACGGCCTTCGCGGTCGTAAACAGGCATATCCATGCCATATTCAACATGGTCGGGAGTGATACGTGTTAAGATGCCTACTCCGCTGTATCCTTTTTTTTCTGCTGAGAAAAAATAGGATTTATAGCCTAATGCCTCTAATTCAAGAGTCGGTATCTGGTCCGGTTGAGCTTTCGTTTCCTGAATACATATCACATCCGGCTGTTCTGCTTCTAGCCATTCTGTAAAGCCTTTGGATAGAGCACTCCGTAGTCCATTGACATTGTAGGTAATGATTTTCATATTTGTCTGTATTTGGAATGTGGCGGAAAAACAGGAGCTGACGGAAATGCCAGCTCCTGTTTTTATCAGATGTTGTAGAATGTCGTGAATGCTTTGATAACGTATTCCTGGTCTTTTACTCCAGCTGTCTCACGTACAGAGTGCATGGCCCACATGGGATTGCCTATGTCCACTCCGCGTATTTCCATTTGGGTCAGCAGAATATTTCCTAGCGTAGAGCCTCCTGCCATGTCAGAATGGTTGACAAAGGTCTGATAAGGAATTCCGGCCATTTTACAGATTGTTTTGAATACGGCAGCAGAATCCCCGTCTGTCACATATTTCTGGTTAGCGTTGATTTTGATGACGGGACCTCCGTTCATGACAGGATGGTTGGTCGGGTCATGTTTCTCTGCATAGTTCGGGTGTACGGCATGCGCCATATCTGCTGAAATCATGAATGAATTGTGGATGGCTCGGTATAAATCTTCCGGTTTGCCTCCCTGACCGAATACGATACGCTCCAAGATGGTACGCAGAGTCGGTGCTGCTGCTCCTTGTTTGGTGCCGCTACCTACTTCTTCATTATCAAAGATGGCAAGAACTTTTGTTTTATTACAGGGAGTTGAATCCAACAATGCTGTCATGCCTGCATGAGCCATCGCAAGATCGTCCAAACGGCCGGATGAAATGAATTCTTCATTGGCACCCACTAGTGTACCTTTGGCATATTCGTATAGGGTGAGATCGAAGTCAAGAATTTCATCTTCTGCAACATTCATTTCTTTGGCAATCAATTTTAAAAGGAAGTTGTCCTTTTCAAGGGCATCGTTTACCATACCGATAACCGGCAGCATGTCTTTTTGTTTGCTTAACGGATTGCCCTGATCATTGACAGCGCGATTGAAATGGATGGCCAGATGGGGAATTTCCAATAATGGGCGTTTGAAATTTACAAACTGGGTGGTCGGTTTCAGTGGCCGGTCACTTTTAAGCATAACGCGACCTGCCAACGAGAGCGGACGGTCAAACCAGGTATACATGATAGGACCTCCGTATACTTCTGTATTCAGTTTTAGATATTTTCCTTCCACCAACATTTCCGCGTTGGGTTTGATTTTAAAAGTAGGAGAGTCGCTGTGTGCGCAAATCAATTTAAATCCTTCTTCTGCAATATTGCCGTTTCCCGGAATAAAGGCATATAAGGATGAATGGTTTTTGGTTACAAAATATTTTCCGCCATGCTCGATATGCCATGCTTCGCCGGAAAACAGTTGTTTGAATCCGTTAGCCTGTAAGCGTTGTTTGATATTTTGTACGGCATGAAAGCTCGTCGGGCTTTCGTAGATAAAATCCAATAAATCCAATGCTGCTTGTTTTTCCATGTTATATTAATTTTTATATGGTTTCTATGGCAAAGTTAAGAAAATACTCGTTAAACTTTATGGTTTGTCCGTTAATCTTTCATCGTCCTTTGCCTTACTTTGTGTTACCAGGTAAACACCGCTGAACACCATAAGGGCTGCCAACGGTTTGTCCCAGGTGAAAATGTCCTGCCCGATAAAAATGGCAATAGCCGATGCGACAATGGGTTGGACGTTGTTATACATGCTGGCCGTGGTTGGTCGTATGCGTTTTAATGCCATGGGGACGAGGATGTAGGCAATGCCTGTGGCTATTATGACAACGTATGCCAGACGCCACCAGATGTGCCATCCTGCCTCTGTCGAGAACATACGGGCTTCCGGCAATTCGCGGATACCGAGGGGGATTGCAATGATGGCTGCAAAAAGAAACATCCATTTCATGAGGGTAACTGGGCTGTATCGTTGCGATATGGGGCGTGTGATGACTAAGTAAATGGCGTATGTTATGACATTTACTATGCACAGCAAGTTACCGATGAGGCTTCCTTTTCCGGTCTGTTCATGTGAGGAGCAGAGTATAATCAATAGGGCTCCTGATGCCCCGATGGTAACGCCGATGGCTTTTTTCCAGCTGATAGGTTCCTTGAGGACAAGAGCTGCCAGCAGCATGACGGCAATAGGGGTCATGGCTGCAATGATGGAGATGTTCACGGGAGAGGTGAAACGCAGTGCATTGGCAAAAGATAGTTGTGCCCCGATAAGTCCGAAGACTCCTCCCCAAAATAAAATGAATAAATCTTTCTTTGTCACACGTTCTTGCGCCGTGAAAAGACTGATTCCCCAAAAAACAAGGGCTGCAAATACCATACGTATGGAGGTCAGCCCATACGGGCTTATCCATTCGGGGACGATGGTTTTTGCAATGGGGGTGTTGAATCCGAAAATAAGGTTGGTTGTTAAAATAGCGAGATGTCCGCCCCATTTCTCTTTTGTCATATAATATAAAATATGTCTGTTTGTTTATTTCTGATTGTATGGCAAAAGTACAAATAATTGTCGGTATTTGTTGTTTTCACCAAGCGATACGATGTTTTTATAATGTCTTGATTCCGTCCCGGAAAGTCGGATATTTCAAATCAGGCAACATTTTTGCAATGGGTGATTTTATTCTCTTTTGGGAGGAATTGCATAGCAGGTATTAATATGCCCATAGATGGACATCCCTGGAGTTAGATGTTGTATGACAATTTTTCCCTCGGATACTTCGATTAGTTTGTATCTGAATGTGTATATAACGGATGGAGTATGGCTTGTATTTAGAATCATATATTGCCCTTTTGTTGCTTTTCCAACTTTTTCAGGCTTAAATACTTCATTCAATGTATCGCTCAAATAGTATGTAGCAGTATATATCTCCAAGTTACCTTCTTCAGTTATTGTAGAGTCTATTTGTTGTGTTTTTGTAAAGGTGAAAAAAGAGGTTTCTTTATCATCTTTTTCATAAATATCAGGATACCATTTTTTGCTCATCAGAATTTCTTGCATGTTTTTGTGCTTGGGGAAAATAAATTAATAACAAAGATGTTTGTTAAAATCAGTACGATTGAAAAGAATTGTACATTACCGATAAAATTACAAATAATACTTTCATGATTATGAATTGTAGTTTCATGAACAGAATAACAAAAGCAATATTTTATATAAATTTGATAAGGTGTTTTTCAGTATAGTATGTGTCGTAATTTATTGTCTCAAATTCAAGGCAGAAACTGTATGTATAATTTTTTCGTTTGTGTATTTTGTGTATTTTTGCATACCGAAAAGTATAAACTATGGCGGATTTAAGAGATGAAATAGTAAATAAGTCCTTCTTTCAATTTTTGAACAAGGGGTATGGTGCTTGTTCGTTGAAGGATTTGGAAGCAGCAACAGGGCTGACAAAGGGGGCCTTTTATTACTATTTTCGCAATAAGGAGGAGATTTTGAAAGCGGGTATTGAAAAATATCTTTCAGTGAGCAGCGAGATGAGTGAGGAGGAGTTTTTGAAAATAGATTCGTTGAGGGAGTACATTCTTGTTCTGGTGGATAGAAAGGAGAGAAATGCTGAGCGATGGCAGGAGCTGTTCGAGTTTTTTATCATAGAAGTGGCTTTTTTTCAATTAATTTTGGAGGTTGAAAATCTTTTTCCGGTATTTCGTCATAGTATTGATAAGCTATCACGTTTGAGGTTGGGGCGTTGGGAGTTTATGATTTTGAAAGCCAAACAGACTGGTGAAATCAAGGCGGAATTGGATACATCTGTGTTGGCAAGAAATTTGATGTCGGTGTCTACCAGTATGGTGAATATTGATTTGAGTACTGAAAATATGAGGATTGCATTTTCGGATATGCGGATGCAGTTTGAGCAATATTATTTATTGATAAAGAAATGACCAATACAAGGCAGCAGATAATAGAAACAGCTTTTCTCCTTTTCTTGAAAAAGGGGTTTAAGGCTGCACGTTTGAGTGATATTGAGAGAGCTGCCAAGATAACTCGCGGTACTTTTTATTATCATTTTTCCGGTAAGGAAGAGGTTTTGAAAGAAGGATTGCGTGCTTATTATGCTTTGCTGGATGCCAAACGTACCGAGGAGTTCGGACGTATTTCAACATTAAGGGAATATGTTGATTTGACGATTCGCAAGTTGATGGATATAGATAATTATACAGCCAGGGAATTCAGTAGCGAGATTCCTGAGATTTTGTGTCTTTCATTGATTGTGGAGGTGATAGCCGTGTATCCGGAATTAAAGCAGGTGGTGGCAGAATCAAAAATGCTGCGTTTATCCAAATTGGAACAGTTGATTTTAAATGCAAAGCGTGTAGGAGAATTGAAACCGGAGATTGAAACTTCGGTTTTGGCGAAGAATTTATTGAATATAGGTGCCGGAGTTTTGAATTATTTGATTATGCATCAGGATGTTTCTTATGCACTATCGTCGGTGAGATTGCAGTATGAACAACTGTATCTTTTAGCCTCTAAGGTGAAAAAATAGAGATGGATAATTATTTTTTTGGTATTAACATACCGGAAAGTATAAAAATAAAGGTGTAGATATGCTTTTGGCATATTTGTTGTAGATTTTAGTAATTTGTATAGGAAATTCAATAATTAAGTGCAATATGATATTTCGAAATTTTTGGGTTGTGCTGGGAGTAATGATAGTGAGTGTCTCGGCCTGCCGTTCATCGGAAATGGAAAAAAAGAGTGTGGTCATGGTAAAGACGGAGGTGGTGAAACCGTATCGTTCGGAGTTGAAAATAACTTATCCAGGACGTATACGTGCTGCAGAAGATGTGGATTTGTCTTTTCGTGTATCTGGTCCTATTGTTAAGATGCCGGTTGATGCCGGTGGTTTTGTCAGAAAAGGGGCTTTGATAGCAGAAATTGATCCGCGTGATTATGAATTGCAATTAAGCGCAACAGAAGCAGAGTATAGACAAATTAAAAGTGAGGCAGAAAGGGTAATTGAATTGTATAACCGTAAGAGTGTTCCTGTAAATGATTATGATAAGGCTGTTTCTGGATTACAGCAAATTTCTGCTAAATATTCATCACACAAGAATGCGTTGAAAGATACCCGTTTGTTGGCTCCATTTGATGGATATGTCCAAAAGAAGTTTTTTGAAGTTGGTGAAACAGTAGGAGCAGGAATGCCTGTGTTATCGATGATTAATACTCGATATTTTGAGGTGGTGATTGATATCCCTTCGAGCGATTATGTGCGTCAGAATTCTTTCAGAGATTTTTCATGCGTGGCAGACGTGTATCCGGAAAAATCTTTCCCGTTGGAGTTGATGGATGTAACGAAGAAAGCTAATTTGAATCAGTTGTATGGGATGCGTCTGCGCTTGAATCCAGAAGAGGGTTATAATTTGGCCGCCGGAATGAGTGTGAATGTTACTATTGGCTATGAACCGGATGAACATTCTATGACAGAAATACCATTGAGTGCCTTGATGGAAAAGAATGGAAAATCCTTTGTCTGGGTATATTTGCCTTCAGAAAAGCGAGTGAAGAGTTGCAAAGTGAATGTGCGTCAAATTTTGAAAGACGGCAGTGTTGTATTGGATTCAGGCCTGAAGATAGGTGATATTGTGGTGAGTGCCGGAGTACATAAGCTCAAAGAGGGTATGTCAGTGGAATTGTTGAAACCTGTAAGCAAAACAAATGTAGGTGGATTGCTTTAAAAAGAAAGGAGACTGAGTATTATGAATCTTTCTGAATACGCACTGAATAATCGGGCACTGATAAATTTTTTGATATTGGTATTGGTGATTGGTGGAATCTTCTCATTTGTTTTCATGAGTAAATTGGAAGATCCCGAGATCAAGGTGAAACAAGCTTTGGTGGTGACGGTTTATCCGGGAGCATCCGCGCATAAAGTGGAATTAGAGGTGACGGATGTACTGGAAAAGGAAATCCGTGCGATGGGGGATATTGCAAGTGTGGAGTCGAAATCCATGAATGATCTGTCTATTATTACGGTTGAATTGGAAACAACGGTTCCTCCTACAGAATTGGAGCAAAAGTGGGATATATTGAGACGGCGAGTGGAGAATGCTGCCCTGCAGTTTCCTGACGGATGTCAGAGTCCTGTTGTGAAAGATGATTTTGGAGATGTTTATGGTATGTTTTATGCCATGACCACGGATGGTGTGTCGGATGAAGAGATGGTGGAGTATGCGAATCTGGTGAAACGTGAGTTGCAGGATATCGAAGGGGTAAGGAGAGTAGATATCTATGGTGATAGGAAACCCTGTATCAATATTGATATTATCCAGGATAAAATGGCTAATCTTGGGGTGCATCCGGCAGAGGTGTTGGCTACATTGAACAGCCAGAACAAGACGGTGTATTCCGGATATTTTAAAACAGGGAACAAGCGTTTGCGGGTTGGAGTAGATGATAGTTATGAGTCTATCAGTGATATCGAGGATCTGATTATACAGGGACATGAAGATGATCAACTGCGTTTGCGGGATATAGCCCGCCTTAGCAAGGGATATCAGGATCCTTCCCGTAATGAGATGAGGTATGACGGATTGCGTGCTTTGGGAATCTCTATTTCGATGGAAACCGGAGGAAATATTATTACATTAGGGAAAAAAGTGGATGCCGAATTGGCGCAATTAAAGTCATCTCGTATTCCTGTCGGTATTGATTTTGAGAAGGTGTTTTTTCAACCCGATCGGGTAAATGAAGCAATCAGTACATTTATGATTAATTTGGTGGAGTCTGTGCTGGTGGTGATTCTTGTTTTGATGTTGACGATGGGATTCCGAAGTGGTGTGATTATTGGCAGTGGATTGGTTATTATTGTATTAGGTTCGTTTGTGGTGTTGTATATGTTGGATGGCACTCTGCAACGAGTATCGTTGGCTTCATTGATTGTGGCTATGGGAATGTTGGTGGATAATGCTATCGTGATTGTTGATGGTATATTGGTAGATTTAAAGCGTGGAATACGAAAGCCGGAAGCTTTGACGAATATAGGAAATAAAACAGCTATGCCTTTGTTGGGAGCAACGTTGATTGCTATATTGGCTTTTTTCCCGATATTTATGTCACCCGACACCGTGGGAGAGTATGTTCGTGATTTGTTTATTGTATTGGCTGTTTCTCTATTGTTGAGCTGGGTGTTGGCTTTAACACAAATACCGATGCATGCCGACCGGTATTTAAAAATAAATGAGACGAGTGTAGACGAGAAAGATGTTTATAACAATCGATTGTACCAATGGTTTAGGAGTTTCTTGGCGTATATGCTTTGCCATAAGAAGTTGGCTGTCGGAGCGGTGGTATTGTTGTTGGGGTTGAGCGTATGGGGCTTTAAGTTTATACCGCAAGGTTTTTTTCCTGATTTGAGTTATACGCAATTGTATATAGAGTATAAATTGCCAGAGGGTGTGACTTTGGAGGCTGTCAAGGAGGATATCGGGAGTATTGAGGAATATCTGATGAAGCGAGAAGATGTTACACATGTAACTTCGAGTTTTGGAGGAACACCTTCCCGTTATAATTTAGTGCGTTCAATAGCTTTGCCTGCTATGTCTTATGGAGAACTGATTGTTGATTTTACTGATGCAGATGCTTTGAAGGAGGCAATTCCTGGCTTGCAGCAGTATTTGACAGATAATTATCCGAATGCTTATGTACGTATTAAGCGATATAATTTGATGTATGAGGATTTTCCTATAGAATTGATGTTTATGGGACCAGATCCGGCCGTACTTAAAGATTTGGCGGCAAAGGCGGAGCAGATAATGGAGGATGAGCCGACAGCTAATTTGGTGACTAATAACTGGGAACCTGAAATGCCGGTTTTGATGGTGGATTATTATCAGCCGATTGCCAGAATGGCAGGATTATCTCGTTCTGATGTAGGATTGTCTTTAATGGCGGCAACAGACGGATTGCCTGTCGGATCTTATTATGAAGGAACGACTTCTATGCCTATTTATATCAAGAGCGTGGATAACAAAGGCGGACAGTTGGATGGATTGGATAATACTCCGGTATGGAGTGTTCTACCATCTTTGGGAGGTTTGAATACAGAAACAATAAAGGGGTTGTTATTGGGAACCATAAAAAAAGAAGATTTGCTGTCATCTGCAGTTGGGTCGACTCCGGTGACACAAGCGACACGAGGAATTAAACTGGAATGGGAAGATCCTGTTGTATGGCGTTATAATGGGCAGAGAGCCATCAAGGCGCGTTGTAATAATATTCCCGGCTATACGGCAGAGAGTGTCCGTAAGAATTTAATGCCTTTGATTGATACAATTCATTTGCCGCAAGGCTATTCAAAACAATGGCTTGGAGAACATAAGGCAAGTAGTGAGGCGATGCGTTATTTATTTAAGAATGTTCCTTGGGCGATTGTATTGATGATTATTATTCTGATAGCTTTGTTTAAAGATTTCAAAAAACCTGCGATAATTTTCTTTTGTTTGCCATTGGCCAGTATTGGTATCGTTGCAGGGATGCTTGTCAGTGGAAAGGATTTTGGATTTGTTGCTATTGTGGGAGCTTTGGGATTGATAGGAATGATGATTAAAAACGGAGTAGTGCTCTTGGATGAAATATCTTTGCAAGTGGCAAACGGTAAAGATCAGTTGACAGCATTACTTGATTCTTCTTCTTCGCGTTTACGTCCGGTGATGATGGCTTCTTTGACAACAATTTTGGGTATGTTGCCTTTGTTGGCTGATGATTTGTTCGGTTCGTTGGCTGTGACGATTATGGGTGGCTTATTGGTTGGGACTGTAATTACGTTGGTGTTTATACCTGTTTTGTATGCGCTGTTTTATTCGGATAGCAAGGATGTAAAAAAAAGATCTGATAATGATTAATGAAAGATTATTATGGTAAAATTATTGATAATTATTACGGCATTATTGAGTATTCTGCTAAATGAATGTTTTGCACAGGTGATTGTATTAGATTTACAGAAATGCAGGACGATGGCTGTTGAGAACAGCAAAAAACTGCAGGCAGTAGCAGAACAGCAAAAAAAGGTTGGATATACTTGGAAGTCATATAAAGCTAATTTTCTACCTAAAATTTCAGGAACCGGTTTGTATGCCTATATGCATAAAAAGATGAATTATGAGATAGATGGAGGATACCTGCCTGTATATCAATCTGAGGATGTCGGGCAGGCAATACCATTGCATAGTATGCAGTTGGGGCCGGACGGCAAGCCTGTAATGGGTGTTGACGGAATGCCTGTATTTAAACAATATGCTTTTTTGCCGGATATAGAACTGGCTTTGGGATTGCGGAATGTGTATTCAGTAGGTGTAATTTTGGAGCAACCTGTCTATATGGGAGGGAAAGTCAGGTCAGCCTTTAAAATGGCGTCCATTGGAAAAGAAATGGCAGAATTGAATGTTCATTCTAGTCGTGTACAAGTACTTGTAGAAGCGGATGAAGCCTATTGGCAATATGTGAGAGTGAAAGAGCAGTTGAAATCGGCAGAGAAATATCTGGAAGTTGTGAGCGAACTGGTGAAAAATGTGATGAATGCAATAGAAACCGGTATGGCTTCGCAAAATGATTTATTAAAAGCTCAGGTAAAACAGAATGAGGCAGAGTTGTTAGTAAGTAAGGCAAGTAATGGCATGGCATTGTCAAGAATGAATCTGTGTCGAGTGATAGGCGTTGATTTATATAGTCAGGTTGATGCGAATGATTCATTGTGTGCTGAGCCAGTATTGAATTTGGCGAATATGGGAAATGATATAACTTCCCGTCCCGAATATAATTTGTTGGAGAAACAAGTAGAATTAAAATCGAATGAGATAGCGTTGACTCGTTCTGATTTTTTACCGCAATTGGGAGTGTCTGCTTCTTATACTTATGGAGATGGTATTTCTTTGAATGGAGAATCAGAAGGAATTGCTTCGTTTGCTGCTGTCGCTTCTTTGAAAATACCGATATATCATTGGGGAGAAGGACGTAATAAAGTGAAAGCGATGAAAGCGGAAAAAGAGATGGCCAGATTGCAACAAGAGGAATTATCGCAGATGATGCAATTGGAAGTAGCTAAGATGCGTTTTAATGTTGAAAATGTAGCTGTGCGTGTGAGAATGACAGAAAAATCATTAAATCAGGCAGAGGAAAATCTGCAGGTGAGCAGAAATCGTTACGAAGTGGGAATGGAAACAATAACCAATTATATGGAGGCCCAGGCTCAGTGGCAAAAAGCTTGGAGTGATGCCATTGATGCACGGGCGGAATTGCGGTTAAGCGAAACTTATTATTTGAAAGCGATAGGGAAGTTGCAATAGAATATTTATTTGTTATTAACCAATAAAGGCATTTAAGGTAAAGATATGTTTTGGGGAAACTTTTAGGATAAAATTAAAAAAACTGCTCCTATTGGAGCAGTTTTCACAAGTTTGCGGTATAGTATAAGTAGTATTGGTTATTTTTTTATTTTATGAAAATTTTTATAGTTGAACCGTTTCGGTAACGATTACGAATGCAAATTTATAAAAGTTTTTAAGACATTGAAACGTTTCCATGAAAATTTATTTGTTAAATTTTAAGAGAAAAGGGATTAAATGGAGCAAAGAGGATAATTATGAGGTGTTTATGTATAAAAATTCATATCGTGAATGTGGATTTTTTCCTCAAATATCAGATTTGTTCTCTACAATGGGGAAAAAGTCTACATGTAGATGTTGTAATGATCATGATATATAATTCGATGAAAATCAATATTGTATGAGGAATGAAGAAACTAAAAAGATTTTTTTTCCTATTATGGCACGATTTTCTCTTTAAATGCAACTTAAAAGAGATACTCAATATATAGAAGTCATGAAAAACATAGTAAAAGGTGCCTTGGTAATAGCAGTTGGTGGAGCAATTACTTTCTCTGTATACACAATCAATATTGTATCTACTTCTGAATCTAAAATTAAATGTTTAGAGGGGAAAAAAGTTCAGCAGGATACATGGGAGGCAAGTGGAGTTGTTCCTTTTGTTTTGGGCTGTGAGACTTACGAACCTGTCAGTGTAAGCGAGTTGCCACAGGAAATACGTTCTGAGGTTGCATCAAGATATGTGGCATATGCTGTTAGTAAAGTATATAGAGACCACGAGAATTCTTACAAGATAGTCTTGCGCAATAAAAATTCTAAAATGATAGCATTTTATAATGCTGACGGTGAATATTTGAAACAGGAAATCGTGAAACCCGTACAAGTGGTTGCATTAAATTAAGTGATTAAGTACCATTATTTCAGTCAACTTCCGGGGCATTATGCTTCGGAAGTTTCTATTTGTTGATTCCAGCTGTATCTAACAGTCAGTAACGGTGATGTCTGTTCTCTTTTGCTGTGGTAGTTTTGATATTGAACAGGCTTATCCTCTTATAATTGATTGATTTTTGCCCATTTTGTTATTTATTTCATTCCGATTTCGTACCTTCGCCCAATATAACAAGTAGAGTTTTGTATGGTTATGAGTGTTAAGATACTATTGGTCGATGATGATACTACCTTTTGTTTGATGTTGAAAACTTGGCTTTCAAAGCGAGGTTTTGAGGTCGAAGAGGCATTTTCTTGTCGGGAGGCATCTTCTAAAATAAAAGGGGGGAAGTATGATGTTGTATTGACAGATCTGCGTTTGCCTGATGAAGATGGTCTGGTTGTATTGCAGAATATCAAAAAGGCAATGCCGGAAGCCCAGGTGATTCTGATGACTGGTTATGCTGATATCAATACTGCTGTACAGGCAATGAAGTTAGGCGCTTTTGACTATGTGGCGAAGCCTGTCATTCCTGATGAAATCTTAAAGAAAATACAGGAAGCATTGGAGAATAAAGAGGTTCCTGTAGAAAAAAAACGGTTGAAGAAAAACAAGGAATTGGCTTATATAAAGGGTACGAATAGGGATGCGGATAGGCTATATGAATATATTAGGTTGGTGGCACCAACCATGATGACCGTTCTGATAACAGGGGAAAGTGGTTCTGGCAAAGAATATATTGCTCGCTTGATACACAATCAAAGTGTTAGGCGAGATGCTCCTTTTGTTGCCGTTGATTGCGGTGCTATACCAAAAGACTTGGCTGCAAGTGAATTTTTTGGTCATGTAAAGGGAGCTTTTACGGGTGCTGTCAGTGATAAGATAGGTTATTTTGTACAGGCTTCGGGGGGGACAATTTTTTTGGATGAAATAGGTAATCTTAGTTATGATGTACAGGTCCAATTGTTGCGTGCTTTAGAAGAGCGGAAAGTGAAACCGGTGGGAAGTAATAAGGAGATAGCTTTTGATGTGCGTATTATTTCTGCGACAAATGAAAATTTATCAAAAGCAGTGGCTGACGGTAATTTCCGTGAAGATCTTTATCATCGTCTAAATGAGTTTTCGTTGAAAGCGCTTAGTTTGAGAGAGCGCAGGGAAGATATTCCTGTGTTTGCAAATCATTTTTTGGCAGCTTCCAATGAAGAATTGGGGAAAGATGTTGTTGGCTTTGATGATGCAGTAATGGATATTTTCAGACGTTATAATTGGCCGGGTAATCTGCGTGAAATGCGTAATGTTGTAAAGCGTGCCACATTATTGTGTCAAGATGAATTTATTATGCCGGAGCATATTCCTGCAGAGTTGTCTGAGCATTTATCTGAACCAGTATCAGAGGATCTTGCATTGAAACGTGAGCGTAATGAAGTCGGTTTGATTCGAGAAGCTTTAGCTAAATGTCACAATAATAAAAGTGAAGCGGCTAGAATGTTGAAAATCGACCGTAAAACGCTATACAATAAGATGAAGCAGTATTCCATAGAGTAATTTATTTGCTTAATATGTAATATTTATGTGAGCAGGTCTTTATTTAAGAGTCTGCTCATTCTTTTTTATATCTTCTGTCAGCGTTGTTATCTGTTTGATGACAAGTGTTGTCAGTTGGTTTATTTTATTTTGATCAATACCTGCTTTATCTGGATGCTCCAGGCATTCTAAATTTTCAATTATGTTTTTTATTTCCAGCTGCCGGAATAGAGGGAGCATTTTGTGAGCCAATTTTGAAATCTCTTCCCATTGTTCGGTGGCTTGGTGTTTCTCCAGTTTGTTTATATGCTCTGTGGTTTCTCTGATAAACGATTGTATGATTGTTTTTAACGCTTGCGGATCGTTGTCTGTGAATTGTCGGATATTTTTAAGCGTATAGTTTTTTTCTTCTTTGTAGGAGGGTATTGTTTCTGACGTTTGGTGTTCAGTCTCCTCATTTCCTGTCAGACGTGTTATTAGCTGAATAAGCTGTTTTGCTTGGAATGGTTTTGACAGATAGGCAGAGAAGCCTGCTTGCAGGTATTCTGATTCATGCTTGTCTGAATCTGCCGATAGTGCTACGATGGGAAGAGTTTTGAATTTTCTTTCTGGTAGAGCGCGAATAAGTTTCACAAGTTCAAAGCCATTTAATTCTGGCATTTGTATGTCAGAGAGCATTAAATCATAGTCTTGTTCCTTTAGGCGTGTGATAACTTCTTGCGGATGGGTAGTTGTTGAAGAATGTATGCCATGGTTTGCCAATAGATTTACTGTCATCGCCAGTTGCAACGGGTCATCATCGACTAGCAGAATATTTGTTCTGTCAGATTTTGTTATTGTTTTGGTATGATTGTTTGATTCGTTGTCTATTTTCAACACGGTGTCGTTCTGTGCTGTAGTATGTAAAATATTGGAGGATATATTTGCTTTTTGAAATGGTAAAATGATAGTGAAGCAACTTCCTTTTCCTGGTTCACTTTGTAATTTCATTTCTCCTTTTAGCAGATGTATAAGTTTTAGGGTGATGGTTAATCCCAGGCCGGTACCTTCAATCGCCGAGTGTGATTTTAATCGGGTGAATTCTTTGAATATTAGTTTTTGTTCTTCAGGGGTCATTCCTGAGCCGGTATCTTCTATTTTCAGGACTATTCTTTTATCATCGGTTGTAGTATTTGCAGAGAATCGAATTGTTCCCTTTTTTGTATATTTGACGGCATTTGAGAGTATATTTGTTATGATTTGTCTTATGCGTAACGCATCTCCTTTGAAATCATTATTTAAATCTTGTCCGAATTTATTTTGCAGTTCTAAATGTTTGTTTGCTGCAAGAGGAAGAAAATTGTCGATTATCTCCTGAAAAAGTTGATATGGATTAAATACAATCTCTTCTATTTGCATTTTGTTATTCTCTAATTTTGATAAATCTAATAGATTGCCGACCAATTTAAGAATGTGTTTTGATGAGCCTTGCATATTTTTTAAAAAATAGCTTTGTCGTTCTGTGATGCTTGTGTTTGTTAATAATTCTATGTAGCCCAGGATTGAACTCAGGGGAGCTTTTATGTCGTGGGTAACTGTCAGAATCATTTTTTCGCGGCTCTTTAGAAGTTGCTCTGCGTATTGATTGGCATTTTCCAACTCTCGTCTGTAGCGGTTGCTGCGTGAAAGATCTCGTAGTATAAAAAATGTGAAGAATACTACAAGCAAAAATGCAATGACTGCAACAACGGCGAATATATGTATCATGGTTGTTACGGTCCTTTCTCTTGTCTCTTGTTTTTGAGTGGCGTGTAGGATTTCCTCTTTTTCGTATTCTCCCAGAATACGTTTCATTTTATCTGAAATATTAGTGCTTTGTTTGATTAATGCGTATTCTCTGGCACTGATTTGTTTGTTTATATCCTCATTCTTTTTTTGGATATCCTGCCATGTATTGCGGAGAATATTTACAACCGTATCCTTATTTCGGAGTGAATTTGTTTGTGGGTTATTTAATGTGTCATAGACGATATGATAATTTCGTGTGACATTGAGTATTGAATCGGATTCATAGCTTCGTTTCCTTCTTTTTGTTTCTATTTTAATATAAGACGTATCTAATGTTGTTATATAACGGGGGCGTATGTCAAGTTGCATGGGTAGTGTATCTTTTCCGGATTCAATACTGGCTATCGCTTTATTGTAGAAATCTTCCGGAACAAATGTCCTTTTTACGTAAACCAGATCCTGTAGGTTACGTACTTTATTGTCCAGTAAGCTATTGATGCTGTCTAATCGGAATATTTGTTCCAGTTGTGTCGTGAGTTGTCTAAGTGTGTCTATGTTCTGTTCTGTTTTGTCCAGTATTTCTACGTATTTTCTAAAATATTTGCTCATGCCTGTCTGTATGAAGGCATTGCTCAATGTTTCTGCTTCATAGAGATTGGTGATTGTGTTACTCACAATATAAAACTTTCTGTTCGAATTTCCTTGATTCTCTTCGTTTATTATGAGTTTTGTAATCTGTTTATATATAAGTATGGTTAGTAGTAGCGTTAATAAGAAAAGAAGGGTGTATCCTCCTATCACTTTTAGTTTGGTGTTTTTTGAAATCTCTTGCATGCCTTTTTACTTTTGGCAAATATAGTGAAAGTTGTTTATTATGTAATTATGATGAAGGAATATAAAAAAGCAGCCTCTATGAGACTGCCTGGTGATTCCGTGGGGACTCGAACCCCAATCAAAGGAACCGGAATCCTTCATTCTATCCATTGAACTACGGAACCAAATTCTTTGCAAAGATAACAAAAAATCTTCTTCTGCAATGATTGCCTGATAAAAATAAAAGGGAACCGACCGGTTCCCTTTACTATTGCTTTGTTGTTAATTATTTTGTAGGACGCTTGGTACTACCATAATTAACTCTCAAAGAGTTTGCTTTACGTAATTCTTGTTTGATATCAGTAATGATACCCATGGTGACATTACGGTCAATTTTTAAGTTGTTGGTGATGCTGTTGCGGTCTTCTTCCTTTCTTGCATCACGCTCTGAAACTATAAAAGCCTGCAACTCTCCTACTGTAGCAAACTTGTCGTTTAATTGGATTCGTGGTTCGGTTCCATAGGCACCTTGATAGGAGTCTGTCGGTTTGCCTACATAAATATTACTCACCAATGATTTCTTTTCCAACTTTACGGTTTCATTTGCTTGCGGCATCGCATTAGCAACCATGAGGGATACTTCACGCATAGTTGTACTTACCATGAAGAAGAACAATAGCATGAATACGATGTCAGGCAGAGATGCCGTTGAAATAGCGGGTGTCTCTTTTTTTCCGTCTTTCTTAAATTTTGCCATTATTTTTTTCCTCCTATGCTTTTGGGTTCTGCTTCCGAAATAGCCATCGGGATAACGTCTTTAACTGCCTCCTGTTGTTCAGGACTCAGTTCGTTAAAGTTCTTACCCCATTTTTCGTTAGCTTTATTGTTTCTCATTTCATTGTAAGCTGCTGTTAACTGATCCTGTACGGCGATATACATTTCGTATGAGGTTCCTTTGTCGCTTTGCAGTGATACTATTCCTTTGGAAACTTCTACCGGTCCGAAAAGTTCAATAGTTTTGATTTCCTTTGCAGGCAAATCTTCTCTATTGGCCGGATTGGTAATAAATTCAATAGTCCTATCTTTCAATGTCGAAACATCTGCCAATTCCCCATTGATAGCCAATTGGTTATTCCTGTTTACCAACACTTGCAAAATATTGCGTTTTGCATATTTTGGTGGATTCTGTTCCACATCTGGTTGATAGGGCGGAAGTCTTCGGAACAAACCTGAGTCAACGTTCATGGTTGTTGTCGCTAAGAAAAATACTAGCAACAAGAACGCGATGTCAGCTGTTGAAGTGGCATTAATTTCTGGTGTTTTCTTTGCCATATTCCTTTGGTTTTATCCCTACAGGGTTATTTAACTCTTTTGTAGATTTCTGTTCCCAAAATGGCCAAAATGGCTCCTGCGAACAAGAAATACATGGTAAAAATAATAGTATCAGACATTAACAATCGGGAAGGTACGTTGTCCGGACCATTGTAACCGACTAATTTTAATGGAGTGTCATCTGCCAATGCGTATGCAATTAATACGATGACAACCAAACCTGCCAATCCGATGAAGCTTTTCATTGCCTGTTTCGGGCGGGTAAACAGACGTATGATTGGGAATACAACAGCAGCAAGGATTGCAATGCCACACAAAATGTATGCCCAATTTAGTAATGCTCCCGTGTAAACAGGGGTTGGATATACTTGGTTGGGTACCTTGCCTCCGAAGATAAACAAACCTAGCAATACCAATGTTATTAGGAACATTACTAATGTTACAATATTAAGTATTTTCTTCTTATTCATGGTTTATTTGTTTTTTTGCTCGTATTTTACCAAGATGTCCAACATACTAACAGAAGCATCTTCCATATTATTTACGATGCCTTCTACTTTTGCAGTACAATAGTTATAGAACACCTGCAGAATCATAGCTACAATCAAACCACCTACGGTCGTAATCAAAGCCACTTTAATACCTCCTGCTACCAATGCCGGGCTCATATCCCCTGCTGCCTGAATCTGGTCGAATGCCTCGATCATACCGATTACTGTTCCCAAGAATCCCATCATCGGGGCCAATGCAATAAACAAACCAATCCATGTGAGACCTTTTTCCATAAGACCCATTTGTACAGATCCGTAAGATACAACTGATTTTTCAACCATCTCAATTCCTTGTTTATAGCGGCAAAGACCTTGATAGAAGATACTTGCGATAGGACCACGGGTATTGCGGCAATAGTCTTTTGCTGCTTCGATGCCTCCATTGTTTAACGTATCTTCGAAATTTGCCAGAAATTTCTTTGTGTTGGTGTCAGAAAGATTTAAATAGATAACTCTTTCAATGGCGATTGCCAAACCGAAAATCAAACATAATACAACACATGCCATGAATCCTGCTCCACCTTCGATAAATTTTTGCTTGATTGCTGCATGCATTGAAGTGCTTTCAATTTCTTCGTCATCAATACTGGTCGGAGTTGTCGGAATTGTTTCCGATACGCTGGTTTGTTCTGTTGCGACAGGTGCTGCTTCTGCAGATTCTTCCTGAGCCATTAATTTTGATGCTCCAATAGTAAGCATTCCAAAAACTGCTATTAGTGCAAATAATTTTCTCATGATCTCTTTAACTGATTTTTAGTTTATAAATAATTGAAATTTAACTCTCTATATTTTTTTTGTTTATTGCAAACCTTTGTATCTTCATTTGTCTCCTTTAAAAGACGCGGCAAGGTACAAAATAAATGTTAAAACCCAATACGTTTCTGTGTGATTTCTCCTTTTAAAGGTGAATTTAAATATTTTTTTATTTCATTAGTGTCTGAATATTTTTCTGACAGATACATTAGTTTGCAGACTGCTGCTTCCATTGTAATATCGTAACCACTTGTTACTCCGTAGTTTATCATTTCTCTACTAGTCTCGTATCGTCCCATTTCGACAGAACCGCCCTGACATTGTGTTACGTTGTACACGATAATGCCTTTTTCTCCGGCTTCTTTGATTTTGTTAAGAAATTGTTTTGTCGTGGGTGCATTTCCGGCTCCATATGTTTCCAAAATCAATCCGCGTAACCCCGGGGTGTTTATAATCGAATCAATGACCTCGATTCCAATGCCGGGGAATAATTTCAAAACAGCTATATGAGTGTTCATTCCGGTAAACACTTCGAGAGGTGCAGTCTTGGATGAATAGTCGATGGCGCTGTAGTTATAGTCTATGTGGATGCCTATCTCTGCCAGAGGCGGATAATTGAATGATTGGAATGCGTCAAAACTTTCAGCATCTACTTTGGTCGTACGGTTGCCTCGATACAGTTTGGCTCCGAATAGAATGCATACTTCTGGAACAACGGATTTCCCTTCTTCTGTCGCTGCTGCAATTTCCAGGGCTGCTATAAGGTTTTCTCGTCCGTCAGTACGGATTGTACCGATAGGAAGTTGAGAACCGGTAAAGACAACGGGTTTAGTCAGATTGCCCAGCATAAAACTTAGTGCTGAAGCAGAATAAGCCATTGTGTCTGTGCCATGCAGAATGACAAACCCACAATATTGGTCGTATTTGGCTAAAATAATTTTGCATAATTCTGCCCAAACGGTAGGTTGGATGTCGGAAGAATCGATGATTTCAGGTAATGTATAACTGTCAATATTAAAGCTGAATTCTTTAATTTCCGGAACAGCTTTTGCAATCTGTTCGAAATTGAACGGACATAAGGCTCCTGTTTCCGGGTCATTGACCATTCCGATAGTTCCTCCGGTGTATATAATAAGTACAGATTTTATAGCCATGGTATCAACTTTTTCATACGTTTTCGGAATGCAAATTAAATAAATTCATTGCATTTTGCGTTGTTGTTTCTTCAATTTTTTTTATTTCCTCGCCGGTTAGTTCGGAAATTTTTGCTGCGATATATGGAATGTAGCTGCTTTCATTACGTTTTCCCCGATGAGGAACCGGAGCCAGATAGGGCGAATCGGTTTCTAAAACAAGATGTTTTATTCCGATATCGCGTACGGTTGCGGCCATTTCGCTTTTTTTGAATGTAACCACACCTCCGATGCCGATTAAAAAGCCCATGTCAATAGCTTGGCGGGCTTCATTGGCATTCCCCGGAAAACAATGGAGGATTCCCCGGATGTGGGTGTGCTTTTTCAGAATTTCAAAAATTTCTTGTAGCGAATCTCGGGAGTGGATGACTACCGGAAAGTTCATGTCGCGTGCAATCCCGAGCTGGTGTTCGAATGCCTTGATCTGTTCGCGGTAATAAGTCTTGTCCCAATAAAGGTCGATGCCGCATTCTCCGATGCCGTAATAGTCGCGGGTGCCCACTTCCCGTTCCACATAGGCAAGTTCTGTCGTGTAATTTTCATGCACGGAGGTCGGATGCAGGCCCACTAACGGGAACATGACATCGGGGTATTTTTCGGACAGTTGGAGCATGCGGTTCCGGGATTCGCTGTCGATGTCGGGCAGGATAATTTTTTCTACTCCTGTCTGGAGGGCTCTTGCCACCACTTGTGCCTGATCTTCCCGAAACTCCTCTTCGTAAATATGCGAATGGGTATCAATATACATAAGTTGTTTTTTTAAATTTCGATTTTTAAAAGTATTGATATTTTTTTGAATTTACAAGGATGTGTATGAATATCTTTTGTATTTTGCACGGTATTTTTATTTAAAAATGGCCGAGTATTTTGAAGCCCGATGTCCCTTCTGCTTGAATCTTTTGTTTCTTTAAGTTAAAGATATGACAAAGATAACGGTTTGATATCTTTGTCTTATAGTTGTGTTATCTTTGATATATCTTTGATATATCTTTAATGGGGAGAGAAGTGGGCACAAACAAAGCGCAATGAAAGAGGATTTTTTTATTTTGTTATGTGGCTGTCTTGATTCAAAATAGGTTCTAGAGAGAGTTTTTTGTAAAAAATATTTGTTTTATTCAATATAAATTATATATTTGTAATGTACTATAGTTTTTGTAAAAAAAGAGGTGTTTATCAATTGATACAGATTTAGGAATTGTTCAAATGTATGTTATTGATGCAATAGAACCGCATGATGAGGGGGAATACCATTTTTATGTCAAAGAAAATGGAGTTGTTATAGATGAATTGATTGTTACTGTTACAATTCGAAGTTTTTCTCCATATGCTGCCTCTTTCATGAAGCTAATGGTTAGTAGTTCGCTTGATTATTTTATGTTGAAGCCGGAAGAATTGTGTTAATCTAAAATAAAGCTTTATGGACACGCATACTTTTTTCTTGATAATGCGGAATGAGATGAAGATGCAGATGCGCAGTTGGATGTTTCGTTTCTTTTGTGTTTTGTCTTTGGTAGGAATAGTTGCGTGTCAGATGTACGGGCATGGAGCGGGCTGTATGGCTTGGAAAATGGTAGCACTCCCCTGCTCTATGCCCTTGATGAATGCATATCTGTTTAGTGTGCTCCAGTCGCTGTTTTTGGTGGTTGTTATGTCTGAATTTCCCCGGCGTCTGGTACGTTCCGGTTTGCGTGACGGTTGGATGGTGCGCCCTTTTAGTAATGCGGTGTATTATTGGGGGTCGTTGGCCGGGATATTTCTTCTTTTCTTTTTGGTAAATGTGGTGGAGGCGTTTATGGTGATTCTTTTGGTGAATTCGGTTAATGCCGCACCGGTATCGCTGTCGCTTTATTTTTTTTATATCCTGACTCTGAACATTCCTTGTTTTTTCTTTGTTTCCGGTCTGACGGTCTGTTTCAGTACTTTCTTTTCGCGGGTGTTCGGCTTTTTTATCAGTTTGATGTGGTTTGTTTCCGGCATATTTTGGTTGCCTTATCTTTTACATGGGACATTCGATTATTTTTCAGTGGGAGTACCTAATCTGTTTTCGGATTTGGTTGGGCATGTGAATTTGGGGGGATATTTGCAGCATCGTTTGATTTATCTTTTTATGGGAATTGGAATGTTGCAGTTGGGATTGGGGCGTTTGGGGCGTTTGGCTAACAGTCACATCCGAATACGTCAGGTCCGTGTCTGGGGCTTCGGTTTTTTGATTTTGGGTCTGTTTTTTTTATGTAGCCTGGAGTATGGCTATTGGCGGACGGCCCGTCAGCGGGAGTGTTGGGTGTCTGTTTTTGAACGTCATTGGCATACGGCAACCAGCCGGGTGAAAACGCATGCAATCCGTTTGGGGCAGTCCGGCGACAAATTGACGGCTTCGAGTCGGATGGTGCTTTATAATCCCGGGAGAGAAGCCTTGGACAGTCTGGTGTTGTTTTTAAATCCGGGTCTTCATTTGTCCCGGGTTTCCAGCGGGGAGGTCTCGCTGCCTTATTGGCGGGATGAGCAGGTGTGTATAATAGAACGTCGTCTGGAAAGTGGGGATTCGCTCGTGGTGGATATGGATTATTCCGGAGTTCTGGACGATCGGATTTGCGATTTGTTTTTGAGCAGGAAGGAGTATGAGGATAGTTTTTGTGGCGACCATTTTTTTCCGACAGGAAGGCGTGGCGCTTTTGTTGACGATGACATTTTGCTTTTGACCTCTTCCAGTATGTGGTATCCGGTGGCTCTTCCTCCGGTGAATCCGGTGGAGCCTTTTTCTACGCTTTGGGATTTTACCCGTTTCAGTCTTGCTGTCAATTCTCCGCGTCAGGAAATTGTGGTTTCTTCCGGGGTGGGCATGCGTAAGGGTGAGGATATTTTTTTCGAGTCGGGAAATCCTTTGCAGGCATTGACCGTTTATGGAATAAACGGTGCAAGTTATGATGTCCCGGTGGATAGAGGGTTGAAACTGCGCTGTTGCCTGTCGGCCTGGGGCAGGCAATGGGCAAAAAAGTTCAGACGTGTTCCGGTCCAAGCCTTCTCTTCTTATTGGAGATTATTGACCGGAGGCGAATACGAGAATTATGCGAGCACCTCCTGGTATTCATCGTCTTATCCTTTCCTGCATTGTCTGGAGAGTCCGGTGTCTTATCTTCCATCGGATTTTACGGCGAAATATGCGGGTGGGATGGTGGAGCCCGGAGTGGTATTTGTGCGGGAACGTTTGTTTGATTCCGCCTATGCAGATGAATATAGCAGGGAGATTGACGAGAAAGAAGATTTTCAAGCTATTGTGCGGGCTTTGTATTGGACGATATTTGCAGACAACGGAGTGTATGGCAGCAGTCTCAGTCATCCTTTCCGGGGTGGCGGGTTGTACGGACGGGGAGGAATGCAGGGGAAGGGACGTATATCACGGGCTTCCGGGAAGACGGTCTGGCAAATTCCGTGTATGTATCTGTTCAGTGAAAAATACCCTTTTATGAATTGTATGTGGAGAAAATTGCTGGATATAAATAAGCATTCCATAATGCTTTCCAGGAGTTCTGTTTCTAATGAAGAGGTGGAGGTTTATGATTATTTTCTTGGTCGGAATCTGATGGAATTGCTGGCGGATACCGACATAAATGATATGGCTAAGTCTGTCCGCCTGAATTTGAAAATCAGGGATTTGTGGAATCGGCTGGTGTTGAGGGTACCGGAGAAGGAGTTTGCGAGAGCTTTGGATTCTCTGTATGTCAATCATAGCGGAGAGATGAGTCTGGATTCCTTACTTTCCGGTTGGAACAGGCGCTGGCATGTCTCTTTGGACAGCGCTCAGGCGGAGTGGATGTTGAACCGGCACAGCCACTATTTCCGTTGTCGTGGCTTTAAAAGATATATTTCAAAAGAAAAAGGTTTGCAGAAGGTGGAGGGAATGGTCTATAATGCCGGGAGAGAAGGAGGTCTGATCGGGGTGGAATGTCGTAGTCGGGGAGAATGTACTTATGTTAATGCTTTTGTGGGGGGCGGTGAGGCAAAGCGTTTTTCGATTGTGCGTCCTTTTGAAGGGCACAGTGATGGTTTCGGTTTTTTTATGAGTATGTCGGCAAACCGTCCGCTTGTCGTTGATTTTGATGTGGAGACTTGCTCTGAGGAAGTGGCATCCCGATGGCAGGTCGGCACTTGTTGGGAGTCCGTAACAGAGGAGGAGTTTATGGCAAACGAGGCTGCCAATGTGTACGTAGTGGACGATTCGGATGCGGATTTTGAATTGGTGGATGCCAACAAGACGCTGATACAGCGTTATTTCCCTCCTAAACATTCCTATGGTAAATTGCAGGGAGGGCATACGAATCGCTGGATAGACGTGTTGGGTTCGAGATTTCAGGGCGATTCGATTCGTGGTGCCCGGGTGATTAGCGGTGGTAATGGAAAATCAACGGCGACCTGGCGTGCAATGTTGCCTGAAGGACGTTATGAAGTGCAGGTGTTTGTCTATAAAAGTCTGACGGTGCCGGGAGTTTCGTTGCCTTCTGTCATAAATTATTATACGGTGTATTATGGTGACGAGCAGGAGGAGATTGCCCTTTCATTGGATGAAGTTTTGGGATATAATCAAATGGGATGGGCTTCTTTCGGAAATTTTGATTTCCCGGGTGGAGAGGTAAAGATAACCCTTTCCAATAAAGAGAATAGCCGGAATAGGGATATTGCGATTATAGCGGATGCTGTGAAGTTTGTCCGCTTGGAATAGGTGTAACCAAAGCCGGATATAATAATATTTTGGATTGCTGGATGTTTTTATTACTTTCGCAAAGTAAAACTTATGTGCAAATTGTGAATATTTCAATAAAAACAGATGCAATGTAGTGATGATCAGTCCTTTCGAAATTTGTTCCACGAATTCTATCAGGGATTGTGTGTGTTTGCATTTGCTTATTTGAAAGATTATGCAGTTGTAGAAGATGTTGTACAGGAGGCTTTTGTGAAATTCTGGAGTCGTAGGGATGATTTTGATGACATGTTGAAAATCAAGTCTTTTCTTTATGTTGTTGTACGGAACGACTGTCTGAATATAGTACAGCGGCAGAAATCTGTGAGAGAAGATATTTCTGTGATTGAAAAAGACCATTTTTTCCATGATAACCTGATAGAGGTTGAGAGTTATCGAATTTTATATGCCGCTATAGATACTCTTTCGCCTCAGGGGAAAAAGGTGATTCAGCTGGCTTTGGATGGATTGAAAAACAGTGAAATTGCCGATCGTTTGGAAATTGCGGAGAGTTCGGTTCATACATTGAAAAAAATAGCCTATAAAAAACTGCGGGCGGCATTGAAAGACTATTATTATCTGCTTGGTTTATTTCTGGGATAATTTTTTTTACTTTTTTTTATAAAAAGTGAGGGAAGTCTTTCCCCATAAAAATGCGATTTTGTGTTCTAATAATATAAGGAATTCATTCTTTGTTGTCATGAAATTTTGAAGAAAGAGAATTCTGACGGATGAATGGAGTGGAATTTTATTGGAAAAAACACAAAAGAAGACATGAATACAGAAAAGGATTTTGAGATAGCGAAAAAGATAGCCGGGGTATTGTCGGGCGACTGTCCAAAGGAGTTTGAGAATGATTTGAAGGAGTGGCTGTCGGAAACGGAGGACAACCGGATGCTTTATGAACATATATTGGACAACCGGACCCGGGAAGCATATCAGAAGAATGCTTCGAAATTCAATGAAGAGGATGCATGGGGAAAATTGTATCAAAAACGTCTGCGTAAGGTTGGCGGCCGGCGTATGATGACATGGCGTTGGGTCGCAGCCGTGTTGTTGGTCGGATTCATTGGTTACGCAGCGATGTTATATTGGGCTCAGCGGATAGAGACACATAAGGCAATGGCGCAGAATGAAGAGATAATGGGAGGAACACGTGCCATTTTGACGCTGGCGAATGGAAAAGTGGTGAATTTGGAAAAAACGAAGGGAGGGATTGTTGAGACTCAAACCAAGATAAATATCTACAATCAAGGTGATAATCTGGTGTATCAGGATAGTTTGAATCAAATGACGGAAGAGGCGGTATATAATAAAATAACTGTACCACGCGGTGGTGAATTTAAATTGACTTTGAGCGATAGTACGGTGGTACACCTGAATTCAGAGACTGTTTTAAATTATCCTGTTTGTTTTGTCGGCGAGACTCGTGAGGTGGAGTTGCACGGAGAGGCCTATTTTGAAGTGGCAAAGAATGCCGAAAAACCTTTTATAGTAAAAACGTCACATTATAATGTAAAGGTGTTGGGTACGCATTTCAACATTGCAGACTATGATAATGAACCGAGTGTACACACGACTTTGATTGAGGGTAAAGTGGTTGTGGAGGGTCC
>JAHHTT010000028.1 GCA_020024465.1 Odoribacter sp.
CTCTTCCTCCATCGTCACCTTACAATTGGTTTGTCCTTTAGCCAATTTGATCTCAGCAGTTTTCATTCCGATAAACGAGCATATCAATACCTGTTCTGTATTTGTCTTAGGCATTTTTAAAGTAAATTTTCCATCAACATCAGTCGCTGTTCCTATTGCAGTGCCTTTCACCATAACTGTCACTCCTGGCAGTGCTCCGCCATTCTCATCCACAACAACACCCTTTATTTCGATTGTTTCAAGAGGTTGCGGAACAAAAGGCATCACCGGTTTCCTGGAAATGATAACGTGCTCGGAAGTAATCTCATATTGCAACGGTTTTCCTTCAAAAAGCAGATCCAAGGTCTCTTCCAATGTCTTTTCCTGTACATTGACATTGACTGTATAGCCCTGTAATTCTTCCAAATTAAATACAAATTTCAGTTGAGTTTTCTTTTGCAATTGCCTGAAAGCTTCAACCATACTCACATTGTTGGCATTCAGCTCGAGAAGCGTAGCCTGCGACCAGACTTTTGCCTGAAGACCAGAAAGGCTCAAAAGCATCACCAAACAAATTAATCTCATTTTAATGATTAGTTTGATTAAAATACTACATAAAAAATTCATAACTTTGTGATTGAATAGTTTTACATATTCTCCTGGCAGGGAGAATTTCTTCTCGGGATGTATGGGCATACATCCCGTTTTCAGATGATTTTGATTAATTATTTTTTTTGTGCAATTATCATGGTTTTTCCTTTTAGTTCAATATTTATTCTTTGAGTCTTTTCAAAAACTTCTATCACCTCCTTCAAAGTACTGTTTCTCCGGAACCAGGCTGTAAAGTGAAGTTTCTTCACTTGGGGCGTCATGTAAAATATCTCCATATCATACCAACGTGCCAGTTCGTTCATGATCTCCTCCAATGGTTGTTCATTAAAACTAAATGCATTGTATCTCCAGGCAATGGCTGTTGTCAGATCGACCTTTTTGATTTTCATTTTACCATTTACCAATGCAGCCTGTTGTCCCGGTTCGATATAATGTATTTCATCTCCTTTTTCCATTTGTATACTTCCTTCGGCAAGCGTAGTGCATTCGGTCTCTCCTGGATAGACACGCACATTAAATTCCGTCCCTGTGACACGCACATCAAAGTTCTCTGTATGAACCACAAAAGGTTGTCTTTTATTTTCGGCTACATCAAAATAAGCTTCGCCTTTCAAACGAATCTCCCGCATATCACCATAAAAAAATACGGGATAGGTAATTTCACTTTCAGAATTCAGCCAAACAGTTGTACCATCTGCAAGAATCAATTTATATTCAGCTCCTCGAGGAATATTAATTGTATTATACTCCAATTGAGAAGTAGCATTGGTAGAGTCATAAACCAAACCATTTTCTTTGGAATGGTGAATGATTGCCCCATTGGGAGCTTTAAAAGATCCGATGGAATCAGACAGCAGAATACGCTTCCCATTGGAAAGAGTCAAGACAACATCCTGCGGTGTCACAGTCATCTTTTGAGGCATTAGATTCGTCCGAGCTTCATGCTGATTTATCTTAACCAAGAAAAACATCAGACAGAATCCCACCAGACAAGCGACCCCTGCCGCATAGCCCAACCAACGCTTAATAGACAACTGGCGAGAACGTTTAGCCAATGTAATATTTGCCAAAATTCTGGCATTGTCAGCTTTCTCTTTCATTCGAACAGCAAAAAGAGCATTATGAAAACGTTGATATTTGTAAAATTCTTCCTTGTTTTCATCATCTTTCAGCCATTCGTTAAAAAACAT
Source organism: Odoribacter sp. (assembly GCA_020024465.1). Taxonomy (GTDB): domain Bacteria; phylum Bacteroidota; class Bacteroidia; order Bacteroidales; family Marinifilaceae; genus Odoribacter. The sequence continues at coordinate 1,782 of JAHHTT010000028.1, forward strand.
CTGTTTCTCCGATGATAAAGATTCTTTGGAAATGACATCTATAATAATGTCTTCTATATCATATTTTTCTTTTATCGGCATATTTCATCAAATCTTTTAATATAAAGACAACATGCCATAAAAAAAGGGTAGTCCTACCGTGAAAAAAAATATTGTTAATTTTTAGAAAACAAAATAAAATAAAGAATATATTCGGAAATACGTTCCTGAGAATTCCTACGCAGGAATGAATAAGCTTTTTTCAAATGATCTTTCACAGTATTGATTGAAATGTCCAACGCATCAGCAATTTCCTGATAAGATTTAGATTCCACCACACTCATTTCGAGCACCTCTCTACGCTTGGGAGGAAGTTGGTCAACCAACCGGCGGATTGTATCAAAAAATTCCTCAGGCAATGGTTCTTCCAATTCTGCCTGATAAATATAATCCTCGTGATATTTATCGACAACAGCCTGATGTTTTAAATAATTCAAACTGCCGTTTTTAACAGAAAAAAGCAGATAACCATGCAAATTATCTATTGATTGTATCCTATCATGCTGCTCCCATAATTTTGTAAACACCTCTTGCACAACATCTTCAGACAATGTCAAGTCTTGAAGATAAAACAGGGCACATTGTATCGCTTCCGGATAATATTTCCGGAATAACTCTTTAAAAAATACGCCCCTTTCTTGCAATTTCACGATATGAATATATTAGTATGCAAATATACTGAAAATAATCCTCAAATTAATTCTCGCCAACCGCCATTCATCATATAAAGTCACCGATTTTTTTGTACTTCTTTCAGAATTTCTCTACCATAATCTGCCGAAGGTCATCTAAACGGATGATTCCGCTAAATTCCCCACCTGCACCGTCTTTAAAACCGGATAATTTACCGGTCTTTCCTCTTAAAACCAAAGCTTCCACTTGCTTTTGGGTAAGTTTTTTACCATAAACCTCCATTGGAATAAGAAAATCACATGATTTACGGTAGAGGGAACACCCCCAAGCCGTTTTCCCTTTCATCACCTCTCCCTGTCCGCATTTAGGACAAGACAACCGAATCGGTCCGGCTTCTTTTTTAGGCGCACGCTTCTTTTTCTCTCCTCCTCCATCTTTCTCCCCCTTCGTATTTTTCTCCGTCTTACCACTCTCTTTTTCTTCCTCAATCGCAATCGTCTTGGATGAAGAGTGTTTGACGTAATGCACTATTTCATTGACCATTGACTTCAACTCTTCCATAAACTGACCGACCTGATACGTACCATCCTCTATCATACGCAACTTTTTTTCCCACTGTCCGGTCAGTTCAGCAGATTTTAACAGTTCATTCTGAATCGTATCAATCAACTCGATGCCAGTAGCCGTTGCCAACAGACGTTTTTTATCTTTACGGATATAACGCCTCTTGAAGAGCGTCTCTATAATATTCGCGCGAGTAGAGGGACGGCCGATACCGTTTTCCTTCATCAAATCGCGCAACTCCTCATTTTCCACCTGCTTGCCTGCTGTTTCCATTGCACGCAACAAATCAGCTTCCGTGTAGTATTTGGGAGGCTGGGTCTGTTTTTCCTGCAATTCGGGCATGTGCGGACCGTGTTCTCCTTTTTCATAGAGCGGCAGGACATTTTCTTCGTTCTGTTTGTCCGTATTCACCCCGAATACAACCCGCCAAGCCGGTTCAACAATCTGTTTGCCGGTCGCTTTAAAATCCTCCTTCCCCACTTTAGCCATCACCGTTGTATTGGCAATTTCGCAATCAGGATAGAATACTGCAATAAAACGCCTTGCCACCAAATCATATACCCGCTTCTCATCCGGTGTCATATCATAACTGAAAACTCCTGTCGGAATAATGGCATGGTGGTCGGTTATCTTTTTATCATTGAATACCTTTGGAGACTTGCGTATTTTACTTCCATCCAAAATCGGGGCTGTCAGTGCTGCATACGGCTTGAGACCCTCCAAAATTTTCGGTACCTTTGCATATTGATCGTTCGGCAGGAAATTCGTATCAACTCTTGGATAAGTAGTCAATTTCTTTTCATAGAGCGATTGAATGATTTTAAGAGTATTCTCAGCCGTAAATGCATATTTACGGTTGCATTCCACCTGTAACAATGTTAAATCAAACAATTTAGGAGGATGTTCCATTGCTTTCTTCCGTTCGACACTGACAATTTCCAACTCGAGAGAAGCAATCTCTTTCATCAATGTTTCAGCCTCTTCTTTTTGGCTGAAACGTCCCCGCTGGCAAGAAAAGATTCCTCCTCTATAGTCCGTTCTAATTTCCCAATACGTTTCGGGTTTAAAATTATCTATCGCTTTTTGCCTTTCAACAACAAGAGCCAACGTCGGAGTCTGCACCCTTCCGATAGAAAGCACATTTTTGCCGGCACCATATTTCAATGTATAAGCGCGAGTCGCATTCATCCCCAACAACCAGTCCCCGATAGCACGGGCTGAACCGGCAGCATAGAGAGAGTCAAATTCCTCTGCCTCCATCAAATTATCAAAACCTTCACGGATAGCTTCTTCTGTCAGAGAAGATATCCACAAGCGTTTTACCGGAATCTGACACTTCGCCTTGGTGAGTACCCAGCGTTGTATCAACTCTCCTTCTTGTCCGGCATCTCCGCAATTAATGACCATTTCAGCCTTGCCAACCAATTCTTCAATAACGGCAAACTGCTTTTTAATTCCCTCATCTTCAATCAGGCGGATTCGGAATTTTGAAGGAATCATAGGCAATACACCCAGATTCCAGCGTTGCCACTTCTCCGTATATTCGCCCGGTTCCTGCAAAGTGCAGAGATGACCGAAAGTCCAGGTGACACAATATCCGTTCCCTTCCAGATACCCGTTTCTACGGGCATCTGCACCCAGGATACTGGCAATTTCCTTGGCTACACTCGGTTTTTCGGCAATGCACATTTTCATATCTCCAATGGCTTTTATCAGCGTGACAAAACTACGGAAAAATCCTGAAATACGGAACACTCCGTAACATATCCGTCATATATGGCTATATAACAGATAATGATTTTCCCTCTCTCAAATATATCTCAAAGTTATCTCAAAGATATCATAAAGATATCCGAAGCATATCTTTAACTACTATTTGACATGAATTTATATTGAAGAAAAATTAAAATAAAGAGAGTGCATCCGATACAAAGCAGAAACCTTCCGAAAGAAATGATTACTAATTTCCCTTTTTCAATTTCAATTCATAAAGATCATGACGACGGTCCAACAAATTATGAACACTGCCATAAGTATGCAGTTCATTCAACAGATCAAGGTCAACATCCGAAACCAGAATCATTTCCGTATTAGGAGTTGCCTCTGCCCGTCGGCCATCTGTCGGAAACGCAAAGTCACAAGGCGTAAATACTCCCGACTGGGCATATTGGATGTCCATATTGTGCACTCGCGGCAAATTACCCACACTACCTGCTATCACAACAAAACATTCGTTTTCAATGGCACGTGCCTGTGCACACACTCTCACCCGGGAATAGGCATTCTGCGTATCGGTCAGGAAAGGTACAAACAGAATCTGCATACCCTGTTCTGCCATGATGCGCGACAATTCCGGAAATTCTACATCATAACAGATCAGCACACCGATTTTAGCGCAGTCGGTGTCAAAAGTCTGCACAAGATGCCCGCCGGACAATCCCCAACTTTTAATTTCATCCGGAGTGATGTGAATCTTCTCGTATTGCTCATAAGTCCCGTCTCTCCGAACCAGATACCCGACATTGTACAGCGTCCCGTCCTTCAATAGCAAAGGCATGCTGCCTGTGATGATATTGATATTATAGCTGATGGCCAAATTGATAAAACGTTCGCGTATCTGTTCCGTATACTGAGCCAATGCCCGGATACTTTGAGCTTCACCCAAGTGGTTGAATTCAGACATCAAAGGTGCATTGAAATATTCAGGGAAAAGTATAAAATCGCTTTTATAATCAGACACGGCATCAATGAAAAATTCCACTTGTTCAAACACATCATCCAACGTTTTGTAAGGACGCATCTGCCACTGCACAATTCCCACCCGCACTGTCGTTTTCTTATCGACAATATTCTCCGTCGGAGGCTGATAATAAATATTATCCCATTGTAAAAGTGTTGCACAATGGCGTGATTCCTCATCATTGGGCAGGTAATTCTTCATCACACGCCGCACATGAAAGTCGTTGGAAAGCTGAAAAGTGAGGACCGGATCGTAAATATCACGCGAACGCACTTTTCCGATATACTCTTTAGGCTGCATCTTGTCGGAATATTTATAATAATTGGGTATCCGTCCCCCGAACATAATGGCCTTCAAGTTCAACTTCTCACACAATTCCTTACGGTATTCATACATCCGCCGCGCCAAACGCAACCCCCTATAGTCTGGATGGATAAACACCTCAATTCCATAAAGAATATTTCCTTTGGGACTGTGCGTTGAAAAAGTTTCATTACCGGTAACCTTGGCATATGTATGGTCGCCTTTTACAAAATCATAATCGACAATAATAGAAAGAGCACAGCCCACAATCTTATTGTTTACAACTGTCACAATCTGCCCTTCCGGGAAAATCTGAATTAATTTTCTGATTTGCTGCTGTGTCCAAAACTCATCCTTGTCAGCATATACTCTGGTAAACGATTGAGCCAGCTGTGTATAGTCATCTATATGGAGTTTACGCACCTCCACTTTACTAATCTTTTCCGTTGATTCCATCATTTCATATAATAAAACAATCACAAAGGTACAGAAAATAACACAAAACAAATAAAATTTGTATCTTTGCCCAAATTCACCTATGTTTTATACAATGGCAGGAATTAAAAGTTTGGCAAAAGATACAGCCATTTATGGCTTAAGCAGCATCATCGGGAAATTTCTAAACTGGTGTCTGACTCCACTTTACACTTATCTTCTGATTCCGGAAGAATATGGTGTGATTGTCAATCTGTATGCTTGGATTGGCTTGATGCTGGTTTTGCTCACCTATGGATTGGAAACAGGATTTTTCCGTTTTGCCAACGATCCGGATAAAGGCAACCCGCAAATAGTGTATGCCACTTGTATGATTTCCTTAGGTGTCACCACCTCCTTATTTCTCGGATTGGTATTCGGCTTCCTAAATCCGCTATCCGACCTGCTCCAAAGTGATGCACATCCAGAATATGTCGCCTTCATTGCCATTATCATCGCTCTTGATGTATTCAGTGCACTGCCCTTTGCATATCTGCGCTATCGCTTACGGCCATTACGTTTTGCAGCACTAAAACTTCTGAATATCGGGCTGACCATTTTTTTCAACATTTTCTTTCTGGTTATTTGCCCTAGAATTTATACCAATCATGCAGAATGGATTAATTGGTTCTACAATCCGGATTACGGTGTTGGCTACATCCTTGTTTCCAATGTACTCACTTCAGGCATTGTTTTATTAATGCTCCTGCCTGAAATTATCCATATACGGTGGCGGTTCCGATTTCAATTGCTACAACAGATACTGCATTATTCATTCCCTCTACTGGTGCTCGGACTGGCAGGTATGCTCAATCAGAATTTTGACAAGATTCTTTATACTTATCTGGTTCCGGATGCTGCCGAAGCTTCCCGTCAATTGGGCATTTATGGAGCGAATGCAAAAATTGCCGTCGTCATGATTATGTTCACACAAGCATTCCGTTATGCTTACGAACCTTTTATTTTTGCCCGCTCTAAAGGCGAGGATAAACGGACAACTTACGCTCTTGCAATGAAATACTTTATCATTGTTGATTTGTTTATATTTCTAGGTGTTATGTTCTATCTGGACATCATCCGTTATTTCATTGACCCACGTTATTTTGAAGGTTTAAAGGTCGTGCCGGTCATCATGATGGCAGAGTTGTTTTCCGGAATATTTTTCAATCTGTCATTATGGTATAAATTGACCGACCGTACACAATGGGGAGTCTATTTTTCACTCATCGGACTGGCAATCATCGTTGCAGCCAATTTGATTTTCGTCCCGCGCTTCGGTTATGTCGCCTGTGCCTGGGCTGCATTTGCATGTTATTTTGCCATGATGTTCATTTCGTGGATTGTCGGACAAAAATTCTACCCCATCAATTATGATTTAAAGGGCATTGCAAAATATATGGGTGTAGCATTCATTCTATATTTCATCAGTATATGGATCAACATAGATAACCTGATATTTCGCCTGACATTTAAAACCGGCCTGCTTGCCATTTATCTGATTTATTTAATTAAGAAAGATTTACCATTAAATGAAATTCCGATTTTAAATCGTATTTTCCACAAATACAATTAATTTTTAATCATATTTTGTATATAAACAATTATGCCACGAACAGATATTATCTCACGAGCCAAAAGCCACTTAAACAATATTTTCGACCCTTCAGAAGAAAAGGAAAATGAATCAGAAACTATTGAAAACATTCTAAACAGCATCAATTTCCGAGGGAGTAACCTTTGGATATTGATATTTGCTATTTTTATTGCCTCAATAGGTCTGAATGTCAATTCGACAGCCGTTATCATCGGAGCTATGTTAATCTCCCCTTTAATGGGCCCCATCATGGGCATTGGTTTCGGTCTAGGCATTAATGATTTTGAACTTATCAAAAAGGCATTTCGTAATCTTTCAATTGCCACTATTTTTGGAATACTTACCTCTACACTTTATTTTCTGATCTCTCCACTTAATGAAGCGCGCTCAGAATTATTAGCCAGGACAACTCCCACTATTTACGATGTCTTAATCGCTTTCTTTGGCGGATTGACCGGCATTATAGCTTCCAGTACCAAACGTAAAGGTAACGTTATTCCCGGAGTTGCCATTGCAACAGCTCTCATGCCCCCTCTTTGTACAGCAGGATTCGGCATTGCCAGCGGGAATCTCAATTATTTTTTTGGAGCATTCTATCTTTATATGATCAATTCAGTATTCATTGCTTTTGCGACGACATTAGGGGTTAAACTGATGCATTTTAAAAAGAAAATATTTGTTGATAAAGCACGCGAAAAGAAAGTTCAGCATATTGTTTATACTATACTGATTATTACTATCGTACCGAGTGTGCATATTACCTATACCATGATTGAAAAAAATATTTTCGAAAACAATGCCACCCGTTTTATCAGCAATGAAATCAAGTTTCCCAATACATTTATTGTTAACAGAAGCATTCATAAAGACAGTATTGCCGTTACACTGATTGGTAAAGAAATTCCAGAAGACTATATCGGAATTCTTCATCAGAAATTGGCCCATTATCATTTAGAAGAATGTAAATTACACATCGAGCAAGGTCTCAACAAAGAAAAAGAGGAACAGCCGACGGATGAATTGAGCAAACTTGTGCTACAAGATTTCTACAAACAAAGCCGTCAACAGACTCAACGCCAGGAAGAAGAAATCATACAGTTACGAAAACAACTGGAAAGTTATATCAGTTATGATTCGTTAAGCCAAGTGATTGCTCCAGAAATACAAGTGCTCTTTCCGGACATAACCAATATCGCATTGTCGCAAGTTATACGCTATCACATAACGGAAAATCAACGTGATACATTATCTGTTGCTATACTAAAATATCAACACAAAACAGAAAAAAACAAGGAGGAACAGTTCCACCAATGGCTATCAACACGCTTGCATGTTAATCCTGAAAAATTAATTATCTTGAAACAAGAAAAATAGAAAGCCTATTTTCGGGCTTCCCATTTCATCTCTTCGATACCTTCATCGTAAGCAATCTTACGTGAAAGCATAAAAAGGTAGTCAGATAGACGGTTTATATATTTCAATAATAATTCGTCAACTTCGGCTTGTACAGACAAATCAAGAATCCGACGCTCTGCCCTTCGACAAATTGTACGAGCCAGATGACAGAAAGAAACTGCCAGGCTGTCACCACCAGGCAATACAAACGCTCTCATGGGAGGCAATTCGGCATCCATACGGTCTATCGCCTGCTCCAATAGTATAATATCTGTTTCACGGATGCATACTTTCACCTGTAAATCAGAAGGATCAGTCGCCAGATTCCCTCCGACATCAAACAAACGACGTTGTATCTCCACTAATTCATCTGACATAGGTACATTCAATTTACATGAACGCACCATGCCGATACAACTGTTCAATTCATCGATGGTTCCATATGCTTCCAAACGTGCACTGTTTTTAGGAATTCTTTGACCTCCTACCAATGAAGTCGTACCTTTATCTCCTGTCTTTGTATAGATTTTCATAATATATTAAACAATTAGAAATCAAATAATCAATCTATATTTTCCCTTTTGAATTTTTGTGTCAAAAAACAATAAACCATACCACATCATATCAACAGAAACGGTAGCACGCTCACTTAACAATCGCCACAGACAAGCATGTCCGGCATCTTTATATATATCTGCAATCACTACGCATTTAGGTTCATTCTTTATCCAGTCCTCATCATTGAAAAGATTTATATTCATCAATGTCCGACGTCCGATATAAACAAAATCTGCATCAGCCAAACGATCCGGTACATCACTGATATCAGCCTCCTGATATACCATCGAAAGATAGCTTGCCAATAGTGAAGAGTTTAAACCAAGACAAACAATCCTATGAACATGCAGATGGCGAATCAAGCGTGCCAACAAACGAAATACTTTTCGCTCCTGCCGATTTAATATATTAGCCTGCTCCAATTCAACCGGATAAGAAAATTGTTTCTCCCGGTCACGAATCACATTCAATATCAGATTGAACATAAAAGGTGAATGCACACCATAACCTCTTTTGTGCCTAAAGCGTATTGCATGTTTGAGTCTTTCTTTCAAATACCCCATTGCAAAAATTGTTATTAACAAAGCAAATTTAAACAATTAAACTGTATATTTGAATCGTTATTATATAAAGATTTGGAACTATCCGGTTTAAATATCAAATTTCTACCCGGCGTTGGTGAAAAAAAAGCCGCAGTACTATTAGAAGAACTGGGGATAGAGAGTTATGAAGATATGCTATACCACGTGCCTTATAAATACATAGACCGTAGTAAAATATATAAAATCTCAGAACTTAACAACCAACTCCCTTACATTCAAATCAAAGCAAAGATTCGTAACTTACAAACAACAGGAACCGGTAACGGTCAGAGAATGACTGCCATCGCCTATGATGAAAGCGGCTCATTAAAACTGGTATGGTTCAAAGGCTTTAAATATTTAACCCATCAACTGGATATCAACCAGGAATATCTGATTTTCGGACAACCGTCATTATTTAATAATCAGCTGAATATTGTACACCCTGAAATAGACAACTTTGAAAAAGTTTCTCCGCTATTGGTAGGTTTCCAGGCAATCTACCCCACCTCGGAAAAAATGAAAAAAGCATTCTTGAATTCTAAAACTATAAGTAAAATTCAAGCAACCATATTCAAAACTCTTAAAATTAAAATTCCAGAGACACTCCCTTTCTGGTTTATCCAGCAACATAAATTATTATACCTACACGAAGCCTTATACAACATTCATTTTCCCAAATCTCCTGAAATATTGCGTAAAGCGATTTACCGCCTTAAATTCGAAGAACTTTTCTATATACAACTGAATATACTAAAATTAAAATATAAACGGAAAACAGCCTTCAAAGGACATGTTTTCATTACAATAGGAGACTATTTCAATACCTTTTACAAACAATATATCCCTTTCGACCTCACAAATGCACAAAAACGCGTAATCAAAGAAATCAGACAAGATTGTGGGTCAGGGAAACAAATGAACAGATTGTTGCAAGGAGATGTCGGTAGCGGCAAAACACTGGTTGCGATAATGTGTATGTTAATGGCATTGGATAATTGTTATCAAACCTGTCTCATGGCACCAACAGAAATTCTTGCTACCCAACACTATGAAACCGTCAACAGCATGCTACATGAATTAGGAATCTCTGTTGCTTTACTGACAGGGTCTACCCGCAAGAAAGAACGAGAAGCAATTCATCAGGGATTGCAAGATGGGTCATTACAAATTCTTATAGGAACTCATGCCCTATTAGAGGATGTAGTAATCTTTAAGAATATCGGACTTGTCATTATTGATGAACAACACCGGTTCGGTGTTGCCCAACGGGCAAAACTTTGGCAAAAGAACAACATTCCACCACATATTTTAGTCATGACAGCTACTCCTATCCCTCGAACTCTCGCCATGACATTATACGGAGATTTAGATGTATCCGTCATTGACGAATTACCTCCTGGACGCAAACCCATCACGACCTTACACACATACGACAGAAAACGGCAGGATATATTCCGTTTTATCGAAAAAGAACTGGAAAAAGGAAGGCAAGCATACATTGTATATCCCTTAATTTCTGAATCCGAAAAATTCGATTTTCGCGATCTTGAAGCAGGGTTCGAGCAAATCAACAACTACTTTCTACCCAAAGGATACAAAACAGGTATACTACACGGTAAACTTAAACCGGCAGAAAAAGATGCTGAAATGCGCCGTTTTGTAAATGCTGAAACAAAAATACTGGTAGCTACAACGGTCATTGAGGTGGGAGTAAATGTTCCAAATGCTTCCATAATGGTCATTGAAAGTGCAGAACGTTTCGGGCTTTCCCAACTACACCAACTTCGAGGACGAGTAGGTCGTGGCGCAGACCAATCTTACTGTATATTAATGACATCATACAAGATTTCCAACGATTCAAGAAAACGTATTGAAACAATGACATCAACAAATGATGGATTTGAGATTGCCGAAGCCGACCTAAAACTTCGAGGACCAGGTGATATAGAAGGAACTCAACAAAGCGGACTTACCTGTAGTTTAAAAGTTGCAAACCTCGGCAAGGATGCAATTATTCTCAATGAGGCTTCGCTCGTTGCAAATAGAATTTTAGAAAAAGATCCCAATTTACAAAATGAAGAAAATCAAATTTTTGCTTCACAAATCAAACGTTTATTCAAAACTAAAATCACCTGGCATTACATCAGTTAAAAAGAGCTGAAAACGCCAATCGTTTTCAGCTCTCAAAATTTCATGCTATTCTTTATTCAACAGCCAAGCCCTTCACTTCACCATTCATCTGATACCATTTTTCTTCTTCCGGAAAATATCTGAAATCTACTTTCTCGTCAGAATCCTTAGCTGCTACAGTCATATTATTTTTAGATTTAATAACCTGATACATTTTACCATCATGTATGACATCCTGTATTTCCACCTCTCCTTCTTTCATTGAAATGGGGTTATTCCCTCCCCAGAATTCGATAGAATTAAAAATAAGTCCATCAGCAAGCATACATACAGAATATGCCTGTATTACTGCAAGTCCAATGAATGACAACTCATTGACAAATTTCTTATTAGAAATCTGACCATTCCAGTTATGTAATTTAGAGGTTAAACGGAAGGGACCGTAGCAACCTGTCAATGAAGGCGCTGACACTGCTAATAAAGCAATAATCAATACTTTTTTCATGTTTCTTTTCATAAATTCAATTATTTATGTGGTCTATTTATACAAAACTAACACAAAAAAATTTATTAACAAAGAAAACTCCAGCCATTTAAGCCAGAGTTTACTTTTATGCATTATAAAACTTCTTATTTTTTAATATAGAATTTATGAGGCTTGATCATATTTTCAGGCTTCAACAATTCATCTAACTCTTCTTTCGTAAGCAAGCCTTCTTCCAATACCAAATCATAAACACTACGATTTTCCTTCAATGCACGTTTAGCAATACGTGAAGAATTTTCATAGCCTAAAGTCGGATTCAATGCAGTTACAATACCGATGCTGTTCAACACCATCGTACGGCAACGGTCTACATTCACTGTAATGCCCTCTACACACAATGTACGCAAACGGTCCATACCTTTCTGCAACATTTTAATTGAGCTGAAAATAGAATCAACCAACACCGGTTCCATTACATTCAACTGCAACTGACCAGCTTCTGCAGCAAAAGTCACAGTCAAGTCATTACCAATAACACGGAAGCAAATCTGATTAACGACCTCAGGAATAACAGGATTCACTTTACCCGGCATAATAGATGAACCCGGCTGCATCGGAGGCAGATTGATTTCGTTCAAACCGCAACGAGGGCCGCTTGACAATAAACGCAAATCACTACAAATCTTAGATAATTTCACAGCCATACGCTTCAATGCAGAAGAATACATAACAGCTGAACCGGCATCTGGAGTCGCCTCAATCAAATTGGATGCCAAGACGAATTCTTCTCCACTGATGATACGCAAATTTTTGATACATTTTGCAGAGTATTCAGGTTCAGAATTGATTCCTGTTCCGATTGCTGTTGCACCCATATTTACTTCCAAAAACAATTTCGCATTTTGGTTCAAACGGTCAACTTCCTCTTCCAAATTAGCGGCAAAAGCTTCAAATTCCTGGCCGACAGTCATAGGAACTGCATCCTGTAACTGGGTCCGTCCCATTTTGATGATTTCTTTGAACTCTTCTCCTTTAGCACGAAAAGCCTGGATCAACAATTTTAAATCAGCAACCAATTCTTCATTCATAAAAATGAAAGCCAATTTAAATGCAGTAGGGTATGCATCATTGGTCGACTGCGACATGTTCACATGGTTGTTGGGATGACAATACTGATATTCCCCTTTTTCATGTCCTAAAATTTCCAATGCACGGTTAGCTACCACTTCATTGATATTCATATTGGTTGAGGTTCCTGCTCCTCCCTGAATCAAGTCAACAGGGAATTGATCCTGCAGTTTACCGCTGATAATTTCTTCGCAAGCACGGGTAATAGCGTCAGCAATATCATCAGGAAGGATTCCCAATTCTTGGTTTGCTTTGGCTGCGGCCCATTTTACCATAGCCAATGCTTTTACGTAATTTGGATAGTGACTGATAGTCAATCCGCTGATATTGTGAAAGTTTTCAATACCACGAAGCGTCTGGATTCCATAATATGCTTCTGCCGGCACTTCTTTTTCGCCTAATAAATCGTGTTCAATACGTGTTTTCATATATTCACTATTTAAATTATTGTTTCCGTTTCCGAAAGACACCACAAAGTTAAAAAATAAAAAATCATTACACATAACTTTCCTACAAAGAAAAAACTTATTCATTTTGTGTGAAAATCATGTAATACAAACGTTTACGAAACATTGAAGAATATTTAACACTACTGTATTTCTAAAACATCCTTTTTTTACTGCTTTTGAAGATTCTTTTTCTTCCATATTTTTATCAGGAATCCTCTTATCAGTACCTCCTATAAAAAATAATTTACGCTCCTTCTGAATCTAAATCAATCATGTGTTCACAAACATCTTCCTCCACGACTTCTTGCTCCAAAGGCCGTAAATTTTCAGGAATCTGCTCTTCGTCTTCTCCAAAATAAGGGAATACATCCATAAATTGAGTATCTGTAATACTGCCAATTTCATAAGGCACAACAAAAGTTGAAAGACTCTTTTCCAAATTCTCCAGAGCACGATTAATATTAGAGGCCGCCACCAAATAATATTGAAAAGAAGCTTTCTCTTTACCGCTTACTTCATCGGCGTCAATGATACCTACTTTTGCTTTATACCAACGGTCATCATTTTCATCTTCTGAGGGCACCAATTCCGTAATATTCGATTTTTTTAAGCTACTAATATAATAATCACCCGAAATCACTGATTCCATTTCATGTGTAATTCTACTTTCGGCTTCGGTATACGACATTGCATCCAAAAGATAAGCTTCATTTACCTTCTTACTCTTTCCCTCCTCATTCACCTTCATATACTTAACCTTCGCTTCAAACCAATTTTCTGTCATGTTTTCCTTTTATTTCTGTTTATATCAATAATAATAGTTCTCAAGCCTGACCTCGAGGATCTAAATCCAAAGGAAATACAGCATCGGCAGACTCATTGGCTGCGATACGAATCATTCCATTATCTTGCTCAAATTTTTTAATATTGTCTTGCAAGGTCAACATCAGGCGCTTCATATTCTCCGGAGTCATGATGATTCTACTCTTTACTTCCGGCTTGGGAACTCCGGGCATCAACCGTACGAAATCCACAATAAATTCAGAAGAAGAATGTGCTACAATCGCCAGGTTAGCATAAGTTCCCTGCGCCACTTCCCGACTTAAATCTATCTCTATTTGCTGATGTTTCTGTTCATCCATAACTTACTTATTTATTCATTAAATGTTTCTGCCATTTCCATACATTTGCCAACGTTTCTTCGATAGGCACACTAGCCTTCCATCCTAATTCTCTGTTTGCCAATGTCGTATCAGCCCATACCTTCTCTATGTCACCTGCACGACGTCCCACAATCTTATAATTCACCTTCTCTCCGGTAGCCCGTTCAAAAGCATGAATCAATTCCAATACCGACAACCCGGTACCGGTACCGATATTAAAATATTCGTAATTAGCCTTATTTTTACCATCCAAAAGACGACGGATAGCCACGACATGTGCACGAGCCAAATCCACCACATCAATATAGTCACGAATAGCTGATCCGTCCGGAGTATTATAATCATCACCAAACACACTCAATTGTTCACGAATTCCAGCCACGGTCTGTGTCAAATAAGGGATTAAATTATTAGGCACCCCATTAGGCAACTCCCCAATGCAAGAAGACGGATGTGCTCCAATTGGATTGAAATAACGCAAAGCCAAAAGATTCATCTCCTTTTCAACTTTCGCAACATCCCGCATAATGTCTTCGCACATCGCCTTGGTATTACCATAAGGAGATTCTGCCTGCTTCCGTGGAGTCTGCTCTGTAACCGGCAAAATATCTGCTTGTCCATATACCGTACAAGAAGAAGAAAACACTAGATTTTTCACGCCAAATTCACGCATGGCAGTTATTACATTCATCAGTGAATTCAAGTTGTTTTTATAATATTCCAACGGTTTCTGAACAGATTCTCCCACTGCTTTCAATGCAGCAAAATGAATCACGGCAACAACATCCCGATGACGTGAAAAAAAATCTTGCACTTTTTCAGCATCTGCCAAATCTATTTTCTCAAATTCAGGACGGACTCCTGTAATTTGCTCAATACCATCCAATACTTTAATATTTGAATTGCAAAGATTGTCCGCTATCACAACCTCAAAACCATTCTGCTGTAACTCAACAACAGTATGCGAACCAATATAGCCAATGCCCCCTGTTACAAATACCTTCATAAGAAATCAGATTTATATTATTTACTTTGAACTAAATGCAAAGTAAATAATAAATCAGCAAACTTCATTATCCAGACAATATGAAAAAATTCAGATAATTTTCTTTTAACAGGCGATTGGGGGTTCAAGTTTTTTTTCCTACCTTTGTTGCATGCTTAAATTCATAGAATACATATCTGATCTTTTATTTTTGCACGATTGTGTGATAATCCCCGATTTTGGAGGTTTTATCTGCAATCAAACAAGTGCTTACATTGACAAAAAAAGCGGAATGATTTGCCCGCCGGGTAAAGACATCTTATTTAATCGCAATCTGACCCAAAACGACGGATTGCTTGCCAATTGGATTGCCATAAAAGAAAATATCAGCTATGAAAAAGCGACCTCGCAATTAATGCTCTTTTCTGAAGAGTTAAAAATACGTTTGAACCAACAACAACGCATTGATTTTGGTGATATCGGTTATTTTTACACTGATCGTCGATTCAATATCGTTTTTGAAAACAGCAAACATAATTTTTTTTCAGAAGCATTCGGAATGGAGCCCATATCCATTGAAGCTATTGACAAGACCAACTCCTGTCCGGTACAAATCAACATGTATCCGACTTCCTCTCCGGAAACGGTTACATATACTCACTCGGAAACTTCCGGCAATTTCTTTCAACGTCTGCTAAAATATGGACTTGCTGTCGCAACAATAACCGGTGTTGTCGTTGTATCACAATTAAACATTTTTCACAGTGAATCCGGTCTATGGGGAGGGAAATTAAAAAACAACACTGCCCTTCGTCCGGATCTGTCTGCCATTCAAAACAGTAAAAGAAATATGACCTATCATAGAGTTATCTCTCCTGCATCCGAATATGTTGATTATAATCCTATTGATGATCTTGCCTTATAAATAAGGCAAACAGCGAAAAAAGAATATAAAGCGGCACTATTAGAAAAAAAACAGCCATTCCCCCAATACAGCCACAAACAGTCAAAGCCATTAAATAACCATAACGAACCTTATTTTCCCGCCAGCTGAATCCCGATATTTTCAACGAAAACATCGGCAACTCACTAATAAGCAATATAGATAAAATCACTGCGCAAATTCCCAATGCAGTCACATTGGCAAACAATACATTGTACAAAGCAGGAGAAAAGGTGTCGCCAAATACCAGACCGGTCCAAAAAAGTGCATTGGCAGGTGTCGGCATTCCAATAAAAGAAATTGTCTGACGAGTATCCAGATTGAATTTAGCCAACCGATATGCTGAAAAAGCCGGAATCAATATAGGGGTACACACCATCATCTGTTCCCACAATGTCCATTCCGAAAAATAATCCATACATCCTCCGGGCAATATTTTAAGCATTAAAAAATGTGCCAATACAGCAGGAGCTACTCCAAAACTCACCACATCGGCCAACGAGTCCAACTCTTTCCCAATATCAGATTTTACATGTAGCAGACGAGCTGTCATTCCATCAAAAAAATCAAAAAGCATCCCTAACATGATACAGCCGGCAGCTAATACCAAATGCCCATACATAGCCATAAAAATAGCTAACGTTCCAGATATCACATTCATGGAAGTTATTAGATTGGGTATATGCTTTTTCATACAGCTATCATTAAAAAGTTTGAGACACAAATATACGAAGTTTCCATTTACCGAATACACAAAAAACAAAATATCCGCACATAAAAACTATTTTCTGAATGCATTTCCAGTATTCAAAAATAAAGTTTAATTTCGTTTTCTGAACACAATACAGCAACAAGTAAACTAAAGAAAATTATATAATGGCTAAATATCTAATTATACGTTTTAGTTCTATCGGAGACATTATACAATGCATGAGTATTATCGGAGGTATCAAAGAATTCGACCGACAAGCTGAAATACATTGGATTACACGTAAAGACATGGCTCCAATTCTAGCTATTGACAAACGTATCGATAAAATTTGGGCTTTCGACAAAAAAGAAGGACTTCAAGGACTGTATCATCTGGCAGGCATATGCAAAAAAGAACAATATGACTACATCTATGACGCACATAGCAACATCCGATCTAATATTCTAAAAATAAAACTTCGATCTTATACAAGTAAAAAACCTGTTATTATATTACGAAGCAAAGAGCGATGGAAACGCTTTTTGCTATTCAAATTAGGCATCAATCGTTTTCCTCAGCCATTCAGGGGAATGATTTCATTTCAAAAGCCATTAGGCGAATTAGGAATTATAAAATTCCCGACCTCTTACCAAGATTGGCATTTCCCGGAAAATTTTTCCACAAAATACAACTCTTTAATACGAGCCAATACCATCACGCTTATTCCATCTGCCAATTGGGCAATGAAACGATGGCCTATTACACACTGGCAACAATTGATAAAATTATTGCCCAAACACCATTTCATTATATTGGCAGGACCTCAAGATTTTTTTTGTGAAAAAATCAAAGAAGTCGCTCCTGATAGAATTGACAATCTGGCAGGCAAGACAAATTTATTGGAATCCTGCTATATCGTATACCAATCCAACATAGTCATCAGTGCAGATACCGGCTTTTTGCATGCTGCCGATTTATTCCAAAAACCAGCCGTTGCTTTATTAGGACCGACCGCTTTCGGTTATCCGACAGGGCATTCCGTCCAAACACTGGAAATGCCCCTGCCATGTCGTCCTTGTACAAAAGACGGACACGGTAAATGCAAGCAATCCACTTACCAAAAATGCATGACTGACATTACCCCGGCAATGGTAGCCAAACATATTACTCAACTTTTATCTTTAGCATAATATTTTTTCAATATAACATAAAATTCAGTACCCACCCCCACTTCTGTCACAAATCCTATCTCCCCTCCAAAATTTTCGATAATTCTACGACAGATAGCCAAACCCAAGCCCGAACCGCTTGATTTCGTCGTAAAATTCGGTTCAAATATTTTTTTCTGAATATCCTCCGGAATTCCACAACCATTGTCTTTAATACGAATTTCCACCCATTCCTCAATACTCTTCAACGTCACCCAGATTTCTCCTTGCCGGTCAACAGGAATACTTTGTTCGGCATTTTTTAACAAGTTAACAATCACCCGACGCATTTGTTCCCGATCAGCATACACATTCAAATTGGATTCCGCATCATAATGAATAACATCTATCGTATTCTCAAACAATAATGTACAATTCTTCAATACCTCGTCTAACTTCAGCACCTCATTATGAGTGATCGACATTTTAGCAAAATCGGAAAAAGCCGATGCCGTTGCAGCCATATTGTCTATCTGTTCCATCAACATGGCTGATAAATCTTTAAAACGCTGCTTAAACTTCTCCGTATCCTCCATTTGAAAAGAACGCAACATAAACTGAATATTCAACTTCATCGGTGTCAGCGGATTCTTAATTTCATGAGCAATCTGTCGCGCCATCTCTCTCCAGGCACTCTCACGCTCAGAGCGGGCTAACTGACTGACACTGTCTTCCAGTTTATCTACCATATTATTATATTCCTGTACCAAGATCCCAAATTCGTCCTTATCCTTGTAAGATATTTTTTCATTCTTTCCCCCTATCCGCATTTTACGCAACTTGTCATTCACCATCTTCAAAGGTTTTGTTACCCTCTCAGCCAACAAACCTGATAATACAAAAGCCACCACCATCATGACAATAGCAATATTCACGGTAATCACGATCATAATAATAATATCCAAATTCAATTCATCATTTTGAGCGAAATAAGGAATATTCAGAATATAAGTCTTTCCATTATCCATTATCAGCGGCATATAAGCTGCCATATAATTCAATTCTCCTATCTCTTCCCGTTCTATATAACTGGTTGCCCCCTGTTTGTTTATTGCCTGTAAAGCCCGAGGATTTATCAGAGAACCTTGAAAATCCAATTCAAAAATATCAGGCCGCGAAGTTGCTACCAACTCTCCTTCCAATGAATATATATTGATATCAATCATCAATAGCTCAGACATATTAGATAAAATGTTAACAATATTAGGACATTGAGCTCTATCAACACAATCCAATTGTTCCAATTCTCTGTTCACATATTTCAGAAACTCTATAGCCTTCGCTTTATGACGTCCTTCAAAACTCTTTGTATTGATAAAAATACTTAAAGCCGTCAACAACACCAACAATAGAAAAATCAAAGAAATAACACTATTCTTAATACGGGCCTTTAATGTACCCTTGCTAAAAGCTGAATTGTTACTAAAATTAAAAAACAGTCCATAAGAAGCAATCAGCATGCATACCAGAAAAGTATAAAGCGCATTCATGTAATACAACGCGAACATTCTTTCAGGAAGGCTGATAATAAGTGTATTATAATCATCTACAGCTATCAGCATGTGAGAGTAATTATCTTTATTTACCATTAATACACCGGCACCTTTATTATCTCCCCAATGCTTCAATTTTTTCCCATAGACAAATTCCCCACTGGAAGAAACCAATTCCCCTCTCAAATATTTAGCATATGAATAAGCATATACAGGATCGTTTACAACACCTGATTTACGAGACAATATTTGAGGATATCCGATTCTTCCTTCATCTTTTTCTGCATCAAAACGCAAAAACAAATCTACATCACCGAAATGGAAGCGACCGATATAAGTCATAAAACCGTCAAATACCCGAATTGTATAAAAGTTAGTTTCCCCCAAACGGTAACCGGAACTTTTCATAATCTTATCAAAATATTCCCTGCAATCGCATTGAGTTCCCTTATCAGCCAACATCAGACGATCTCCCTTTCTGCAAAAAGTAATGTCGGAATAGTAATTATATCCTTTCATGTCCAGCAAATTGGTCTGCAAAAACATTTCTGCCTGCACATCATTCCCCGATTCAACCAAAAAAGACAATACACTGGAAGAACAAATCTCATGATTCAACTTCACCAGATACTTTTCAAAATTGTAATCCCTTTCCTCTATCAATTCTGTCGCATATTCCAAGCGCTGACGCTGCTCTTTGTAATGTTCGTATTTCTTAGTTATCATTACAATATAAACTGACAATAAAAAAATACTCAACATATAGACACTTCGCTGAACATCACGCTTCAACAGATACTTATTGACAGTCACCATCATTGTAATTCCCCAAATAAAAAAGCAATCCCAAAAATTGGTATACAATTCCAACAGATCACCTATTCCCCACAATACGAAACATACAAGCGTCGTGATTCTGACCATACTCCTGAAAGAAAGGAAATGATGCAAGAAAAACACACTGCCGAATATTCCGTACAAAATCACAAGTCCACCCAGGCTTATGGCAATAAAAGCAATAATGGAAGCCACACCTACATGAATCAATTGAGCGACATTCAGATGCACGCTCATATTGGCAACCACCAAATCTATCGCAAAATTATAGAAATCAACATATAGGAAAACGACAAAAATAAGCAGACAGGCTATTAAATAACGATAACGCCGGAAAAGTTCATTTTCATAATTGATTTTAATATTGTAAAAAGTAATATACACTACATTGAAGACACAAAATGTCGACACCATCAAATCCCCAATAGAAGTTACTAAAAGTCCTTCCGACACATAGTCTATAAATATAGGCAGACAATATATACAGGAAGGAATTTCATAATGCAACATAAAACCACGGATACTCCCCAAAAAAATGACAAATCCTACAAAAATCAACATCTGTTTTTTCCAGGATTCCGTCACTTTCAACAAAGCATCATACACATGGAACAGGCACAAAAAAGAAATCAAATATAAAATAATCAATACATAATTGGTTCCCTGCTCTTTATAAGCCTTGTCGTATACCAAAGAAAAGAGCGGCATCCGATTATAATCCCGAATCAAGTGAGCTCCTGCAACACCTGCCGGTAAAATATCCACCAACAAGGCATTTTCTTCGGATATTTTCAGAAAACTTCCAAATTTATCTTTTACATACTCACTGTTATAAGGATAAGCATTTTTTATTCTCAACAATGCAAAATAGTCTTGAGCATCATATCCCTTATGTCTGATTTCATAATAAGTATTACCCAACTTTATAAAGTTGCCACTCTTGATCAACAACTGATAAAGTTCTTTGTCTCCCATCAGTTCGTCAGTCCAAAAAAACAATTTACCTCTATGAAAGCCAAGAAAGACCACATCCTTTTCACAATCGGCCTGCTCCACCTGCACACTATCCCGGAACGACTTCAATATGCCATCGGCCCATACCTCCTGTTTATGCAAGCGGATTTCGAAATTCTGAACCCAAACCGACTCATCTTGCCTATAAAAGAGATATTCGGTCAAACCCGTTGCTCCTAATAGTATAAAGGCAAAAAACAATACTATAAATGCTTTTCTCTTCATCATTTATTCGTGGTGATATGGTTCGCCCTTCAAAATAGTCATGGCGCGATAAATCTGTTCGACAAAAATCATTCTCACCATCTGATGTGAAAACGTCATCTTCGACAACGATATCCTATCATTTGCACGTCTGTAAACCTCCTCCGAAAATCCATACGGTCCCCCCACAATAAACACCAGACGTTTAATGGAACCTATTATCTTTTGAGCCATAAATCGCGAAAATTCCACTGAAGAATACTGCTGACCTCTTTCATCCAGCAATACAATAAAATCTCCGGCTTGAAACTGTTCCAACAACATTTCCCCTTCCCGCTCCTTCTGCAGGTTTTCCGTCAGATTCTTTGCATTCTTCACATCCGGCAACACCTTCATTTCGTAAGGAATATAACGGGTTAATCTCTTTTCATACTCGGCAATTCCCTCCCGAATACAGGACGCATCCGTTTTTCCGATAACTAACAAGCACACTTTCATGATTCAATTCATTTACATCCAACGAAAATAATATTTTTTCTTCAAATCATTTGCAAAAATTCAGATTTTATCCCTATATTTGCACCCGTTAAAGGAATTCGTTTCCCGAGACGCACGGAAGTGCAGGTCCCATAGCTCAGTTGGTTAGAGCACCTGACTCATAATCAGGGAGTCCTTGGTTCAAGCCCAAGTGGGACCACTTAAACAAAAAGCAGTTACAAAAAATGTAACTGTTTTTTGTTTTTATATGGTTTTTACCGCCCATTTCAAAGGACATTATCAACAAATCAAAAACGTATAGTGACCAAATAATAGAATTAAAAACAGAAGATAAAGACTTTACAGCTAAAACATTAATAGAGAAAGCAAGCAAACCAGTAAAGAGAATGAACGTAAATGATCTCTTCTTGCAGGAAATAGTCCAACTAAAAAAAGAGAAAAAGAATCAGGTATGCAGAATGTCATAATTACGTGTACAAATCTTTGCTCAAATTTAATAAGCATCTGGATATATACTTTTCAAATATACGAAAACTTGGACTATTGCAACCATTCACCACTGAGCAGCGTATTCCGTCAAAAGAGGGGTATCGGGTGGTCTGTAGCCTATAATCCGGCCAAACAATTACGCGAGTATATAATAAGCGGACTATTCCGATCTAAAAAAACAAATGCTTATCTGCATGGTAAAGGGTAATCATAAACCTGCAACTGTTTCAGTCCCAGGCTCATTATTTCATCAAACAGGAAAAATACCGCATTCTATACCGATTGCCCTATACGCAAACAGCAACAGACCACATTGTTGCCGCATTCCAACCAACTGTTTGACTATTGGAAACTTATATTCTTTTTTTTGCCTGACAATTCATTCCGATACATATCGGGACATGATAAACAGAATACAGAAAGAAACAACAAAATCGGCCGTCCACCCAAGAGTACGACCGACAAACTGAAATATCGTGTTTCCGTGAAACTGGCAACATCGGATTACCACACACTGAAAAGCAAAGCAAGATCACTAAAAATCCTGATTCATTTGAATTTATCTCTAACAGATAACAAATATCACATTATCAACTTTTTTTTGTATCTTAGTCCGGTAAAAAAATCAACGGAACAATATGAATTTAAAAGACGAATTTCAACAATACGCCTTGCACAACAGAGGCATCAGCAGTTTGAATCTCCATCGCTATCAAACTGCCACCAACAGTTATATCACCCCCAACATCATCGAAGAAAGGCAATTGAACGTTGCTACCATGGACGTATTTTCCCGTCTGATGATGGACCGCGTCATTTTTCTAGGAGTTCCTATCGATGATGATGTTGCCAATATCATCATGGCACAGCTACTGTTTCTGGAAACATCGGATCCCGGCCGCGACATTCAGCTCTATTTCAACAGTCCGGGCGGCTCCATCTATGCCGGTCTGGGCATTTACGACACCATGCAGTTTATCAACTGCGATGTTGCCACCATCTGCACCGGTCTGGCTGCTTCCATGGCTGCAGTGCTGATGTGTGCCGGCACACAGGGCAAACGTTCGGCCCTGAAACATTCACGCATCATGATCCACCAGCCGATGAGCGGCGTACAGGGACAGGCTTCCGACATTGAAATCACTTCCCGGGAAGTGCTGAAACTGAAAAAAGAGCTCTACACCATTATATCCGAACATTCCGGACAGTCCTTCAAAAAAGTGGAAAAAGATTCTGACCGCGACTATTGGATGACTGCCGAAGAGGCAAAAGAATATGGTATGATCGACACCATATTGATAAGAAATAAAAAATAATAACCATGCAAGATAAATGTTCATTCTGCGGACGAACCCGCAACGAAGTAAACCTATTGATAGCCGGCACCGACGGATTTATCTGTGACGACTGTGCCACACAGGCATACGACATTGTTCAGGAAGAGATGCGTGGAAAATCCAATCTCAACCTGGACAATCTGGAAGTAAAAAAACCGATTGAAATCAAATCTTTCCTCGACCAATATGTCATCGGTCAGAACGAAGCGAAAAAACATCTGGCGGTAGCCGTTTACAACCACTATAAACGATTGATCCACAAACCGGGCAACGATGATGTGGAAATTGAAAAATCAAACATCGTTATGGTAGGACGCACCGGTACGGGCAAAACCCTGCTGGCACGCACCATCGCAAAAATGCTGCACGTCCCCTTTACCATTGTTGATGCTACTGTACTGACAGAAGCTGGCTATGTAGGCGAAGATATCGAATCAATCCTGACCCGACTGCTTCAGGCTGCCGATTATGATGTAGAAGCTGCAGAAAAAGGTATCGTATTCATCGATGAACTGGATAAAATCGCCCGCAAAGGTGACAACCCCTCCATTACCCGCGATGTCAGCGGCGAAGGTGTACAACAGGGATTGCTGAAACTGTTGGAAGGCTCCATCGTAAACGTACCCCCACAAGGCGGACGCAAGCACCCCGACCAAAAAATGATTCCCGTCAATACCAAAAATATCCTCTTCATCTGCGGAGGTGCATTCGACGGTATCGAAAAGAAAATCGCAGCCCGCATGAACTCCATGGTTGTCGGCTTCCATGCCAGTCAGGCCATTGAAAAAATCGACCGGGAAAATTTCCTGCAGTATATCGCTCCGCAAGATCTCAAATCTTTCGGACTGATACCGGAAATCATCGGTCGTCTGCCGGTACTCACCTATCTCGAACCGCTTGACCGCCAAGCTTTGCGCAATATCCTGACAGAACCGAAAAATGCCATTATTCGCCAATACATCAAACTTTTTGAACTGGACAACATCACGCTCAAATTTGATGAAGAAGTTTACGAATATATCGTTGACAAAGCAATTGAATTCAAACTGGGAGCCCGCGGTTTACGCTCTATCTGCGAAGCCATCATGACAGACCTGATGTTCGAAGTACCTTCCCAGGACAAGAAAGAAATTACAGTAACCAAGGCTTATGCTGAAGAGAAACTAAGCCATGTACACACCCAAAAACTACGGGCATAAAAAATATGATTTACGATTGAGTACTCAATCGTAAATCATAAATCAAAAACATTTTAAATATTCATATTTGCCAAAAGGCTGTAAGGAATTTTAGTCAATCCCTCCGCCATTTGGTTAATACCTTTATCCAATTTACCTTTCAAAAACATTTTCATCACCATATTCAGTTCTCCTTGAAAAGTAATTTTCATCCGGGTATCGTAAGGAGCATTCTCCAACAATTGAATCCAGATATTGAATTCAAAAGGCAGTACTCCTCCACCGCCCAGTTTAATTAGTTTAGGTTCTTCGCGTTCCACGATATTCACAACCACATCGCCCAAGCCTTTTACTGTTATGTGACAAGCATCCTCTACAAAACTCACATCCTCGATCTTTTCAGAGATCTTCTCCAACTGGGCATTCTGAGGCATTCCCATCTGTTTGGCCATCTCCACCAATTTACCAATCCGATTAAAATCAGAAAGAATTTTATATACATCCCTGATCGGACTGTCAATCTTATAGACTTCGCTTGCTATCTTTGTTGCCGACATAAATCTCCTGTTTTCCTGAATTGTCCAATTCCCGTTATTTATAATTTTCCGGATTCAAACGCCACTCTTTCAACTTCTCCACCTGTTCTTCTTTCACATAACCCACTTTCACAGCCAAATCAATCATGGCATTGTAATCGCTCAGTGTAGTCAGTTCACACCTGGCATTTACAAAATTATCCACAGCTTTCCGGAAACCGTATGTAAAAATAGCTGCCATACCCAACACTTCGCATCCGGCATTGCGCAAAGCTTCAACAGCCTGCAGACTCGAACCGCCCGTTGAAATCAAATCCTCGATTACCACCACTTTCTGACCGGCTTTGTATTCACCTTCAATCAGATTTTCAAGACCGTGATTTTTGGCAGACGAGCGCACATAAATAAACGGCAAATCCAATTCCTGTGCCACCAATACTCCCTGTGCAATAGCTCCTGTTGCTACCCCGGCAATCACTTCAGCCTGCGGATATTTTTCGCGGACAAGAGCAGCAAACTGCTCCTTGATATAAGAACGCACCTCCGGATAGGACAAGGTCTTGCGGTTATCGCAATAAATCGGAGATTTCCAACCTGAAGCCCAAGTAAAAGGATGATTAGGTTCCAATTTAATTGCTTTGATTTCCAGCAAATAGGATGCTACTTTTTCTGCAACTGTATTCATTTTTTCTTATTTTTGTAATGATAATTCTAATCTTTTGCAAATGTATAAAGTATTTTTCAAAGATAGCTGTTTTTTCCTGACAGAACAAACGAATTTCAATCAGGAGACCTCCTTTTCTCTCAAACATCGGGAATTTCAAACCACCCAAGAGTTTGTACAGCAACTGCTCAGCCATCCCCAACCGTTTACGGCAACCATATTTCATAACGATGTAGAGGAACTGCTCTCAATATTCAAATCCTGCTTCACCTATGTCAAAGCCGCCGGCGGCATCGTAAGACAAGAAGACCGGATATTGGTCATCAAACGCCTCGGCATGTACGACCTGCCCAAAGGGCATCTGGAGTCCGGTGAAACCATTGAACAGTGCGCCGTCCGCGAAGTAGAAGAAGAATGCGGTCTGAAAGAGGTGAAAATCACCGTCCCCCTCGACAGCTCGTTCCACATCTATCTTAGAGACAATCAATGGTTCTTGAAAAAGACCTATTGGTATGTCATGTCATGTCCGCCACATCCCGAACCGAAACCCCAAACAGAAGAAGATATAGAAGAGACATTCTGGCTGCCGGTTTCCCAAATTGATGCCATACTGCCGGAAACCTACGCCTCCCTCAGGAGCATATTCGAAACAATCCGGCGTATTTCCGGATAATCATTCCCCAAGCGACCGGATTCAAACAATCCGTGTATACTCTGGAGACCGGGCTGTATCGAATCGATAAAATGCTGTTTCCGTTCATACAGTCCGCGCAGACCGAAAGCCCCCATAGCCTGTAACAGACGGATCAGCACAAAACGATAATAATTCTTGCGAAAGAGTTCCACATCGACAGGGCGCCATTGTTGCAGTCTTTCTATATAATAATCCAACAGTTCCTCCCTCTGCACCTCCGGTATGGCGACAATGGCATCATACAACAAAGAAGCCACATCATAGTGCAAAGCTCCCTGCCGCCCTCCCTGATAATCGATAAACCACACCTTTCCCCCCTTCACCATAATATTACGTGACTGAAAATCCCGAAACATAAAGGTATCCGCCGGCACATAACACACCTGCTCCAGCAACAGCTCAAAATCATTCTCCAGCAAATCCTCCGAAAAAGAGGCTCCTGCCAATTTCAAAAAACAATACTTGAAATAATTCAAATCCCAGGCAATACATTTCCGGTCGAACACCGGACGAGGAATACAATGGGAATAATCCAGTCCTTCGCCACCCAGAAACTGGAAACGCAACAATTCACTCAGACTTTTCCTGTAAAGTTCCAGCACCTCCGGATTCAGCGACGCATCATTCCGCCGGGATTCCACCACATCCAACAGCATGCAATCACCCAAATCCTCCTGAATGTAGGCCAGCCCATCCGCAGAGACGGCAAACACTTGCGGGACATTCAGCCCTTTCGACCTGAAATGACGGCTGAACTCAATAAAAAGACGATTCTCCTCCCACGAAGAATGGCAGACGCCAATAAAACTTTCAGTGCCGTCAAAAAGACGGTAATACTTACGGGAGGAACCGGACAAAGGCAACGCCTCCAAGCGGTCGGGACAATGTCCCCGGTTCGCCACAAACAAGGAATTCAATATATTTTCCATGTTCCGATAGATTTTCAATTCATTTCAGGAATCAGTCTTCTCTGATTCATTTGCATCGCAAATATAGTAACAATACTCCGTTTTTTTCAACATAAATAATAAAACACAAATAATCCGGCAAAAAAAAAGAGAGAGTCACTTTACAGTAACTCTCTCCGGAATTCGGCGCCAACCT
>JAHHTT010000029.1 GCA_020024465.1 Odoribacter sp.
CCACTATGCAAAAGCGAAATATTAGATCTAAGTTGACGTCCAGCAGTAAACAAATTTAGAAAGAAGTTCAGCATCTTGTTCATAACTTCGAGTTGCTGATTGATTTTCATCTATTGCTGTATCATTTGAACAAGATACAGCAATCATACCAATGGGAATCAGAGACATAAAAAAACAAAATAATTTTCTCATAAGAATAAGATTTACAGTTTATTGTTCACAACAATACAAAACATTTCTCAATCAAACAAGCAAATTTCCTTTAAAAACTCTATCTTTGCAAAATAAAATCAAGCAAATATGTCAACACAATCAGTCATTGCAGCACTGCAGGCAGCAGGCTCTCCCACCAAAGCTGAACATCTTGCCTATTTTTTCAAGACCGGCAAAGACCAATATGGCGAAGGTGACCACTTTTTGGGAGTAACAGTTCCAGAGCAACGTGCTATAGCTAAACAATACACACACTTAGACTTCAATTCTCTAGAAGAACTGATATCCTCTCCATGGCATGAAATCCGACTAACATCCCTTCTCATCCTGCTAGAAATTTTCAGGAAATCACTACAAAACCAACATCTCCGCCAAGCATGTATCAATTTTTATTTAAACCACACCACCTACATCAATAACTGGGATCTTGTTGATCTCAGTTGCTACAAACTCTTGGGCGTATGGCTTGAAAACAAAGATCGATCCATCCTATATCATTTGGCAGATTCATCCAATTTATGGGAACAACGTATTTCCATTGTTTCATGCATACATTTTGTCCGCCATAACGATTTCAGTGATTGTCTCACAATCGCTGACAAACTTCTTCACCATCCTCATGACTTGATTCACAAAGCTGTAGGTTGGCTTTTACGTGAAGTTGGTAAAAAAGACAAACAAACTCTAATCAACTTTCTACACACACGCTATAAAGAAATGCCTCGCACCATGTTACGTTATGCAATAGAACACTTTACAAACGAAGAACGCAAAGCCTATCTTCATTGATAAATCCACCATATAGCTTTAAACTTCAGCAAAAATTCAGAGAACACAGATTCAAAGAAATATACCTAAAAATGGGTATATGTTTTTTTAAGATATATTTTTTTCTTTGTGAAAATATTGAATTATAATTAATTTAAAGTATGATGAAACGCATTTTATTTTTAGGAGTAGCAATATTGACTGTCAATACATTCATAATGGGATGCAAGTCTAAAACTGAAAAACAAAAAGCAAAAGAAAATCAGGAAACAACACAAGAATTAACTTTACAAGTTGATGAAATATTAGAAAAAGCCGATTCATTATTAGGATGCGAAGTGAATGTAGAAGCTGTTTGTACACACATTTGTGCTCACGGAGGAAGAAAGATTTTCTTAATGGGTAGTGACGACTCTAAAATGCTTAGAGTCGAAGCTGGAGAAAAAATAGGTCGTTTTAAACCTGAATGCATAAATAATTTAGTACAAGTAAAAGGCATTTTAGCTGAACAACGGATTGATGAAAGTGTTTTAGTTAATATGGAAAATGAAGCAAAAAATCAAACAGGAGAGAAACACGGTGCTACTGGAGATGGATGCGAATCTTCGCAAAAAGCAAGAGGTGAACAAGTGGGAGCTGACCTTAATCAGCGCATTTCAAATTTCAGGAAACGCATAGCAGAAAGACAAGAGAAAGAAGGAAAAAATTATTTATCATTTTATCATATTGAAGGATTATCATATAAAATCATCAAATAATGCTCTCTAAAAAAAATTTCAACTCTCTTCGTAAATATAGTCGATTTATTCATCGGGACCTCTCTTTCTTTTTTTCAGGAGTTTTGATGATATATGCTATTTCCGGTTTTATGCTTAATCATAAAAAGGATTTTCATTCCGATTATTCTATCACTCAGAAAACTTATCAATTGAATGAAAATTTACCAAAAGATTCGAAATTAATTGATAAAAAAATGGCTGTTCATTTATTGGAAATTTGCAAAGAAGAAACTAACTATATTAAACATTATTCACCAGAAGCAGATTTGGTAAAGATTTTCATAAAGGGTGGAAGTTCTTTAGTTGTAAATCTCAAAGATGGATCTGCACAATACGAATCGATTAAAAAACGCCCCATTATCAGTTGTTTTAACAAACTACATTACAATCCGTCACGTTGGTGGACAATATTCTCTGACATATTTATTATTTCTTTGCTAATAATTATTCTCAGTGGATTAATCATGTTAAAAGGCCCCAAAAGCCTTTGGGGTAGAGGGGGAATAGAATTCTTAATAGGTTTACTAATACCATTAGGATTCATATTATTATCATAGTAATAAATAAGACAAGCCTTACAACTATAAATTATAGCTTAAGCTGAGTAGCCATTCCTTATAATTCAGGCTTTTAGAAGAAGTAAATTTATAAGACGTATCAAAACATAAATTAAAAAAAGTCACACCACCTCCCAAAGCTACATACGAATAAAGTTCCTTGCTTTTATTTCCGCTTCTATACCCGCATCTCAATGTCAAATAATTGTTATAAGTATATTTTATACCGACATTGGCAAAATGATTATACCCTAGGAATGCTTCCATGTGTGTCATTCCTGCTGTAAGCATTAGGAGATGATGATCTGAATGACATCCTCCACTTAAACCATATTGTATTTTTAATGGCAAAGATTTTTTCCCTATATTTGATAACTGGCATCCTGCTTGCCAAAAATAAAACGAATTTTCCTTATGGCTATAGAATAAAGACAAATCAGCCGCAAATAAGTTCTTGTTATATACATTCTGACAAAGGCGATAGTAACGAGTTGTTATTCCTGCTGAAATTTTTTTAAAAAGCATAATGGCATAACCTATGTTTATTTCCATACCATAAGAATGAAGCTTTCCGATTGAATCACCGTTCTCATCTGTTAATAAAATATCATTAAGCTGGACATAACGTATTCCAGCTAAAATGCCTTGTCGCTTATTTAAACGGGAAAAGCCACTCACTTGATGAAGCCATAACTTCTTTTTGGTATAATTACTCCGTTGCCACGGAGAATAACTGTATTGCATACTCAATTTCTTTTCAGAAAGTCCAATTTGGGCTGAATTGTAAAAAACAGATGAGGCGGTTCCGGTTAGAGCAGTTCCGTTTCCTCCTAAAGACATCGTTTGCGCATCTGATTCTGCATGTATAAAAAGATCTACATTTGTATCTGATTGGCCTTTAAGTATGGTATGTATACAACAAATAATACTGAGTACTAAAATTCGTTTCATTTTATTGTTTTATAATGTTTCTACTCCAATGTTTTCCTTGATATTCGATATTTATCATATAAATCCCTTCCGACAAGTATGATAAATTGATTTGAGCCGGATTATATGGAGATATATTACACCGCCCTGTTCTTAATTTTTCTCCATTTAAACTTTGTACCTTATAGAGAAGTTCTCCATTTACATTTCTTTTCATTCGAATGTTCAATACATCTTTTACAGGATTTGGATAAAGGGTGATTTCTTCTCTATAATCATGACACATTAACACTATCTCTGTTTCATTTGTAAGATTTCCGCTATCTTTGACCTTGATTTTTAATCTACTGGTTCCAAATCTCAATGGTTTTATAGTAAATTTTCCTGATTCACTTTTAAATTCTATTGCATTCGCATCATATTCATATGAATATATAAGCTTATTACTTTCTTCATCAACAAAATGGCCCTGCAGTGTTATTGTACGGATTTCCTGTAAGGAATCGAACCATAAATTTTCAAAAGGAGTTACTAATTCCGGCTTTTCATTAGGGAGTGCTTCAAAAGAGAATTGTTTTGTGGTGCTGGCACATCCTTCATCCATTACTTTTAAAGTAAATGTATAAAGACCTGGGGGTATTTTATCATTAATCATTTCCACTTGTATCTCATTTCCCGACAGAGTGGAGCGAAGCAAATTTGAAGGATCTGTAATATCATAAGTGAAAAATTGATTTTCTTGGTCTTCAATACGGAAAATCATTTTTCCTTTTTCTTTATATTTTAAGACCATATGATTGTCAAGCGTTTGAGAAATAATGGCTGGTGGAGTATTATATGAAGTAGTAAAAGAAATTCCTGTTGCAGGGGAGCAATTACCCCACGGATCAATACCTATTATGCTTACATAATAAGTCGTACTACCTTTTATTCTTGTCAGGGAACACGTAATTTCATCTCCTGGCTTTTTATTACGATATATTGGCACAATGATTGATTCTGTTTTCTCTGGCAATTTTCCAGGTGCTACGTTTTCAATAGGATATTCACTCCAACAAACCAAATACTTTATTGGAGTACCATCATCCTTATCTGTAGAAATATTCCATTTTAATTCTAATCTTCCTGTTGTATTTCCGTAAGTAATTTTATCAATCGCTTCCGGAGGAAACCCGCCATCTGTCATTAGCGCCAAAGCAGCATCGGCAGCTCCTATTCCCAATTTTTCTTCATATTGGAGATTGAATGAATAAAAATCCCGACACCCCTTATAGAGATGATTAAGTAAATCATTCAAAGTAAAGCCATTTTCTCCAAATCGAGAAACAATAAGAGCAGCAATCCCTGAAACATGAGGAGCTGCCATAGACGTTCCTTGAAAATATGCGTATTTATCAGAAGGAATAGTACTGAGAATTCCCATTTCTTGTACAAATGAAGTTGATCCTCCTGGAGCAGAAATATCTATCCAATCTGCGTAATTTGAATACCATGCTTTTTTATATCGAGAATCATAGGCCGCGACAGCAACCACTTTTTCATAACAAGCGGGATAAGACAAATAATCTTTATCTTCATTCCCTCCAGCAAAAATGACCAGTCCGCCTTTTATAGGTCCGGTCTGTTGACCATTTTCATCAGTTCCTGCATATTTAATGAAATAATCGATAGCAGCTTTATCGGATTCCGGAAGAAAAGATATTCCATCATATCCCCAACTGTTTTGAGCAATGACGGCTCCAGCATCTGCTGCATATTTAATGGCTTGAGCAAAATTTCCCCAATAATCGTCTGCCCCTATTTTTTCGAGTATCTGGCAACTTAAAAGCCATACTCCGCTATGAGAACCACAACCTCCTGCAACTCCACACACACCTTTGTAATTATTGTTTTCCGCACCTATTGTTCCGGCTACATGTGTTCCATGCTCTTCTGACGTTACATCAGAAATATCTCTGACAAAATTCCACCCATAGCAATCATCTATGAAACCATTACCATCATCATCTACTCCCGGTTGCCCATAAAGTTCTGCAGGATTACCCACATTTCCTGCCAGATCTTCGTGAGCTATGTCGACACCACCATCAATGATAGCAACAATCACTTTTCGTGAACCACAAATTTGTTTCCAGGCTTCAAATAAATTTATATCTGCTCCAAAAATAAACTCTGGAAGTTCACCTGTATTATTATAGTGCCATTGTTTACTCAAATAGGGATCATTGAATGGTTTTCCAACAGCAGACTCAACTGTTACCGATGGAGTTACTGGTATGAATTCTACATTCTTATCTACAGATTGCATACGAAAAACAGGTTCGATGTGTTCTATTGAATTACTATCCAGAAGTGATGAAATAGCTTTTGTGACAGGTATACTCTTGTCGAAAGTCACTTCATACCACAAATGCAATCCTGCTTCTCTACTTCGTTTTTCAAATTTACCAGCATCTTGAAATAAACGCCTAATAGAAATAATTTGCAAAGAATTTTGAGAAGCTCTTGTTTTCAGCAAATGCACATTTTCAAAATCAGGCTTAAATTTTACTCTGACTTTTCCTTCTTGAATTCTTGCAGATATCTGACCTTGTTCTTTATGGGTATCACAAATATTTTGTAAATCATTGTTTTGACAAGCAGAAAGAAACAATAGAAAGATGATGATTTTTATATACATGATTTTTTATTTTTTACACAGACAAAATAAGTGATCTTCTCCTAAATCAGACATACATATTTTCAGGTATTTTGTACAATAATTACCTGTTTCTTATTATAGATTCAAATAGTTTTTTTTTCGATTTTTGCAACGAAAAAATAAGCATTAAGAATGAAATTTTTGTGTATATTATTTTTTTTATCATATGGAGGATTGCAGGAAACTATTGCAATACCTGATACTTATAATATAAAAATCACCATTCGAGACTCTGTCAATAAAGAGCCTCTTTTTTTAAGCACTGTAGCTTTGATACTGAATGGCAAGCAAATTTATACTACTAGTAGCAATGATTTCGGAATTGCTGTCCTAAATAATATTCCAGGGGGAGATTATAAATTACATATAACTTTCATTGGTTATAAAAATTACCATACAAAATTACATCTCACCCAAGATATGAACAAGGAGATATATCTCTCTCCTGAAGTATTTAACATGCAAGAGGTTGTAATTACGGCAAAAGAAGCCAAAGGTATAACATCCTCATCTATAATCAATCGGAAAGCAATGGAGCATTTACAACCTTCCAGTTTCAGTGATTTATTGGAATTATTGCCGGGAGGACGATCTAAAGATCCTATGTTGACAAAAGTAAACAATATTCATCTGCGTGAAGCCGGAGGTGGTGTCTCTGGAGACGATTTTAATATTGCCTCTAAAGGCATCGCTTTTACTATTGACGGTGCTCTTATCAATACCGGGGCAGATATGTTTTATTTGTCTGGAGAAGAAAGCCATAACCATTCTCAACGTAGTACTGTTGAGAAAGGGGTAGATATGCGGACCATATCTACTGATGCAATTGAACAGGTAGAAATTATCCGGGGGATACCTTCGGTAGAATATGGTTGCCTTACCAGCGGTCTGGTAAATATCAGGCGTAAAAGTGGAGGTTCAAATTGGCATGCCCGTTTTAAAGTAGATGGAAGTAGTAAATTAATTTATTTGGGAAAGGGTGTCGAGTTTCCTCAACAAAAAATTAAATTAAATATTGACATTGATTGGCTAGGAGCTAACGCTGACCCACGGAATAATTTAGAAAACTATAAAAGACTTACTTTTTCTTTCCGTTTGGGGAAACACTGGGAAACAGAGAAAAATACATTTTCATATTATGGAAATATTGATTATGCAGGCTCTTTTAATACAGACCAAATAGATCCGGACATAAATCATGATAAAACTGATAGTTATAAATCAAGAATTAATCGTTTCGGGTTAATTAATAATTTTCAGATAAGCTCTAATCGAGAAAATTCATTTTTCAAGTCACTTTTCTTTTATTCTTCAGTCAACTTTTCTAAAGACAAAATGAAAGAAGAACGTTTTTGTTCATTGTTTAGGCCAATGATTGCACCCAATAGTACAGAAGCTGGTGAACATGACGGTGTGTATTTGCCATTTCAATTTATTGGTTCACAAGAAGTGGATAATCGTCCATTCGGTGCTAGCATGAGATTGACAGCACTATTAAAAATATATACGGGAATCCTCAGACATGATTTGAAAATAGGTTTAAATTGGCAGATAGATAAGAATTATGGAAAAGGACAGATATATAATCCACTACAACCTAGTAACTATACCTCTATCAGTTCCCGCCCAAGACCTTATTATGATATACCGGCTGGTCATGACGTATCTTTGTTTGCTGAAGATTATTTGCATTTGCCAACAGGTAAAAATACATTTGAATTACAAGCAGGTATTCGTGTAAATTCACAATTAAATTTACCATCAAACTATAAATTACACCATAAATTTTATATAGACCCACGTATTAATGCAAAATGGATTTTCCCTTCATTGCCAGTAAGGGAGAATATGATTGCTTTTGAATTGGGAGGAGGATTTGGATGGCACTCCATGCAACCATCTCTTTCCCAGCTTTATCCGAATTTAATATACGATGATATTATACAACTTAACTATTACCATAATAATCCTAATTATCGTCGGGTACAAATGGTTACTTATATTTTTGATCCTGCAAACCAGAATCTGGATATTGCACGTAATTTCAAATGGGAAATTAGAGGGAATATTTCTTATGCAGACAATGATTTATCTGTTACATTCTTCAAAGAAAAGATGAACTCAGGATTCCGTACCGGAACAATTGTCAAACCTCTACTATACAAATTATATGACAGTAATTCTATTGATCCTGATAAAATTCAGGCTCCCCCGGATTTAAAAGATTTAACTTATATGCAAGATACATTACTGAGAATTTATGGAATAAATACAAATGGTACTCGCTTAAATAAATCCGGTATCGAATTTCAATTCATCAGTAAAAGGATACAAGCTTTAGCAACTCGCATTACTATTTCTGGAGCCTATTTACGAACAATATATTCCAATAGCGAAGGATTTTATAGTAAATCGAATAAAGTCATTGATAATCATCCGATCCCTTATGTCGGATGGTATAAGGATCCAGAAGGTTTTATTCGGAGAAGCTTCAATACTAATTTTATATTTGATACCTATTTACCGAAACTTAAATTGCTTTTTTCATTTTCTGCACAATGCCATTGGTTCTCTGATCAACAGACTGAAAGAAAAAGTGGAATACCAGTATATTATATGGACAAACAGGGAAATCAATATGCGTATACGGAAAAATCTACAAAAGATATGTATTTGCAATGGTTAAAAGTATCATATAATGAAACATTATTTGATCGTTCAAAGTTAGAACATTTTAATCTGAATGTCAATTTAAAAATTACCAAGCGCCTTTATCAGGATCGAATAAATCTGGCTTTATTTGTAAATCGCCTATTGAGTATACATCCAGACTATCATTACCATGGTGTAAAAGTAAGACAAATTGGACAATCTCCCTATTTTGGAATGGAACTAAATTTTAACATTTAAATATTATGAAACAAAAAAACATCTTTTCAGCTGTCTTAATAGCTTGCATAACTGTATTTTCTTTCATTTCTTGTAATGATGACGATCCGAATCCCGAAAGTCGGGTTTCTTGGAAAATTGCTTTTCCGGAAGTTGCTGATAATGCACAGGTAGTAGATATGAAAGTCGTTTTTACCAATATCAATACAAAATCTGAGTACACCGGACAATTCGCTACTAAAGCTGCAACGAATTCCGTGTCTATAGCAATGGAAAATGATGGAATCGCTATTACAGCTACAATCCCAGAAGGATTATATAAGATTCTTGCAGAAGGAAAAATCAACTATATGATTGATTCTGCTTTTACAGTTGCAACTATACGCGCTTATCAGGAAGCTGTGACTGTCAGCGATGTTGAATTCAAAATGCAGGATGAGACATTTTCCTTCTATACCCCTTCGCAAGGTTTTGTTTTTGAAGAAATTTATTTTACAGGAAGTACTACTCCTGAAAATAAACAGTATAGTGCAGACCAATATTTTAAAATTTTCAACAATTCCGACCAGATTTTGTATGCCGACGGTTTGGCGATAGCAGAATCCGAATTTATGACTATTGATAAACAGGATTATTCTCCTGACATTATGAATCAAAGTTTCTCTGCTGACTTTATTTTTGTAATCCCTGGGAATGGTACAGAACATCCTGTTGAACCTGGAAAATCTTTAGTTATAGCACTTCAAGGCAGCAACCATTTGGAAGCTAATCCAAACTCTATTGACTTGAGTCATGCTGATTTTGAATTTTATGATGTAACCAATAACGATAAATTTCCAGATGTTCAGAATCCTGCTGTTCCTGATTTGGATAAATGGTATTCTTCTACCTTTACTTATACAAGTTTGCATAATCGTGGATTCAAAAGTTATGTATTGGCAAAAATGCAAATTGATAAAGAAACTTATTTGAAAGATTACTTCTATACTGCTACTTATGAATTTAAATTCAACGGACAGGTATTTCCAATGAGTAAAGATACTTATCATATTCCCAATTCATGGATCGTTGATGCGGTCAATTGCAGTATCGAATCAGATTTTCAATGGCTTGTAACAGATCCTTCACTAGATGCAGGATGGACTCATTGTGGGAAAGTAGATCATGATAAAAACCGTTACAACAAATCCGTACGCCGTAAAATACGTGCAGTAGAGAACGGACGTACGATTTTGGAAGACACCAATAATTCTACCAATGACTTTGAAGCTGATGCAGAGCCTTCTTTAAAAAAGAGATAGAAGCAAATGAAAAAAATAGGTTGCTTATTATTCATTATATTATTTTTATATCATTATGATATTGGAGCTGTAGTACATGACACTACAGCTCTTTCAACAGCTTTGAATGAACGTCTGTCCCCTGGAAACGGGATAGGATATACGATATTGGAAAATCCGGCACTTCAACCTTATGCTTGGCAAAAAAATCTTTCCATACTTAGAGTCGGAGGATTTTATAGAAATGAAAATTCACCGATCGTCATGCAGAAGGGAAAAGGTGACCGACTTGTCAATTTTATGACCAATAGTTATATGCGATTAAATCCACAGTTAACACTATGGGGTAGTGCCGGATATTGTTTTGGATGTCAAAAAGATGTCTATATGAATTCTGTGGCGGATTTTGAATTGTTATATCCTTACGTAATGGCAGATACTGTCGGAGGAGATTTATCTACAGAAACGTATACATTCAAAGGCGGATATGCTCATAACAATGATTGTTTCTCCTGGGGTATAACAGGAAATTACAGAGCTGCTATAGAATATCGGGACGTTGATCCCAGACCTCGCAATGTCGTCTCTGATTTGAAATTAACTGCTGGAGCTGCTTATTTGGTATTTCCGTCTTACCTGCTTGGAAGCGCCCTGCTCGGACAAATATACCGGCAGCGTAGTGATATAAAATTTATGTCTGATTTAGGAACTACACGAATTTTTCATTTATTGGGTATGGGTATGTATAGTAGCCGGTTCTCTGATGGAAATAGCGGAGCTTTATATGATGGCCATACTTTAAGAATCACATTGGATTTTATGCCGTCTGATCGCAATGGATTTTATACATCTTTCGGCATACACAAAATTTATATGAAGCAAACTTTATACTCACATAATTACCTGCCACTGACTCAATTGAAAGAATTAAAAATCTTTGGATTGATCGCTTGGAAAAGCTGTGGAATAAAAAATGAAAAAGACATAGAATTATCTGCAAGATACTCAGATCGGAAAGGTACAGAGTTCATATATGGTGAAGGTGGAGCAGACAACTATCCTAAAATAAATAATTCGGAATTATATCGAAACAAACAGTTCCATATTTCATTCAAAGGAATATGGGGATGGAAAGAATTAGGGAAATCTGAAATCTATATACAATCGCAAGCTAAATTATATGGTATAAAATCCTCCTATTTTTCTCCTTCTCTTTCTTTAAAAACAACAGAATGGAAGGCAGGCTTGGAATGTATTTATGCATATAAAGCCAGATATTCAATACTTCAATTTATTTTTGCTGTCGCTGGAATAGGAAACGTCAATCATAAACTGGATATTGTTTTATTGCCATCCGGCTCCTTTTTCACTCGTCATATACAAACTCAATATGAAAATTTACAAAGAAAGGGTGTATGCTATCAAGGTTCTTTTTGCTACACTTTCCAATTCTCATCGCCATACGCGATCGCAGTAGATGGTAAATGGCAACATGTCGGTTATGATAATAACAGACATTTAAATTTATTGGAATTAGGTTGTAGTTTTATTTTTTAATCTATAATTTTATATAAGAATGATACAAGAAAATGTAATAGAATGCAAAAACTTGACTCATTATTACGATAAACACCTGATATATGAAAATTTGAGCTTTAATGTTCCTTATGGACATATTTTCGGCTTGCTTGGAAAAAATGGCACGGGAAAAACCACAACGATTAATATCCTGAATGGCTATTTACAGCCAAAATCCGGAGAATGTCGGATATTCGGAGAGAACATACAACAAATGACATCGGAGACTCGCAGGCGGATGGCCTTACTGATAGAAGGGCATGTTCAATATTCTTTTATGACAATAGAAGAAATTGAAAAATTCTATTCTGCATTTTATCCCCGTTGGGAGAAAGCCGTTTATTATGAATTGATGAATAAACTGAAAATTGCTCCCAAACAGAGAATTTGCCACATGTCATGCGGCCAACGTTCTCAGGTCGCATTGGGATTGATTTTGGCCCAACATGCAGAGTTGCTGATTTTGGATGATTTCTC
The DNA here is from genome assembly GCA_020024465.1 of Odoribacter sp. Classification (GTDB taxonomy): domain Bacteria; phylum Bacteroidota; class Bacteroidia; order Bacteroidales; family Marinifilaceae; genus Odoribacter. The sequence goes on from JAHHTT010000029.1 coordinate 12,173, forward strand.
TTTAGGATTGGATCCCGGTTATCGTCGTCTTTTTATTGAATATTTAAAAGAATATGCAACAGCGGAAAATCAAACAATTTTTTTGACATCCCATATCATTCAGGATATGGAGCGACTTATTGATGATTGCATCATTATGGATTATGGCAAAATTCTAGTTCAAAAATCGGTTCAGGAATTAATGAATAAATTTTGTCGATATACATTTTCGGTTAATCAGTCAATCGGAGGACTTCCCAACGATTCCGAACTTTATAATAGTTCTGTTATTCGCGGACATGCAGAAACATATTCTTTTTCTAAAGCAGATTATATTGAAGGATGGTTAAAAAACTGTGGTATAGAATATAGTGAATTTAAGACAGAATATTTGGATTTGGAAGATATTTTTATTGGTCTGACTGGAAAATACTAAAAAAATGAAAAAAGCAATTTTATACAAAGAATGGATAAAAACACGTCTATATTTTCCTATTTCATTGGCAATATCCTTGGCGTTTATCGTTTTTCTTATTCTACGTCTTCAAAGGGTTGCTCATTTCAAAGGAGTAGAGCATATTTGGAATATTATGCTGAGCCATGATGTTATTTTTATAGAACTGCTGAATTTCGTTCCCGTCGTATTGGGATCATTACTGGCAATTGTGCAGTTTATTCCTGAAATGCAACAGAAACGTCTGAAACTTACACTACATCTGCCTTTTAATCAGCAAAAAATGATATTGATAATGCTGTCTGTTGGCTTTGGCGAAATACTACTGATATATTTAGTCAATTATAGTGTACTTTATACCTATTTACAGTCTATTCTGGCACCGGAATTGACTGGACGAATACTGATAACCTCTCTTCCTTGGTATATATGCGGAATAACTGTTTATCTTTTAACAGCATGGATATGTTTAGAACCCACATGGAAAAGGCGGTTTGTTAATCTGTTTCTCAGTTGTGGTATCATTAGAATTTTTTTCATGAATGATGTTCCTCAATCTTATGACAGTTTCTTATTTGCATTGTCGATATTTACTCTCTCCTGCCTGTTCTTGCCATTGCTTTCTGTTGATAGATTCAAAATGGGGAAACAGGATTTAAGCTAAATATTAAAGATTAAATATTAAATCAGATGATACGTTTCAGTAAAATATTATTTGCTTTTATTATCGTAGTTCAATTATTTTGGTTATTGCCTTGGTTTTATCATTTCACGACAGATACTCCCACTCACATTCCCTTCACACTTTACAGTATTGTGAATAATGATTTCGCCTGCTTGGATTATAATTCAGAAAAAGGAATAAAGTATACAGATCGTCGTGGAAATATTTACACAAACCGCCAATTTGATAGTATTCTACCGCTTTTTTATTTTCGTCAATTAGCTTCTGACGGACGTCTTCCTGACAGCTTAAACGGAGTGGAAATTACACCACAGAAAATTCGGACAAGTAATTTTATGTTTCGTTTGTCAGCATCTGAAGTGAATGTAAAAAAAACACCTCTTCATCCCTTATTGGAATCTATGTCTGGCAGAGTTGATTTGAAAATGCCTGATGATGTATGCCGTTTTACAGACAGCGGTATCGAATTTATTGATATGGCCACAAATACAATCAAACAAAAAAAAAGTAAGCTTTTTACATCACTCATGAAGAAAAAAGGCTTTGAATTTCCTTTAAATTGTATTGGAGGAAATCCAACGAACCGAAAAGATTTTGATGACGGCTATTTTTTAACAGATGCAAAACATCAGCTCTTTCATTTAAAGCAAGTATGTGGAAGGCCTTTCTGCCGTTTTATTGCTTTACCAGACAGTATGAAAATCAAACATATCATTGTAAGGGAATTTGCGGCCCGTAAATTCCACGCCTTACTCGTAGATACATCCAATCGACTTTGGGTATTGGATATGCCGGATTATACATTGCATTTATTACCGATAAATGAATACAATCCTCAAAAGCATGACCTGGAAATTATAGGAGATATGTTTAATTGGACGATCAGTTTATCCAAAGCTGATAAAGTTGAAGTTTTTGCTCTAAATGCAGCAGATTATTCTTTTATAGATTCTTTACAATATCTTTCTCCCCCAAGTATACCGCATCAGTTAGGACATTATATTTTTCCATTCGAAATAAAATTCACATCCTATGATGATCAATACACTTATCCCCGTTTGACTGATTTTTCAGCTAAGGCTTGCTGCTTATGGGCATTATTAATTATGATAGTTTTGTTTCTTATTTATAAACAAACTCATTAAAGGGTATTAAAAGACTACTGTAATCACGAAAACGAAACGTATAATTTTCATTGTTTTCCTTTACAGCGATCTATTGTTTTAAAGAGAGTGACTTCCAATTCTCTCTCTTTATATCCGATAATTGATACCTGCACTTTGACTTTACCGACAGGAACTTGAGAAATAGAGAATTTACCCTCACGATTGCTTACTGCCCACAATTTGCTTTCAGGCAGATAGATCATAGCAAATATAGGCATATTATCCTTGGGGCTGACAATATGACCAGAAAACGCACAACGTCCGGATTCAGCATTGTTTTTTTTATCACTCTTTTCTTGTGCTTCAAGGAAAGAAGTAACAAACAGACATAGGATTAATAATATATACAACTTCATCAACATCCTGATTTTTTACGTAAAAGTACAGCTGCTCAAAAAAATACAACCATCAAAAATAGATATTTAGAGAGTGCCGTCTAATTAAGTATATATATGATTAAACTATTAACGAAAAAGTTATCGATATTTAACACTGCCGATTGGTTTTCCTATGGTTATATATTTGAGTGATTACAAATATTCGTATATTTGTCTTTCAATCAAGAAAACGGTTTATATGAATTTTTTAGCTGAATATAATCTTACGGGCATCGTAATCAGTATCGCCACTTTTTTGATTATCGGTATATTTCATCCGATGGTAATCAAAGGAGAATATTATTTTGGAGTTAAATGCTGGTGGGTATTTCTCATCATGGGTATTGTCAGTATCACAGCATCGATAGCTATATACCACTTATTATGGTCTACACTGCTTGCCGTGTGGGGAGCCTCTTCATTTTGGTCTATCGGAGAACTTTTCGAGCAAAAAAAACGCGTAAAAAAAGGATGGTTCCCCAAAAATCCCAAACGTCAATAAAAATCCATCCCTAACAAAGTATATCAACAATTATGCTTGAGATATCACCTCTAATACTCATTTACGGTAAAATATCTACTTACTCGTTTCACCTATTTTAAATTCATTATCTTTGTACTTTGACAAATATGGAATTTCAAATATGATCAGTTATTTACAGGTAGATAATCTCAGTAAAAGATTCGGAGAACAACTCCTTTTTGAACACATATCTTTTGGTATTGGCAAAGGCCAGAAAGTGGCACTCATCGCCAAAAACGGCATGGGCAAATCCACCCTGCTGCGAATTATTGCAGGCAAAGACAGTGCAGAAACCGGAACCGTTATCTTCCGCAACGACATTTCTGTAGGAATTCTTGAACAGGATCCGGTTCTTGAACCGGAAAATTCAGTTTTTGAAGAGGTATTCAACTCTGAAACTCCGGTACTAACTCTTATCAAAAATTATGAAAATGCAGTTGAACATAACGATACTGCTGCCTTAGAACATCTCATCCCCGAAATGGATGCCCATTCGGCATGGGACTATGAAACCACAGTCAAACAAATTCTTTCAGAACTGAAAGTCGGTTTTTACGACCGTAAAATCTCACAGCTCTCCGGAGGTCAGAAAAAACGTATCGGTCTGGCAAAAGTACTCATCAGTAATCCCGATTTTCTGATTCTCGACGAACCTACCAACCATCTGGATATCGAGATGACAGAATGGCTTGAAGAATATCTTGGCAAGTCCAACTCAACCCTGCTGATGGTGACCCACGACCGCTATTTTCTTGATCGGGTTTGCAACCAAATTATAGAAATTGATGAATTCGGTCTGTTTTCCTATTCCGGCAACTATGCCTATTACCTGGAAAAACGCGAAGAACGGATAACCAACCATAACGCAGCTGTTGACAAAGCACGCAACCTGCTCCGCACCGAACAGGAATGGATCCGACGGATGCCGCAAGCCCGCGGACACAAAGCCCAATATAGAATAGACAATTTCTACAAACTGAAAGAAGCTGCCTCACAAACAGTGACAGAAAAAAAAATGGAACTGGATATAAAAGGTCATCGCTTAGGGAAAAAAATTCTGGAACTGGAACATGTCAACAAAAGTTACGCCGGGATATGCTTGCTAAAAGATTTTTCCTACAAATTTGTACGTGGAGAAAAAATCGGTATCGTAGGCAAAAATGGTGTTGGCAAATCCACTTTCTTAAATATCATCACCCAAAATATCGAACCGGATAGCGGCACTATCTCCATCGGAGAAACGGTTGTATATGGCTATTATAAACAATCAGGCATCACTTTCAAAGATACCGACCGTGTAATAGACATTGTCAAAAACATATCCGAACGCATCGATTTGGGCAACGGACGAATCATGTCAGCATCACAATTTCTGGAATACTTCATGTTTACAGACAAACAACAATATTCACTGGTAGAAAAACTCAGTGGAGGCGAACGTCGCAGATTATACCTGCTGACCGTCCTGATGAGTAATCCCAACTTCCTGATTCTTGACGAACCTACAAACGACCTTGATATTGTGACGCTAAATGTTTTGGAGGAATACCTGAAAAGTTTTAAAGGCTGTCTGCTCATCGTGTCACATGACCGCTTCTTTACAGATAAAGTAGTAGACAGAATCTTTGCCTTTGAAGGCAACGGCACAGTCAAAGACTTTCCCGGCAACTACACTATCTATAAAAACCAACGCGAAGCGGAAAAAGAATTGCAGGAAAAACTTGAACGCGAAAAGAAAAAACAGGAACCCAAACCGATTCAAACAAACAACACTGCAAAATCCGAAAACAAGAGAAAACTGACATTCAAAGAACGTCAGGAAATAAAACAACTGGAAACAGATATGGAGCAACTGAATGCCGAAAAAGCTGAAATCGAAACTGCTTTAAACTCCGGAACCCTGACTCCGAATGAATTAATCCAAAAGTCCAACCGCATCGGAGAACTGATTGATTTACTTGACGAAAAAGAAATGAGATGGCTGGAATTGAGTGAAATATAAACCACAATGATAGAAGGACTGAACAATGATACGGAAAATAATCGAAAAATTTCTGGAAAAATACCGGATACCGAAAGACGCAGGATTCATTCTGGCAGTCAGCGGAGGTGCCGACTCCATCAGCATGCTGCACGCATTTAAATACATGAACCTGAAAATTCTGGCACTACACTGCAATTTTTCACTACGGGGTAAAGAATCGGACATGGACGAACAATTTGTCAAACGTTTCTGCGACAACTATGGAATTGCTCACAGTGTCAGAAAGTTCGATACCACAAATTATGCCAAAAAACATGGCCTAAGCATAGAAATGGCAGCAAGAGAACTTCGTTACACGTGGTTTCATGAGATGAAAGCCAAAAAGAGAATGGACTATATCGTCGTAGCCCACCACGCTGATGACGTAGCAGAAACCGTACTTATCAACTTCTGCCGTGGCACCGGCATCAAGGGACTGACCGGTATCAAGCCTATAAACGGCGACATTCTGCGTCCGTTGCTCGACTGTTCGCGCAACGACATTTTAAAATACATCGAAGCCCATCAATTAGGCTTCCGGACAGACTCCACTAACAACTCATTAGACTATATGCGGAACAAAATCCGTCATAGAATCATTCCGGTAATGAAGGAAATCAACCCGTCGCTTCTCGCCACGGTATCAGACACTTGTGAAGCCCTGAAGGAGACAGAACAAATCTTTTCCTATGGTATCCGCGCCCTACAGGAAGAAATCATGGATTGTGAGGACGATGAAATATTGCTGCACATCGGCAAAACAATGGCCTCCCCCGCCCCTTATACTTTGCTATACGAAACCTTACGGCCTTTTGGATTCAACAGAATTCAAATACGCGACATACTGAACGCCCACACAGCCACTTCGGGCAAACAATTTATCACCGACAATTATGTATTAGAAAAAGGACGCATCTACTGGCGTCTTTACAACAACAGAAAACGTCAGCAGCAAACTATCGAAATACCCACGCCGGGAACATATACTATTGGAAACATTCAATTTGAAGTATTCCGTTTCCCACGTACCGAAGATTTTGAAATCCCCACCACTCCCGACATTGCTTGTCTGGATTCTGATAAAATAAAATTTCCATTAACTGTGCGCAATTGGCAGGCTGGTGACTACTTTTGTCCCATCGGAATGAAGCGAAGCAAAAAGAAATTAAGTGATTTTTTTACCAATCAAAAATTCAGTACTCTTCAAAAACAAGAATGCCTGCTGTTGCTCAGTGGAGATAAAATTGCCTGGGTTATAGGGCATCGTTTGGACGACCGCTTCAAAATCACCTCATTAACCAAAGAATTACTTATCATCAAAAGACACAAACAAGAATAAAAAAACGAAGTCTCACGACTTCGTTTTTTAAACACACTAACAATAAATTTACTACACTTATAAAGCAATATAATCTCTATATCTCAACGGCAAAGGTAAATATTTAAAACGTTTGCGCAAATATTTACAACAAAAAAAATCCTTAATCGCCATAATTAGATACATATCAACTGTTTATAAAATTATTCTTATCCATTATTTCTATATTCCAGGGGACTCATTCCGGTATATCGCTTAAAATATTTCCCAAAAAACGACATATTGGCAAAATTCAGCGAATCGGAAATTTCCTGCACCGACCGGTTGGTGGATTTCAACTGCGATTTGGCATCCATAATCACCATACGCGAAATAATCTCGACACAGGTATTCCCTGTCACTTGCTTCACAGCCGTACAAAGATGGGCATGGGTAATCTCCAATTTCTCGGCATACCAGGCAACATTCCGGGTCAACATATAATTCTGCATCACCAATTGTGTAAAAACCTTACAAAGCTGTTCACTTTTAGACATCGTTCCCACACTACTGTATCGATTCTGATACATGGCAAGAATTCCGGCATGAATATCATTATACAAATACGGTGTCATCAACTTCCGGCTTTCCTCTCCGAAAAATTCATACAGTCTTATCAAAAAAATCAAATAATCTTTCAATAACGATGCCCCCTCCGCCTTCAAAGAAATAAGCGGACGCCCCAAAGTAGAATACAAAGAACTTAAGGTTAAGCGATTCAAGTTAGCCTGCTCAATATATTTGGATGAAAAACCGCCGAAATAAATTTCCAATTCACCTGTCACATTATGGATTTGCAGAATACTACCCGGCATAATGGTCACAAAATCATTAGGACGCACCGTAATTCTATTCAAATTCACGGAAGCCTCTACCGTTCCCCCCGTGCATAATACAAAAATTTCAGATTTTAAACGGCAAGGAAAATTTGTATACAAATTCAAAATTCCTTTTGTAATACCCGTTCCAATAATCCATTCTTCAGGCAAATCTATTTTAGGCAATTCTTTTTCCATATTGTTTTATTTTCTGCAAAGATAATCGTTTTCAAGAATGACACCAGAAAATCTTAAAAACAGAATAGTCAGACTATGATTTTATGCTTACACACCACAGTTTTAACGTCTATTCGTTAAAAACAGAACAATAATAAGAGAAATAGACCTTGCCATATCAAATAAAAAATCGTTATTTTGCAATATAAAAAATCACAAATTCATAATCGATTAAATTAAAACAAGGAAAACATGAAGAAAAACTTATTCATTTATTTATTGACTGTTTTATGTACAATAAATTTATTCACGGCATGTAGTAATGATGATCCTCAAAAATTCCCAATTGACTCAGAATTAACAGGTGACTATCGAGGTAAACTGGATGTAAAAATCACTCAGAATGATCAGGAAATTCCCGGAGGTTCTGTCGACCCTCAATTTATCACAGTTTCCAAAGCAGGGGAAACGGCAGTAAATCTAGCAATTACAGATTTTTCATTCATGGGCATCAAAATCGGTGACATCAAATTAGAGAACTGCCAGTTAAATGAACTTGCAGGAGCCTATTCTTTTATCGGGACCACAAATGTTGAAGCCGAAGCATTAACAGCGGCAGTAAACGCAACGGGAGCTTTCTCCGGCAACAAACTGACCATCACCATGGATATCGAAGCAACTCTAAAAGTAGGTAACATCAAACAAACTGTAAAAGTGACTTACGAAGGTACCAAAATGAGCGGCAACGAAAAAGGCGAAGCTCAAATTCTCAGCTTCATCTTTGACAAAAACGTAGCAGCAATTGACTCATTAGTAATCGTACAACCGACCATTAACGAAGAAAATAAAACCATTACCTTTATTGTTGCAGACACAACAAAAGAATATTATTTAAAGGGATTGATTCCCACCATCAAAATTTCAGAAGGAGCAACTATTTTACCTGCAAGCGGAGAAGCCGTAGATTTTTCTAATGGCAAAGTTGTTTCCTACACTGTAACTGCTGAAAACGGAACTAAAACAGAATATAAAGTATCTGTTGCAGGAAGAGGTGTTTTCTTTGATTTCGAGGATTGGCAAAAAGAAGTAGAAAATCAACCGGAAGACATGACATTCTATAAAGCAACAGGATGGGCATCATGCAATGCTGCAGTACATTTAATAAAAGCCATGGGTTCCTTTGCTGGTATTGACTACAAAGGAATATATCCTATAAATTCAACAGAAGACGGTCATACAGGTAAAGCAGCCCTATTAGAATCTGTAGATACCAAAGGAGGCTTTTTAGTTGTAGCAAAAGTTCCAAAAGTAACAGCAGCAACTATTTTCCTCGGTAATTTCGAAGCTGGAGCAGCAATGGGAGAAGGAGGTACTATGAAAACAACCGAATTCGGTATCATGTATACACAAAAGCCTGAAAAAGTAAACGGCTATTACAAATATATTCCGGGAAAAGAATTCTATAATGCAGAAGGAAAATTGGTTGAAGGCAAAATAGATGAATGTGCATTGACAGCTGTATTGTATGAAGTTGAAAACGAAAAAGAAACGTTGGACGGTAGCAACATTTATACCTCTGATAAAATTGTGGCTAAAGCTGTATTTACAAGTGATAAAACAATAGAAGAATACACTCCGTTTGAACTGAAACTGGAATATAGCAAAGAATACGACCCTGCAAAGAAGTATAAATTTGCTGTTATCTTCTCTGCCAGTGCGGATGGAGCCAATTATAACGCAGCTGTAGGTAGCAAATTGTGGATCGATGATGTATTAATCACAAATGCAAAATAAACCATATAAATACAAAAAGATGATATTCTTTCATTAAAATCAGCTTAAATAAAGCCGGTACATATCAAATAAAACATTGGTGTGTATCGGTTTTTGTATATTTACTAATTGATAAAATAATAAATAGCATAAAGGTGATATTTTATCATTTGCTGACATAGTTTAAATTACATTTTCTCCTCATAAGTTGTTCTATCGGGTGATTATAGATTATCATCTTCATATGCTGTTTATGCTTAAAAGCCACTTACTGAATATCCCTCACACTACAACTTTCTTCAAGCATAATTCAACATAGCCATGCTTCTTTTACTTTTTATACATAACAAAACCCTAAAAATTATTTGTCAAACTTTTGGACTCCATGTTACATTTTGGCATAGTCTTTTTATTGCTCTAATGATAACTGTTCTTCATTATTTCAAGTTTTTAACAACATAAAATAATGAAGAACAGTTATATGATAACATGAAGAATAATTGAATATTTGCCCTTATTCTACAATGACAGTAAAGATATCATACAACATACCTGCATGATCTTCATTGTAAACTTTTAGCGTCACTTTGTATGTTCCAATAGGTAGGTGATGATCATAAGGAACATCAATAGTACCGTTCCCCCTAACTGAAACTTCTTTCATAAATATATCTACATCTCCAGTATCTGTTATCACAGAAGCTAATTCCATAAAAATTGGTTGAGTACCTATTATTCCTTCGATAGGTAAGGACACCCAATGATATTTTAACTCTATTTGTTCTGCATCTTCTTCTGGATTCAATTCTTTCTTTACAATCATTTTATCTTCAGAATATTTAGCATGATCATATTCCAAATATCCAACACTCATATCATGACAACTATAAATGAACAGTATTGTCAATATCACACATATTATTTTCATCATATAAATTTTATAACAATTCATTAATTAGATTATTTAAGTCGTCTTCCCCAATCATATCTCCAATTGTATAATTATAATTTAAAGAATGTACAACACCATTTTGCGTTTCTATGTCAGGACTAGCAAGTGGAATTTCTCTATCTCCTGCCGTTTCAGATAATAAGTATAATATTTCTGCTCCAGCATTTTCAATTTCTCCCCATGCTTCCCTTTCTTTATATGCTTTAAGCTTTATTCCACCTTCAGTTACTAATAGTGTATACCCCACAATATCAAAAGAATTCATATCCCTAAAATTAATATCCTTTTTCATAATTCTTTTATTAATAACATGCATCATAATCATTCTTTCACAGAATTTAGGACTTAATTTTTTAATCTCTTTAAACCCATAAGTTAATAGAAAACGTCTAATTGAGTGATTGGTAGGTCCAAAAAATGTAATATCTTTAAATTGTGGATCTTTACCTTCGAAAAGACTCTCTAATCCTGCATGTTTTATCATAATAACAATAGAATCCCAATTATAAGAGTCTGTTTTTAAATATGTAAGCATTGAACATTCGTGTTTTCCATTAGAAATACCAGTATCCCAACTATTATCAATTGGATTGCAGGATTCTAGTAAAACAAAACCGGCTATTACGATATATTTTATGATATTTTCCATGACATATAATTTAAATTAATATCTAGATTGCCAATAGGCATTTTGAGTGATGGATACATTTTGATCTTTACCGACAGGCATATATAATGCTCCGCGTCTAACATCTTCTTCTGTCAATGTTTTATGGAATTCCCATAGTTCCGTTTTCCAGTATCCATTGCGAACAATGTCCCACCAACGCTTACCTTCCCACAAAAGTTCTCTCTCTCTTTCTTTAAATACAGCATAACGGATATCACCTTCTGCTGCAGTGTAATTATGATTGCTATTCCCATAGGCACGTTCTCTGATACGGTTAATATCTTGAGCTGCCTTGTCTGTATCACCCAACCAAGCATATGCTTCAGCCCTCAAAAGTATAACATCAGCTAAACGCCAGATGACCCAATTGCCAGCCAGATTCTTAAATTTTCCCTTATTCCAGCTATTAGTACCAACTTGTATTTTCCTGAATTTATAAGGATAAGCATAGCCTCCAGCCTGTTTTTCCCATTCTGGATTATTGATAATGGTATCCATATCATATACATATTCAAGACGGCGTCTGTCCCCATTAAAATTTCCTGGTGTAATTTTACCATTATAAGTCCCAGGATATAATTTATCGATAGTTTCTTGTTTAATGCATATATTGGGAGAATTTTTAATTGTTCCTCTACCCTCTCCAGGCTTTATTGGAAAGCAAACTGCATTTTTGGCAGTCGTCCAACTATTCCACCCATTAATTTCTGATTCATTATATTCAATTTCGTATATTCCTTCTTGACTATTACCATAAAGGACTTTTTCACAAACTTCTGCCGGGTCATTAGCCAATTGAAAATCACAGCTATCAATTACATAATTAGCACATTTTATAGCATCTTCAAATAATGCAGATTCATTGCATATAGCTCCTTTCCACAGACATATTTCTAATTTTAATGATTTTGCAACTTCCTGACATGCATTATATTTCTTTTCTGCCATACTGTTTCCTGAAGCGTCTACAGCATCTTTAGATTTCGGCAATAAAGAAATCGCCAGATTTGTTTCATCCAATGCAAATTGTAATACATCTTCAATTGACGATTTGGATATATCGATTATATTCCTACTACTTTTTTGTATCGGACATTCTCCCCAATATTGAGCTATCCAAAAATAACAGAGACCACGATAGAAATGAGCTTGCCCTCTATAATAGTTCTTCCGCTCCTTTGAAATATGACCTCTGTCTATATTTTCGAGAAGGATATTGGATTTTGCAATAATTGCATAATACGGGTCCCAATAAAACGATGCATTATCGGGCGAAAAACGACTAGTTTTCCACCCAATTAAATCTGCAAGTGATGATTTATATTTGTCATATTTATCTCCTACAATTTCTGTAGCCCATCTATAGCCTGATATGTTTCGGATTCCTGAGCGAATGGAATTCAAAAATGTTTCCATATCTTTATCTGTTTGAAAGTAGTTTTCGAATGTCACAGAATTCTCAGGTAGTACATCTAGCACATCATTGCAGGCACTGGATAAAAATACTAGAGTTAAAACTATATATATGTATTTCATAGAATTTATAATTTAATGGTTACACCTACAATTAATTTTCTCGCTAAAGGATAAGTATCTCCTTTATCATAACCAGTATTAATATCTACCGTTTCTGGATCCAATCCGGAATAATTGGTCCATGTCAATAGATTTTCACCACTGAAAAAAAAGCGAACATCACGAATAAAACATTTCTTCAACCATTCTTTAGGAAAAGTATAGCCAACTGTCAGTGTTTTTAACTTCAAATAATTTACATGTTCAACCATGTAGTCTTTCATATTGGTCCACGTTCCATTATAATTATTGGGCTGCAAATATGGGAAATCGCTCTTGTCTCCTTCTTTTTCCCAAAAAGTAACATTACGCAAATCCACAAATATCGGATTGTTCTTTTTGCTTATACTACTTTGTGGAGCTCCATTAATCATATCTCGTCCTAAGGAATAAGAAAAAAGTATATTTAAATCCCAGTTTTTTATGTTAATTTCATTGACAATACCTCCATAAAGTTTAGGAAGACTACTTCCTAGATATACATAATCAAACTCATCTATATATCCATCTCCGTTAATATCTGTAAAATTAACATCTCCCTCTCTAAAAAATGTTTCAGGAGAACCTTTTACTTCTAATGCTCTCAAACTGCCATCAGGACGATAAAGATAATGAATGTCTTTACCAGATTGAATAATACCATTTGTCCTATTTCCAAAAATGCTACCTATTGGTTTGCCCAAAACATAATCCAAATCTCTGTAATCTGTTGAAGTTGCATTGATATCTCTACCATCATATGTTTTTCTTAACATATTCCAATTTTTAGCCATATTAAGGGAAATGTGCCAATTAAAATTACTACGTCTGAAAATATTATAACTTATTTCAAATTCTATACCTTCGTTTGATAATGCACCTGCATTCATCCAAGCATTCAAGTAACCATAATGTTTACCAGGAAGAGGAACAAGACTTAACATATCTTTCGTATATCTGTAATAATAGTCTATGATGAATCCCAAACGATAATCAAAGAAATTCAATTCCAATCCAAAATCGAATTGTCTTGTTTCTTCCCAACCAAGTTTTTTATTCCAATATCCTTCACGAAAATTGGGCTGGATAATTGGTTGTCCATCATAAGAATTTTCACCTCCTTCAAGAATTCCATATGCAAGATAAGGGGAATTAAACTGATTTCCTGATATACCATAACTTGTACGTATTTTACCAAAGGAAAGTGCTTCAAAATCATCTAAAAAATTTTCTTCTGAAAAATTCCATCCTATAGCTATAGATGGAAAAGTTGCCCAACGTAAATCTTTCCCAAACACAGAACTTCCATCACGGCGTAACGTAACTGAAGCCAGATACTTACCACTGTATGAATAATTTATTCGCCCAAAATAACTTTCCATTTTTTTCTCAGAAAAATCAGATCTATAATTTTTCATTGCAATAGTCCTCCCGTTCGTCGTCTCTATATCCGGCCAACCATCTTTTCCAACATAATGCACATAATCACTAGGTCCATTTTTGGCACTTCCAGCATTATAATTGTCTTGATCGTACTGATATGAATAGCCAAACATAACATCCAATTTATGCAATTCTTTAAATATGTGTTTGTATGTCACTAATAATTCATCAAGGATTGAATAAGAACGATTTATTTCTCCCATAGATTCTGATTCATCTTTAGTATTCATCCATGAGGGAGCAAAATAATTTCGATTATTTTGTGAAAAATCAAGAGAAATAGTATTGCTCCATTCTAGCCCTTTAATGATTTTTCCCCTTAATCCGAAACTGACTCTCAAACGATAGCTGTTATTTTTTTCTTCAATACCCTGTAATTTCTTCAATGCTTCTTCTGTTACTGTTGAATTTCCAGGAAAAAGAGATGATTGCTTATATGGATCTCCAGGTATAACCTCTATTTCATTTCCAGAAGAAAAACTATTGCTTTTTTTACCTCTACTTCGATCTGTATAGGCTAGATATGTTCGCAAATCGACAGTTAACCACGGCCTTGGATCAAAAATAAAATTACCCATCAAGTTCAAACGTTTATAGCCTGTCCCTTTCAAAATCCCATCTTCCTTATAATAGCCTAAACCTACCGAATAGGTATTTTTCTCACCTCCACCTGATGTCTGAATATTTGCATTTAACGTTTTGGCCGCATCAAAGTAATATTTAAAAAAGTTTGTGCTGTTATTAAAAAATGGATTCAAACTATCTTGAAGATAGGAACCGTTATTACCATTTTCAACATAGCCGTCAATCCAAAAACCATCATATGAAGGACCATACATATTCCAGGTCTCCTCATAACTAGTAGGATATGTATACATTTTTTTATATTCATCGTAATATGCAACTCTTTCATTTTTTATCTGTTGAAGACGAAAGGCTCGTTCAACTCTCCCTCTTGTTTGTTCTGGATATTTAGAGAGAACATTATATGAATATGAAAAATTAATATCAAATTGTGCTTCCTGATTTTTATGTCCTTTCTTTGTAGTAACAATAATAACTCCATTAGCAGCTCTTGATCCATAAAGAGAAGCTGCGGATGCATCTTTTAGAACTTGTATGCTTTCTATCATTTCAGGATTTATATCAGAAAGACTATTTGTTCCAGTTACAGGAGAAGTAAAAGTATTCATAGGTACGCCATCAACAACCCATAGTGGATTAGAAAAACGTCTGCCACTTTCTACGCTTAATGAGTTAAAACCACGGATCGTAACATTTGTACCTCCTCCTCCAGGTGCTCCCGTAAGATTGGTTACATCCATACCGGCTACGCGACCTTGCAATAAATTTGAAATATTAGGACTAGGAATATCTTTTATATCATCAGATTTTATAACTGTTACAGCTCCTGTCATTTCTCTTTTATTACTTGTACCATAAGCAACAACAACAGTTTCATCCAAAGCTAGGATTTCTTCTTCAAGTATAATATTCATCTCTCCTGTTAATACAGAAGTGAATGAAACAAGTTTTGTTTTAAAACCGACAAAAGAAAACATTAACTCACCTTTATCAATAGGCAATGTTAACTGAAACACTCCTTCATAATTAGTTACAGTGCCCAATGAAGTTCCTGACAACCTAATAGTTACACCTGGAATCGGATGTTTTTTAACGTCACAAACACGACCTTTTATGACAAATTTATCTTGCTGTTTACTTTTATTATTATCCAACGGATATCTTATAACAATATATTTTTCTGTAATTTCATACTCAAGATTTGAATCTTGCAATATAGTAGAATATAATTCTTCAAGAGTCTGATTTTCAACATTGATATCAATGACTTTATCAATTTTCAACTCATTATTGCTAAATAAAGTAATTTTTCCTGTTTGTTTTTCTACTTGTTCAAAGATAACTTTGATCGTTTGTTTCCCCGTATTGATTTTTATGCTCCATGGAGAAATACTAGCTGTTACCTGAAAAATAAAGCCAATAGTAAACAGCACGACTAATCTGACTATACGCCTGATTTGCCTGCAATACATTTGATTGTTTTTCATAATTATACGTTTTAGTTAGTAGTATTAAAGAATTTCACTTTTTTGAAATAGTTACAGTTTTTGATTTAATGCTAAAATTAAGATTAGTAGTTTTTTTTAGTAGTTTTATGAATTCATTAAAATTAACATCCCTTCGTACAGCACCCGTAAAACGGTATTCTTTACATTCTTCTTGCGCAAAAAAGAAATCAATATTATACCATCGTTGTAATTTAATTGTTAATTGCTCTAAAGGCATATCTTGAAATCGGAATATTCCATCTATCCATGAAGTGAATAATTTTGTATCAACCTTCCGGATCGTAGCTCTCTGATACTTTTCTGAAATTTCAATTTGTTCATGAGGTTTAAGTAAGTAATTTTTGTTTAAGTATTTTATTTCTACCATCCCTTCTACTAATGTTGTTTGTATAATTTCATCTTCTGGATAATTACTGATATTAAAGGAAGTTCCTAATACCTTAGTTATACAATTTCCCAATCTTATAATAAAAGGTCGACATGTATCTTTTGCAACGTTAAAATAGGCTTCTCCTGTCAGTTCAACAACTCTTTCATTTTGACTAAAATGTGTGGGAAATTTTAATTTACTATCAGAGTTAATCCAAACATTAGTACCATCTGCAAGAATAACTTTATATTCACATCCTATAGGAACAGAAATTGTATTCATCTTAATATCACCAATTTGGTTTTTATTGATAATTAAAGTTTGGAAAGAATCTTTCGCAAAGATCAAACCATTATTTGACACTATCTCAATACGTTGTGAATCATCAAGTATGATCTTCTCCTCTTCATTCAGTTCTAACGTAGTTTTTACTTGTCTTGCTTCTGTACCAAGTGCTGTCGTTTGATTGTGAACAACAGTTGAAAATTTCTCTGATTCATCCTTTAACAGCAAGGAAACCATTCCTATTCCCAAAAAAACTATAACGACAGCAGCATAACTCAAATATTTTCTCCACATATTATTCCGGATTTTTTTTGTATAAATCTCAAAAGCAGCCCAAGCTTTCTCCATATCAATTTCATGCACTTCCTTCTCTCCTGAATAATAAGTATCAAAATAATATTTAGCTTTCTTATAATATTCTTGATTTTGAAGATCTTCATTCAACCACTCGTCAACAAGCTTATCATCTACGTTAACTGATTTTCCCAAAAGACATCGTACAATTACACTCCAATTTATAAATTTTTTGCCCATAGTTTTCGCAGTTATTTTGCATTAAAGACACAAAAACAATAAAAACGGAGTACATAAGGAATAAAAATTTTTGATATTT
>JAHHTT010000003.1 GCA_020024465.1 Odoribacter sp.
TTTATAAAATAAAAACAGTCTCAAATTTGAGACTGTTTTTATTTTATAAATCAACAAACATTTATTATTTTACCTAATTTCACATACCATATGTAACCTTCTATTGATGAATATCCCATTTCACTAAGTGTTTTACAATAAAAACGTACTTGTCTGAGATATTGGGTTTCTTCACTTTGTCCGAATTTATAGTCAATAACAATAATTTTCCCATCACGTTCAACAACTCGATCAGGACGAGCTTTACTGCCATCTGAAAAAAGAATATCTCGTTCATTGATTATCTTATTTTCGGGGCAAAACCATTCAGCGACTTGAGGTAATTCTAAATATTGTCGTATCTTTATATAATATTCATTTTTTTTATCTCTACAAATAAGTCCTTTAAGATATACCTGTGTGACAGCTTGCTCTACATCATTTATATTACAAATTGATTTAAATATCTCATGCAAAAGTTTTCCTTCATTTATTGCTGAAAGCCAAGATTCTTCTGGTGCTGTATAATCACGATACAAATAGTTCACATTAATACGGTCAGTAGGCTGCCATACCGGATAATTTTGCAGAGACAATGAATGAACTGCCTCTGCAGACTTACTACCCAATGTTGTTTGTTTACCTAATTCATATTTTCCACGACGACCAATTTCAACGCCCATACTCTCCAATACCAAAAACATAAATGCTCCAATATCAGTCAAAGAAATACGACCATCTTTATTCACTTTAGGCGAATATGGACGAATATATAATTCTGTCTTTGGACGAGTCAAAGCTACATAAAGTAAATTCAGATTATCAATATAAGCCTTTAAATGTTCATTCATATAGTCCTCTCTATAATTCGTATCAATTAGCTTGGAGGAATAATTTAAAGGAGCATATTCTAACTGACTAAATTCATGCTCATTATTCTTACACCAAATTCTTCGAATTGGAAGTACTCCATCTAATTCCCAAGAACAAAACGGAAGAATTACATATTCAAATTCAAGACCTTTAGATTTATGAATAGTCAATATACGTACTGCATCAATTTCTTCGGATGTTGAAAGTACACGTTTACCTTGCTCTTTTTCCCACCATTCTAAAAAAAGAGTAATGCTATTAGAATTATTTATTTCATATTCGTATATAATATCTTGTAATGCCATCAAATAAGGAATTTCTTCCTCTTTATTTTGCAAATTAAAGCACTCTATAATTGTCTCTATTGTTTCAAATAAAGAATAGGACATTACGGATGCAGCTGATGGATTAAATGTTATATCCAACGTAGTAAAAATATTTGCTTCTGATGATTTTTTAAATACTTCATGTAAAGAGATTTTGGAATTATTCTGTATAAAGGTCCTATAAAAATAGATGATTTTTGCCTTATTAACAGAATCAAATGGCTCTACGATATAACGTAAAATAGCAATTATGAATTGGACATAAGGAGATGACCACACATAAAGTGAATCATTAGAAATAAACGGTATTGGAGAATTCGATGCTTTATTATATTCCATCAAATAAGTAGCTATTAATGCACCCTCTTTACCATTGCGTACCAATATAACAATATCTTTTAACTTACCGCCACGTTCTCTGATACTATTGACAATATTCACAACATCTCCGATTATAGTCATTTCACTGTCCATCTCTATTTTTTCTGGACCAAATGAAATATCTATATAACCAATTTTATGCTTTTTAGGGGTTTGTCGTAAACTTTTATATGCTTCCTTTATTATTTGAGCTCGCACATCTCCTTCACCGATTTCCTGTTGATACATTTTCGACAATAAATCTGAAGCTACTTCAAAAAAAACATTATTAAATTCTACAATTTCCCATCCGCTTCTCCAATTGTCTCTCAAATATAGATTCTGTACACCAAGCTTTTTAAACTGGTCCTCAACCTCATACGCCAAAAGACTCCATTCTCCGTTACGCCAACGGTAAATACTTTGTTTAACATCACCAACAATCATCGCCATACAATTTTCAGAAAGACTATTGACCACTAAAGGTTTAAAGTTCTTCCATTGCATGGCAGACGTATCTTGGAACTCATCAATCATTATATGTTTGTAATAATTGCCACATTTTTCAAAAAGAAAAGATGTGTCATTATCGGAAATCAATTTATTAAGGATAAGTGTAGTATCACTCAACAACATCAGTCCTTTTTCACTACAATAAGAACGCACTTCTTGATAAAGATCATTTAAAATTCCTAACTGATAAAGATTACGGGTTAATTGAAGTGCGGAAAAATAATTCCGAGAATGTAAATCATAATAAGCAATTGCTGCTTGCAGGTTTGTCATCAAATCCGGCAATATATTTTCTATACTATCTCTATTGTTTGATTTTTGTATTATCCATGTGTCTTCAAACTCAGCTCCTTTACGTACAGTTTGCTTTGGAGGATCAAAGTTTCCTGCCGATAATTTATAAAACCACCCCACACAACCTGATTTACCTCTTTTAAAAGAATCTGCATATAGACCATTCTGATCTATTATAGATATACTCTGATTTGCTATCAATTGCAATTTATCTTCAAATGATTTAATTTGAAAATTCAAAAAATCACGATATGATTTTAGAAAATGTTTGTCATTAAATTTGTTTAATACATTTTGATTAAATAGCATGTAATTTTCACGAAAAAGTTCCTGCCCTAAATCTGCAATTTTATTCTTCACATTCCATGACTTCCCTTCCTCTACACTATCATTCAACAATTCATTAATCCAACTTCGCAAATCGGCATTATCCTTAATCTGCCCCATCATTTTATCAATAGCTTTCAATAATACGAATTCACTGTCTAACTCAACATTATACCCCGGGAAAATACCTAATTCATGGATAAACGACTTGATGATACGTTGAAAAAATTTATCTATTGTAGTAACAGACAATCTACTATAGTCATGTAATAAAAGCGAAAGTAGAAGTGATGCCCTGTTTCTCAGTGTAACGGTATTCAGGTTTAATTCATTGCACAAAATTTTTCCATAATCAGTCATCTGCCCATTAGCCAATTTATACAACTCATTGATAATACGGGATTTCATCTCCTCTGTTGCTTTATTGGTAAATGTTACTGCCAGTATATTCCTATATTCAGTCGGCATTTCAAAAATAATCCGGAAATATTCTAATGTCAATGTAAAGGTTTTACCAGAACCTGCAGAAGCTTTATATATATTAAGCATAAACTAACTATCTATATTGATTTGTTTTTTAAGAATGAATTCCTTGCGAATTCTATCATCAAGAATTCGCATATATCTATGAATATAATCCATTAATTTATGATTGACATTTATTATTTGAGTCAATTCTTGTGCCCGTTCTAAATAGTGTTGTGCTTGTCTATAATCACCCGTACTCTCATACAAGTAAGCTAAATTCAAATTTGCTTTGATACTCTTCTTGTTCTGCATTTCTGCGGCTCTAATCCAAATTTCCGCTGCTTTTTCTACTTGTTCTGTTTCCATGTATATACTTCCCAAAGCCAATACTCGTCCTTGTCTATATACTCTTCGAGCGGTTTTTTCCCAAGTTGGAATAATTCGATGCGCATAAACATATCCCCCCTCCCAATAGGCAGTAGCCAAATCATCAAACATGGCATCTGGCATTTCAGTATTTACAAGTAATGATTTATTTATAATAACAGAATCTATTGGATCATTTATTCCTTGTTGATAAAGACATAACTTCCAATAACAATTTATGTCATCTCCACACATTTTATAGGAAATCATTTCCAATGAAAGCAAGTAATCTATTTTATATTTCCTGCATAAAAAATCAAGAGTATCGCATGATAAATATTGTGGTGATTTACCATCTTTGAAATAGATGAGTTGGTTATTTTTTAATAATATAACCGTATCTTTTTCAAGAATTGTTCTATGACTATCCAGACCATTTACAAATTCTCGTAACAATAGATATTCAGTATCTTCCTTCTCTATCCGAAGAGCACTTTCTGCATTACGAATATTACGATCATAAAGAGCTATCCTTTTACTGACATCAATAGAAACGAGAGCTGGCTCTAATACTTCTATTTGAAAATTTCGATACGCTGTACAAGAAATTTCTCCTAAAATTATCATTCCAGCTGCAAAGACTAATTTAGCAGATTTCAGGACTGACAGATTCACCATAATGACTAATTTACCAATGCACCAATTCATACCAAGCATTTGGAAGTATCGGTACATTGGTAAATCAGCACATCAGTGATTATAAAAAATTACATATTCATTCCACCGCAAACATGCAATACTTGACCTGTCACATAAGCTGATAAATCAGAAGCCAAGAACAAGCATACTTTAGCGATATCTTCCGGTGTACCACCTCTTCTTAATGGAATCTTAGCTGCCCATTCCTTACGTACATCTTCTGGAAGTTGTGCTGTCATATCTGTAATAATAAAGCCAGGAGCAACAGCATTTGCACGAATATTACGGGTTCCTAACTCTTTTGCAATACTCTTAGTAAATCCGATAATACCAGCTTTAGATGCCGAATAATTAGCTTGTCCTGCATTACCACTGACACCTACAACAGAACTCATGCTGATAATAGAGCCGCTCTTTTGTTTCAGCATAATGGCAGAAACGGCTTTTGTATAATTGAATACTGATTTCAAATTCACATTGATAACTGCATCCCACTGTTCTTCACTCATTCTCATCAACAGGGTATCTTTGGTAATTCCGGCATTATTCACCAATATGTCTATTCTTCCGAAATCTTTGATTACTTCTTCTACTGTCGCTGCTGTCTGTACAAAATCAGCCGCATTAGAGGCATACATTTTAGCTTTAACTCCACAAGCTACAATTTCTTTTTCAGTAGCCTGTGCTATTTCATCATATCTCAAATCAGTGAAAGCAATATTGGCACCTTCATTTGCAAATGCCAGAGCCACAGCTTTACCAATGCCTCTGGAAGCACCGGTAATCAGTGCGGTTTTTCCTTCTAACAATTTCATAATTATCTTTTTATATTAGACTTGGTATCTTATAAATTCCCCTTCTAGGAATTACTGTGGACAAAGATACGAAAAATAATGATTTACTATGAGCTATCTATAATATTTCGAGATTTCAATATTTTAAAAAAGCATTTCACTACATTTGCAACAGTAAAAAATCATCTATGAAATTAAACTAAAAAATATGGAACAGGAAATACTGCTTAACGAACATAACAAACAAGAATATCCTCCCATGCATTCTGCAGAACATCTGCTTAATCAGACAATGGTACGTATGTTTGGGTGTCCACGCTCAAAAAACACTCATATAGAAAGAAAAAAAAGTAAGGCTGATTATTTCATTAATGAAGCCCCCTCTCCTGAAAAAATATCAGAAATAGAACAACGTGTCAATGAAGTTATTGAACGACATTTGCCTGTTAGTGTTGAATTTGTAACTCGCGAAAACATACCTGAAGGAATTGATTTAAGCAAATTACCTGAAGATGCCAGCGAAATGTTACGCATCGTACATATAGGAGATTATGATACATGTGCATGCATAGGTCTACATGTAAACAACACGTCAGAAATAGGTACATTTAAGATTACCAGCAGCGACTATGCTAATGGCCGCCTACGGATTAGATTTAAATTGGAGTAAACAAGCAAATAATTAGATTTACTTTTTAGTTTTCCTTTCTTTATTTCTATTTTTGCAACATCTAATGAACAGACTTTAAAAATTACAATAGAATGGGACTTTTAGAACAAATCAAAGAAAATGCAAAAAAACAAAGTAAAACGATTGTTCTCCCAGAAGGAACTGAAGAACGTACCCTTTTGGCAGCAGATCAAATCATCGGAGAAGGAATTGCCAAAATCATTTTAATTGGCAATACTGATGAAATTAAAGCTTTGACAGAAAAACACCAATTAAAAAACATTGACAAGGCTACGATTATTGATCCGCAGTCACATGCCAAAAAAGAAGAGTATGCCGACTTATTGGTTGAGTTGCGCAAAAATAAAGGGATGACCAAAGAACAAGCTTTAAAATTAGTTACGAATCCTCTTTATTTAGCCACATTAATGATCAAGAGTGGTGATGCAGATGGTGAAGTTGCAGGAGCACAGAATGCAACAGGAGATGTATTACGTCCCGCATTGCAGATTGTAAAAACATTGCCAGGAATCTCTGTCGTATCAGGAGCATTTTTATTATTAACCGACAAACCGGAATATGGTGAAAATGGATTGATCGTATGTGCTGATTGTGCAGTTCTTCCTGACCCGACAGCAGAAGAATTAGCCCAAATTGCAGTATCTACAGCTGAAACAGCGCGCGCAATAGCTAAAATTGAGCCGCGTGTTGCCATGTTAAGTTTCTCAACTAAAGGATCTGCAAAAAACGAATTAGTAGACAAAGTTGTAAAGGCTACTGAACTAGCAAAACAAATGGCTCCCAATGTAATGATTGATGGCGAAATGCAGGCAGATGCAGCTTTAGTTCCTTCTGTAGGCAATAGCAAAGCTCCAAACAGTCCTGTTGCAGGTAAAGCGAATGTATTAATTTTTCCGAGCCTGGAAGTCGGTAACATCAGTTATAAATTAGTACAACGGATTGCGGGTATAGAAGCAGTCGGTCCTGTACTTCAGGGTATGGCAGCGCCGATTAATGATCTCTCTAGAGGATGTTCTGTTAGCGATATTGTAAACCTTGTTGCAATCACTGTCAACCAGGCGGCAGCAAAAAAATAATAACGGGGATACTCCCCACAAAAGAATAGAAACATGAATGTTTTAGTATTAAACTGCGGCAGTTCATCTATCAAATACCAATTGCTGAATATGGACGCAGAAGCCGTATTGTTGGCTAAAGGTATTGTAGAAAAAATTGGTCTGACTAATGGCAGTTTTACTTACAAACCGGAAGGAAAAGAAAAATTAGTTATTGAACAGCCTATTGCTAACCATAGTGTAGGTATGGATTTAATCCTGAAAACATTAATTGACCCCAAACATGGTGTTTTGAAATCATTAAATGAAATCAATGCTGTAGGTCATCGGGTAGCCCATGGTGGAGAATATTTTTCTGAAAGTGTGCGTGTAACAGAAGAAACTAAAGCTAAGATCAAGGCGTTAGGCGAAATTGCGCCCCTTCACAATCCGGCAAATTTAACAGGTATCGAAACCATGGAAAAATTACTCCCGGCTGTTCCACAGGTTGCAGTTTTCGATACATCTTTCCACCAGACCTTACCCAAAAAGGCTTTCGTTTATGGTATACCTTATGAGTACTATCAGAAATACGCTGTCAGAAGATACGGATTTCACGGCACTTCTCACAAATTTGTTGCTGAAAAAGCATGCCGTCTGTTAGGTTGGAATATTACTGAAAAGAAAATTATTACTTGTCACTTAGGTAATGGAGCTTCTATCACAGCCATAAAAGGAGGAAAATCAATTGATACCTCTATGGGATTCACCCCAGTTGCTGGACTTGTAATGGGAACCCGTGCAGGCGATCTTGACTTAGGTGCATTACTGTATATTTGCGAAAAAGAAGGTTTGAATTTAAAACAAGCAAATACACTTGTAAATAAACAATCAGGAGTCCAGGGTATTTCAGGCGTTTCATCTGATTTTAGAGAATTGACATTTGCAATGGAAGCCGGCAACGAAAGAGCGGCTCTCGCTCTAGATGTATTTATCTACAATGTAAAAAAATACATCGGTGCATATGCAGCTGCCATGAATGGTGTAGACTTGATTATTTTCACTGGTGGTATTGGAGAAAACGATCAGCCGGTTCGTCAAGCTGTATGTGCAGACATGGATTATTTGGGTGTCAAAATCAACAATGAGCTTAATGCAACAATCAAAAGCAAAGATGCAATACTCAATACGGAAGATGCTAAAACTAAAGTAATGGTCATTACAACTGACGAAGAATTGGTAATCGCAATGGATACCATGAAATTGTCAAAATGATCTAAAGTAGATAATAATAATAAAAAAACCAGCTTTTCAGCTGGTTTTTTTATTATTTACAACGTTAGTTATTTAGCATCTGTTCCTCCTACGATTTCTTTATAACCGTCTATAGACCAAAAAGTACCATTTGATGCTGCAACTGCTATTTGCACCTTGGTTCCTTTTGTCAAGCCATTCCATATTGCATTTGCAATTATTTTATCATCTTTTTCCACTACTGTAAATTTAGCTGCTGGCAACCACATTCTACCGGATGATTCTCTGTAAACCAAAATATATTCTTCAGCATTTTCTACTTTCTTCCACTCTCCGGTAATTTTATTGTCTGCACCGCTATAAGCCAAATTTTCCACATTAAATTTGCCTAAAGTCATTTTCGCTTTAAAACTAAATGATACACTTGCTGATTCCGGTTCTTCTGTTTTAGAAATCGCTGTAATTGAAAAAGTCCATGTTTTTACTGTATCGACGGGAGTATTCATGGAAGATGTTAATTCAAGAAGAGTATTATTAGTTCCTGCAACAGCTTCAAAGATATAATTCTTATTTTCAAATTTACATACCGGACTATTAAAAGACACATCAATAGATTGATTTCCAAACAACTGCATAACAGGCATAAACCGGACAGACTTTCCATATCCATCTTGCTCTATATGAGCTAAATAAGGAGCTATTTCAAAATCAGTATCAGAACTTTTCAAACACGAACTCATACCTGCCATTAATAAAGTACCAATTGTCAATAATTTTAGTTTTCCAAATGTTTTCATCTCTAATTGTTTTTAGTTCAACAAGTTTTCCCTTAAAATTTTATTAGTGCGAATTTCGACTTTTTTTTCGAATCATACAAATAAAATATGATATTCTTAAAACATGGTAAATGTTTTATGCTTTTATATTATTTTTGCAGCCGGAAATAATTAATTACAAAATATTTTATGAGAGTTTTACATTTACTGATGTTATCCGCATGTTTCGTACACATGGGATTAAAAGAAACATTTGCTTTTCACAACACGGACAGTACGAACAGAGAAAAAACAATCATTGAAACAATTACTAAATCTATCAAGAAAAATGACTTCCTCAATATAAAGATTAATACCCGTATGGCCTTCCATACAAAATTTACTGGGGTCGAATCGGACAAAGCAACTTTCAGAATTGATTATCTGTGGCTGCAGGTAACGGGTAACATCACTGATTGCATTTTCTACAAATGGATACAACATTTAAATAAAAGTAACAAAGCCAACAGCTTGGACAATATGCCATCTTCTATAGATTGTCTGGGTATAGGGTTCAATATCTCTCCTACTCTTAGCACCTTTATAGGCAAGCAGTATGCTGATTTCGGTGGATTTGAATATGATGCAGATCCGGCACAGGTATTTGAATTTTCAGATTTAGGCAATAACATGACTTGCTTTTTAGTAGGTGCACATATTCAGTGGTTCTGCATTCCTTCTCAAGAATTACGTTTTCAGGTTGTTAATGGAAGAAACAATTCGATAGAAGATACATATGCAACAACCCCGGAAGATTTCAAAGCAGCCAAATTGCCACTTGGCTATACATTCAACTGGAACGGATTTTTTTTCAATAATCATCTGGCTACACGATGCTCCTATTCTATTTTCCATGAAGGGAATAAAAGTAATGTCAATATGTTGACTTTAGCAGCATCTTGGATGCAAAAGCATTTCAATATGTACGTAGATGCAACTTACTCATTTGAAGATATAGACAGATTAGGAATCCTATCTTCAACGATAACGACTGACGAAACTCCTTTTTGTGCCACAGATTGTGAATATTTATCAATTGTCAGTCGCATGAACTACCGTCCGTCAGAAAAATTGAATCTGTTTATAAAAGGTATGTATGAAACAGCATCCATACGCAAAGATGGTATTATGGAAAAAGGAAAATACCGTACATCATTCGGATATCAAGGAGGATTGGAATACTTTCCAATGAAAGAAAACTTACACTTCTTTGCTGTATATCATGCAAAACAAGTGGATATGACCAATCGTGCTCTTAAAATGGGACTCTGCGGCTCAAATCCACAACGCCTTTCTATTGGTTTGATTTATAATATTCCAGTATTCTAAAACAAAAATCCTCAAAGCCATAACACTTTGAGGATTCTTAACTACAAAACTACAATTTTGCTTTAATGATACGGGAAGCCTCTTCATATCCCGGTTTATCAAGTAAAGCAAACATATTATTCTTGTATGCCTCTACACCCGGTTGATCAAATGGATTCACCCCTAATATGCTCCCTGAAATAGCACAGGCAAATTCAAAGAAATAAAATAATTGACCGATGTACAAAGCATTTAATGCAGGCATAATTACTTTCATATTAGGAACACCTCCATCCACATGGGCAATCTGTGTGCCTAATTCTGCCATTTTATTTACTTCATCCACTCGTTTACCTGCCAAAAAATTTAATTTATCCAAATTATCTTCATCTACAGGTATTTCCACTTTATAATCCGGTCGTGTTATAGAGATAACGGTCTCCATAAGAATGCGCTTACCTTCTTGAATATATTGTCCCATAGAATGCAGATCAGTAGTAAAATCTGCTCCTGTAGGGAAAATACCTCGATTTTCTTTCCCTTCACTTTCACCATATAACTGTTTCCACCACTCTGTAATATAATGTAATTTTGGATGAAAATTTGCCAGCAATTCTACTGCATACCCCTTACGGTACAAAGCAGTACGGGCTATTGCATATTCAAGAGCGGGACTGATTTCCTGCCTTAAACAGTTATTACGCATATCTATTGCACCATGTACTAAATCACGAATACAAAAGCCTGCGATAGCTATTGGTAATAAACCCACTGGAGTAAGAACAGAAAAACGTCCTCCCACATTATCAGGAATTACAAAAGTCCTATACCCTTCCTGTTCCGCCAATGATCTCAAGGCTCCTTTAGCGGCATCTGTAATTGCAACGATCCGCCTCCCTGCTTCTTCTCGACCTACCTTCTTTTCAAGTAATTCTTTCAACAGACGAAAAGCGATAGCCGGTTCTGTTGTTGTTCCCGATTTAGATATTACACAAATACCAAATTCTTTATTTTCCAAAAAATTCTGCAACTCATAATAATAGTCTTCACTAATATTATGTCCCGCAAAAATAACTTTCATACCTGCAGATTCATAATTATGAAAACTATCAGACAAAGCCTCTATAACTGCCCGTGCTCCTAAATACGAGCCTCCGATACCGATAACCACCACCACCTGTGTACGCGATCTCAAATCTGCTGCAGTTTTTTCTATCTCTGCTAATTCCTCTTCTGAAATTTCCTCTGGCAAATTCAGCCATCCTAAAAAATCATTGCCCCTGCAGGTGCCTTCCAACAATCCCTTCAAAGCCTTTTGTGCCTCTGGCTGTAAGGCTGCAAAATCTTCTTTACCAACAAATGAACAAATTTTACTGTAATCAAATTTAATACATTCCATTTCTATTAAATATTAACGTGTCTGTCATTTTTCTTTCATTGGACAAAGCCTTATGTACTGCAAATACGCCTTCTCCACCATCTGTATACCTAATTACCATTCTTCTTTTGTTGATGCAATTTTTTCATACACACACAAGCAAGACCGCCTAAACTGGTTTCCCGATATTTTGCCTGCATATCCAATCCTGTTTCTACCATTGTCTTAACCACTTCATCAAACGTCACCATATGACGTCCGTCTGAATAAAGAGCATACAAGGCTGCTTCTCTGGCTTTCTGTGCAACAAACGCATTTCGCTCAATACAGGGAATCTGAACATACCCCAACACCGGATCGCATGTTAAACCAAGATTATGTTCAAACCCCATCTCTGCCGCATATTCAATCTGCCGAATTGTACCGCCCCAAATCTGAGTTGCTGCTGCAGATGCCATAGCACACGCTGTGCCTAATTCCCCTTGACAACCTACTTCAGCTCCTGAAATAGAACCGTTGCTTTTTACAATATTACCAACCAGACCGGCTGTTGCCAAACCCCGTATAATACGGTAGTCGGGCATATGCTGGTCATGTTTCATGAAATACATCAATGCAGGCAATACTCCAGATGCACCACACGTAGGAGCAGTTACCACACATCCACCTCCAGCATTCTCTTCCGATACAGCTAAGGCAGCAGCAAAAAGCATCCCCATAGGACGTGAAGAACCGACAGACTGCATAGCTTTAATATTATATGAGCTTGCCTTTCGTGCCAATTTTAATGCACCCGGCAATACTCCTTCCGTCACCAATCCTCGTTCCACCGATTCCTGCATTCTCTGCCACACCTCTTCCAGATACACGAAAATCTCTTCCCCTTCATATTTTTGTACATAATCAACAAACGTACATCCTTCATCCAGACACCAGTGCATTACCTCCTCCATCGTTGTTTTTGGATACACATCGCCACCGTCAAACGTTCCTATTTCATCCCACAAGGCGCCACCGCCTACACTATAAACAGTCCAGCGGTCTGTAACGACATTACCATTTATTGCTTCAAAAAGCATTCCGTTCGGATGCTTGGGTAATGTAATTTCCGGTTGCCAAATAATCTCCGTATTTTCCGGATGCGACACCACTTTCAATATAGCCGTATCTGTACCGTGACCGCGTCCTGTCAATGCCAGACTCCCATAAAGCGTTACTCGTATCTTATCTGCTCCTTCATGTTTCTCATTGAAAAATTTCGCTGCCCGGCTAGGCCCCATTGTATGGCTGGAAGAAGGGCCATATCCGATATTGAATATCTCCCGAATCGATTTCATAATAAATAATTTTATAAAAAAATAGCAGACCTGTAAGCCGGGTTCTGTACCTTGCGGTTTCTATCATTTATCTACTCTGCAGATTACTCTGCAGCTCTAGCAGCCTACCCCCCGGCATTGATCGGGCCAACCAAATACGCCGGTATACATGGCCTTGCAACTCGTGAGACGTACGGCTACTGCGATCACCCGCAGTACCGGTGAGCTCTTACCTCACCTTTTCACCCTTATTCCCAAGCCTTTTGACCTGTCAGAACGGTTTTTTTCTGTTACGCTACCATGCCCTCACGAACATCTTCCCGTTAAGAAGCACGATGCCCTGCGTTGCCCGGACTTTCCTCTCTCCCATAATGGGACAGCGATAGAACGGTCTGCTATTATCATTTTCAAATGTATATTTTTTCTAACCACAAAAATAAAAAGATTTCATGGAAAGTGAAGTAAAAATACAAAAAATTAAACGCCTCTCCGTATATTTGCGTAAACAAAATATTTTCAGGATGGCAAAAACATTTATAATTCTGTTTCTGTTACTATATGCAATCAGTGGCATTGCACAGAGTAAACAGCTGGTTAATACCATCCTTCATCATGGCGACACCATTCCTCATATATACTTAGAAACTGTAAATGTCTATGGAAAAGGACGTCATGCGACACGTTATTTCAAGCGTCAGAAACGTAATCTGCGACTTGAATATAATGTCCGCAAAGTATATCCGTATGCCCGTATTGCTGCCCGCAAAGTAAATGAAATCGAATATCGCCTCTCACAGATAACAAAAGAATCCGAACGCAGGAAAATTCTCAAGGAAGAGTATTCACAACTGATGAAATCATTTAAAACTCCTCTAATGAAACTGAGTATCTCTCAGGGGAAAATCCTTATCCGTTTGATATATCGTGAAACGAACCATACTTCCTTTGCCCATATCCGAGAATATCGCGGTACCGTCAATGCCTATTTTTGGCAATCAATAGCTTTAATATTCGGCAATAATCTGAAAGCAGCCTACGACCCTCAAGGCGAAGATGCTGAAATTGAAAAAATCGTTCAGAAAATACTGCAGGGGAAGTGAAAACTTTTAATAACTTTGTAGGTTATATTAAATACCCTTGAATTTAAAAACAGCCATGACATTTGAAGAAATCAGAAAAGAGATTAAGGCAAAAAAATATAAATCCATCTATTTCTTTTGCGGAGAAGAGCCGTTTTTTATCGACAGACTGACTTCCTTATTGGAAAATACAGTATTGCCGGAAGATCAAAGGGCATTCGACCAAATGGTAATGTATGGTAATGATGTCAATATGAGCACTGTTACCGATACAGCACGCCGTTTCCCTATGATAGCTGAAAAACAAGTTCTCATCATCCGAGAAGCTCAAAATATTCAGGATTTTGACTCATTGACACCGTATATAGCTCACATTCAGCCTGCAACCATCCTCGTTTTTGCATATAAAAACAAGAAACCGGACAAGCGGAAAAATATTTTCCAAAAATTAATGCATTCACCTGACTGTGTCTATTTTGAATCGACAAAACTTTATGACAATAAAGTGCCGGAATGGATCATAAACTATTGTAAAGAACAAAAATACAGTATAACACCCAAAGCTGCCGGCATATTATTTGAAAGCTTGGGAACAGATTTAAATCGAATCGCCAACGAAATAGATAAACTGACACTCTTGCTTCCCCCCCAAGGAGAGATTAAAGAATCATTGGTAGAAGAGCACACCGGTATCAGTAAAGATTTCAACAGTTTCGAACTATTAAATGCTATTATCCATAAAAATACACTGAAAGCCAACCAAATTGTCAACTATTTTGAGGCCAATCCCAAGAATAACCCGATGGTACTTACCATCTCTACCCTATTCCGCTATTTCTTGAATCTCCTTACCTATCATTATCAAAAACGTGAGACGGCCAATATACAAGAAATGGCCAAAATATTAGGAGTTCATCCGTTCTTTATGAAAGATTATACAGAAGGCAGCCGTATATATAGTGCAAAGAAATGTGCCGTTGCCATTTCTTTGCTACGAGAATACGATATGAAATCCAAAGGTGTGGGCAATGCCAATACATCTGCCGGAGAATTATTAAGAGAATTGATTTTCAAAATCATGCATTAAATATGAAATCAGAGCAAAACACAACGGAATCACCGATAACCATTTCCAAGGCTGTTTTTTTTGACCGGGACGGCACCATCAATTCAGATGAAGGACATTATTATATATATAAAACAGAAGATTTTATATTCAATCCGGGAATCATAGATGGAATGAAGCGTCTTCAAGATGCCGGCTATCTGTTATTCGTCATCACAAACCAGGGAGGTGTGGCTAAAGGTATCTATACGGAGGAAGACATTAATAAAGTACATACATATATGTGTAAGGAATTGGAAAAACACGGAATACAGATCACACAAATATATTATTGTCCTCACCACGAAAGCATAAAGACCTGCATATGCCGCAAACCATCCCCTTATATGGTCAATCAGGCTGTTGAAGAATATAATATTGACAAACATTCCTCATGGTTTATAGGAGATAGCAGTAGAGATATTGAATGTGCGGAAGCTGCGGGAATAAAACCAATCCGCATTCGAAAAAATCAAGATATAACTCCTGCTATCGATAGAATATTGCTGAAATAATCAACATAGATATAATTTTTTACAGACAGTACTTGGCTATGTTATGAAAATAGAGTAATTTCGCTCAATTTTAAAAAATACTACAGAATATGGCTCATTACATTAAAGAAGTATCACGTACATTTGGAGAATATCTGTTAATTCCGTCACTCACAACCAAAGAGTGTACTCCCGACAATGTTTCCCTGAAAACCCCTATTGTTAAATTCCGCCAGGGAGAAACCCCGGCAATCCAATTAAACATCCCATTCGTATCTGCTGTCATGCAGGCCGTATCGGATGATGGCCTTGCAATAGCCTTGGCACGTAATGGCGGATTGTCTTTTATATTCGGCTCGCAACCTATCGAAAGTCAGGCTGAAATGGTTCGCCGCGTAAAGAAATTCAAAGCGGGTTTTGTAGTGAGCGATTCAAATCTTCACCCGAACGCAACCTTACAGAATGTTGTAGACCTTACGGCTGCTACCGGACACACCACTTTGGCCATTACCGATGACGGAACTGCAAACGGCACATTGCTTGGTATGGTAACCAGTCGTGACTACCGTTTGAAAACAGACTCTTTAAGCAAGCCTGTCACAGAATTTATGACTCCGTTTGAGAATCTGATTGTCGGCAAAGTTGGTATTACATTGAGCGAAGCAAATGGTATTATTTGGGAACACAAATTAAATTGCCTTCCTATCATTGATGAACAACAAAAACTGCAATATTTCGTATTCCGGAAAGACTACGACAATCATCAGGAGAATCCTTATGAACTATTGGATAGCCATAAAAAATTAGTTGTCGGTGCCGGAATCAACAGCCGCGACTATAAAGAACGCGTACCGGCTCTTGTTGAAGCGGGAGTGGACGTATTGGTAGTCGATTCATCAGACGGATTCTCAGAATGGCAATATGAAACCATCCGTTGGGTAAAAGAAACATACAACAATGAAGTGAAAATAGGTGGAGGCAATGTCGTTGACAAAGAAGGTTTCCTTTATCTGGTAGAAGCAGGTGCCGATTTTGTAAAAGTTGGTATTGGTGGAGGTTCTATCTGCATCACACGAGAACAAAAAGGTATCGGACGCGGACAGGCAACAGCTCTTATAGAAGTATGTCAGGCTCGTCAGGAATATTTCGAACAGACAGGAATCTACATCCCCATTTGTTCGGACGGTGGATTGGTACACGACTATCACATGACCTTGGCTCTTGCCATGGGGGCCGATTTTCTGATGATGGGACGTTACTTTGCACGCTTTGATGAAAGCCCCAGCAAAAAATTATCTATCGGTAATACATATGTGAAAGAGTATTGGGGAGAAGGATCCAACCGGGCACAAAACTGGCAGCGTTATGACATGGGAGGTAATGTAAAAGCAGCTCTTAAATTCGAAGAAGGTGTAGACAGCTACGTTCCATACGCTGGTAAAATGAAAGACAATTTAGAACTTACATTAGGCAAAATCAAATCGACCATGTGTAGCTGCGGCTCTATCACCATTCCACAATTACAGGAAAAAGCCAAAATCACACTGGTATCGTCCACATCTATTGTAGAGGGAGGAGCACATGACGTAATACTGAAAGATACAAAAATTCAATAACACTTGAGTGAAGCCACAAATTGTGTAGTTTCACTGACGGGTGTCAATGCTATATAACCGGATTTTATCCGGTTATTTTTATATACGGCAGGAAACTCTATACAAAGGCGCCTATGCTCTTCCAAAGCCTTTCCTTGAATTGAATAAAAAGTTATGGTAAATTCACCTTCACTACATATATCCAAATACTTATGACTTAAAAACAAAGCCACGATACCCATATTATAGCGCAAATTGATTTCCACACATGGCTGCACCCGTAACCTTCCATCCTCCCCCCTGTACACCATCATATCCACGCCTAAATACCCTCTGTATGTAGGAAAAATTTTCTGCAATATTACAGGAATATGCCATAATAACTGCTTCAGAACCTCTTGCCCCAAAAAATCGATCAGACGCTTTTCTATATTTCTTTGATCTCCGATATAATTACCTCGATACTCTCCATGTTCTCCGGTTGAAAAACACGACCATCCGATAAAGCATACCCCTTGGTCTGTTGCCTTGAACTCCATGGCAAAATCTTCCACCTTATCCAGATATTTCTCAAGCATTACATATCCTTGCCTTTTCAATACTCCACTTATCCATTTACCCGCTTTATCCGATACACCCTCTTCCAATCTCAACAACCCTTTTCCTGACGATGACCAGGGAGCCTTGACCAGCCAACGGTCATACCTTGCTCTCTCAAAAACCTCTCCCAATGAATTACATACTTGTGGAAGAATACGCCTGTCTGCGACTACCTTGTTTTTTATCAGATACGACAACACTTCGCACACATTCCTCCGCCCATACCAATCCTTTTGAGTTACTTGCCACCTCTCTCCCAAACCTCTTTCAGCCATCCAATGACACACCTTAGGACTCAAGCCCCATGGTTCTCCCATTATCTCTCCAGAAAAAACGGCCAACTCTTCAGGTAAAATAGTTTTACAATCCACTTGTAAATCATTTTCCACAGCTAATTTTTCTTCCACCAAAACGTAATCTCCATCATCACCCAGATAAGCCGGCAAATAAGCCAAATCCCACATCATTTTCTTCACATTTGCAGGTGGCATATAAAATTTCCCTCCATCGGCAATTGCCATTTCACAATCACAATTAAAGATATATAAGCGTTTATTTTTCATATATTTGCAAATCCAAACACCTAAATCCACCAGAGCCTGCGCAAAATCATGAAATGATTCTCGTATCTGGTTCTCAACTATAACAAATTTTTCACCTCCAAATTAAATGTCACAAACATTATTTGTAATAATCAAGACTTGTTCTGACAATTAGTTTTCTATCAGAAAAAAAACGGTTAGATGCTTGTTGCAAAGTTACACAACTTTCTTCTCTCTCCCAACCGAATGGTCTTTTATCAACATGACTCGGTTTTATCATTTCCTGATTTTGGAGTTGATATTTCCTTGTGATGGTGATTCCTTCAACAAAAGTCTGCATGTGATAAGCTTTCTTTGTTGTATTATCATTTTCGTTACTAAAAACTATATCTTGCCCTTATCCATATTTCCGAATTGTTTTTATACATGCCGAATACCCCCTCGGTACCTCCGAACCAATCATAACCTGCCGAGAGTCGGATATGGTCGTTCAGATCGTATGAGGAAGTAAAGCGGCTGTACCATCCCTTATGGTTAAGGTCGAAATAGGTAAAGTTCGAGAATTGTAATGTATTGTCCAACAGTTTTTTCGACACATTGAGCGTTAGAAGTGAATTATGATGGGGTTGCGCTATCTGGTTTTCGTATCCTAAAATACTTTCCGAAGAGAATTGAGTCATCACCGTCCATTCGTGGGGTGCATACCAATCCACCCCCACAAGATAATTCACGGTATTAAATCCTTTCTGAGCCATGTTTCCCGTCTCGGGCTTGTAGCTGAAATGCTTGTCCACGTTGAATGCCATCTCGCCGCGCAGAATAAACGGTCCCAACGGTTTGGACACGTCCCCTCCGAAGAATCCCATACGATAGTATTGCGGAGATACCTCTACGTGTGTAGTTGTAGGCCGGTAGGTTATCACGGGCATCTTATTCCAGGTATGCAATGAGGCAAGAGAGAAATCCACCCCCGGTAAGGCAAAACTGAGCTTTCCGCCATATTCTATGTTAGAAAAGCTGAGCTTGGGGCTACTTCCTTCTTCGCTCCACACAAAGGATTGAGAAGTGTTTTTAGGTAGCACGTTCCATGGATTTCGGATATCGGCCGGTAGTCTATACCCCTCGAAAGTGGGTACGACAAGCAATTCGAGTTTCATCTTTTCATTGAATACAAAGAAGCGTAAAGCATTGACCGGCATGCGGATGTCGTCGTAATCCTGTGCAAGGAATTCCGTCATATCCATCGGGGAAACCAAATCGGTTATACGCACGCCGTCTGCCACGCCCCAGATGACCAGTTGTCGTCCGAGGCGAAAGCCCCAATTCTGCTTTCGATGGTCAAGATACGACTCCCGCAAATCGAATCCTGTACGTTCCTTCAACAAGGCATTGTGCGTGGCGTTGAACGAAACAAAAAGTGTCGAACCCTCAAAACTCCATCCTATCTCACCCCTTACCCGTGTACGCGAAGACATGAAGTCGTTCGGTGCCTCGGAACGGATGGCATGATAAGTATCCACAAAGCCTTTGAGCAGCCATGAAGATTCCCTATCCTCCTGTCCCCATGCGGCGTACATAGGGAGGAAGAGGAAAAACAGCAAAAGGAACCTTACGGTATTTTTACTTTTGTTTGTCATCAGAACCTGCCTTTCTCCAGAGTGGTCACATTGAATTTCGCCTCATCCATGGGAAAATCATACTTCGGATTCTTAATTTCAATAATTGTCTGATGCTCCGTCTGCACATTGGTCATGTGCAGTTTTTGAGCAAGCCAGAAGCCTTCTGTTTTGGCAATCTCCGATAAATCAAGGCGACGATGCAACTCACCCATCTTGTCGTAGTATTCCACCTTGACAGCAATCAGGCAGTCCTGGCGAATCCATGCTATTTTCTTGGAATAAATCTCGCGTTTGTCTTTAGGGACGGATTCCAATTTCCAACACTTGTGTCCGCTGATGTTTTCTTCGCCCAATAACTTGTGCGTATCTTCATCCACATTGCGACTACCCATATCATCATAGGTAAAGTCGCTGCCCATGAAGTAATCCTGTTTGGCTGACGAACCACTGATACGACGCGTCTTCTTCATGGCAGGCAGATAGAGCCATTTGTCATCGTCCCTGTTCGGGTCGTCATAGTCCCACGTAAGGAAGCCGCTACCTTTTACATCGCCGGGGTACAGAAAGAACATTATACTCTTGCAATCTTTCTTCCCTTTTCCCACATCGATGGAGTAAGAGATAAGTTTACGCTCGCGCACCGCTCCGCGTTTGTTGATAAGTTTCATTACCAATTCCGATTGACGGGTATCGCCATCGGGACGGTCTTTTACTTTTTGGGCTATGTCTCTGCCCGTTTGTGCCATTGCCGTGGCTGTGAATACGATAGCCAAGGCTACCATTAGAATAAATCGTTTCATAGCTGTATTCTTTTATTTGTCAATATTCTTCAGTTATCGGTTGTTTCTTTCTCCCGGTTGGATTCTTTTCCGAACAGGCGGAACTTTTGGAACAGTATGGGAGTGATACAGAGATCGGCAACAAGTGCCGATACGATACCTGCGACAGAGAGTATTCCCATGTGCATAAAGGAAAGACCCTCGGAAGTAGTATAAATGGCAAAGTTGGTACAAATCACCACGCTCGTCAGAACTATTGGTGTTCCAATCGTGTGGAACGAGCGAAGAATGGCATTCCGATAATTGCCTTTACGGTCGAACTCCAGGTGTCCGTGGTTGAAGAAGTGAATGGTGTCATCCACTGCCAATCCGAGAATCATCGGCATGATGGTCGCGGTCATCATATCCAACGGATAACCCATCCAGCCCATCAGACCGCCAACCACCAAAGCCGGAGTGATATTGGGTATCAATCCGATAAGCCCGATGCGTACACTGCCGAAAACCAACATCATCAGGACACAGATGATAAGGAGGGAAATAGCAAATGAAACCATCTGTCCACGAGCTACATACTGCATCATTACCGTAAATTGAGGAATACTACCTACAGTGGTAACAGTAGCTTGAGGAAAGAGCGTTGTGGCGTGGGCTACAATATCATTCAGCTCCCGTTCCGTTTCCCCCGAATCAAACGAATTGATTTCCACCATCAATCGAAGGCGTCGGTAATCGTAGTCTATCCAATATTCCGCCTCACTGCCTCCGGCATTCTCATAAAGGAGGAGCAACTGTGCCACCTCATCGGGATTACAAGGGATAGTATAGTAAGACGCATCGCCGTCGTGCAGGGTTTGGTTCAAGTCCTTGAGGATGTTCAATACAGAAGTTGTGCGTTTGGTCAATTTATAGCCTTCGGCTCGTTGAGCCAAAGAGTCCAACCGCACGAGCATTTCGGGAGATTTTGCCAATCCGTCTTCGGGTAAATCGATCATCACATCATAAGTATAGACGGAACCGAGTTCGCTTTCACCTACCTCCAACAGGTTGTTTACATAGGGAATTTTTCGTCCCATGGTACGCTCCACATCGAAAGCGGTCTCTATCTTAGAGAATTGATAGGCAAGCACCACAGTGATGACAGCTGCAATCCACAAAATCAAGGTGCCGTGTTTAAGCACACTTGCACCTAAACTCTCCAATTTCCGATCCAACCACCTTCCCCCTGTTTCCTGAACTTTGGGATGTGGTGTCCCGTCTTTGCCAAAACTGAGAAGTATAGGCATCACGGTAATGGCAATAAAGAATGCCATCATCACGCATGATGAGGTGGCAATCCCGATAAACCGCATAGGCTGCATCGGTATGGCGAGAAAAGAAAGCAAGGCAGCAAAAGTGGTGAGTGCGCTGAACAGCACCGGCCAT
The DNA here is from genome assembly GCA_020024465.1 of Odoribacter sp. GTDB lineage: Bacteria > Bacteroidota > Bacteroidia > Bacteroidales > Marinifilaceae > Odoribacter. The sequence continues at coordinate 22,034 of JAHHTT010000003.1, forward strand.
CCCATCTCCTTTACGGTTTCTTCCACAGCCAGTTTTCTTTTCCCGTGGATAAGGAACCGGCGTTTGAAATAAGAATACACGTGTATATTATATGCAATGGAAACGGCAAAGGTCAATAGCATGGGAATCATCACCATACTGCTGTCTATCGTCATCCCTACATAACCCAACATTCCGTACACGATGATGATGGAACCTATAGCCGTGACAAGCGGAACGACTACTCCCCTGAAAGAGCGTGTCACTAATAATAGGATAAGAATAGAAACAAGGGCAGCTATGCCCAACACGCGAGGCATTTCCTTTCCCAGCCATTTCATTTTCATAGCTGTGACATATGGAAGTCCCGTTCCCTTGGGATGGAGCTTTTGGTATTTGTCCTTGGTAATGATATGTTCCAGTTCATTACCCGTCAGCACTTCAGGACCAACGGCATTCTTACCCTTATTCCACACCGAATCTTCCGGGAAAGTACGTAATTTGAGTATAATCCATGAGAGTGTGCCGTCTTTGGAAACAAGTCGCTCGGCCACATGAGGCTTCAGGTATGCCTTGCGGCGTATCTTCTCCAACTCGTGTAGCTCCGAAGGGATTGTATCAGGTACAATCTGCTCGATGGCAATACCGTCTTCTCCGCCCATCATGAACTCGATGTCGGTGAGCGATGTTATCTTATCAGCGTATGAAAGGCTGTCTATCATCTCATTCGTCAGTTCGCGGATGAGTTCCAGATTCTCTTTCGTGAATGAGTTTTCGCATCGGGTCAGCACTGCGGCAAAATTGTCATTACCGAATATATCCTTAAACTCCTCGGTCTTGACAAGCATCGGATCGTCTTCGAGAAAGTAGTCCTCCCACGAAGCACTCACCTTGAAATATTTCAGTCCCATAAGGCCAAAGGAAAGTACGAGGACAAAGCCTCCCAACACGAGCCAGCGTTTCCGCATCATCCATTTGCCTCTCAGGGCAAACCAATCATTGATTTTTTGTATTTTCATATCATTCGTTATTAGTAATATCTCATATGATTAAAGTAAGAATAGAGCAATGCCCATGTGCTACAATAGCCTTTTTTTCTACCATACTCCCACATCTCTATATGGACAAGAATATTTGCCCAAAAAAGAACAAAAGACCGTTTTGTTCAAAAACAAAGCGAGCCGCACTTTGCAGGCGGCTCGCTTTATGGAATATATTATTAAAACGGGATATTTCATGTATCTGATGGCTAAGGTAAATTACATGACTTTATCTGCGGACAAAATCCGTCCACTCTCTGAACAAGAGTTATCTCTTCATTGCTAATGATATTGGTGACGCTCATATATCAATTGTTTTTATTTTACCAACATAAGATTAATCCTATGTTCAATCATTTGCTTTTCTCTTTTACGCTCTACTTTCATGAGCTTTTCCCATCCTCCTATACTAAAATGAATGTATTCACTGATAAAACATTCGATATCCTCAAAGGAAAGTTCCTCATGTAATACAATTTCTCTCATCATATTGATCCACCAAGAGCAGATGAAATGCATGAAAAAAGGAGAAATACAGGTATGTAAATCCGGATAGAGTTTTTTCATTCTATCCATATATTCCATCCCTATTACAGTGCTCTTTTCAATCCACTGTTCCAACCAGTCCTTGAACCGGGAGTCTTGTGTATGGAGAAATAGCAACTTAAACTCTTTACGGTAACGAATAACTATATTCATCAGCTCTTGCATGGATTTACGATGATACTCCTCTGATATAAATACATCAAGGGAAAAACTTTCCGGACGATTATGACCGTCCAGCACACCGTTCATCGCTTCTAAAAGCGGATGTAAGACAACTGCCAGCAAATCATCTTTGCAAGGATAATAATTATATATGTTGCTCAGACTGACACCCGACAGTTTGGAAATCTCACGCATAGACACAGCCTTAAAACCTTTCCGAAGAAAAGCTTCTCGAGCTGTTTTGAGCAATAGCTTACGTATATGTTCCTTTTGCATTTGCATGGGTTGATATACATCTTTTCAATTTTATTTACAAAGGTCATAATCTTTCCTTGTATAGACAATACCTAAAAGAGGTGATTTTTATTAAGTACTTTTCACAATATATAATAGAATAAAAAATGGATAACGCTTCATACGATACTTCTGTCCATATCAACGCCACAATATGTCTTACTCCTCTCCCACGTTTTTCCGTTCTTCATCCGAAGTTTCTCCGAAGCTTATCCGAACGACAGACGGTGAGTTACGGAGAAACAACGGATAAACAACAGACGGACACAATGGAAAGGCGGAACAAGCCGGAAAGTGAAAGTGACGATAATAAAAAAATGATAAAAAATATTGATTTTTTTTATACTCTCTATTGACAAACACTTTTGGATGTTGTATATTTGATTGAAAATAAAAAAATCATCGATATGGCTATAGAACTGCACAAAATCTACAAGAGACAAAAAAGTAACCGGGATATCTTCCAAGAGTTGATGCCTTTCAAAATCAAGGAAATTCTGCTGATTGCCAACTATTATGATGCCTATACCATTGAGCGGGAAGGCCAGTTTACGGATAAGATTGCAGAGGCATATCTACAGGTGAATCTTTATACAGCCCCCCGCTTTACGGCTGTCGCAAGCGAAGAAGAAGCTCTAAAAGTGCTGGGCGAACGGCATATCGACCTGATTATCATCATGGCCGGTCTGGATAAACAAACGCCGGTTAGCGTAAGTCGCCATCTCAAGGAGCTTTATCCGGAGGTCTGTCAGCTAATGCTTGTCAACAACAATGCCGACCTCGCCTATTTCTATACCATCGAAGAGCAATTGTATCAGTCTGTCGAACAAATGTTTGTATGGAACGGTTCTACAAAAATATTCCTCGCCATGTCAAAATGTATCGAAGACAGAAAAAATCTGGAAAGGGATACGCGGCTGGGAGATATCAGAATTATTCTGCTGGTTGAAAATTCAGTGCGCTATTATTCCCGCTATCTTCCCATTCTCTACACAGAAGTCATGACACAGACTCAAAAACTGATTTATTCAGAACCGCAGGACAGGGATATGAATACGGTTTTGACAATCCGTGCCCGGCCGAAAGTGATTCTTGCCACGACCTACGAAGAAGCGGTTGATATCATCAACCGCTACCGGAAAAATCTGATCGGTGTTATTTCTGATGTCAGGTATAAACGCAATGGCATTGAAGATGAAGAAGCCGGAATCTCGCTCATCCGCTATGTCAAGGACATCGAAAAAAATATTCCCTGCATGCTGCAAAGCCAGGAACAGGAAAATGCAGAAAAGGCCGCAGCCCTGCACGCCACATTTATCAATAAGAATTCACCGACTCTTGCCCATGATATCCAAAAATTCATCAAAGGATATTTGGGTTTCGGTGATTTTATCTTCCGTAATTCCAAAGGTGAAGAAATAGATAAAGCAACCTCTATTGAAGAATTCAAACAGAAGCTGTTAAATATTCCAGATGAATCTCTTTTATACCATGCTGTACGCAATGGAATCTCTACATGGCTGATGGCAAGACGCGAAATCACGCTGGCCCGTCATTTGCGCCGCTACCGTTGGGAGGATTTCCAGACACCTGAAGAAATTCGGCGGTTTATCGTACATGCCATTGAAAGTGCGGAATTGAAAAAAATCAAAGGAAGAATCATCAACTTCAATCCAAAACTCGTAAATTCCAACCGATATGTCAGCCGTCTCGGCAAAGGTTCTTTTGGCGGAAAAGGACGCGGAATGGCTTTTCTATCCAATTTTATCGAAAAGGTCGATTTGAAAAAACTGATTCCCAACCTGCCGATCACCATCCCCAAAACGGCCATCATCGGAGCAGATGAATTTGACCATTTTATCGATAATAACAATTTAAGTGAAATCGCTTATAGCGACAAGAGCTATGAGGAAATAAAAGAGGCTTTCATACATGCAGAGTTGACCCCGAACTTAAAAGAAAAACTGAAAAAATACCTGGAAGTGATGCACAAGCCATTGGCTGTACGCTCATCAGGATTGTTCGAGGATTCGCTCAGCCAACCTTTTGCCGGAGTCTATTCAACTTATCTGATTCCCAATAATGCACCGAAAATGGAGCGAAGGGTGGATGATTTGGAAAAATCCATCAAGCTGGTATTCTCCTCCATCTTCACTGAAGAAGCAAGAGCCTATTTTCAGGCCACTGACAGTATGATTGAAGAAGAGAAGATGGCAGTCATCATCCAGGAGGTGGTCGGCAACGAATACGACGGCAAATATTATCCCAATATCAGCGGTGTGGCACAATCGTACAACTTCTACCCTTTCTCATACATCAAACCGGAGGATGGATTTGCCGTACTTGCCCTCGGATTGGGTTCTTATGTGGTAGGCGGCGAAAAGACTTACCGATTCTGTCCCCGTTATCCCAAACTGCAACTGGCTTCAATCCGGGATATGATGCGCGACTCACAGAAGTATTTTTATGCCATCGATCTAAAAAACCAGGAATATAATCTGGAACAAGACGGAGAGGATGCAGCAATCAGGACATATGATTTGAAGACTATCGAGGATGACGGAAATCTGACTCATTGTGCTTCTGTTTACGACTTTATGAACGATAATATCACCTATGACTTTAATGTGATGGGAGCCCGTATCGTCAATTTTCCGAATATTTTGCAATACGATTACATACCGCTGGCCTCTACCCTCGATATGCTTTTGGATATATTTTCGCAAGCCATGGGAGCTCCCGTCGAGATGGAATTTTCCGTCAACCGGGAAGAGGGCAAGTGGATTTTCTATGTATTGCAAATCAAACCGCTCATCAAGAATGAATACAATCTGGACATCGACACGGAAGGAATTGATATGGACAAGGCTGTATTAAAGGCCAACAAAGGAATGGGCAACGGCAAGCTGACCCATATCCGGGATATCATCTATGTGGATCCTGACCGGTTCAATTATCTTAAGACAGAACAGATCGCAGAAGAAGTCAAACATTTCAACGGGCACATGGCAGACTCCGATACTCCCTATATATTAATCGGTCCAGGCCGTTGGGGCACCCGGGACCGATTGACCGGCATCCCGGTATTGTGGTCGGACATTTCCAAAGCCAGGGTCATCGTGGAACAAGGTTTGAAAAATTTTCCGCTTGACGCCTCATTGGGCTCGCATTTCTTCCACAATGTCACATCAATGAATGTCGGTTATTTTGCCATTCCCTATAATTCGGAGAATTCGTTTATCAACTACGATATCATCCGGCAGCAGGAGATTGTGGAGGAAACGGAGTTTGTTAAACACGTCCGTTTCAAGGAGCCTGTCACTGTCTATATGGACGGACGGAAACAAACGGCAGTCATCACGGAATAACCGGTGTCCGTCACTCTACGGTGACGGACTTTGCCAGATTTCGCGGCCGGTCGACATCACGCCCCTTGTTGACAGCGATATAATAAGCCAGCAACTGCAAAGGTATTGAGGCGACAATCGGTGTGAACGGCTCGGCAACCTGCGGCACTTCGATGCAATAGTCGGCTATTCCGCGTACCGCTTTATCTCCCTCCGTTACAATGGCAATCACCCGTCCCTGACGGGCTTTGATTTCCTGAATATTGCTGATTGTCTTTTCATAAATACTGTCGGAGGTGGCTATGACAACAACCGGCATCTCTGCATCTATCAAGGCTATGGGACCGTGTTTCATTTCGGCTGCCGGATAACCTTCAGCATGGATATAGGATATTTCCTTCAGTTTGAGGGCTCCCTCCAAGGCTGCCGGATAATTATAGCCGCGTCCCAGATAAATAAAATTATGGGCATAAGTAAATATTCGGGAAAGTTCCTTCACCTCCTCGGACCGCTTCAATACCTCTTTGATCTTATCCGGAATTGCCTGCAATTCTCTCACCAACTGTATAAATTTCTCTTCCGATATGTTGCCCCTTTGATGTGCTATTGTCAGTGCCAACATGGACAGTACAGTCACCTGACCGGTGAAGGCTTTGGTGGAAGCCACTCCTATTTCCGGTCCGACATGGATGTAAGAGCCGGAATCCGTGGTCCGGGGAATAGAAGAGCCTACAGCATTGCAAATGCCATAGATAAAAGCTCCTTCCGACTTTGCCAATTCGACGGCAGCCAATGTATCCGCCGTTTCTCCCGATTGGGAAATAGCGATTACGATATCATCCGGATAAATGACCGGATTCCGATAACGGAATTCCGAAGCATACTCCACCTCCACCGGTATGCGGCAAAAATCTTCAATCAGATGCTCTCCGATCAAGGCGGCGTGCCAGGAGGTACCACAGGCTACGATAACGATTCGTCTGGCGTTTAAAAATTTTTCCCTGTTGTCTATCACTCCCGACAATGCGACATTTGTACCTTCAACATTAATACGCCCGCGAATACAGTTCAAAATGGTCCGGGGCTGTTCAAAAATTTCCTTGAGCATAAAATGAGGATACCCTCCTTTTTCCAATTGGCTGATATTCATTGCCAATTTCTTTATTTCGGGAGTAATCTCCACATTATCCAGATTAACCACTTTCAAATCCTCACCCCGACTGATAACTGCAATCTCCCCGTCGTTAAGATAAACCACCTTATCCGTATATTCAATAATCGGAGTCGCATCGGAAGCCAGGAAAAATTCGTCTTCACCGATACCCACTACAAGCGGACTGCTCTTACGGGCTGCTATAATCCGGTCAGGATTATCCCTGGAAATGACAGCAATGGCATATGCACCGACCACCTGCCGCAAAGCCAGCTGGACCGCCGTACAAAGATCCGTTCGATTGCTCTTCATGATATACTCGATGAGATAAACAATCACTTCCGTATCCGTACTGCTGCGAAACTCATATCCCCTGCTCTCCAGTTCTGCACGGATAACACTATAGTTCTCTATAATACCATTATGAATCAAAGCCAAATTTCCGGAAGGAGAATAGTGAGGATGGGCATTTACCTCATTGGGTTCTCCATGGGTTGCCCAACGCGTATGCGCAATGCCAATCGTCCCTGAAATATCCTTCGATCGGGCAAAACTTTCAAGGTCTGCCACCTTACCTTTTGATTTATATACATTGAGTTCTCCTTTGGCAGAGAGCATCGCCACCCCGGCACTGTCATATCCACGATATTCCAATCTGTGCAATCCTTTTATGAGAACCGCATAAGCGTCTTTATTGCCTAAATAACCTACAATTCCGCACATATTTTTCTGTTTATAAATTAATTTCACCCGCAAAAATATAATTTGCAAGGAAAAAATCCGCTTGCCGACAAGATATTTTTACAAAGTTTTTTATTACAGAATAATCTGATATCTACGGAATCGTATGTATTTTTAAAACTATATTTTACAAAGTAAGATTTTATTCTTTCTCCAGGACTCTCATACAACATTCTTTACAATCGAAATCGAGACGGAAATGATGTCTGTCATTATAAAGCCATAAAGGAAATTCCAGATCAATATTTTTATTCTTTTTACGGCAACGCCCCAATTCATGGAGAATACAATAGCGTGTATGCATCAAATCACGGCCTGTTCCGGACTTGCTTTTTTCAAAACCGTCAGCAACCGATTCCACCTGATGATCATAATAGAATTCTGCTGCCTTTTGATTGACAACATTCAAATGCCAGTCGGCCTTCATCGGATAAGCGATGGAAAGGTCTTCTTTGCCGGGAAACATCATCTCCCGATGTTCTGCACGAATGGCAGTCAGTTGTTCCAACAGCTTCCTACGCAACAAATTGGCGGCAGCTGCCGGCACAAAAAGAATTTCATCACTTCGATAATCTATCGATTCACACAAATATTCGGTATCACCGCACTTCATCAATTGCTGTTTCAGACGCTCCTTCTGCTGTGGACTGGAAGCCGGTTCGAATGTATCTTCCGATGTCAGAACGGATCTCATGCCGTCTTCATCACAAGCAGTCAGCTGCAGACGAGCATTCTGTACCCTTACTTCCATATTTATACGAATCTTACGTACGGATTTCGCTTTCTCAAGTTGCGTAACAAAACGGTGGTCATAATTGCGAAAAAGAGTCGTACCGGGTTTTACCTCTACCCGCTCATTGCAAACAAGCCAACCTTGCTCGACTGTATTCACCCGGATTCCGTGCAATTCACCCTGCTGCAGATAGCATAATCCATCACCATTATTTACGGTTTCCGCTGCCTGAATCAGAATACGGCAGCCTTTAACCCGAAGCACCCGACCTATCGGTTTGCCCATGGATTTTGGGGTATCGGCATTGACAAGACCGGATTCCCGCTTTACCATAAAATATGAAGTATACCCCCGATTGAAACTTCTTTCCGGTTCGGCATGAAAACTGGAAATCACTTTTCCGGAGCCTGTACGCCGGAGGTCCGGGATGGCATCCAGCAGCGAAGAGTAGTGGTTGGTTACATTCGATACATAATTCTCATCTTTCAGGCGTCCTTCTATCTTAAATGAATCGATTCCGATATCCACTAAATCTCTTATGTATGAAGAGAGATTCAAATCTTTTAATGACAATATATAGCGATTGTCGACCAGTTGCTTTCCGACATGGTCACGGACAGACCATTTCATACGGCATGGCTGGGCACATTCACCCCGATTGGCCGAACGTCCGAACATATATTGGGAAAGGTAACATTGTCCACTCAGACTGACACACAAAGCCCCATGAACAAACACTTCCAGTTCAGCCTTGACAGCACGGCGCACTTCACGAATCTGATCCAACGAAAGTTCACGGGCCAGCACAATTCTCCGGAAACCCATTTTTTCGATAAATCTGATGCGTTCGATATCGTAATTGTGCATCTGCGTGCTGGCATGCAGGCAAATCGGTGGCAAATCCATGCGCAGAATACCCATATCCTGAACAATCAAAGCGTCAACCCCAATCCGGTATAGTGCGTGAATCATCTTTTCGGCAGATTCCAATTCGCTGTCATACAATACGGTATTCAACGTTACAAACACCCGGCAATAATAGCGGTGGGCATATTCCACCAACTGTGCAATATCCTCCAAACTGTTAGAGGCAGCTTTACGGGCACCGAATGCCGGAGCTCCGATATATACGGCATCCGCTCCATTATTGACGGCTGCAATTCCTATGGCCAGGTCTTTTGCCGGAGACAACAGCTCAACTCTCTTCATGCTCTTTACGATAGGATTCCGGTTATTCTTCTATGATCAGATCATTCAGTTCACACCACACACCATCCTGAACAACAGGAAGTTCCAATATCTGGCAATTCGGGAAGTAACGTCCGGTATATTGCCGTATAACCGTAATAGAATCGTTCTTTATCCATTCGCTGTCATTCGGGAAATCATTATAAATGACATGACTGACATTGATACCACGCAAACGGCACAATTCAAGACTCATTAGGGTATGGTTGATACTGCCCAACTTCGAAGAAGAGACCAGAATCAGCGGAAGTCCATAGTCCCGGATATAATCAATGGTCAGATACTCCCTGGTGACCGGCACATATAATCCCCCTGCACCTTCCAACAGAACAACATCGTACAGTGACGCCAACTTTTCCGTAGACTGATGAATCCGCTCCACATCTATGTCCACTTTATCAATCTCTGCTGCAAGATGCGGAGAAGCGGGATAGGTCATCACATACGGACAGGTAGTCCCGTCCCTATCAACCTCCTGAAGAGAAATCCCCATGATCTCACGGTGTTTGAGAATATCTTCGGAAATACCGACACAACCTGTCTGAACAAACTTTTGGGTAATTACTTTCAGTCCTTTTGCAGACAATGTACGAGCCAGTACACCTGTTGCAACGGATTTTCCGGCATCGGTATCAATGCCACTGATAAAATATACAGCCATAGATAATTATATTTTTTCAAATTATATGAATCCCACTAATTACTGACAAAAGTACTAAAATCAGAAGAAAAAAATCAGCCATCTTAAAGATTATTGCTAAATTTGTCTGATTATGATTCATAGACACACATTAAAAACCAATTATAAAACAAGATGAAAGCAAGGAATTTAATTACAGTCTTCATGCTCGGTGGAAGCATCATATTTTCAGAATGCATATTTTCCGGTTGTGCCAGTATGAATAATACCGGTAAAGGAGCTTTAATCGGAGGCGGCAGCGGCGCTGCAGTAGGAGCTGGTATCGGAGCCTTAATCGGCAAGGGCAAAGGTGCAGCAATAGGTGCAGCAATAGGAACAGCCATCGGTTCGGGAACCGGAGCCCTGATCGGCCGCCGCATGGACAAACAAAAAAAAGAACTGGAAGCCATCGAAGGAGCTAAAGTTGAAAGCATTCAAGATGTAAACAATCTGCAGGCCATCAAAGTTACATTTGACAATGGAATTCTTTTTGGACACAATCAGACCAGCCTGAATGCTTCAGCACGCGAATCACTGATTAAGTTTGCCAATTCACTGAAAAATTCGCCGGATACAGACGTGACAATTTACGGACACACTGACAATACCGGCACATACGAAGTAAATATCAGGATTTCAAGAGAAAGAGCCAACAGTGTCGCTAATTATCTGGTTAACGAAGGAGTGGACAGATCACGTCTTACCATCAAAGGAATGGCTTACGACCAGCCGGTAGCCGACAACAGCACTGCAGCAGGGCGTGCACAGAACCGGCGGGTAGAGATTTACATCACAGCCAATGAAGACATGATCAAGAAAGCTGAAGCCGGACAGTTGTAATCATCCTTCACCGACGGACCGATTGATCATAAAAAGGTTGTAAACGCTTTGGCATTTACAACCTTTTAATTTATACAGAATCCTTCTTCCTTCAAGCAATCAAAGCAGCCAATGCAATAGAATTCAATTTTGTCTCAACACTGTCACCTCTGGAAGACAACACGCAAGGCACTTTAGCTCCCATCAGCATTGCCCCCAGTTTGGCATTGCCCAATTTGGTATTGGTCTTGTAGAACACATTACCGGCCTCCAGATTCGGGAACACCAGACAATCGGCATCGCCAGCTACCGGAGAGTATATTTTCTTAATATCAGCAGCTTCTTTATCAATAGCCACATCCAATGCCATCGGACCTTCAATGATCGCTCCTGGAATCTGTCCGCGTTCATTCATTTTAGCCAAAATAGCCGCCTCTACAGTTGACTGTACTTTCGGCAACACCTGTTCTGTCGGGGTGATCAATGCGATTTTCGGTTTTTCTACACCCAACCGGACAGCCGTCTTGGTTACATATTTTATAATGGCTTTCTTCTGGTCTAAATCCGGACACGGAATGATAGCCACATCACTTACCACCAACAATTTATGATATGCAGGACACTCCATGACAGTAACGTGAGACAATACTTTTTCACTTACGATACCTTTTTCCTTATTCAATATAGCACGCATATATTTATCCGTACTGACAAGTCCTTTCATCAATACATCCGCCTCACCGTTGCGAATCATGGCAACAGCAGCTTCTGCCGCCTTAACGTCGTTCGGCTCGTGAACAATCTTGAAAGAAGACGGATCGTAATCGTTTTCGGCACATACCTGTCTGATAATTTCCGAGTCGCCGACAAGAATCCCTTCTACCAATCCGGCTTTCACAGCCAGGGATACAGCTTCGATTGAATGACTGTCATTTGCATAGGCTACCACCAAACGTTTTTTAGTGGTATTTTCTTTCAATACTTCATGGATATCACTAATCTTTTCAATTTTCATGATTTTTCCTATTATTTAATTATAAGTTGAAACAAAAATACATATTATAAATCAAATTCAAAAGATAGCTTCACAAATTATTCCTCTATGTGCAATTTTTTCTTTTAGAATTACTTTTTATTACCTTTGCAAGCGCTAAATAAAAATAGCATTGAATACACTTCAAAAAAATATTAATGCGCTCTATCTCATCAAGGTATCCAAATGGTTCACTTTGATTATGCCGATTATTGTCCTGTTTTATGAAAGCAACGGCTTGGGCTTGAAAGAGATTTTTCTTTTAAAAAGCGTTTACTCAATCGTATCGGTATCGCTTGATATCCCGACAGGATATCTGGCCGATGCCTGGGGACGGAAAAAATGTCTGCTGACCGGTTGTCTGATAGCTTTCGGAGGATTTGTCACCTACTCTTTTTCATACACCTTCGCCGCATTTCTACTGGGAGAGATATTATTGGGTATAGGACAGAGTCTCGTTTCAGGTGCAGATTCAGCCCTGCTTTATGATACGATGCTTCATTATAAACGTGAGAACGAGTATTTAAAGTATGAAGGGAAAGTGACCATGGTCGGAAACTTCTCGGAAGCCTTTGCCGGTATTTTCGGCGGACTTCTCGCAGCTACATCCCTCCGTCTGCCATTCTATTGCCAGGCAGGCATTGCATTTATCGGAATACCGGCAGCCCTGGCACTGAAAGAATTCAATGCACAAGTACATATAGTCAATCCGGTTAGAAATATCCTGCATATTCTGCATTATTCATTGGTGGAAAACAAAAGTCTGCGGTATGATATCCTATTTTCAGGCATCATCGGAGCCTCTACCCTCACGATGGCCTGGTTTGTACAACCCGTATTAATGTACATTGACCTTCCGACCGGATTATTCGGCATCGTATGGACGGTGCTGAATTTAGTGGTGGGCATTGCAGCCTTATATTCGGATGCTTTAAGTGCCCGTATAGGAGAAAACCGGACTTATACCATCATTCTTGTGTTCATTACAGGCGGCTATATCGCGACCTCATTGAATCTCACCTATGCAGCTTTAGGTATTCTGTTTTTGTTTTATATCATCCGCGGATTTGCCACTCCTATATTAAAAGGATATATCAACCGCCAGACATTTTCGGAAATGCGGGCAACCGTGCTATCTATCAGAAATTTCATCATCCGGCTCATATTCGCAGTCATGGCTCCTTTCATCGGTTGGCTGAACGACTGTTTTTCACTGGCATTTGCCCTGCAAATCACAGCCCTGATTATCTTTATTCCCGGATTGTTTTTCCTGATATTGCAATGGCGAGAAAAAGAGTCTACACACTAGAATATTTTTTACTTGGAATATTCAACATTTCTGTTTATCTTTGTTACGGATTTAATCAAAAGGGGTGCCTTAAGATAACGGGCTGAGATCATACCCTATAACCTGATCCGGGTAATGCCGGCGTAGGGAAAAAAGAGTAACCGTTCCGATATACCGTCATCTGTTTATGCTCCCTTGGATAATCTGTTTAACCAAACTGGAAAAAATCATGCAAATATTCATCAATGACACTCCAAGCGAGTGTCCGGAAAACACCACCATTACCCAACTGCTGCTTCTACAAGGGATACAAGCAGTCAATATTGCAGTGGCAGTCAACGATTCTGTGGTTTCCAAAACAAACTGGGACAACACTGTAATCTGTGACGGCAGCCGTATCATCATCATTAAAGCCGTCCAAGGCGGCTAAATCATTCAATCTGTAATTTCTTAAATAAATATACTATGGAAAAATTCAGTGTTACTGCAGGACCTCTACCCGGTTCTGAAAAGATTTACGTAACCGGTTTACGTACTGATATACGCGTCCCTATGCGAAAGATCAAAATGTCGCCGACGGTCGATGAAGACGGTAATAAAATGGAAAATGAAGACGTCATCGTTTACGATACCTCCGGTCCGTATACAGATCCGGCCTATACCGTAGATTTACAGAAAGGCTTGCCTAAACTTCGAGAGAATTGGATAGAAGAGCGCCAAGATACTGTAAAACTGGAAGGTCTAAGTTCAGAGTATGGTCGTATGCGCCAGGCTGACCCATCACTTGACCCTTTACGCTTCGAGCATGTAAATACAACGCCCCGCATAGCCCGCGAAGGCAAACAGGTCACTCAATTATATTATGCCCGCCAGGGTATTGTCACTCCCGAAATGGAATATATCGCTATCCGTGAAAATCAGCTGGCAGACCAAATCCGTGAAAAATACAAAAAAGAAAAAGGAGACTCTTTCGGAGCTCACATACCGGACTATATTACTCCGGAATTCGTCCGAGATGAAGTGGCAGCCGGACGTGCCATTATTCCTTCAAATATCAACCATCCGGAATGCGAACCGATGATTATCGGCCGTAACTTTTTGGTAAAAATCAATGCCAATATCGGAAATTCACCTGTCACCTCCTCAATTGCCGAAGAGGTAGAAAAAGCGGTCTGGGCCTTCCGCTGGGGAGCCGACACCATAATGGATCTCTCTACAGGCAAGAATATCCACGAAACCCGAGAATGGATTATCCGCAATTCACCTGTACCGGTAGGCACTGTACCTTTATATCAAACACTGGAAAAAGTGGGCGGAGATGTAGAAAAACTGAATTGGGAAATATTCCGTGATACGTTGATAGAACAGGCAGAACAGGGAGTTGACTATTTCACTATCCATGCAGGATTACGCTGGAAGCATGTACCCCTTACACTGAAACGTCTGACCGGTATTGTTTCCCGGGGAGGTTCGATCATGGCTCATTGGTGTACAACCCACAAACAGGAAAGCTTCATTTACGAACACTTTGAAGAGATTTGCGAAATTCTGGCAAAATATGACGTAGGAATCTCTTTAGGGGACGGATTACGTCCGGGGTGCATTGCCGATGCCAATGATTCCGCACAAATAGAAGAGCTGAAGACTTTAGGCGAACTTTGCGAAATTGCGTGGAAATACAATGTACAAGCCATTATCGAAGGTCCGGGACACGTGCCTATGCACAAAATCAAAGAAAACATGGACCTGCAGTTGAAATACTGCCACGAAGCACCGTTCTACACCCTCGGTCCCTTGGTGACAGACGTTGCTCCAGGATATGACCACATTACTTCTGCCATCGGAGGTGCCATGATCGGCTGGTTTGGAACTGCCATGCTGTGCTATGTGACCCAGAAGGAACATCTCGGCCTGCCGAACCGTGACGATGTAAAAGAAGGAGTTATCACTTTCAAACTGGCAGCCCATGCCGCAGACCTTGCCAAAGGACATCCGGCGGCTTATTTCCGTGATTATGCAATGAGTAAAGCCCGTTTTGAATTCAGATGGAAGGATCAGTTCCATTTAGCTCTGGACTCTGAGAAAGCCATCAAATTCCACGACGAAACCTTACCTGACGAAGGACATAAGGAAGCGCATTTCTGCTCCATGTGCGGCGAACATTTCTGTTCCATGCGCGCCAGCAAAAAATTGCGAGAAAAAATTAACAAAAAAGAATAGCTTATCCGGTTATTCAGTAACTTGATATGAAAGTTATTGTCATTACATCTCCTGAAAAAGTGGAAGACGAAACAGTGGTGTGTAACCTTCTGTTCTCCAAAGGATTAGAAATACTGCATCTGCGAAAACCAGATGCAGATACTTCTGTCTATGAGGATTTTATCCGTCGGATAGAGCCACACTACCGCAGTCGAATCGTTGTGCATGACCATTACCATTTGGCGATGCAATATCACTTGCGGGGGATTCATCTGAAATCAGGACAGGCAACCCGCTACCGTGAGTTTGCCGATCTGAAAATCAGCATTTCGTGTCATAGCATCAAAGAAATAGAAGCGCTGCCTTTTCAGGCAGAATATTGTTTTCTCAGTCCTATATTCGACAGTATTTCCAAACCAGGCTATCAAAGCCATTTTGAAAAGCTGCCAAATCTGTCTGGAATAAATATCCCTGTTATAGCACTCGGAGGTATCACTCCAGAAAGATTAGACCTGTGCCGAACCGCCGGTTTTAGCGGTATCGCAGTACTAGGATATCTTTGGGAATGTCCGGAGGAAGCCTCCAGCCGTTTTATCCGGCTGAATACTCCATTTGTGCTGAGTATTGCCGGTTTTGACCCTTCGTCAGGAGCCGGAGTAACTGCCGACCTGAAGACCATTGAAGCCAATGAATGCTATGGAATGGGGGTCTGTACCTCTGTCACCTTTCAAAACGAGGATACATATAGTGGTACCCACTGGATGACTCTGGAAGAAATTATCCGCCAGTGCGAACTTCTCTTCCAACATCACCGACCTGAATTTATCAAAATCGGTCTGATACAGAATTTTGATATACTATACCAACTTATTATTTGGCTCAAGAAACAAATCCCTGATGTGAAAATCATTTGGGATCCTATTCTGAAAGCCAGTACCGGACATATATTTCATCAAAAGCACCAAAATCACTTGCAGGAAGTATTGGCCTCCATCTTCTTAATCACTCCGAATACAGAAGAATTGGACCAACTTTTCGGAGGAAAAATAAATACGGCAAACCTGCAACAAATTGCAGCAGAACACAATGTCAATATTCTTTGGAAAGGCGGACACAACAAAGGCCCTGTATCTTCCGACCAACTAGTTACACCGGACTCTATCTATTGCTGTTCCGTACAAAAAAGCAAATATACCAAACATGGAACCGGTTGTATTCTTTCTTCGGCACTCCTTGCGCACCTTGCCAGAGGAGAGTCACTAGAAGATTCTTGCCGTAAAGCCCAGCTTTATGTATCTCAGACTATTGACAGCAATGACAGTCTGTTAGGTTATCATACCCTTAATAAAATGAATACAATAATACTACCCACTCCACGAAATCTTTCAGTGCAGTACATTACAGCACCGAAAGATGGTATGTCACTTTGCGAACAGGTTGAAGCCGTATGCCGCGGAGGTATGCGCTGGGTACAACTTCGCATGAAAGGAGCCTCTATTGAGGATTTCCTGAAAACAGGCCGAATAGTGAAAGAAATATGCCAAAAATATAACGCTTTATTCATTGTCAATGACAATGTAGAAGTGGCACTACAATTGGATGCCAATGGAGTCCATCTTGGAAAAGAAGATATGAATCCTTTACAGGCAAAGAAGCTACTAGGAAAAAACAAAATTGTCGGAGCCACCTGCAATACTTGGGAAGACATATTGCTGCGCCAGCAGCAGCAGGTGGATTATATCGGTCTGGGTCCCTATACTTTTACAACAACCAAAGAACGCCTCAGTCCGGTATTAGGATTAGAAGGATACCGACAGGTATTAAAACAAATGCAGGCAAGTCATATTGACATTCCCGTTTTTGCCATTGGAGGTATTAAAGAAAATGACATTCCTGATTTGATGAAAACAGGAATCCAAGGGATTGCTCTTTCCGGATTAATAAAAAATAATAACAATATAACTATCAAGACAAAAGAAATAGTCTCTTTAATAGATTCTTTAAATTAAGAACAACTCATAAAATCAATTAATATGAAACCTTTGAAAATAGCAGACAAAACTTTCACCTCACGCCTTTTTACAGGCACAGGCAAATTCGCTTCTAATGAAAAAATGCAAGAAGCTATTTCAGCATCCGGCAGCCAGATGGTGACTGTTGCCATGAAACGCATTCGTACAGAGGATAAAAATGATGATATGCTTCATCATATCCTGCAACCCGGCATTCAGCTACTTCCCAATACATCCGGAGTACGTGATGCAAAAGAAGCTATTTTTGCCGCACAATTAGCACGCGAAGCATTTGGAACCAACTGGCTAAAACTTGAAATACATCCGGATCCCCGCTATCTGCTACCTGATCCGATAGAAACATTGAAAGCAACAGAAGAACTGGCCAGGATGGGCTTCATTGTGCTTCCGTATTGCCAGGCAGACCCCGTATTATGCAAACGGTTGGAAAATGCAGGAGCTGCTACAGTGATGCCTTTGGGGGCTCCAATCGGTACAAATCAGGGATTACAGACACGGGAATTTCTTCGTATCATCATTGAACAAAGTAATATTCCTGTTGTTGTAGATGCAGGAATCGGAGCACCAAGTCATGCAGCAGAGGCGATGGAGATGGGCGCAGATGCGGTATTGGTGAATACAGCCATAGCCGTCGCAGGTAATCCCACCCAAATGGCTATTGCTTTCAAGATTGCTGTTGAAGCAGGTCGCATGGCTTACGAAGCCGGACTGGCAGGTAGAAGTTACACAGCTGAAGCCAGCAGTCCATTAACTTCATTTTTAGGATAAATGATTAAAACCGAGAGAAAAAATACAATATGTTTTCAGAAGAATTAAACCAATATTCTTGGGACGACACAACCAAACAAATCTATTCCAAAACTGCTGCAGACGTTGAAATAGCTTTAGGAAAAAGCCATCCGGATATAGATGACTTCATGGCTCTTGTATCACCAGCGGCCGCTAAATATCTTGAACCGATGGCAGTTTTGAGTCAAAAATACACCTTACAACGCTTCGGTAAAACGATGTCGATGTATATTCCACTTTATATTACCAACTCATGTACCAACTTTTGTGTTTACTGCGGTTTCAACCATAACAACCCTTTCCAACGCACGATTCTGACAGAAGAAGAAATACTGAATGAACTTCATGCGATCAAGAAGCTCGGTAATTTTGAGAACTTACTGATAGTTACCGGTGAAAATCCCAAAGATGCCGGAGTTGACTATCTGGAAAGGGCCTTACAATTGGCACACCCGCTATTTTCTAATCTTACAATTGAAGTAATGCCACTTAAAGCAGATGAATATGAACGACTTACACATGTCGGTCTTCATGGGGTAGTATGCTTTCAAGAAACCTATAACCGTGCCCGCTACAACGTCTATCATCCCAAAGGAATGAAATCCAAATTTGAATGGCGCTTGAATGGATTTGACCGCATGGGACAAGCCAATGTGCACAAAATCGGCATGGGAGTTCTAATCGGTCTTGAAGATTGGCGCACAGACGTTACCATGATGGCCCGTCATTTACGCTATCTTCAACGTACATACTGGCAAACCAAGTATAGCGTCAACTTTCCACGTATGCGCCCATCTGAAGGACATTTTCAACCCAATGTCATATTGGAAGATCGCGAACTGGCACAATTGATTTTCGCTTTCCGCATCTTTGACCACGATGTTGACATTTCCATTTCTACACGCGAAAGTTCTAATTTCCGAGACAATATCATGTCTTTGGGAGTTACATCCATGAGTGCCGGCTCAAAGACAGAACCAGGAGGCTATTGCACACACCCGCAGGCATTGGAACAATTCCACATCAGTGACGAACGTACTCCTGCAGAAGTAGCAACAGCCATTCAGGCAAGAGGTTATGAACCGGTATGGAAAGACTGGGACTATTGGCTATAACTTCAAA
This sequence comes from Odoribacter sp., assembly GCA_020024465.1. Classification (GTDB taxonomy): domain Bacteria; phylum Bacteroidota; class Bacteroidia; order Bacteroidales; family Marinifilaceae; genus Odoribacter. Next base: position 41,239 of record JAHHTT010000003.1, read on the forward strand.
GAATTAGGCAGATATGGAATATATAACGGAAGAACGATATGCACGTCACATCATTTTAAAAGAAGTAGGTGAAAAAGGCCAGAAAATGATATGTAATGCCAAAGTATTAGTTGTAGGTGCCGGAGGCTTAGGTTCTCCGGTCCTACTTTATCTGAGTGCAGCAGGAGTAGGCAATATCGGAATTATGGACAATGATATTGTATCAGAAAGCAATCTACAACGACAGATACTCTATGACTCTAATTGCATTGGAAAACCTAAAGTTGAAATTGCAACTCGCAAATTACAGGCTCTGAATCCAATGTGTCATATCCATGCGATACAAGAACGCCTGACACAATCCAATGCAAAGTACATTATAGCCAATTATGATGTAGTTGTAGACGCAACTGATAATCTACTCTCCCGCTATGTTATCAATGATGCATGTGTCAGTACCGGCAAGCCTTTCGTTTATGGCAGTATTTGCGAATTTAAAGGTCAAATTTCCGTTTTTAATTATAAAGGCAGTCCCACTTACCGTGACCTTTACCCTTATCATAATGAAGTGGCTAATTTTTACCAACCATTGGGAGTAATTGGAGCTTTACCAGGCGTTGTCGGCTCCATACAAGCATCAGAAACGATTAAAATCATTTTGGACAGAGAAGATACTATGGCCGGAAAATTACTGCTTATAGACCTTTTAGAAGGTTCCTTCCATACGTTCAAAATAAATAAAGCCGAAAATTAAATCATACAAAACGGAGAGAAGGGAACTCTCCGTTTTGTATGATTTAAATTATCATGACTTCAAGCAATACCGTCCGTTATCCGTAAGAATCAAAGCCTATGGAGACAACGATTCATGAAACTAAAAACTATAAATTTCTCTACAATATCACATTTTCACTAAAGCTTTTCATACATATCTAACTAGTTCCATCGTTTCATCTTTTCTGCAAAGAGAACAAAATATAACCAAATATATCAAGTTCTTAATGGTTCATTTGGTGCTATTCAGCAAAAAACGCCATCCTTCCTCTATGTTATCTTTGCATTCAATTCTCTATTAACCAATGAATTATGACATAAAATCGGTCGAATAAATTTTATTCGACCGAAACATAAATAAAAGTTATCAAATTACTAAATAAAAAGATTTACATTTGCATTCTCTGCTCTTTCCAAATAAGTTGCAACACCTCCAATCTGTACTCCATCTAACAATTCTTCAGCTTTAACACCCATCACATCCATTGACATTTGACAAGCGATAAATTCAACTCCATTTTGACGAGCTTGCTCAATTAAAATCTCCAATGAATCAATTTGTTTTTTCTTCATTATCCCACGCATCATTCGTGTCCCCATTCCCATCATATTCATTTTTGACAGTTTTAATTGACGGCTACCAGAAGGTAACATCATACCAAACATCTTACCCATAAAATCTTTTTTCACAGCTGTAAGAGGTTTACGCTTTATGACATTCAAACCCCAAAAAGTAAAAAACAGAGTCACCTTCCGACCTGTAGATGCCGCTCCATTAGCAATTACAAACGAAGCTAAAACTTTATCCAAATCATCATTAAAAACGACTATTGTCTTGCCATTAGTCGCTTTTTCAACAGATTTACAAGAGAATGAATCACTTTTTTCCAACAAAGCTGTAACAATTCCTTTGTCACGTGATAATGAAATCAACTTATTACCCGTCATTTTCGTCCAAGATTCAACATCTCTCGCAAATCCTGCATCTGTAGCCTTAATTTGCAAACGCTCTCCAACAGCCAGTTTTTCAATTTCTTTTTTCAACTTCATAACCGGACCCGGACACTGCAATCCGCAAGCATCTACAGAAATTTGACCAACTGATTGGTCTACAATTTCTGTAGATGTACCTATCAATTCGTTATTTTGAGATTCAAAACATTGTTCAGCAGTACATATTTCATAAGTCTTCAAACCACCAGATAGATTAAAAACATTATACCCATACTGAGCCAATATCCTTGAAGCCACATATCCGCGCAAACCAACAGCACAAAATACAACAACCGGCTTATCGACAGGAATTTCATTTAAATGATTACGTATTTCATCCAAAGGAATATTAATTGCAGATCGAATTGTATTAAGTGCACACTCTTCCTTAGTACAAACATTTATGAGAGTAATTTCACTCTTATCTCTTTCTTGTAATTCTCGCCAACTCATACTTTTTACACGTCCATGAAGTATATTATCAGCAACAAATCCTATCATATTTACAGGATCCTTCGCCGAAGAAAAAGGTGGTGCATAAGCCTGTTCCAATTCCATCAAATCATAAATACTTCCATCATTACGTATAACGGCTGCCAACATTTCCAAACGTTTGTCAGTACCTTCATAACCAACAACCTGTCCCCCTAATAAACGACCGTTATCTGGAGAAAAATTGATTTTTATAGTCATTTGCAAAGCATTAGGGTAGTATCCAGCATGAGAAGAAGCGTGAACAATCGTTGTTAGATATGGAATTTCCAACCGTTCAAGCATCCGAGCCGAAAGTCCAGAAGTACCCACCGTCAAGTCAAATACTTTTGCAATTGCAGTACCAATAGCTCCCTTATAAATACTATGGTTGCCATTAACTATATTATCAGCACAAATACGACCTTGCTTATTCGCAGGTCCTGCTAAAAATGCCAACGAAGAATGTCCACTAACAGGATTTTTAAACTCAATAGCATCACCCACAGCATAGATATCAGGAACAGAAGTTTGCAAATATTCATTTACCCATATTCCACCCAATTCCCCTATCTTCAAGCCAGCTTTACTAGCCAAACGAACGTCCGGACGCACTCCAATAGAAAGAATTACTATATCCGCCTGAAGATTGCGACCACTTTTTAAAACAATACTCAATCCATTAGGTGTTTTACAAAATGAAGAAACAGCTTCTTTCAATAATAAACCAACTCCTTTTTCCTTAAAATGTTGATGCACAGTAGCAGCTATTTCAAAATCAACAGGAGTCATTACTTGGTCAGCCATTTCTACAACTGTCATTTGAATCCCCAAATGATGTAAATTTTCAGCCATTTCCAATCCAATAAAACCGGCTCCAACAACAACGGCACGCTTCACTGAATGACTATTCACCCACTCTTTTATGCGATCCGTATCATAAATATTCCGAAGAGTGAAAATCCCATCTTCCCCTATACCTTCCAAAGGAGGACGCACAGGTTCTGCTCCCGGAGAAAGCACTAATTTATCATAGCTTTCGCTATATGTCCGGCCAGATGATAATTCCAAAACTTCAATTGTCTTCTGTTTAACATCAATTCTCTTCACTTCACTTTCTACACGAACATCAACTCTAAATCTGGCATGAAAACTATCAGGATTCTGCACAAAAAGGCGTTCACGCTCTTCAATTTTTCCTCCAATATAATAAGGCAATCCACAATTAGCATATGATATATATTCTCCTTTTTCAAATAGAATAATATCAGCTTGTTCGTCCATTCGTCTTAAACGAGCTGCAGTAGATGCCCCTCCAGCTACTCCTCCAATAATCAGATATTTCATAGTTTTATAATTTTTATTAGTTAAATACTAAAACATACATTTATATAATAGTTTCATAAAAATAAGGAGATAGATATCAATCCCCATTCTATGAGTTGCATTTAAGCATACAACGCATTACATTAGTCACTCTATCATCAACCAAACGATAAAAAGCGTTTCTTCCCTCTCGACGTATCAATAAAATGCCTTTAGCATACATATCAGTCAAATGATGAGAAATCAAGGCCTGACTACATTCTGTTTGCTCACAAATATCAGACACACTCAATTCTTCATTCCTTGACAGCAAACAAATAATCGCCAAACGATTAGGATGAGCAACTGCTTTTAAACTATAGGCAATTTGCTCTAATTCTTCCCTTGTAAAACATTTCTTCTCCATATTCTCTTATTTTAAGATTACAAATATATAAATATATATTTATATATCAAAGCAAACAACAACATAAAAGATACCTTTTATTTTAAAGGTATCTTTTATGTTCATAAAGAAATACTTATTTCTTCAAGGTTTCTTTTACCTGATCAGTAGTGACCATTTGTTCTTTGAAAGTATAAGCACCAGTCTTTGGAGACTTTACCATTTTGATTACTTTCGCATAACCTCTACCGTCACCGGTTTTCAGGGTTGCAACTACTTTCTTTGCCATAGTTCAATTATTTAATTTCGCGGTGTAACGTTACTCTTTTCAGATACGGATTATACTTTTTCAGTTCCAATCTTTCAGGAGTATTTTTTCTGTTCTTGGTAGTAATGTACCGTGACATTCCTGGTACGCCGGATTCTTTTTGTTCTGTACATTCAAGAATCACCTGCACTCTGTTTCCTTTACTTTTCTTTGCCATCGTCAGTGATTTTAAATAGTTTTAATTAATCCAGCTTCTGTAGCTTGCTTCAGACAAGCACTCAGACCTTTTTTATTAATCAAACGAAGACCATCGGCTGAAACATTCAGGCGAATCCATCTGTCTTCTTCTGGCCAATAGAAATTTCTTTTGAACAGGTTGATTGAAAATGTTCTCTTAACTCTTCTTTTAGAGTGAGAAACATGGTTACCACCCATTGCTCTTTTTCCGGTTATTTGACAAACTCTTGACATCTCTCAGTATTTTTTATAAACGCTTTCCAAACAGAGTGCAAAGTAAATACTTTTTTTTTATATAAACAAGTATGTCAAGAAAAAAATCATATTCTTTATTCAAAAAGAGTCTTCTCATTTCCTCAAAAAGTACAGAACAAATATATTCAAAATAATATCAGAAACATTAGTATTCACTAAAAATCGTAAAGAGATTTTTGAAATTATTGCAAATTAAAATATTATAGAGATTTTTTAGAGTTTAGTTTATGACAATAGTTGCCCTAACGAGTGTCTTTTTCATCAAGGTAAATATGTAACAAGATACATTCATCATTGGTCTCCTTCATAATACCTATAATCTCACGGATTCCGATCACATCAAAGAAACCGAAAAAACTCTTTGACAAAAGATATCTTGCCTGTATTTTATAATCAAAGGATAATTGTTTGCTCATAATACAAAAGTATCATCTTTACAGCATTGGTTAATTATGAAAACCTTGAAATCTCATCTAAATAGATTTATTAATCCATAGACTTTTGTAACTAAGCCGTTTTTATACTAATTTTGCGTATCAAATAATTAAATTTCATAGCAATGATTAAACACATTGTATTTTTCAAATTCAAATCGTTACCAGAAAAAGAAGGCAATATGTATAAAATTAAGGTGGAATTAGAAAAATTATCCACCATTATTACGGAATTAAAAGAAATTCATGTTGGCATAAACATTAACTCTACAGAATACTGGGATCTCTGTTTAGAAGCAATTGTTGAAGACATGGCCGCTTTAAATGCTTATGCGACTCATCCTGCACATCAAACTATTGTCAAAAAAATGATTGCTCCTATCAAGGAAGATCGAGCATGTATTGATTACATTTTATAATTCTCCAACAGCGATTCTACAACTGCGTGTGCTTGTCTAACCATGTAAAGAACAAAAAATATACAAAAAAAACATATCTTTTTCCTTTATGTTTAAGGGATTTTTTAGATGTTTGCCTCATTGCACTCTATCTTTTAAAAACAAAAATAATTCAAGTTTGGTTCACTTAACAGCAACAGCAGGACTAATTGTTTTTCCAATCAAGACTGTATCGCTGAAGTATGGAGATTCAAGAAAGCAAGAATTATTTTTTTAAGCGTTTTCCTTATGAACTTTCTAGTAATTGATTTTATACACTTAATCATTACCTTTATCAGGTGCTCCATTTTGGAAAGAAGAAGAAATCTTTAACTTTGCTTTGAACTATACCATACATATTTTTAGTCAGTTTACTAGCTTTTTTAGTTGGCTCATTTTTTTATGCATACATTATTAGTAAAATGCAAATAGCAACCAAAGGCAAATTCTTTTTATTACATTCCATAACTTCCACAATTACAACTGAAAGTGCTACTTCTATAAAATAACATTATTAATTACTGTCCATGTGGTTGAAAAAGGATTTTCAGTAAATGTCCTATACTTATTATCAATTCAATATTTTCTGAAGTTATCAGATGAGGAATTATTTTAATTCGATGATTAAAGCAACAACTTAAGCGTTTTATTTTAATACTTAAGTATATAACACTTTATATCAATCCATTATGATGTTTTTCCTGTATTAAAATCTCATTAAAACAATGTCGACAAATAGGTTCATAATCATGCATTTCTCCTAACATCACTAACTTATCATTTTCCGAAAGTCTGTGAGAATGATTTGCAAGATTTCCACATTTAACACATACGGTATGTACTTTAGTTACATACTCAGCCACTGCCATCAAATTAGGCATCGGTCCAAAAGGTTTCCCCAAATAATCCATATCAAGTCCTGCTACTATTACACGAACACCATTATCGGCCAAAGTTTTGCATACTGATACAATATTATGATCAAAAAATTGCGTTTCATCAATACCCACCACATCAACATCTCCTACCAATAAAAGAATATTATCGGAATTTTCCACCGGAGTGCACCGAATTGCATGAGAATCATGTGAAACCACATATTCTTCAGAATAACGTACATCAATAGCAGGCTTAAAGATTTTCACCTTTTGTTTAGAAAACTGTGCATGTTTCAAACGACGGATCAATTCCTCCGTTTTTCCCGAAAACATAGAACCACAAACAACTTCTATCCACCCGTTTCGTTTTGCATTTTCCAAAAACATGTTACCTGAATTTTTAACTCCTTGCAAAGGTATAAATTATTCCATCAAATGGGAAAGAAATTTACCAACAGCTCTCTGCAATTGAGCTACAGTACAGGTATAGTGATTTACTAAAATTGTAAAAGCCAATCGTTCGCCTTTATTATTAGTCAGATACCCGGATAAACTACGCACACCGGACATTGAACCAGTCTTTGCCTGTAAATTTTTATTCAATTGCGGATATGCATGACAATAGCCTGCCAAGCCGCCATCTACACCGCCCAAAGGAAGAGAATTCAAAAAAGCAGAATGTTCTCTTCTACCAATATATACCAATAGATCTGTCAATACGCAAGCTGGCAAAGCATCTAACGAAGACAAACCGCATGCATCATGCAAAGTAATTCCTTGTGTATCTATTCCAGCCTCAATCAATAAAGCAGACACCTTTTTTTGCCATTCCTTTCCACCAATCAATACTCCCAATGCTTCTGCAAAAAGATTTACGCTAGCTTTATTCGTATGAAAAACAATCTCCTCCAAACAAGGAGAATCAAAATATACCAACAGAGTACGTGCTGTATCAGTGAGGATATTATTTTCCACACCGATCCCTTTATCGGTAAGCATATTTTCTAATTCATTGATACAAGCAGTAGCAGGGTCATGTAAAACTCCTTTTATCTTAAAAGATTTACGGTTTGCAGGTAAAGTTCCCCTTACACAAAGCACCTTACTATAAGGACCTCCATAAATCCAGGTATTATCCCGATTAACTGTAGCAGCATTTACTTCATTAAGAATTTCAATTCCCGGTAAGGCAGGATATATGGATACCAATTTAGCTAAAGTACCGACGGCCCCTGTCTGAAAATTAAAAACACATATATTATCCCGATAATTAAAAGGCAAATAAAGGGCACCATAATAATTGGAAACATCTTCCCAAGCCCAGGATCTAGGAATATTTGTCCCAAGTACAGCACCCTCTATTAATATTCGCCCATTAATTTGCGTAATACCGACACGCTGAATTGCAGCAACCAAATTTTTTACAAATGGACGATGAGGAAAAAAACGAGAATCCAAAGTAGGGTCTCCTGCTGCAGACACAATAATATCTCCGGATAATATTCCTTCTTTTATCTCACCTGTATAAAATATATTTGTACGATAACGAAAATTATTTCCCTTTTCCTGTAAAGCAAACCATGTAGGTAAAATTTTGACAACAGAGGCTGGTGTCAATGCCATTTCTGAATTACAAGACACTATCTCTTTTCCATCACACACCCGCTTCACAGATACACTGACAGCAGCATTTCTCATTCCATTCGTATTCAATAACTCCTCTAATACTGACAATTGTCCGTATCCACATAATTCTGTCCACAACAAGAAACCGATCAACAATATCCCTTTATTCATTTATCATATTGATTGTCAATTGTTTTCAATATTTTTTCCACTTCTTCTTCTGTATCATACAATTTTGATTTACAAAAAAACATCAATTCTGAAACACGCTTTACATTAGCACTCAATTCATCAATATCCAACTGATTATCTTCCAATTTTGCAACAATCTCCTTCATCTCAACCACTGCCTCTTTATATGTTAGCTTCTTTTCTTTACACATATTCTGTTCCATTTAATCATTTTTAATTACAACACTCTTTACATATCCTCCAATCAATTGAGTTTCCAAACAATCACCGGAAGAAAGTTCTGTAATATCTTTTACAACTTTACTATTTAAACGGGTAATAGAATATCCTCTTTTTAGCACATTACGAGGATCCACGTATTTCACCGTATTTACTACCAAATCCAAGCGTCGCCTATGCTCTGCCAAAGTTGCCAACGCATATTGTTGCACATTACGTCCCACTACATTCAATTGATTTTTCTGCTTTGTAAAACCCAAAGTCACCCGATTTTCTAAATGAGTTGATATTTGAGCTAAATTATGAGAATGTTGCGCAATAAAAGCCGCTGAAACATATCCGACTCTTTGCGAAATCATTTGTAAACCAGTTTTTTTATCAATCAATAAGGAAGATAGCAAGCCTTTAAAATCTGCCACTATTTTCAACAGCCTAGTCTTTTCTTCATGCAATAAATCCTGTATCTCATTTACAAAATCTACTTGTAATTCTAAAAGATTCTCCTCCTGTTCATGGAAAACATCAATTAAAAACACGGCAGCTGCCGTAGGGGTCTTTACCCGCAAATGTGCCACTCGGTCTACTATTGTTTCATCCCGCTCGTGGCCTATTCCAGAAATGACTGGCAAGGGAAACTGAGCTATATTGGCAGCCATATCATAAGTATCAAAGCTACTTAAATCAGTCTGTGAACCTCCTCCACGAATCAATACCACAACATCAAAAAACGATTCATATTCATAAATTTTATCCAAAGCTGCAATTACCGACTCTGTCGTTTTATCCCCTTGCATCACAGCAGGAAAAAGATGTACATGAAACCGATAATGGTACGAGTTATTTATTAATTGATTCATGAAATCGTCCAATCCGGCAGCAGTTGGCGAAGATATCACAGCAATATTTTTAGGCAATAGCGGAAACGGCAATTCACGGTTCATATTTATAATACCTTCCTGCTCCAATTGCTTTAGAATTTCCTGCTTTTTATACTCTAAATCACCAATTGTATAAGTAGGATCTATATCACGAACATTCAAAGAATAACCATACAATTCATGAAACACCACTTCTACCAGCAACATCACTCTTATACCCTTCCTTAAAGCATGCCCGGTCGTTGTCTCAAAATAAGGCTGTAAAGTATGAAATGTAAAAGCCCAAATGGTTGCACGAGCTGTAGCAATAATACGATCGTCCTCATCCCTTTTATCTGCCAATTGCAAATAGCAATGTCCGGAACGATTCTGTTGAATTTCGGTAATTTCAGCAATCACCCATATTGCCTCTGAAAATTCACGCTTCAAAAATCCTTTTATCTGGGTATTCAATTCATATAAAGTCACAGCTTGCATCCGACCTCTTGTATTTATCGTTCCAATTTCACCATACGATTTAATCCATCTATATAATTCAATAACTCCTCTCGCCCCAAATGTTTTTCTGCCGAAGTCATAAAAGCAAGCGGTGTAGATTCCCACGTATCCAACATAGTCCGATGATAATTATCTATACAATTCAACCGTTGTGTAGTTGTTAATTTATCTGCCTTTGTAAAAACCATCACAAAAGGTACTCCGTTTTCCCCCAGCCACTCCATAAACTCAAGGTCTATCTTTTGTGGCTCATGACGACTATCTATCAATACAAACAGACAAATAAGGTTTTCTCGTTTAAGAATGTAATCACAAATCATCTTTTCAAATTGTCTCCGTAATTCTTCTGAAGTACGGGCATATCCATATCCTGGCAAGTCAACCATATACCATGAGTCATTTATCAAAAAATGATTGATTAACTGCGTTTTTCCCGGACGGGTAGCTGTCTTTGCCAGTTTTTTATTATTAGTCAGCATATTAATCAACGATGATTTACCTACATTCGAACGTCCGATAAAAGCATATTCATGACGATTCGGGGCCGGACATTTAGCCACCGTTGAATTACTCATTACAAATTCGGCTTTTACTATATCCATAATCATCTATTTTTAAATAATAAATTTATTTCTATTCCATTTCATCCATCAGGCTATGGGGAATACCCTTTCCTGCCTTTTTCGACTTAACACCCAATTCGTGCAACTTTTTTGCTTGGGAAACTATATTGCCACTACCCGTTTTCAAGCGTCCAAGAGCCTGATCATATACAGTCTGCGTCTTGGAGATACAATCACCGATTGTCTGAAAACTTTCAAAAAAAGCAATACACTTATCATATAACCTTGCGCCACGTTCTGCAATTTCCTGAGCATTACGGTTTTGGTATTCGCGTGCCCACAAATCAGCTGTCAGTTTCAAAGATACAATCAAATTAGCAGGACTTAACAATAATACCCGCTTCCGATACGCATCGCTCCACAAAGCTGAATCGTGTTGCATTGCTAAAACATAAGATGCTTCATTAGGAACAAACATCATCACAAAATCAAGAGTGTTATCAGCCCAATTATCATAACCTTTAGTCGCCAATTCATCTATATGCTTACGGACAGAATGCAAATGCTCTTTCAAAGCCGCTTCCCGTTCCGTGTCGGTCTCTGCATTACAATAATTCACATAAGCAGTCAGCGACACTTTCGAATCTATAATCACGCTACGATTATCCGGATACAACACCACTACATCCGGACGCATAGTTTTACCGCTATCATTATAAACCATTCGATGGTCATGATCTTTCAATGTCTCTTGAATAAAATATTCACGACCTTTTGTCAAACCGGAATTTTCCAAAATACGTTCTAAAATCATCTCTCCCCAATCCCCCTGAACCTTGGAATTTCCTTTCAAGGCACTGGTCAAATTCGCTGCATCAATACGAATTTGGTTATTTAACTGTACCAATTCTGCAATTTTCCTCTCCAATAAAATACGTTCAGTAGTCTCTTTATGATAAGTCTCATCTACTTTCTTTTTAAACTCTTCGATATCCTTATTCAAAGGCTGTAATATCTTTTCAATATTTTCTCGATTGGTTTCCGTAAAACGACGAGATTTATCTTCTAAAATAGTCCCTGCCACATTACGAAATTGTTCTGTCATTAATTGACAAATCTCGCCCATCTCCTTCTTTTGTGTGGAGAGTTTTTCTTCTGTTTGATGTAAACACTCTTTCAAACGTTCCGTTTCAGAAGCCAAATATACTTTCTCCTCCTGCAGTTGCTCTCCTTTAATGCGTAAACGCTGCACATCAGCGTCCATCATAGACAATCGGGTATCAATAGCCTTTTTATCACTTTGTACTAACAGAAATACCAACACACCTCCTAACACTATTCCTCCTAAAAAAATGACTATCTCCATTATACATCGATATTTCCCTCTATTAATATTCTATCTTCTCCACTGAGGAATTCCATATGCGAAACTCCTCACCGGCATTTTTTTCATCCACTTTCAAAAAAGGGATAGAACGATCTGTCTCTGGCATTGCAATTTCTTTATAAATAAACGAATCATCAAATCCTGCTCCAGCAGCATCTTCTTTCGTAGAAGCATAATATACTTTTGATGGACGAGCCCAATATATAGCCCCAAAACACATGGGACAAGGCTCACAACTGGCATATATCTCACATCCCTCCAACTGGTATGTGTTCAATTTACGACATGCTTCCCGAATTGCATTCACTTCTGCATGAGCTGTCGGATCATTGTTCGGAGTTACAGAATTTCCACATGCAGCAATCACTTCACCTTCTTTCACAATAACAGCACCAAATGGACCGCCAATCCCGTTCTTCACATTCTCTTCAGCTAAACGAATAGCCTCCTCCATAAACTTCTTCTCATACATATTATTTCTTTTTTATATTCTTTGGAATCTTTGTTCCGGTATCTATCAATTTGCCACTATACCACAACATAAATACTCCGGCTACAACAAACGGGATACTCAAAATTTGCCCCATAACTAACACCATTCCGGCTTCCCACGGTTCTTGAACCTCCTTTATAAATTCAATAATAAATCGGGCTGTAAAAATCAGAATCAAAAACGAACCGAAAATAAAACCCATACGCTTCTTCAAATCCGTACGCCAATAAATATGCATTAAGATAAAGAAACTGATCAGATAGCAAATTGCTTCATATAATTGAGCAGGATGGCGTGGCAATTCTGGATTTTCCATACCCGAATTGACAAAGCAGAATCCCCAAGGCTTTTCTGTCACAACTCCCACAATCTCGGAATTCATTAAATTACCCATACGAATAAAAAAACCTGCCAAAGCAATAGGAATAACAGCTCTGTCCAAAATCCAGAATATCGACTTTTTGCTTACTTTCTTAGAATAATACCACAAACCGGCAATAATACCGATAGCGGCACCATGGCTCGCCAAGCCCTGATAACCAGTAAACTTAAATTCTGGAGTAAAGCGTACCGGTAAAACCATTTCTAATGGATGTGCGCTATAATAAGCCCAATCATAGAAAATACAATGTCCTAAGCGGGCTCCGATAATCGTTGCTATTGCTACATATATCCATAGTTTATCCAACCAGGGCATTGGCAATCCCTCCGACTTGAACATTCTTTCCTCAATCTTATATCCGAATATAAAAGCTATGGCAAATAACAGCCCGTAATACCGGACAGAAATACCCCCTAGATTAAAAATCTCGGGGGTAACATCCCAGTTTATAAATAATGATAACATTCTTATTCGTTTTTACCGTGACAATTTTTATACTTCAAACCACTACCGCAAGGACACGGATCATTACGTCCCACCTTCGGTCCCACTTTCACCGGTTCATGATGCGGCTGTTCACGTTTGGCTGCTTCAGTCGGTGCTTCATTTCTTGTTTCACGCATCTTACTCAAATCTGTACGACGTTGTTCAGCTTCCCTTACTTCCTCAGGGTTCGACATCGGAATCTGTCCCTTCATCAATGTAGATACCATACCTTTATTGATTTTTTCAATCATTGATTTAAACAGATTATAAGATTCAAATTTATAAATCAACAGCGGATCTTTTTGTTCATAAGCAGCATTCTGTACCGACTGTTTCAAATCGTCCATTTCACGCAAATGCTCTTTCCATGCATCATCAATATGCGCTAAAATAACAGTTTTTTCATACGAACGCATCAAATCCTCACCCTGTGAATGGTAAGCCTTCTCCAAATTGGTCACCACATTGAACAATCTTACTCCATCAGTAAAAGGTACGACAATATTCTTGTACATATCTCCTCTTGTCTCAAAGACATTCTTAATCACCGGATAAGCCTGTTGTGCAATTGCTTCCACCTTCCGCTGATAAGCATTACGCACATACTTATATAACTGTTCAGTCAATTCATCCGGACGCACCTTCTTGAATTCATCTTCTGAAATACTGAAATCCACCGACAATACTCGCAAAATTTCAAGACAAAAACCCTCCAAATCGTTTATCGGCTGATACTCCTGTACAATAGACTCACAAACATCATAAGTATTATTAGCCACCGCCACACCAATACGTTCGCCCAACAGTGCCTGACGACGCTGCTTATAAATTACCGTACGTTGGGAATTCATCACATCATCATATTCCAACAAACGCTTGCGGATTCCGAAGTTATTCTCTTCCACCTTTTTCTGTGCACGTTCTATAGATTTTGTAATCATTGAATGCTGTATCACATCTCCCTCCTCATGTCCCAAACGGTCCATTACGCGGATAATACGCTCTGAACTGAACAAACGCATCAAATCATCTTCCAAAGATACAAAGAACTGTGAAGAACCCGGATCTCCCTGACGTCCTGCACGACCTCGCAACTGACGGTCAACACGTCTGGAATCATGTCTTTCTGTACCGATAATCGCCAAACCACCGGCAGCTTTTACCTCTGCACTCAATTTGATGTCAGTTCCACGACCTGCCATATTCGTTGCAATGGTGACAGTTTTTGACTGACCTGCCTCTGCAACAATCTCTGCCTCCTTCTGATGCAACTTCGCATTCAATACATTATGCTTGATTCCGCGCAGTTTTAGCATACGGCTTAACAACTCGGAGACTTCAACAGAAGTTGTACCCACCAACACCGGACGCCCCAATTCCACCAACCGCACAATCTCTTCAATCACAGCATTATATTTCTCTCGTTTCGTCTTATAAACAAAATCATTTGCATCGATACGTGCTATCGGACGGTTGGTCGGGATAACCACTACATCCAATTTATAAATATCCCAAAACTCTCCAGCTTCAGTCTCGGCAGTACCGGTCATTCCTGCCAATTTATGATACATACGGAAATAATTTTGTAAAGTAATAGTAGCAAAAGTTTGAGTTGCAGCTTCAACTTTCACTCCTTCCTTAGCTTCGATAGCTTGGTGCAGACCGTCAGAATAACGACGTCCTTCCATAATACGACCGGTCTGTTCATCCACAATTTTAACCTTGTTGTCCAAAACTACATACTCCACATCTTTCTCAAACAGAGTATAAGCCTTCAGCAACTGATTCACCGTATGCACACGTTCCGACTTGATAGCATAATTCTGTATCATCTCATCTTTCTTGGCTAACTTCTCTTTCTCATCCTGTGTCGTTTTTTCTATTTCGGCAATTTCAGTACCGATATCGGGCAAAATAAAGAATTTGGGGTCCTCTCCGGCAGCTGTAATCGTATCATGCCCCTTATCAGTCAAATCTATAGAATTCAACTTCTCGTCAATCACAAAATAAAGAGGATCGGTAATTTCCGGCATTCTCCGGTTATTTTCCTGCATATACTCATTTTCAGTCTTGATAAGCATAGCCTTATTACCCTCTTCACTCAAAAATTTAATCAATGGTTTATATTTCGGAAGACCTTTATGTGCTCTCAACAATAATACACCACCTTCTTTGCGCATCTTCGGATCATCACTGGCCAACAGCTCTTTGGCATCATTGAATATTTTCATTACAAGATCGCGCTGCATCCTCACCAAACGATCCACGCGGGGTCTGTATTCATCAAACATTTGATCATCCCCCTTAGGCACTGGACCAGATATAATCAAAGGAGTACGGGCATCGTCAATCAATACAGAGTCAACCTCATCGACAATGGCAAAATTGTGTTTACGCTGTACCAAATCTTCTGGATTAATAGCCATATTATCACGCAGATAATCAAAACCAAACTCGTTGTTCGTACCAAATGTGATATCTGCCATATAAGCTTTACGACGCTGCGGAGAATTAGGTTGGTGTTTATCAATACAGTCAACAGACAGACCATGGAACATATACAACGGTCCCATCCATTCAGAGTCACGTTTGGCCAGATAATCATTCACCGTTACCATGTGTACACCTCTACCGCTCAATGCATTCAAGAACACCGGCAATGTAGCCACCAATGTTTTACCTTCACCGGTTGCCATTTCCGCAATCTTACCTTGATGCAATACAGCACCACCAATTAGCTGCACATCATAATGAACCATATCCCAAGTCACTTCATTACCTCCGGCAATCCAGCTATTGAAATAAATGGCTTTATTTTCTTCTATTTCCACAAAATCATGTTTCACAGCCAAATCACGGTCAAATTGGGTGGCTGTCACTTCAATTTCCTGATTTTCCTTAAAACGACGGGCAGTATCTTTCATGACAGCAAAAGCCTTGGGCATCAATTTTGTTAACACCTCCTCCACTTTCTTGTCAATCTCCTCTTCCAATTTATCTATACGGCTATAAATCTCCTCTCTTTCTTCGATAGAAGGTTTTTCTTCTTCCACCTTACGTTTCAGAGTTGCAATTTCCTCATCTTCTGACTGAATATAGGCATGCACCTCTTTTTTCATGTCTTCAGTCACAGCACGCAACTCATCGTGACTTAATTGTTTTATTTTTTCCCACTCAGCATTCACTTGCGCCACAATCGGTCGCAACTCTTTCATATCCCTGTCAGCCTTATTACCGAACAGTTTTTTTAGAACATCATTAAATCCCATGTAATTTTTTGATTTTAAATTTTAATTGAAAACTTCTGCATACTACTTTCTACACTCATTTCCAACCATTTCCGGAGCACGTATTTTATGTGTCACATGGCATAGATTACCTATTTCCACTCCGGTTGCATATGCACAACGTATCGGGAAACATTCACATCCGAAAGACTGTCCCATTAATGTATCACATTCATTCTCTCTTTCCTCCAAATAAACAGCTGTTACTTTCAGTGTATTCGTTATCATGGGTTTGCACCTGTCTGCCTTTAAAATCCCAATACTTTCCTGGGCTTTTAAAGGTATAGTCACAACACAACCCGCCATGACATATAGAGCTGCTAAAAGATACCTATTCATTTCCACGATTGGCAAATATACTACAAAATATATAAATTCAGTCTATTATCTTTCTATTTTTTAGAACCGAATGCCAAGTCTCCAGCATCTCCCAATCCCGGATCAATGTAATACTTTTCCGTCAAACCATCATCCAAAGCTGCCGTCCACAAAGTCAAAGGCTCACCTGTCAACTCCTTCTCCACATAATCCACTCCCTGTCGACTTGCAATAACAGACACAATGTGCGTATGGTCCGGACAACTTCCCTGCTTCAACAATTCACGATAGGTAATGACTAATGAAGAACCTGTAGCTAACATGGGATCAACTAACAAAAGTTGTTTCCCCGTCAAATCAGGCGTATAAATCGAATCAAAATGAATTTCAATTTGCTCATTCACACGACTATAAGCCCGTCTTGCCGATATAAAAGCATTGCCGGCTCGGTCAAAATAATTCAAGAATCCTTGATGAAAAGGTAACCCTGCACGCAAAATTGTTGCAATCACCACATCATTATCCGGCAACATCACAACTGTCGAATTAATTGGAGTTTCCACTACTCGATCAGAATAAGCAAAAGTCTTGCTAACTTCATAAGCCATTATTTCTCCTACTCGTTCTAAATTGCGCCGGAAACGCAAGGGATCACACTGTATATTCCTATCTCGAATTTCTGCCAAAAAATTATTCAATACAGAATTCTGTTCATTAATTACTCGAATCATCTTAAAATATTTTTATTACAATGCAAAGAAAATAAAAAATATCCATCTAAAAAAAGAGGTCATCCGATTTTTTCGACTAACCTCTTATTCGCTAAACTAAAACTAAATTTAAACATCCTTGTAGTCCCCCTATAATGGCAGTATCTGGAAATCAGCATAACGACCGATATCAATCACTACTTCTATAAGTAAAAATATTATTTATATTGCAACACCATCGAATGTTATTTTTTCCATTTTAGACAATCTTAATACTTAGAAATATTTTCAATAATTTGATAACTCTTCAAATAATTCATAACTTCATCAACACTATGCGCTACGTAATACAATTTATCGTACACTGATGACACAAAACCCTTGGCACGAATACCAGATATAAAGTCCAATAAATCGTCATAAAAACCAATTGTATTCAAAAACACCACTGGCTTATTATGCTGGCCCAATTGTTTCAAAGTAATCACTTCCGTAATCTCCTCCAATGTCCCCCATCCACCCGGTAGTGCAACAAAAGCATCTGCATAAATACGCAACAAATGTTTTCTCTCCTTCATATCCGGAGCCACTACTAACTCATCCAATCCTTCAGCTGCAACACCTCGCAACTTAATACATTCAGGAATCACGCCGATTGCTTTGCCCCCGCTATTCATAGTTGCGGTGGCAACTTGGTGCATTAAGCCTACACAAGTACCACCGTATACTAATTTCCACCCCCTACTTCCAATCGCCTCTCCCAATTTCCGTGCATCATCAAAATAAACACTTCCAATTTCATTAGCCGAAGCACAAAACACAGCTACATTCATAGTTACTAAGCGTCAATGGTTGCATATGTCGCATTCTGCTCAATAAACTGACGACGTGGCGGAACATCATCACCCATCAGCATAGAGAAGATACGATCAGCTTCTGCGGCATTTTCAACGGACACTTGACGCAAAATACGGTTTTCTGGAGACATCGTCGTTTCCCATAACTGCTCCTTACTCATCTCTCCTAAACCTTTATAACGCTGAATGTGTAAGCCTGCATCTCCCTTACCGTTACTCATCTCATTAACCAACTGTTCGAGTTCTTTCTCAGTCCAGCAATATCTCTGCTCCTTATTACCCTTCTTCACAGAATACAAGGGCGGAGTCGCAATATACAAATATCCATTTTCAATTACCGGACGCATAAAACGGAAAAATAGTGTCATAATCAAAGTGGCAATGTGTGCACCGTCAACATCTGCATCGGCCATAATCACAATCTTATGATAACGCAATTTCTCTAAATTCACTGCTTTAGTATCTTCCTGAGTACCAATGGTAATTCCTAGAGCCTGGAAAATCATTTTAATTTCCTCGCTTTCAAAAACTCGGTGCAACATCGCTTTCTCCACATTCAGAATCTTACCTCTCAACGGTAAAATTGCTTGAAAACGACGGTCGCGTCCCTGTTTAGCCGTACCGCCTGCAGAATCTCCCTCAACAAGGAAAATCTCACATTTCGTAGGATCATTATCCGAACAGTCAGCCAATTTTCCCGGCAGTCCCGAACCGCTCAAAACAGTCTTTCTCTGCACCAGTTCACGAGCTTTACGGGCAGCATGCCGAGCTGTAGCTGCAAGAATCACCTTATCAACAATAGCCTTGGCATCTTTGGGATGTTCTTCTAAATAATTTTCCAAAACAGAAGATACCGCTTGAGCAACAGCAGTACCAACATCCGTATTTCCCAATTTCGTCTTGGTCTGTCCTTCAAACTGTGGTTCTGCCACCTTTACGGATATAACAGCAGTTAAACCTTCACGGAAGTCATCGCTGTTAATATCAAATTTCAATTTTGAAAGCATACCATGACTTTCGGCATAAGCTTTCAGAGTGGAAGTCAACGCCCGCTTAAAACCGGCTAAGTGCGTACCGCCTTCTATCGTATTGATATTATTTACATATGAAAATACATTTTCTGAAAATCCAGTATTATAATGTAATGCAACTTCTATTGGTATCCCATTTTTCTCTGTAGAAATATCAATGGTATCATCAATCAAACATTCTCGAGTATTGTCCAAAAACTCGACAAATTCACTCAAACCATATTCAGAATAAAAGGATTCATATTTTGATTCGTTTGTTTCAGGATTAACATCTCTTTTATCAGTAATAGACAAGCGAATACCTTTATTCAAATATGCTAATTCGCGCAAACGTGCCGAAAGAATATCATACTTGTATTCAGTTACATAAAATATTGTATCATCCGGCAAGAAAGTCACTTTCGTTCCAGTACGTTCTGTTTGTCCTATAATCTCAACATCCCCAACAGGCACACCTTTACGATACTCTTGTCTCCAAATTTTTCCATCCCTACAAATTTCTGCTATCAATATACTAGACAATGCATTCACACAAGAAACTCCTACACCATGCAAACCTCCGGACACTTTATATGAATCTTTATCAAATTTACCTCCAGCATGCAATACTGTCATAACCACTTCCAATGCCGATTTGTTTTCCTTTGAATGGCGTGCCGTCGGAATTCCTCGCCCGTTATCCTCAACTGTAATCGAATTATCCTCATTAATTGTTACTCGGATATCATTACAAAAACCCGCCAATGCTTCATCTATCGAATTATCAACAACTTCATACACCAAATGATGCAATCCTTTCACATTCACGTCTCCAATATACATAGAAGGACGCATTCTCACAGCTTCCAAACCCTCAAGCACCTGAATACTGTCAGCAGAATATTCTCTTTCTGATTTCTCTAACTCTTCGCTCATATCTTAATTTAATTGCTATTTACACTTAAACACGCAAATATAAGCATTTTTCCCCAAAAATGCCAAGAATAAAATTGCTATTTATACGGCTTTTTATTCAAAATCACATCAACATCTTCTTTTTCAAAAATGAAACTTTAAATTCACAGAAAACAATGCAAAAACAATATCTTTTATCAAACACTTAAAGTTTATCAAACCTCCTCCTTTAAAACAAATACAAGCCTTAATCATAAAAAAGCGCATCAAATATAGTTTAATACATTTCGACACACTCTTCTTACAAAAAGAATTTTAATATACACTTTAATACTACTATGTCTTATTATCTTGCACCCAACACGTACATATACTCTGCAACTGCCACTTTATATTGATAATTCACAGAAACAACATTAGTATATGCCTGCAACCAACTAGCCTGTGCAGAAAGCACATCCAATATCGGAAGCTTTCCTTCATTATAACTAAAAGTATTCAAATTCAAATTATCCTCTGCAATTTCCAATGAAGAACGAACAATCTCTAATCGATTAGCTGTCTCCGTCAAAGTAACCCAAGCATTACTCAATTCTTTATTTACTTGATCTCGTAACTGACAACGCTCCAATTCCCGTATTTCTTCTTGTGAATGTCCTTTCTGTACTTCTTTACGCATTTTTCCCCAATGAAAAACAGGAATATTCACTTGCGCATAAGCTGTTGTTCCCCATTTACAATCACCATTTACATTCAATAACTGCGTTCCATACTTCTCTTTCACTCCCAATACAATTTGCGGCAAAAACTCCGAACGAATCAAGCGAGTCTGCATTTTTGCCACCTCTATATTTTTCACTGCAATTTGATAATCCGCACGCCTTTCCAAAACTTTATCTAATTCTTGTGCCTGTGGCTGTTGTAATGTATAGCAAATAGTATCTGACAGTATCACCTCTCTATTAGGATCTGCACCTACCATAATATTAAGAGATTGTAAGGCTACACGATAATTGGTCATTGCTGTATTTTGTTGTAATTCAGATTCTTTTAATCGATTCTGCACCATTAAAAGATCTGTTCGGCTGATTGCTCCTTCCTCAAAACGCTTATTTACAATACTATACAACTCATCAATTAAAACAACATACTCTTCTGCAACTCTCAATAAATTCTGATTAGCCACCAAAGTCCAATAGCATACATCTGCAGCATAAATCATATTATCCATTGTATGCTCTACCGCCAATTGTGCAATAGCATATTGCAATTTTGCCACTTCATGTTGCTTACGTACAATCCCTCCAGTATATATCTGCTGAATAATTCCTGCTTCCACACCATAGTTATCATGCTTCAGCGGTGTACCCGGCAAAAAATCAATTTCTTCAAATTGCCAAGAATAATTACCAGAAACATCCACTCGTGGGAAAAAACCGGTCTTAACACTTTGCAATGAATAGAGAGCCCCTTCTGCCGATTGATGAGCCTTCTGCAAATCTTGATTATATTCCAAAACCTGCATTCTATATTCATCCAAAGACAAATTTTGAGCAAAAGTACCACCTGCAAGCACCGTTCCTATAATTATCAATATCCATTTTTTCATATTATTCATCTTTATTCGTTCATCGTTTGCCGATCGGTATTTTTAATCTTAAATAACAAACTGTATGTTACTGGTAATACAAAAATTGTCAGTAAACTTGCCACCAGCAATCCTCCCATAATACAAGCTGCCATTCCACCAAACATTGCATCAAATAACAATGGCAACATACCCAGAATCGTTGTACCAGAAGCCATTGCAACAGGTATGATTCTAGATTTAGTAGCTTCGACAATAGCATCTAATCGCTGCAATCCACGCTGTTCCTCTATCCCAATTTGATCTATCAATACAATTGCATTTTTAATATTCATACCCACAAGTCCCAATACTCCCAGCAAAGCAAAAAAATCGAACATCTTACCTGTTACCACCAAACCAAACACAACTCCAATAAATATCAATGGTACCATCAATAAAATAATAATCGGTTTACGATAAGTATGAAATAGAAAAAGTAATACTATAAACATTAAAATAAATGTCAAAGGCATGTTAGCTCCAATTGCAGAATTAGACTCTGTCTGAGATTCGTTTTCTCCGAATATTTGCATCTGATAACCTTGTGGCAACACAATCTCCTTTTCCAATGCTTTCTTCACTTGGACATAAGCATCCATCGTATTCGCTCCTCGCTTTGAATCACATTGAGCCATCATCACTTTTTCACGATTGTAACGTTTAATGACATTATAATTATAAGCAAAGGCAAAACTATCTACCACCTGAGCCAATGGTACAGGGTAACCGGATTGAGAAAACACAGGCAAAGATTTCATATTGTCAATATCTGATGTAGAAACATTTTCTTCCTTCAACAAAATGGGCATAAACAAATCTTTTTCTCTAAATTCCCCCAGTGCCAAACCATTTGTAGCAATATTCAATGAATAAGCAATAGATTGACGAGATATACCCAAACGCTGACCCCTCTCCTGAGAATAAGCAGGTTCCCACACGGGTATTTTATTTCCCCAGCTATTTTTCACATCAGTAACCATGTCACATTTTCGCATAATAGCCATTGCCTGCTCAGTCAATTTAGCCAATGTGTCAATATTGGCGCCAATAAAACCAAATTCTATGTTAGCTTCCACTGCTGGAGACAACTTAAACAATGATGACCGGATTAAAATATCTGGAAAGTTGACACGTACATACTCATTCAAACGAGCTTCTACATCTGCTGTATATTTCTTATCGCTAAGTTCAACCAACAAATTTCCAAAATTAGGTTTAGGACCAAAAGAAGTACTCGCCAAATAGTAACGCAAAGGAGAACTTCCATAAGTAGCAGAAACACTTACCACCTCTTTCTGCTGCAATAAAAAGTCTTCTATCTTGCACATCTCTTTTTCTGTTTCACGTATACTGTACCCTTCCGGCAAAAAGCAGTCTGCACGGAAATAAGGTTTATCCATGCTCGGAAAGAAATTTTGAGGCAATAAACCCATAACCACCATAGATAACATAAACAACCCCACCATAATCAGCAATGTCGTCTTTTTAAAACGAATCAAAAAGCGCAGCATATTTTCAAATTTATGATAGAATGGCTTATCATAAGGATCTTTAATTGCATTACCTGTGCTATCTTTCAAAATAAATTCTCCGAATGTAGTAGTTTGCGTCAAAGCCAAAATCCAACTCAAGAGAAGAGAAACAGCCAACACAATAAACAAAGGCTTAACCATTTCTGCTACTGACGAGGCAGCAAGATAAAGTGGCAAAAAAGAAAAAACAGCAATTAAAGTAGCCCCCAACAGCCCCCATTGCGGTGTCGTAGCTCCATTAATCAATGCCTGACGGCGCCGAATACCCCTGCTTACAGCCACCTGTGCATTATCGGTTACCACAATAGCATTATCAACCAACATACCCATAGCAATGATAAAAGCAGCTAAAGAAGTACGATTCAAACCGACACCCATAAACTGCATAATCAATAAGGTACCTCCAATACAGAAAATCAATGAACTACCGATTAACAGCCCTGCTCTCACTCCCATTACTAATAAAATAATGAAAATCACAATAGCAACAGATTCTATCAAATTCAGGATAAAACCATTATTTGCCTCCCGGGCAATCTGATCTTCCGGATAAAGAGTCACCATTTCAATACCTATAGGCATCTGTTTTTCCAACTGTTTCAAACGTACAGCAACTGCTTCTCCTGCTTTTACTACATCATAATCAGATGCAGTAGAAACACCGACACCTATTGCTCGCTTACCATTTACACGCATTAAAGTCCCTGGTGGTTCCAGATAACCTTTCTCAACGTTTGCAATATCTCCTAAACGAATTTGCTTTCCTGACTCTGTCACAATCAATTGATTACGAATATCTGTAAGATTTTTATAAGTTCCTGTCGCAAGAATTCTCAACTGCATTTTATCTGCTTTCTTTTCTCCGGTATTTACCAACTCATTCTGCGAACGGATTGTCTGCATCAAGGTATTCAAATTGATGCCGGAATTAGCCAATTTAGACATGGAAATAAAAACATTCACCACTTCTGTCTGCTCACCAAAAAGAGCCACTTTCTGTACGCCTTCTATTGTCACCAATTCCGTCTTCAAACGTTGTCCCCAATCACGAAGGTCATGCCATGAAAAGCCTTTATCAGCTGTCAATGCAAAATAAATACCAAATACATCACCAAAATCGTCAGACACCTTGATTGCTGATGCTCCTTTGGGCAATTGTGTTTGAACATTCAGCACTTTACGTCGCAATTCATCCCACATCTGAGGCATCTCTTCTGGTGGAGTTGCAGGATCCAATTCTATACTAATTTTTGACATTCCATAGTAAGAATCCGACTTCAACTTCTTTACCCTACGCATGGACTGTATTTCACGCTCTATCGGTTCAGTAATTAATTGTTCCACCTCTTTGGGAGAAGCTCCCGGATATTGTGTCATCAAAACCGCAGTCTTGATGACAAACGGAGAGTCCTCTTTCTTTCCTAGCGAACCAAATGCCATTACTCCACCAATCAACATTACCGCCAAGAAAAAATAGATCACTTTTGGATAATCCAATGAGTATTTAGCTAAATTCATCTTATCTTCCTTTTCAATTTTCTACTAATGATACTTTTTGCCCTGCTGTTATATAGTTCACTCCAGCTACAACAATTACATCATCTGCATCCAAACCTGAAACAACCTGAACATAATCTGTTCCAAAAATCTGTCCGACTTTAATCGGTTGACGTTTTACAGATTCTTGAGTTGTATGATACAACCACACAGATATCTCTCCTGTTTCTGTATCTTTAAAAATAGCACTCATCGGTATAGCAAATCCTTCTCCAAAACTATTCTCTATATTCAAACGTACTCTACACGAAAAACCAGGATAAATATTCAGGCGGTCACGGGCAAAGGCAGTATCAACAATAGCTAAACGCACAGGAATTCCACTTCCATCCGGAGATGCATCCACAAATTCTTTTACTTTAGCTTTAAACCATTGGCCTTTATAAGTATCAAACTCCACTTCTACCTGCATCTTTTCACGCGTTAAACGCACATTAATTTCAGGCAATATAAATCCCACTTCCAACTTATTAGGATTCACTAATTTAATAATCGATTCTCCTGGCTGTATTTTTTGGTAATTCTCTACATAACGAGTTTCCACAAATCCATCAAAAGGAGCTCTCAATTTTGTATCTTTCAAAGTATTGCTTGACGTCTCGTAAGCCGATTTAGCACGAATATAATCGGCTTCTGCAATTTCATACTCTTGACGTGAAATAGCTTGCATTGCCAACAAACGTTTATTACGTTCCAATTTAGACTTAGCGGTTAACCAGGCAGCTTTATTTGCTTCATTCTGCAAATTATAATCTAAAGGATCAACCGCAGCAACTACAGCTCCTCTTTTCACTTTTTGACCTTCCTGCACATTCATTTCTATAAGTGGACCCGATACCTTAAAGGCCAATTTACTATATTCTTCTGCTTCAACAACACCGGTATACACTTTCTGCATACGCCCAAAAGATTCAACCTTCATCACTCGTACTGGACGAGGAATATTCTGATAATCAACCTGTTTTTTCTTACAAGAACTTACTGTCATCACTTCTAAACCGAGAATGACAATCCATTTTAATTTCATATAACTAGTATTTAATATATATTCTCATCTATGTACAGACCAATATGTCAATACATTTCAAAAGTTTATAAACTGACACATAAATGACTAGAGAACAATATGCATTTATTTTCCATAAACCATATAAAAAAATATCAAAAACTGTTCCATTATTCTCAAACAACCATTATTTGTTCATAAATTCACAAAAATACGTCTGTCAAAATTGACAGAAAAGTCGTATAAACTCATAAAAATAAACCCCTGCAACAGCCATCATCAACCCACTAAGAGTACCTGACATTCCATACAACAGCCAGGTAAGCTCAAGAATAGAAACAATAATTATACTATTTGACAAAAATAAAACGTAGCGATACAAAAACCTATTCGCTACGCTTCATCTTATCTTTACTTTTTATCATACTACTTCAACAAACTGCTGTCTCGCAATTTAATTCTTGTCAACACCTTCTTCGTATATAAAGGAAAATCACTCTTCATCACCCAATCATAATATCCCGGTTGTTCTTTTAACACCTTTGCCACAGACATTCCTTTATTTTTTCCAAAATTGAAAACTTCCTCCTCCTTATCGTTAATGACAATAAAACCGGCAAAGTCCACATTTCGATTTTGAGCTGAAAATTTACTCAAAAACTCTATATTATTCTCTAATTTATCACCATAACGATCCAACTGAGCTTTTAATACTTCATAAGTTGCCAATGTATCTGCGGCTGCAGTATGTGCATCCTCCAAATTTTTATCACAATAAAACCGGTAAGCTGCAGATAATGTTCGTTGTTCCATTTTATGGAATATCGTCTGTACATCTACAAATTTCCTACGACTCATATCAAAATCAACCTCTGCCCTCAAAAACTCCTCTGCCAACAAAGGAATATCAAAACGATTGGAATTATATCCTCCCAAATCACTCCCCTCAATGTAATGAGCCAACTCTTTGGCTATTCCCTTGAACTGTGGACAATCCTTTACATCATCATCATAAATACCATGCACTTTAGATGCTTCTTCAGGAATATGCATTCCCGGATTCACACGGACAGTCCGCTGCTCTTCTTTCCCATTCGGAAAAACTTTCAATACCGAAATTTCGACAATGCGATCTTTTGCAATATTAATACCGGTTGTTTCCAAGTCAAAGAAAACAATCGGATTTGCCAAATTCAACTTCATATTTTATACTTTCTAAACCATCATTGGCATCAACAACATCAACAAATCCTCGTCATTATCCTTGTTCTCATAAGAAAGGAACAATCCGGGACGAGTCGGATCTGACAATTCCAAAACAACATCATCAGACGTGATATTTGATAGGATTTCTAATACAAAAGGAGATTTAAAACCAATAGCTATATTTTCTCCCTGATATTGACAGGCCAAGGTCTCATGTCCAGACATTGCATAATCTGAATCTTGGGCAGAAATGACAAGCTTATCTTCTGACACATCAAATTTCACCAAATTACTTGTCTGGTTTGCCATCACAGAGACACGACGCAATGAATTATAAAACTCTTTTTTCTCTATAACAATTTTCTTCGGATTATTCTGAGGAATAACAGCATTGTAATTGGGGAAACGTCCTTCCACAAGAGTACATGTCATCTTATAATGACCGAATTCAAATCGAGCCATTTTATCACCGACAACCAATTTTAAATCTGAATCATCTTTAGGAAGAATGTTTTTCAACATCAAGGCTGGTTTCTTGGGTAAAATCAAAGAAAACTGTCCACACTCACTTTTTGCATCAAAACGCTTATAACGTACTAACTTATGTGCATCTGAAGCAACAAATGTAAAGTTATCTTCATTCATTTCAATCAAGATACAATTCATCACCGGACGTAAATCATCATTCGCTGTTGCAAAAATGGTTTTTAAAATACCATCCAACATTAAACCACATTTGGTTGAAAAGACAACTTTATTATCATTCAAGGCAGACTGTATTGGATAATCTTCTGCATTTTCTCCCATCACAGAAAACTCTCCTTTTTCAGAAATAATTTTCACCTCGTTGCTTGCTGTGTTGATATCAAATGACAGAGGTTGCTCTGGGAATTCCTTCAACATATCCAACAATATTTTAGCCGGAATTGTTATTTTCCCTTCCTCTTCCATACTATCCAGCTCGATTTTGGCTTCCATCGTCGTCTCCTTATCAGAAGCTGTTGCATACAACATTCCTTCTGAAGCTATCAATAGAATATTATCCAAAATAGGCTGCACCGGTTTACCTCCGATTACCTTACTCACCGCCTGCAAACGAGTCAGCAGTGTATTGCTTGAAACAACAAACTTCATAGATTCAATATTTTAAATATTCGATATTATCTTGTCATAGAAACGCCTAAGTTAATAGTTTTTCATTTGATTGAAAAATAATGCGGTAAAAAAATGTCGTGCGAACAATTCGCACGACATTAAACAAGCATATTAATAATAATTATTGTTTCCTTCTTTCACGGTAAACAACATCTTTCACCTTAGCAAATCCATCATATTCTTCCAACTTGGATACAGAATGAGATGAACGTTCGATTTTATAAAATCCAACCTTTCCGCCATTAACACCTGCTACTGCATTATCATATGAGCCGACAATCAAATTAAACTGTTTCTCCAAAAATTCGTCTGATGTATCTAAAAAATCAAGCGAAGGCTGTTGGTACAAATTGAATTTCAACATGGTTACCTCTTCATCTACTCCTAATTTAATCCCTTCCAGCGGGTAATTTTTACTTGTTCCCAAATCATACAAATAAACTTTATTTTTTACAGCATAGAACATAAAAGGATATTGTGAATGGAAAGCAAATTTTGTTGCCTGCTTGAATTCTGAAGCATTGATTTTTGCATAATATGCCTCCTGGACAAATCCATCTCCTCCCATATTGATTCCGCAAACACATCTTTCACCATCAGCAGCCTGTAAAATAGCATAAGTAAGTCCTCCTGAAAAACGGGTACTCTCCATATACACCAAATCTTTTCCTGTGTTAAAACTAAATAATTTATTCTCTGGATCTGTCAATGGGGTCATTATTTGTCTGCCATCAGCATTATCAACATAAGCCCATCCTACAAATCTCTTGTTATCAATATCATACATTAACGCAGAAGAACCATTACCGGGACGAGCCATACTAACCCCGACATAAGGAGCCACCCTGTATTCTGGATTTCCTCCACGCACAGAAGTATTAATCGGTAATTCAAATGAAGCACCAAAAGAAGACTCTGTTTTAGCATAAGCGTTACCATCTGTTGTTACACAAAATCTAAGCATATTATCAACCTCCCATCCGGTATTTAACGAAACAAATGTCACTGGATTCTCTTTAGGAGGAATGATAAATAGATTATTTTTCACATTCCAAGATTCATCCGTTTCAAAAGTAGAAGCATTTATGCCATATGAACCTGTTTCAGAAAAAATAAAAATGGCATCACCTTGAGAATATAATGAAGGCAATAAACCTAATTGAGTTGCGTTATTACATTCCGGTAATCCCAAATCTGTCATAATATCATGTACCGATGTAATTCTATCCGCAGAAATTCTCGAAATCATATCAAACCGTACACGATTATCATCACCTTCGTTACACAACACCATCCATCCCTCAAATGTTGGAGAAGTGATATTTACATCAAAAGTTTTATACGTTTCGATACCAGTCCTCAAATCTTTCACAATAAACCAACCTACATAGCTGTTAGAAGGAAATGTAGCCAACGTGTCCAAATTCATACTCCCATTAGGATTCAAGACAACCCATGGATCAGGTCTACTTATAGAACCTCTTTTTAAATCAAAACGATAAATAAATTCATAATTCGGGTCTCCATCTTTAATTTCACCTTCTATCGTTGATGTTATCTTCGGAGTAATTATAATTCTATCAGCATTAGACAACACCTCAATCATGTCAGGAACATTCTCTATCTCAATTTCCCCAACTTCATGATAATCATAATTTCCTTTATCTTCAAAGCATGACCACAAAAGCGGCATAAACAGAAGTAATATATATTTTAATCGTCTCATAGCTTATTTATTTTTCATATTTTGAATAATCTACTGCATATTTCGGAGCTAGTTGCATGTAAGAACCATCCGATTCTGTAATAGGAGTTCCGGCATCAGCCATTTCTTGTAAATGACGCCGAACGGCTTTGGCTGCAAAATCAAAACGTCCATAAGCAACTTTATTTCCGGCATTATTCCAATCCCGAACAGTCCATCCCATAACCTCATTCAACACTCGGAATTTTTTAGGAGACCAAGAACCGAAAAACTCCTCTCCAAATATCTCATAATAAAATGGCATAGAATATTGTTCATTAAACACGACCGTAAATTTCAAAGCACTTAAAGTATCTGCCATTGCTGTCCAGCTACTAGAAGCCTTATAGGCTGGAATCAATAATTTGAAGTATTCATTCTCTTCCAAACGGAAAACAATCCGTTTGGATTTTTCCAACAATATATCCGAACGAATCAGAGTAACAGGTACATTAATTTGATTGGCATTAGCAGGAATTGCTATGGTATCCAGCCCAACAGTAAAGTCAACACCTTCTACAGCACTACTCTCTTCTTTATCAACAATAATTTTTACCGGACGCGGATAATCTTTTGTTTTCCCCATCGTTTTAACCGGCAGATAAGCTGTTCTAAACCTCTCTGTATTTGCCAATCCAGCAAATGAAACTACGGTGGAATCAATATAACGATAAGTTGGTGCATAAATCACAGTACCATCACCAGGCATAGAATATCCAGCTCCTCCTTGGAAATACACAGTTGTATCCTCAGAAGAAAACTCCATGATGTCATTTTCTTGACAAGCTGCCCCAAAAAACAGAAATATACATAGGTATTTTAATTTGCTTTTCATAACATTTTCAATTTAACGGTACATAATTTCACTCTCAGGTAACGAAGGAACAAAACGAGCTTCAGAAACAGAAACATTCCGGTCCAAATAGGCATTCTCCGTCTTATCAATAACCCCTCCCAACCGTTTAAACATGAAAAATATCTGTCCTTCTCCATAAAACTCTCTCAAATACTCTCTTTTCAAACATTTCAAAAAATCAATCTTATCAACGACAGGCAAAGCTGGTACTCCGCGTAAATCACGAATCTCGTTCAAAATTTGATATGATTCTGATAAGTCTGGAGCACATTCTGCTGCAATATAATACATTTCACTCAATCGAATTAAAGGCATAAATGTAGCATAGAAAGGAATATTATCAGGATCTGGGAATTTTAATTTTTTATATTTTGCGAAAAAATATCCCGTAGAACCAACACTTGTAGCCGGAACCCATTGAGACTGAAATCTATAATCTCCAGTTTCTTCTGCAAACAAATGATTAATCAGATAATTTTCCCTCGTTTGCAATAAGAAACTACCAGCATTTTCTCCTTCAAAACTATATGTAAAAATATCAGAACGATTATTTTTATACATACCCATCAATACTTCTGTTGAAAACACACGATCTGCAGTTTGAGTATTTCCTAATAATTTAGCAGGATCAACAGGAGGAAAATGTTTTTTCACATTAACGTCACTAATCAATTCATTTGCCACTTTTCCTGCATTTTCCTTATCTCCTGCATACAACAATACACGTGCCTTTAATGCTTTCACTGCATAATAGTTAAAACGGAGCTGTCTATATCTCAAAAATACATCCGCATCCGCATCTTCTTCAGCAGCAGATGCCATTGGTCCCTCTTCGATAATAGGGTCTTGCCCCAAAAATTGCTCAGCTAAAACTATATCACGCAAAATATAATCATTAAGCACGACATCAGCACTCAACAAAGGCAAATTAGTAATTTTAATTGACTCATTATAAGGAATCGCTACCGCCGATGGTTTCACTCTATAGATCGGTCCAAACAAACGCAACATATCAAAATGCAAAAATGCTCGCAATGCCAACATTTCACCTTTCAATAACATAGCTTCTTTCTCGGATAAAACCGTTTTCTGCTTTTCTATATTATCTAGTATTACATTACAGTTCAAAATCGTTTCATAAGCAGTTTGCCACACTGATGCTAACGTTGATTTCAACTGATCTCCCGAATAATTTGCAGTTACGGCATCTGACAACATAGTACCCGTACTTGAAATGGGGCTATAACGTAAAGCCATAACATCAATCATTTCGTAAGAAAGATTACGTCCATACAATGAATTAGATACCAATTTATTATAAACTCCATTAACTGCAGCATAAAAGCCACTACGAGTAGCAAACAACTGTTCTTGAGTTTGTTTATCTTTAGGCGTTACATCCAAATAGTTATCGCAACCAATTAAAAAACATCCCAAAAACAGTACTATTATCAATAAATTATTCTTTGTTTTCATATTTCACCATTTAGAAATTCAACGAAAGTCCTAATTCCACTGTACGTGCAAACGGGTAAAGTGTTCCACGTTCAGACTTTATAGTGGAAGCACGGAATACATCACGCATAGATGCCTGAATTTTAAAGCTACTCAAACCTGCCTTACGAATCCAACCATCCAAAAATTCATAACCAACATAAATTGATTCCAACGCCAAAGCATTCTCTTTTTGAATAAAGCGACTAGACATCGGTGTACTGGAAGCATCTGCTATATTTTTGAACTTTCTAATGTCACCTGGCTTTTGCCATCTTTCATAAAGAGCTCGTTTATCTTGGTTATAAATAATTTGAGAATCGGATATATTTTCCACTTTCGTATAAAGAGCCTCATTAAATAAACTGGCTCCCATTTGATAACGGAAGTTTAAACTCAACGAAAATCCTTTATAAGCAAATGAAGTTCCTAAAATACCTTCAATATCAGGACGCGAGTTTCCACAAATCACTTCATTGTCATAGCTGTAGTCATAAGTATAATTTCCTTCTTTATCATAGAACAATTCACGACCGGTAGAAGGGTCTATACCGGCAGATCTTACAGCCCAAAGGTCATCCGGATCAGCACCGTCATAATAACGTATGGTATTTCTACTCTTTCCATACTCATTCAAACTGCTCAATTTATTTCCAATCTCATCTAATTCTGTCTTCTGAGTTCTTAAGTTACCCCTAACCGACCAAGAAAGACGTTTGTCCAAATTCTGGATAATATAATAAGACAAGGATGCTGTCAAACCCTGGGAAATCTGCTTACCTGCATTCGTTGCATAAGCAGTCACTCCTGATGAAGTGGGCATATTAATACTGATTAACAAGGGATCGGTTACCTTATGATAATAATCAATGGTTGCTGTCAGTCGTTTATTCAATAAAGTGATATCAATACCAACGTTTTTATCCAAAGTAATCTGCCAATCCAAATCCGGATTGCCCAATTGTGCCAAAGCAGCTCCCATTCCGAAATAATTGGAAGAACCATATTGGAAATCAAATGTTGTCAAAGTTTTTGAAGACTCAAATCCCTGATTACCAGGGTTACCGATTGAACCTCTTATTTTCAAGAAATCAATCCAACCAATATTGTTTTTGATAAATGTTTCATTATGCAAATTCCAGCCCAAACCTACCGACCAGGTACCTGTAAAACGACGGGAAGAACCAAATACAGACGAACCGTTCTCTCGCAAACTAATATCCAACTGATAGCGATTATCAAATGAATAGCCTCCGTTAAAATAGAAATTTACCGAGCGCGAAACGCTCTCATAAAACGTAGGAGCCCCGTATTCAGGATATCCATTGGCAAAAGAAGGATAGGTAAAATCTCCAACTGGAAATCCCGAGGCAGAATATCCTTGTGTCAATGCAGTGCTACCAAACAAGTTACCGCCGGCAACCAAATTCACTTGGTGTTTGCCAAAAACTTTCGCATAAGTCAACGTCAACTCTCCTTCATATTGTGTTTGATCTGTTGTTGTAGAGGTATATTCTCCTTTTTTAGTTTCATCTTTAATATCATCATAACGAGTATCTTCACGGGATATAAATCTTTCTGTATCATCTTTTGTATAGGTGATACCGAAGCGAGCTCTTGTCTTAAAAGCTGCTGTCGGAGTATATTCAGCTACAAAATAGTTCTGAAAAGTGAGTGATTTTCCCTCATCACGGCTATTCTGACTGGCATTCCATAATGGATTGGCAGCGCGAATACGTTTAGGAGTATCTTGCTTTTCCAACCATTTTTCTATACTCCCGTCGTCATTTGTTTTTTTATAATAAGGATTTGCAGCAGCATAATTACTAAATGAAACGATAGGATTTTCCATTTTAGTCAAATTAAAAGACATTTTGTTGCTAAACTGAAATTTAGATACCCGATAAATCAAATCCAAGTTACCGCTGATTATTTCACGCTTAGAATCCTTCATGACACCACTGTTTCCGTTATAACCGGCTCCCAGACCAAATAAGAAACTGCCTTCACCTCCCTGCACATAAAGTGAATGCTTATGATTGACACCTACTCGCAAAGGATCTGCCAGCCAATAAGTATCCAAACCTCCTTCTATAGCCTTTAATTTAGCATAATATTGCTCCTTCAATTTTATATCTGAAATTTTGTCTCCAGAAGCATAGCGACCAGTCAAACGCTCAAACTCCAATTTTTCACGAGAATTCATCAAATTATAACTTGACAAATCTGGTATCGTAAAATTTGCATTACCGTTATAGCTAACCATTAATTTACCGGCTTGCGGTTTAACTGTTTCAACTACAACGACACCATTTGCTGCTTTAGAACCATAAATTGCCGTAGAAGCAGCATCCTTCAAAATAGTAATTGAAGCCACTCGATTTATATCCAAGTCACTAATAGCTTGCAAAGTTGACTCAAATCCATCCAATATAAACAAAGGCTGATTGGGATCTGCTTCCAATTCATCACGTAATCCCAACATACTGGATTTTCCACGAATCTCCATATTTGGCAAACGGTTGGGGTCTGAACCGTATAAATTATCATCGATAATTGCAAAAGCAGGATCCAGTGTTTTCAAACTCTGCAAAATATTCTGGGTACCCATCGTTTTCAAATCTTCAGAAGTATAGGTACTTGCTGAACCTGTAAAACTCTCTTTCTTACGAGTATAAATACCTGTTGCAACAACTTCTTTCAATGTTTCTGCTGACTCTTTCAATACCACTTTTATCAATTTCGAAGGATCGCTAACGACAACTTCCTTTGACTCCATTCCTATAAACGAAAACAATAATACCAAGTTCTCCATTTTCGGCAATGACAACTCAAAATATCCTTTTGCATCCGTTGCAGTACCGAGTTGTGTACCTTTCACCAAAACGGTTACTCCTGGCAAAATCTGACCTCCATTATCTTTCACTTCACCTCTCACCACAATTTTATCCACTTGAGCAGTTTCCTTTAAAGGAGTTATCACAATCGTTTTACCTTCCAATGAATAGCGGAATTTGCTACCTAAGATACAATTCAATACCTCATCAATTTGCATCTCCCTTTCTTGAAATTTCACCTTTCTGCCAACATTCAATAATTCAGTATTGTAAAACACATTATACTGCAACTGAGTTGTAATAACATCCAATACTTCTTTAACTGTCAATTCTTTTGACTGAAAGGTCAACTTTTCCTGTTGTGTAAATACAGAAGCACTTACAGGTAATATTCCTGCCGAGCACATCAAAAACATCCACCCTACAGCCAAGAAGCATCGTCTTACTTTGTTGTTCGTACAAAGTAATGTAAACAAACTTTTCTTGTTCATACTTTTAGATTTTAGTTAGTAATATAGAAACATCTATGTTAATCAACACGACTCACCATCACCGTTTTACCTTGTATATCAAAACGGATATTGGCAGTTCGTTCCAGATAACGCAACACGACATCAAAAGAATTATATTTATTAATCGTTCCACCAAAATGCCAATCCTTAAGCTCCGAATGAATATAGAATACCTCAAAATCATACCATCTTGACAATTTCCGAATGATATCTTCCAAACGTTCATCTTGAAAAATGACCTTTCCTTCTTTCCAAGAAGAATATTGTAAAGGATTTACCTTCACAATTTTTATTTCACCTGTTGCTCTGTCAGCGGTAAAATGATCACCAGGAATTAAAGTATATAATAAACCTGCATTATTGATTTCAACTTTACCTTCTATCAAGGTCGTATTCCAATTTCCATCAGAAGCATAGTTAGAAACATTAAAACTCGTTCCCAACACTTTTATTGAATTGCCGTTTATCTGAATATAAAACGGTCGTGAAGAATCCGGAGCCACTTCAAAATAAGCCTCTCCGTCTAATTGTACAACTCTCTGCATGCCAATAAAATTCACAGGATAACGTAAAGTTGTTTCTGAGTTCAACCATACACGTGTTCCGTCTGCTAAAATCAAAAAATATTCACAACCTTTAGGAATATATAAAGTATTATAAACCTCTTTCCCTACTATTTTTTGCTTTTTACCAACGACATACTTCAAAGATAATGAATCACTAATGACAACATCTGCATCTGCTTCTCTAATTGGTTGCGCTATACTATCGGCTAAAGATATCATCTTGCCATCAGCCAATGTCAAGACCGGCACCCCAGTAGCTCTCATAATTTCCTGAACAACTGGAATCACTGTAGATTTTTTTGAAGAATACCAAATCAAAATTCCCCCAACTCCAAATAATAAAACAGCAATAGCTGCCACCATTGGCATTAAAAAACGACGATTTTTTCCACGATTTTTTCCACGATTTTTTTCTTTAAAACGTTGCCATCCTTCTATACTATCATAGAGGCCTGCCTGCATCCTGTTTTTGGCAATCCACAACCAAAACAATTCCTTTTCTGTAAATTTTTGTTTCATTCCAATCTTTTGTTTCATGTATAAGATACACATCTAACAAAATCGGGTGATTGTTTTTACAGAAAAAATTAAAAACAAGGAAATTTTTTTATCCGAATCCATTTCTTGGCGAATAATCCGATAAGCTTTGGTTATATGAGTTTTGACTGTATTTACAGAAATAAATAATTCATCTGCAATTTCCGTATATTTTTTCCTTTCCAAACAACTCATTACAAATACTTTCAAGCATTGTGGCGGCAATTTTTGCATAATCTGCTCGATTCGCTCTATATCATGTTCCTCTTCTTCTGAATAATCTGAATTTTGTAAATCTTCTATATAACTCAACAGTTTGGAATCATGACTACGTTGTCTTGCGTAATTTTCCAATCTCCTCAATGCTCTATGACGTACAGCTGTATAAAAACAAGCTGATACTGATTTATCCAGTTCGATTTGCAAACGGTGTTCCCAAAAATACAGAAACATATCCTGCACGACATCTTCTGCTTGTGTAGAATCACCCAAAAATCCTTCTGCATAACGGCATAAAGGAACGTAATACTTATGAAATAGTTTTTCAAAAGCACTACAATCATCTTTACGGACGGATTCCCAATACTGAATATCTACATCAATCACCTTATTCATCCAATAGAATAAACATAAACACAAAAATAAATAAAATAATCTATTTCATACATCAGTAGTTTAAATTGAATTTCCAACGATGGTGAAATAATTCATTTCCCATATATTATATACTCTCAATCAATGACATCAAATAAAAAACATTCGACTGTTATAGTATTTCTCTACAACAATCGAACGCCATTGATTAAAATCATTCACAAACCTTATTCCGCCATGATTGCTTCAACTTCTTCCACCGTAATCGGAGTTCGTTTATCACCTAAAAATCGGGAACCCGTAGAAGTAATTAAAATATCATCTTCCAAACGAATTCCTCCAAAATCCTTGAATGTCTCGATCTTATCATAATTCAAGAATTCTTTATGCATACCATGCTCTTTCCACTGATCAATCAAAGCAGGAATAAAATAGCAACCAGGCTCGTCTGTAATTACAAACCCCTCCTGCAGACGACGTCCCATACGCAAAGAAGAAGTGCCAAATTGCTGAATTGGACGAATTTCATCATCATATCCAACATATATTTGACCAAGATCCTCCATATCGTGAACATCTAATCCCATCATATGTCCTAAACCGTGAGGCATAAACAAAGCATGAGCACCGGCAGTAACAGCTTCGTTTATATTCCCTTTCATTAAACCTAAATCTTTCAATCCCTGAGCCAACACTTTACATACTTCAAGATGCACATACTGATAAGTTACTCCCGGTTTGGCAATTTCTATAGCTTTATTGTTAGCAGCCAAAACCACATTATACACATCCTTTTGCCGATTATTAAATTTTCCTCCGACAGGTATTGTACGCGTAAAGTCAGAACAATAATTCATATTATTTTCAGCACCTGCATCAGTCAACATCATACGCCCCACCTGCAAAATCTGACTATGATCATGATTATGCAACGTCTGTCCGTTCTGCGACAGAATAACCGGGAATGACACCGTACTTCCATATGATGCAGCAATACCTTCCAACACTCCTGCAATATATTGTTCTTTTACACCCGGCTTACAATGACGCATAGCAGCAGTATGCATCTCATAACCGATATTACAAGCCTTCGTTATCTCTTCAATCTCACAAGTCTCTTTCACTGAACGCAATGAGACCACAGCTTTAATCAATTCTAAAGAAGCATATTCCTTAACCAATGAATGGTGAATTCCAAGCAATTCTTCAATCAAAATCTTATTACGGAAACGGTAAGGCGGTAAGAAATGAATCTGACGTCCTGCTGCGATAGCCTGTCTCAGACAATCTGCCAATTTCGCAAAAACAGCAGTTTTTTCAACGCCAACGTCAGCAGCCATATCCCTGACACTTGGCTGTGGACCCATCCAAATAATATCATCCATATCAACATCGTTGCCAAATAAATATTCATCGCCATTATCGATGTCTATCACTCCGGCAAAACCCGGCTGATTAATTCCAAAAAAATATAAAAAGGAACTGTCCTGACGGAATTTATAAGTGTTATCTGTATAATTTGCAGGAGCTTCCCCGTTACCCAGAATCAACACTAATCCATTTCTCATTCTTTCTTTCAGACGAGCACGTCTGTTCATGTAAACGCTTTTGTCAAACATATCTTTAATTTGTTAGTAAATGCTATTAAAAATGTGTCACAAGATAGAAATAAAATCTGACAAAAAAAAACCTCCAAAACTTATTTTCTACTTTGATCCATTTCGGTAAGAAGAATAAAATTCCGGTAAGAAACAAGCTTCAAACCAAGTCTTCTGATTGTTATTTAAATTCAATCTAAACATGAGAAACCATAAATAATCTTTCGATTTTACTTGATAATCGTAATTACAATCTGTAATTTTGAAACGATTTTCAAGGAGAGACATTCTAAAAAAATCAAAAAAAAGTGTGGAAAGTAGCTTTTTGAAATACAATAATTTGAAAATCAATTAATTTAAAATATATTCTTTAATTAATAACTTTTATTTTATGAAACCAACACATATCGAACACATCGGTATTGCCGTTAAGAGTTTGGAAGAAGCTATTCCTTTCTATGAAAAAGTTTTAGGCTTGGAATGCTATGCAGTGGAAGAAGTTGCGGACCAAAAGGTTAAAACAGCATTCTTTATGGTAGGGCAGACAAAAATTGAATTATTGGAATCAACAGACCCGGAAGGACCTATCGGTAAATTCGTAGAGAAAAACGGAGGCGGTATGCATCACATGGCATTTGCAGTAGAAGATGTAGCACAAGCCTTAAATGAGGCTGCTGAATCCGGATGTCAATTGATTGACAAAGCACCGCGTAAAGGTGCAGAAGGTTTACAGATTGGATTCTTGCATCCGAAATCAACCAACAGAGTATTAACTGAACTTTGCGGTAAAAAATAAAAAGTTCAACAATTAAGATAATTTGAAGATGTGAAAATGTAATACCCACTAACAAAAGGCAATTGACATTTTCACATCTTCAAATTTTCAAATCAAAACATCTTTAAATTTAATATTATGGCCACAAATCAAGATAAAGTCAAGGAATTGATTGACTTACGCATCAAAGCTAAATTAGGGGGAGGAGAAAAGCGTATTGATTCTCAGCACAAGAAAGGCAAATATACTGCACGTGAAAGAATCGCCATGTTGCTTGATGAAGATAGTTTCGAAGAGTTTGATATGTTTGTAACTCACCGTTGCAGCAATTTCGGAATGGAGAAAACCAAATTTTTAGGCGACGGTGTTGTTACAGGACAAGGTACAGTAAACGGACGGATAGTATTTGTATTTGCACAGGATTTTACCGTATTCGGTGGTGCTCTTTCAGAAATGTTGGCACAGAAAATCTGTAAAGTGATGGATAAAGCCATGACCGTAGGCGCTCCTATTATCGGATTGAATGACTCGGGTGGAGCCCGTATCCAGGAAGGAGTTAACTCTTTGGCAGGGTATGCTGAAATTTTCGAACGCAACATTTTAGCCTCTGGAGTTATACCACAGATTTCAGCTATTTTCGGACCGTGTGCCGGTGGTGCAGTATATTCTCCCGCATTGACAGACTTTATCTTAATGACTGATCAGACATCATATATGTTTGTTACAGGTCCGAAAGTTGTAAAAACTGTTACCGGAGAAGACATTACAACAGAAGATTTAGGAGGAGCAGAAGTTCACTCAACTAAATCTGGAGTTTCACATTTCATGGTTGAAAATGAAGAAGAAGGTATCAGCCTAATTCGCGATTTGTTGTCTTACTTGCCTTCTAACAATTTGGAAGAAGCTCCAATGACTGTATGTAAAGACCCGATTGACCGTTTGGAAGACAAATTGAACAATTTGATTCCTGATAATCCGAACTTACCATACAATATGTTGGATGTTATCGAAGCTATCGTTGACAATGGTAAATTCCTTGAAGTCCACAAACGTTATGCACGAAATATTATTGTCGGTTTCTGCCGTATGGGGGGACGTTCTGTTGGTGTTATTGCAAATCAACCTAGTTTCTACGCAGGGGTTTTAGATATAGAATCGTCCCGTAAAGCAGCTCGTTTCGTACGTTTCTGCGACTGTTTCAACATTCCTATTCTGACATTGGTAGATGTACCGGGATTCTTGCCAGGACGTGTCCAAGAATATGGCGGTATCATCACACACGGAGCGAAATTAATGTTTGCATACGGAGAAGCCACTGTACCTAAAGTAACGGTAACATTACGTAAATCTTATGGCGGAGCCCATGACGTAATGTCCTGTAAACAGTTGAGAGGAGACTTCAACTATGCATGGCCGACTGCTCAGATTGCCGTAATGGGTGCTAAGGGAGCAATTGAGGTATTGTATGGCAAAGAAGTAGCTGCCATTGCAGATCCTGAAGAAAAAGCAAAATTCATTGCAGAAAAAGAGGAAGAGTACAATTCAGCATTTGCCAACCCATACAAAGCAGCTTCATATGGTTACATTGATGACGTTATAGAACCGCGTAATACACGTTTTCGTGTAATCCGTGCATTCCAGTCATTGCAGACAAAACGTGTAACCAACCCAATGAAAAAACATTCTAATATACCTTTATAATCTTAAGTTATGATGATGTTAGCAATTAACTGGGGTTTTGCACTCCTGGTTACAGGGATTGGAATCGGAACAGTATTTATGCTGTTGATCGTGTTGATTTGGATTATTAATCTGCAGACAAAACTAACCAACGCTATAAATGGTGAGAAAAAACCTGTTGCTGCAACGCCGGTAGCATCAGTTACAACAGATACTCATCCAACACCACACGAACAGGCTGCCATTGCAATGGCAATGCACCTGTATTTTGACGCTCACGATGAAGAGCCCCATGTAATCACAATCGAAGAAGTAGAAAGACGCTACTCTCCGTGGAGTTCAAAAATCTACAGCATGAGAAACACAGTTATCAAGTAAATAATAAACAACGATATGAATAAATTCAAAATCACCATAGACGGAAATGATTTCGATGTCACAGTGGATGTTACAGATCATAAGAAAGCAAATGTAGAAGTAAATGGTATTTCTTATGAAGTGACCTACGAAAGCAAAAATACTACAATTGCACCGGTAGCACGCAAAAATGCTGTTTCTACAACACCGGCTGTCCAACAGGTTCACGTATCTGCACCGGTATCCAATTCTGGAAGCAGCATCAAAGCGCCGTTGCCAGGTACTATTTCCAACATTAACGTGAAAGTAGGAGATCAAGTGAAACGTGGGGACATTCTGATTATCATGGAAGCCATGAAGATGGAAAACAACATCATGGCAGACAAGGATGGACAAGTTAAAGCCATTCATGTAACTCCTGGACAGACGGTTACTCAGGATGACAAACTGATTGATTTGGCATAATTTCACTGTAAAACTTGTTAGCAATGAAACAAATTAAAAAATATCTTTTAGGAATAGTTGCCTTTCTAGGACTATTCATTACACCATTTACTGCCAGCGCAGAAGAGATGTCTCTGAGCGAGAGTATGGTGAAATTCATGAACGATACGGGTTTTGCACGCCTGGTTGATGGCAATTGGCTATGCTTAGTGATGATTGCTGTCGCCTGCGTTCTATTTTACCTGGCTATCGTAAAAAAATTCGAACCGCTTCTGTTATTGCCAATAGCATTCGGAATGTTATTAA
This sequence comes from Odoribacter sp., assembly GCA_020024465.1. Lineage (GTDB taxonomy): Bacteria > Bacteroidota > Bacteroidia > Bacteroidales > Marinifilaceae > Odoribacter. The sequence goes on from JAHHTT010000003.1 coordinate 83,883, forward strand.
CCAATCTACCGGGAGCAGGTCTGTATCATGCGGAATTATTTGAAGGCGGACACGTACATTGGACAAATTTCGTAGACGCAAATAATGTCGGATTATTGGACTATATCTATTTAGGTGTTAAATTAGGTATCTATCCATGTATCATCTTTATTGGTGTAGGTGCAATGACTGACTTCGGTCCATTGTTGGCCAATCCGAAAAGTTTCTTATTAGGAGCTGCTGCACAAATTGGTATTTTTGCAACCTTCTTAGCCGCGTTGTGTCTCGGATTCAATTTTCAGGAATCAGGTTCAATCGGTATCATCGGTGGAGCTGACGGTCCTACTGCAATCTATTTAACTTCAAAATTGTCTCCTAACTTGTTAGGTCCGATTGCCGTTGCCGCATATTCTTATATGGCATTGGTACCGGTAATCCAGCCTCCTATCATGAAAGCCTTGACAACTAGGAAAGAACGTGAAATTGTAATGAAACAATTGAGAAAAGTATCTAAAACTGAAAAGATTGTATTTCCCATTGTTGTTACCATCTTTGTATCCTTATTATTACCGTCTGCAGCTCCGCTGATTGGATGTTTAATGTTAGGAAACTTGATGCGTGAAAGCGGGGTTGTTGAACGTTTAAGTAAGACTGTACAGAATGAACTGATGAATATCACTACTATTTTCTTGGGTATTTCAGTAGGTGCAACGACTACAGCTGCCGCATTCTTGAATTTCCAAACTTTAGCTATTCTCGTTATCGGTGTTATTGCTTTCGGTATGGGATCTGCTGGCGGTGTATTGTTGGCTAAATTTATGAATTTATTCTTGAAGAATAAAATCAATCCGCTGATTGGTTCTGCCGGTGTATCGGCTGTACCCATGGCTGCTCGTGTATCACAAACTGTCGGGCAGGAAGCTAATCCGGGAAATTTCTTGTTGATGCATGCTATGGGACCGAATGTTGCAGGTGTTATTGGCTCTGCTGTAGCAGCCGGTATTTTGTTATCTTTCCTCGGATAATAACAAAAATAACTCATATAAAAAGTCTTCGTTTTACAACGAAGACTTTTTATTTATAAAACATCTGCCAAAACTTAACAGTCCAATAGGCAGAATATTTTTGATTATTTACCCCACAACACCATTAAATTAATGATTGTATTCATAGCCTTTTCCATTGTATTTAAAGAACAATACTCATATTTGCCATGGAAATTCATACCACCGGTAAACAAGTTCGGACAAGGCAACCCCATATAAGACAAGCGTGCACCATCCGTACCTCCACGAATCGGACGTACAACAGGTTTCACTCCAGCCTCACTCATCGCCTGAAAAGCCTTATCTATCACTTCAGGGTACGGCTCCACTTGTTCCCGCATATTATAATATTGATCTTTCAGAACCAATTTAATAACTCCGGCGCCATATTTTGCATTCAATAGATCAACTACTTTCTGCATATACTCTTTTTTAGCCTCAAATTTTTCTCGGGAATGATCACGAATAATATACTCTGACGATGCACACTCCACTTCCCCCTTAATAGAAACCAAATGGTAGAAACCTTCATATCCTTCTGTATGCTCCGGACGCTGACAAGAAGGCAACATAGCATTAATCTCTGCGATCACTTGCAAAGCATTGACCATCTTATCCTTAGCATATCCAGGATGGATATTTTGTCCCTGGACTTCAATTTTAGCACTTGCAGCATTAAAATTTTCATATTCAAGTTCTCCTTCAAAACCTCCATCAATAGTATAAGCAAATTTAGCACCAAAATGCTCAACGTCAAAAAAGTCAACACCTCGACCTATTTCCTCATCAGGGGTAAAGCCTAAACGAATCTTACCGTGTTTAATTTCAGGATGTGTCATAACATATTCAGCGGCAGTCATAATTTCTGCAACCCCGGCTTTATCATCAGCACCTAATAAAGTTGTTCCATCTGTAGTAATCAACGTATGACCTTTATAAAAACTGAGTTCCGGAAAATCAGCCACACGCATCATCAAATTCTCATTCAGACGAATATCGTTACCGTCATAATTCTCAATAATCTGAGGCTTAATATTCGCTCCACTCATATCTGGACTCGTATCTACATGCGAAATGAATCCTATTACCGGACATCCTTCATAACCAGGAGTAGCAGGTATCGTACCCATTGCATAACCATTTGCATCCACTTCAACATCTTCCAGTCCCAGATCTTTCATCTCCTCTGCCAAATGATTCAATAAAATCAGCTCCTTTGCAGCAGACGGATATGTTTCGCTTTCCGGATCGCTCTGTGTATCGAAACCTACATATTTTAGAAACCGTTCTTTTAATTCCATACAATCTATCAATTAAATTTATATTTATCTGCATTCTTCTTTTGCACGGCAAGCATCCCAAATGAAATAAGCAATGATTACCACATACATAACAACAGCCAACCATTCCGCACCACTCCATGTATTATACCAATCTGCACCGGCATATTTCAACACAGCACTCACAACACCCATCAAAGCACCACCGGCAATAAAACCGGAAGCAATCAATGTACCGCGCTCACGACGCATTTTATTCACATTTTCATCCTTACTGCGAGTAGAGATATACCAACTTACCAAACCGCCAATCAATAAAGGAGTGTTCAAATCCAACGGAATAAACATACCCAAAGCAAATGCCAGAGCAGGTACACCAATCATCGTAAGAATCAAAGCCAATACAGCACCGGCAAAATAAAGCATCCAGGGAGTAGCGCCCCCTTCCATCAAAGGTTTAATCACAGCAGCCATAGCATTAGCTTGCGGAGCTACCAAAGCATTTTCTCCGACAAAACCATACGTCTGGTTCAACACCATCATCACACCGGCAACAGTAGCTGCAGAAACCAATGTCCCCAAAAATTTCCATTTTTCCTGTTTCACCGGAGTCGTACCAATCCAATAACCGATTTTCAAGTCAGTAATAAAACCGCCTGCCATCGATAATGCCGTACAAACAACGCCACCGATAATCATTGAAGCCATCATGCCGCTTGTTCCGCTAAGACCGGCACTTACCAATACCAGCGAAGCCAAAATCAAAGTCATCAAGGTCATTCCAGATACAGGATTAGAACCCACTATAGCTATTGCATTTGCAGCTACTGTTGTAAATAAAAACGATATGATGAACACAATCAAAATAGCAACCACTGTTTGGAACAGATTACCCAATACACCGAAGTAGAAAAAAACAAAGGTTGTAATCAATACGGCCAACAGACCTGTCATTATGAATTTCATGGAAAGGTCACGCTGCGTACGTTCAGCAACTTCTGCACTTCCCTTTTTACCACCCAATTCTTTAACAGCTAAGCCTACAGCCTGCTTGATAATACCTGAAGAACGGATGATTCCGATAATACCGGCCATTGCGATACCTCCAATACCGATGTGACGGGCATAATTTGTAAATATCTGCTCTGCGGACATATCTTTCAACAACATACTCACTCCTTCTCCCACAGCCACGGTCTGTCCGTCTGCAAAATAACTGATAAAAGGAATCAGCACAAACCAAACGGTAAATGAACCGGCACAAATAATAGCAGCATATTTCAATCCGATAATATACCCCAGACCGAGGACTGCTGCTCCGGTATTGATTTTAAATACTAATTTTGATTTTTCTGCCAACAATTCTCCCCAACCCATCATGCGAGTTGAGATGGTTTCTGTCCACCAGCCGAATGTACTGATACAAAAATCATAAAGACCGCCGATCAATCCACTTACCGCCAACAATTTGGCCTGATTACCTTTTTTCTCTCCGGAAACCAGCACCTCAGTTGTTGCTGTAGCTTCCGGGAAAGGATACTTTCCATGCATATCCTTAACAAAATACTTACGGAAAGGAATCAGCATCAGAATTCCCAGCAGGCCACCAAACAGAGAAGAAAGGAATATCTGATAAAACTGAGCATCCAACCCCAAAATATATAATGCCGGCAATGTAAAAATTGCACCAGCGACAATCACTCCCGAACTGGCACCGATAGACTGAATGATGACATTCTGTCCAAGCATACTGTCTTTCTTCAACAAATTACCCATACCCACCGCTATAATGGCGATAGGAATGGCTGCCTCAAATACCTGCCCTACCTTTAATCCAAGATAGGCAGCTGCTGCCGAAAAAATAATTGCCATAATAATACCGAAAATCACCGAATAAGGAGTCACTTCCTTCGGTTTGCTCCCCGCGGGCATAATAGGCTTATACTCTTCGCCCGGATTCAATTCCCGATAAGCATTATCAGGAAGGGAGGTCAACTTTTGCTCTTCTTGTCCCATAAATTTATATTATACTTTGAATTTTTAATGCTTTCAAAAATAAACAATATTTCCTTTGTTTACCCTACTTCCCCATAAAATATCATCGCAAACGGACAATTTATTCACAATCTAATCAAAACGTTGCACTATCCGCAATATTTGAAAATTTCCGCCGGAACCATTGCACCAAACGCAGAGTAACATCCGGACCGGAATAAGGAATAAACTCATCATACATATCAGCTTGTTTGAAATTCGAAATACCGACAGACAGCACTGTAATTCCCTGATGTGCAGCTGCTCGCACCATTTCTCTTACATGAACCCGCGGATTCGTATTTCCTGCTGCAGCTGTCGGCGTCCCGTCCGAAATCATAAACAACAGCTTATTCCGGGTCCGTGCCCGAAATTTCCGCATACCATAAGCAATGGCAAAACCGTCAGCGTTGACATACATTCCTTCCTGAGAAAACAATTTTTCCAATTCCAACCTCCTACCCGGTTCATAAAACTTAACAATTTCTACACGCTCCTGTTTCACCCGATGTCCGTAAATTGAAAAGCGGATATCCGGATTGGCATCAAAAGCGATGGCCAAAGCGACAGACAATACCAGCTGCATCTTCAATTTATGTTCATCCGCCATCGAACCCGATAAATCCAACATAACCACCACCTCCAACAATGCCGAAGGTGCTGGCAATTCCTCCAAAAATATCTGCGGATTAAAATGCACCTGATACAATTCATCCTCATCCAATTCGCCGCTTTCTTGCTCATAAAAAACACATGATTTATTCATCTTGGCCTGAAAAGTCAGAAAATTCAAGCGAATCTTGGCAGCCAACTCTCTGGCCCTCCGCATGACCGACTCATCCACCACTCCTGCCGGAGCCTCTACCTCACGATACTGTGCGTTCCCCAGATTCCTGTTTCCTTGTAACCCCTGTCGGTTTTCCGTCTCCTTCTCATCCGGTATTGACCTCAGTTCCAATGATTTGGTCAAATCCAAAAACAAATCATCCAAAATCTTCACATCAATATCTACAGTTCCCCCTTCCACTTCCAGAGGCAAATTCATCATCACCTTCGAATAAAAACTAAACATCCTGTCTCCTTCCTCTGAAGACGACAAAAAACGCGCACTGATTTTCCTCGCCAAATCATATATGTCTGTTGGTTCCAATTCTGTATAATCCCGAATCGCATCCAACATTTCGTCCATCCACACCAAACGGTTTCTATGCGAAGCCAAACGAGCTTCAAAAACACTGTCAGACAATAACTCCGGATAAAGCAGCTTTGTAACCAGATAATTCCACCGCATATCCTCCAGATCCGCAAATCTCAAATCCTTTTCCGCTCTCATCCGGGCCATGGTATAAACCATATTCCGTGCCGCACGGAGGTAATAATAATACCCTGGATATGTCCGGACAATCTTCCCTTCAACCCTCCGGTCCTCAAACAGGTGAATAATATGTTTTTGCTGATAAGTACAATGAAAATGTTCATAACATCCGCGACTAAAGCATAAATGCCCCAATTGGTGAATATACTGGCCAAAGAAAACTTCCGAACGGATTTTCTCTGAAACCTTCAGCGAAAGAATCCCGGGATTCATCACAACCGAATCGAACCCCGACATCACACCGGCATTTCCGGCAAACACCACCCTCGGCAACTCGCCTGTCATATACAAAGCAATCTTGGCACACACGGGCATCAATTGATATATGTCAGACGTTTCCGGAAAATCCTTATCCACCACGTCCGACATCTCCGGAAAGTCTCCCCACCATTTTCGGTCCAGGGCATCGCTGCGAAACAGCTTTTCAAACTCTTCACGGCTCATACCATTTGCACTAAAGAACGGGCCACCAAATGCTCACCTGCAATAATATAATTCGTAAGAATAACCTCCTCCACCACTTCCCGCAACGAATATCCGAGTTGCATATAAGCTGCAGCATCCAACACCTGACGAGTCGAAAGCGCCACTGTAAGCGCCTCTTTTTTTTCTGCCTGTCTCAGCAGACTGGCAATCTCTGCCAGTTGGACTGCAGCTGCCCGTTTCACAGCCGGAAACCGTTCACAAATCAAGGCAGCCTCCTCCTCCGTTGTCAAATAATCCAGCCGAATCTTGATAAAACGGTCTTCGAAAGCCGAATCCAGACGCTGGGTAGAGACATATGCAAAACCTGTATTTCCGGCAGCCACGAAAAGGACATTCTCACCTTTATTATAACGCACACCCGAATCCTCATCATACAGATACGACTGTTTTCTATCCAGAATAGTCATCAAAAAATTGGCAGCCACCATTGGAATACGCGTCAGTTCATCCAGAAAAATCAAAGTCGGCCGATCCGAGACAAAAGCCTTGAAAAATTCCGACCTGACAGCCATTGTCTTACCTTCATCGCCGATAATCAGCCCGCCGAGAAACATCTTTTTGGGCTTAAAAGCCTGTCCCATATCAAAGGCATAAAAATCCATTCCCATCGCTTCAGCCAGTTCCATAGCCACAGATGATTTTCCACAGCCTTTGGGTCCCAGCAAAAAAGGATATTTTTTCAGATAAAGCGTATGACACAAAAACTCCCACTTCAACTGCGGGATACACAAATCCTGCGAATGCTTCGGTGGTGTAAAGAAAAGAATATTATTCTGCTGCATA